>JAFVXE010000017.1 GCA_017501255.1 Clostridia bacterium | reverse complement strand
GCAATGGAGCTCTACAGATAGATCGCTTCGATTGTACATCTATTTTTTCTAGCCCGCAATCTGGTGGGTTTATTTTCTGCACCCTTTTTTCGATGGTGTCTCTGCAAAAAGGGGCTTGACAAACATTAGCTGGATTTGTCGAGCAGACGAAAAAACTCATTCTCCCACCATTTGAGGAGGGCGCAATTATGCGCACGGTATCCGTGCATTGCGTTTGTACACCTATATATGCAAAGGAGCATCCAAACGTCGGATGCTCCTTTGTTCGTTGCAGGATAAATTGTTCCTTAAGAACCCTCCCCCCAGTGGGCTCGTCTTTTTGCTAATCGAATGTTTTGCGAATCATTCAATACAAAAGAAACCGTCCGCAGAATGCAGACGGTTTCTTGTTTGAAAAACTTACTTGATTTCGACGGTAGCGCCGACTTCGGCCAGCTTTTCCTTGATCTTTTCGCAATCTTCCTTGGAAGCGCCTTCCTTGATAGCCTTGGGGGCGGATTCCACGAAGTCCTTGGCTTCCTTCAGGCCCAGGCCGGTCAGCTCGCGGATGACCTTGATGACCTTGATCTTCTCGGCGCCGGCATCCTTCAGGATGGCGTCGAACTCGGTCTTCTCTTCTTCAGCAGCAGCAGCGCCAGCGCCAGCAGCACCGGGAACGGCCACAACAGCAGCAGCGGCGGAAACGCCAAAATGCTCTTCCAGAGCCTTAACCAGATCGTTCAGCTCAAGAACGGTCATCTTCTCAATCATCTCAATGATTTCAGCGTGAGTCATGATAATATCCTCCATTCAAATTGTGTTATACAGGACTGGTTTTGTGTTGAAGCTAACGATTAAGCTTCGGGAGCGGCGGCTTCGGTGTCCTTCTTGGCGATAGCGTCCAGAACACGAACGAAACCAGCAACGCTGCTCTGCAGGCTGCCAAGCAAGCGGGCCAGCAGCACTTCGCGGCTGGGCACGTTGGCCAGAGCCTTGATCTGGGCTTCGTCCATCAGCTCGGTGCCGAGCAGACCAGCCTTGATCTCGATGGGAGAATCGTTCTTCTTCTTGGCGATGAAGTCGCTGACGATCTTGGCGGGGCTCACGGGATCGCTCATGCCAAAGGCAAAAGCAGAGGGGCCGTTGAGAACCTCATCCAGACCTTCGATGTTCAGTTCGTTGAGAGCACGACGAACCAGGGTGTTCTTCAGAACCACGTAATCCACGCCGTTGGCACGGAACTGGGCGCGCAGGGCGGTAGCATCTTCAACGGTCAGGCCGCTGTACTTAACGATGACGACGCTCTGGGCATCCTGGAACTTCTTCACGATGTCGCTCACAACTTGCTTCTTGATCTCAAGATTCTTGCTCATGGGGGTGCACCTCCTTCTTCGAAATCTGTCCGATTCCAAAAAGAAAACCCTTGCAGGCGCAAGGGCGAACGTGTCGCAAGGGGATTACTCCCGCCTTACACCTCGGCGGGGAAGCTGTTGCTCATTATCGCACCCGAAGGTGCAACCCGCTGTCTTCGGCATAGGTTTCCAAAGAATCGAACATTATTATAGCGGATTGAGCGGAATTGTCAAGGGGTTTAGCAGCAATTTTCCAAACTTTTTCTTCCCTTTTTCATCAGCCCGTTTGCTTCTGTGTTGGCGCTCCTTATCTGCTGTAGATAAGAATTGGCAGCGTATTTTCGCCTAAGCAGGTCAAAATAGCGATGTACCCACACAAGGAGGTGAACGAGAATGAGCAGCAATCAAGGTTCCAACCAGGTAACTGTGCCCGAGGCCCGCGCCGCGCTGAACAACATGAAGTACGAAATCGCCCGGGAGTTGGGGATCAACCTCAAGCAGGGTGACAATGGCGACCTGACCGCCCGTGAAAACGGTTATGTAGGCGGCTATATGGTCAAGCGACTCATCCGTCAGGCTGAGCAGCAGATGGCTGGCCAGAACGGCACCAGCAACTGAGCCGACAAACAAGCATCAAACAAAAAGGAGTAATGTCTTATGTATCAGAATCAGCAGAATGGCAGCACCAACAACAATTCTTCCAACTCTTCCAGCAGCAACGTGGTTGTGCCCGAAGCCAAGCAGGCCCTCAACAACATGAAATATGAAATCGCCAACGAGCTGGGTATCAACCTGAAGCAGGGCTATAATGGTGATATGCCCAGCCGCCAGGCCGGCTATATTGGTGGCTACATGGTCAACCTGATGCAACCAGCAGAACGTTTATGTGCATTCTTCGAGCTGCCGCCCATCCGATTTTTGAGGCCTAAGCGGCGAAAGCGGCACGAGGCGACCATCGAGTACCGGGTGACAGCGGGGATCGACGTTTGATGGCTCCGAAACCATCATAACACACATTTTTTGTTGTGTCACCTGGGTTTGTTTCAATGGTGGGAAGATAGTCCCCAGGAGGTGATTTTTGGAAGGTTTTCGTAACTTTGGCGACCTAAAATCTGTCAAATTTACCGCATATGTGAAAGGAGATTTACCAATGAAAACCTTTTTTGATGAACGGGGCATCCAATACGAAGAACATGAAGACGGCCTATTCTACCCCATTCTGAAGCTTCCCCAGGAAGAAGAACCCCGATACAGCAAATATGGTCAGCTGCGGTTGCAATTCCTCCGAGAACACAAGGTAGAGCTGTTGAATGATCTGATCGTCCACGGCAAGCTGAACGCCCACCTGAATCAGGTGGAAGACAGCTGCAAAGAGCGCTATGATGTTCTCTTTGAACGCATGAAACAATACTTCGATACCTCGGAAGAACTGAAAGCCAAAGACTGCATGCGCTGGTTCCACACCGTCTACAACATCCACGCCCATGTGGACGAATTTGTGATCAGGGAGTTGGTATACGAATGAGACATACTTTACAAGCGATGAATAGACTGCCAATGTTTCCCGTTGACATCATAGCAAAACAAAGATACAATTTGACTATCAAAGGAGGTGTTCCCATGGACCTGATTCGTCCTTCTGCCGATCTGCGCAACCACTACAGCGAGATTTCAAAGCTTTGCCGGGAAAACCGCCAGCCTGTTTACATTACCGTCAACGGTCGCGGCGATACAGTACTGATGGGCATGACTGACTTCCAGCAGATGCAGGCGGAACTGGAACTGCTCCGCACCCTTGCCGATGCCGAGGAGGATGTTCGTGCAGATCGTGTGGCTCCTATTGAGGATACCTTCAGCGATATCCGCAGCCGTTTGTTGGCAGGGAAAGCAAAATGAGCTACGCCATTTTGCGAACCGACAAAGCCAGCGACCAGTTATACGCCATTATTCAGTATATTGCGGAAAGCTCCGGCAGCATCGATGTGGCGCTTGGCTATCTGGATATATTGGAAAGAGAAATTTCAAAGCTGGCTACTTCGCCCCACATGGGAAGCTATCCCCGGTACAGCATCCTGCGAAAACAGGGTTATCGGGTGCTGATCGTTGAAAGGCATCTGGTTTTCTACAAGGTAAATGAGGAAGCCCAGCAAGTGATCGTGTATGCAGTCGTGGATGCACGGCAGCATTATCTGAATTTGATTTAGGTGGAATATTTGTAAGCCCCCATTCTTCTATGCGGAAGGACGGGGGCTTGTTGGTGGGTTTGCCATATTGCAACAAGAATACGTTTATTCTATTTGATCATCATTCTGATAAGCAGACGTGACAGCGAGTGAGTTGCAACCCCCGTTGTATAATCCCTGTTTTTGGATTGACAACCCCTTCCCCCATTTGGTAAACTGACAACGTACATTCCGTGAGGGAGTAGCGAGCGCCAATGGCGTAGCAAGTCAACATACTGGCTCCGGCCTGGCTTGCTTCAAATTGCGAGACTCATCGTACAGCTGTAATGGCTATGCGTGGGTCAAAATGTGTTCGTATCATCACCCGGGCATGGCATTCAGCGCCATGTCCGGGATTTTTGTTGCTTAGATGCGGATCGATGAAGGAGCCAAACCATGAAACATCAGTCGGTGGTACGAACCTCTATCTTCCCCGCGGATGCGGATACCATATGGACAAAGCTCACAAAGCTCAGCACGCTGCAGCACATCGCCAGCCCCTATGCCACCTTCAAGCCGATGGATGGCAGCGGAGATCTGAACTGGCAGCCGAGTGCGGTGTACCGGTTCCGGTTCCGCCTGTTCGGGCTGCTGCCGCTGGGCATCCATACCATCCGGGTGCAACGCTTTGACAGGGCTGACAGCATCGTGTACACAGAGGAATCCAACCCCTATGTGCCGGTGTGGAACCACACCATCCAGCTGGAGAGGATCGACAGCGGTCATACCCGGTATACGGATGAGGTAGAGATCCATGCAGGCTGGAAAACGCCCATCGTGTGCCTGTGGGCAAAGCTGTTTTACGCCCATCGGCAGCGCGAGTGGGTGCGGCTGCTGGAGGCTGCATCCAAGCAAGCCAAAGGAAAGGAAGGAGAATGCTCATGAAAACCTGCACGATCCCCCGCAGCTACCGCAAACTGCTGAAACGCTGCGCACAGAAATACTTCCCCGGCGAGGAAAAGGCACTACTGAGCAAAGCCGATCTCATCTACGACGGCTTCCGCAAGGAAACGCCCTCCATCGGCGGCAGGGAGAACCTGCTGGCAAGCAATCTGGATATGGCCATGACCTTCTTCGCCTTCTACGAAGCCACCGGCAGGCGCGTTACCAGAGAGATGTTCCTCGAGGTAACCGGATGGATGACGGAGAAGCTCGGCTTCCTGAAGAAGCTCTTTGATTATAACAAACCATGGATGGCGAAGCTGATGTACCGCATCTACATCCCCTATGCAAAGAAAGCCAACGGAAACAAGCAAAACGGCAAATGGAACAACACCTGGGGCGTGGTCATCAACCCGGAGGGCTACACCGAGGGCTGCTCCTTCCATCTGGTGGGCTGCCCGCTGGTTGACTTTGCCAAGAAGCACGGCTACATGGACTTTATGCCCCATCTGTGCGAGCTTGACCACGCCATGGCTGCGCTGATGAACGCCAAACTGCTGCGCAACCATACCATTTCTGCGGGTGCGGACAGCTGCGATTACTGGTATGTGGGCAGCAGGAGCAATGCGACCAAGGAGGAACCCCACCATGACTAAGAATGGTAACCCCAAGCTGTTTCTGTTCGGCGCTTTCGGACACCTGCTGTGCTGGCTGGGCGGCGATTTGCTGCTGTACTTTATGCCCAACGGCCCGCTGAATGTGATGGGGCTGTTTGATTATCAGACCACCGTTGCCATGCTGGAGGGGGCTTCCACCCTGCAGTTTACGCTGAGCGGTTTGTTCGGCGTTATCGCCATGATGGTCATCATGCCTGCATACTTCCAGATCGCCAACTTTTTGAAGCCCGTTTCGGAAAAGACCGCCCGGGTGGTGCAGGTGGGTACGGCGCTTACCTGCGTTGCCGGTGCGGTGATGCACTTTACCTGCACCAGCATGCTGTGGCATTTCGTCAAAGCCGGGGCAACGGAGCAGGCGCACAGCATCATGCTCAGCTATTTCTTTGAGACCTGCGCCACCTCCGCCATGTGCAACGTGGGTGTGTTCATGGTGTGCATCTCGCTGTTCATCAATGTGTTCAAGCAGAAGACCTGCCTGCCCAAGTGGGCTTGTGTAGTCAACACGCTGCCCCTTACATTTGTTGCCGGCATCCTGCTTGCGGGCATGGGCGCTTTGAACGTGGGCAGCAGCCTGATGTTCTTCGGGTTGTATTTCCTTTTGACAAAGGCTGACAGCAAGGAAACAGGCGCAGCCATCAATGGCTGACGAACACAAGCGACCCGATAACAGGAGACGATGACCCTCCTTGCATTTTGTTGGAAAGCATATAGGCAAGCTGACCAAGCAGCCGGAGAAGTATGCAGCGAGGGCGAATGCATTTGGGGCTGTGAAAGACAATCAAAAAGGCGGGGATCACCCCGCCACGGTATACCCCGCCCTCTCGATCTTTGCCCGGATCACCTCATCCGACACATCCTGCGCATAGGAGACCGTCACCTGACCCTTTTTCAGATCCACGATCCCGGCAACACCGGGTATATCGTTAACAGCTTCTTCCACGCGGTTCTTGCAGTGGTCGCAATGCATCCCTTCCACCTTGAAGGTCTTTTGGTACAGGATGGAAGGGAGCTTCTTTTTTCTGGGCTTGTAGCTGCTGCCGCCTCCGCAGCAGCCGCCCTTGCCCCGAAAGTGCTTTACAGTGTTATGGATGGCGACCGCCACCACCAGAACAAGGATCCCGATAATAATGATGTTTTCCATAGTATCCTCCTGTGTGTCGATGCGCTTACTCCGCAGCCTGTTTGGGCCGGGTGGGCACAGTCAGTTGCTCGATGCTGCGCCCCTGGTTCCACAGTTTCCAGTAGACGGCGGAGCATTTCTTGTACTGGCAGAAGGTGCGCCTGGCAGAATCCACATCATCGTACACCTTCCACAGCCCGCTGCACTTGGCCTCCTGTTTGCGGTGGATGAAGCCATGCACATCCCCCGGGGGATAGCTGAGAAACAGCCCGATCTCGTGGGGGAATTCCTCCTGGGCCAGCCGCTGGATCAGCCTGCGGATACAGTGGTTGGCATTGCCGCATGTGTAGCCGCAGCCCTGCAAAAGCTCACAGGCCATGTGGTGGTTCAGATCCTCGGCAAGGCGGTTTGGGCGGTACACATAGATCAGCCCGATGCCGTTGCGGTAGCGCAGGGGCAGCACCCGCAGCCCCTTCTTCAGCAGCCGCCGGTTGTAGGCGCGGACGCTGCTGTTCATCTCTTCTCTGGTGGCATAGGGGCAGGAAAGGATATTGCCTGTTTTGATGCTGGCCAGCGTGGGCGCGCAATGGCGAATGACTTGTTCTTCCGACACAGTAATCCCTCTTTTCAAGGTTAGTTTTATCTAACTCGTATTGAAAAAGAAAATGCCTCAGACCATTTGTAGAGAAGAAATGCCCGGGAGGCCAATCCCGGGCACCCTGTCTTGGAGGGGGCGATGCTTTGCCCAATGGTCTTTACCGGTGAGGGAGGTCTTCATTCCCACCGGTAAGTTAGTTATAACTAACTTACATGATTATTATACAAACCATCGGCTGCCCTGTCAAGCACTTTTTTCAACTTTTGGTTTCCGTTGCACGGCACACTTCCTGCACCCATTGTTCCGGCCGGCAAAGCAGCAATTCCTCATGCAGCAGATCGTACTCCACGATATGGGGCTTTGCAAAATGCTGCCGGTAGCGGCGAAGGTACTCCTCCCCCATCTTTTTGGCATAGAAGCAATGCACCGTGGTGCCCTTGGCATGGATGCCCAGTCCCAGCGGGGTGATGAGATCGGAATGGAACTGGCTTTGGATGCTCGCACGCTTCACAAAGGCCATGGAGCCATCCAGCAGACCCATCATGGCAAGCATTTTCTCCATGTAGGCCTGCTGCTCGGGCGGCTTCTGCTCCAGCCGTTTCTGCATCCACCGGGGCAGCCGCCCCTTCTGCATAATGCCGTGCAGCACCCTGCCGATGAGCCATGCCTTGAACCGGGCGGGCAGCCCTTCCTCCTGATCCAGATCGCTGCTGCCCAGAATGGCGTGGGCGATACGGATATTGCCCCGCTCCACCAGCATACCCGCCAGCGAGCCGCCCAGAGAGCAACCATAAACCGCATGGATGCTGCCCCCGAACTGCTTTTGTACAAAGGCTTCGATCTTCTCCACCTGATCGGTGACAGTGGTGAAGAGGGTGCTTTCCGTTTCGTCAAAGCCATCGTAGGAGGCGCAGACCACATGAAAGTGTTCGTTCAGCATAGGCAGCACCGGCCCGAAGTTTTTCTTCCAATGGCAGCAGGTGCCGGGTAGTAGCAACAGCACAGGCGCATCCCAGAGACCGGATTCATGGAATTTCATGGTTCTTACTCCTTACTTCTTCGGAAACCAAGGAAGGCAGCGGTTCACCCGTGCGCAGTAGTCCACGTACTGCTGCCCATACAGATCCCGCAGCCATTTTTCTTCGGTGGCGGATACCAGCAGGGTCATCAGCAGCCAGTAAAGGGGCGGCAGGATGAGCAGCCACAGGTTGCACACCAGCAGCAGCACGCCGGTGCAGGCCAGCATGAATGCGGAATAGATGGGATTGCGCACCCATGCATACACACCGGTGGTGACCAGCGTGTTGCTGACGATGTTCTCATCCAGCTTGGAATGGAAGTTGGCCAGCGCCCACATGACAACGCCGATCAGGATCAGCGCAATGCCAAGGGGCCGGAAGAGCCACCCCAGCTGCAGCACCCTGCCGCCGCTGAGCAGGCAGCCTCATACAGCTTGCTGGCCCGGAGCTCAGCGGCCACTTCATCGGAAACTTCGATATATTCATCGGTCATGTACCAAGGGTAAAAGTCTTTCAAATTGATGGTAGTCATTTTATTTTCCTCCATTCAGATTTTTGTGATTGGTAGCGATCTGAACGGGGGATGGTGGGGATCGGCAGCCGGGGCCGCCCTTGCCTACCTCGGGACAAAGTGTCTCGAAGTCGTAACGGGAGAAATACAAAGCGCCCGCACAGCATAAAACTGTACGGGCGCACGAAACAATATTGCAGTTAGCATACTGGCAGATTTCACATCCAAGGCCGGACGATCCTGCCGGGGGGAGCTATGCTTTTTTCGCTGGTGCAAATCATGGGTGCTGTGAAAAAGCAAAATGAACACGGCAATACCTCCAAGGCACCGCCGTGTCCTCAAAAAAGGGCGACTTTAGCACAACCTCCGTAAATCCATTTTTCAAAAGGAAAACGGCGGCTTTGATAATTGATTTTCAAAACCGCCGTTCAAACAGTACCGTTTACCTCAAATCGTTATCTTACTCAAACGGTTTGTCAGCGTTGCGGTATAGGCAACAAAAACTGCATTGGGGACTGAATTACTTTTCTGATGCTTTTTCCACAAGGGAAATTTAGTTTTTTCCTGTGCAATCAATATTTTAGGACAAAGAAAATGCGTGATGGAATAATAACTGCCTTTATATGCGTTTTGGCATTGCGTGTTTCATGATACGGAAGCTCTATGTAATTTAATTGAAGCTACGCCTATAACAATTGACACTTGGCACCAACAGTTACCCTACCGAGAAATGACACGTTTAGACCAAGCTCTATTAATTGAATTAGCATTTGCAGGACTATTTTTTAATCGCACCAATTTCTCTGGAATCCTTAAAGCAAATCCGATTGGTGGAATTAATCAAACATCACAGTACGGTATTGACTGTCGGTTGCCGAAATACTTTTCCAGTTCTGCGCCATTGATAATCACGTTGCGATCCTCCTTTTTCTTTTCCTGTGACAGAATACCGTCGATCACATCCGGGTTGAGCTTGCCCTCCTTATCCAGCTTGCGGAGCTGCTGGGCCTGTGACAGAGAGGGCGTGGACTGCTGGCCCTCGATGGAAATTGCGATATACTGCTGATGCTTGGGCCGGATGAACGAGATCTCCACAGCGGGGGTAAATGCCAACCCCTTTTCATCCAGCATTTTTTGCAGTTCCGGCACAAGCTCGGTCAAGCGAATATACCGCTGCACCTGCTTGTAGTTCATGCCGTTGCGCTCACCGACGATCTCGGTGGAGCGTTTACCAGCATCCTCGCCCAGACCGGGGCCACCTTGGTGCTTGATGGCCTCCACCTGCAATTTCAGAGAATTGGCCTTTTCGGTGGGCAGGATTTTTTCTCTGTGCCGCAGGTTATCATCCGTCATGGCAAGGATAGCCTCATCATCCGTCATGTTACGGACGATACAGGGCATATTGGCAAATCCTGCCAGCTCACTTGCTTTTTGGCGGCGGTGGCCCGCAATGATCTCATAGCCGCCATCCTCACGGGGACGGACAAGGGCGGGCTGATTGACCCCGCTGGCCTTGACCGACTCCACCAGTCCTTTCATTTCCGAATCGTCACGGACACCGAAAGGATGGTTTTTGAAAGGATGCAGCTCGGACAGATTGATATAGACGATCTGCTCCGGCTCAGCAGAGCGGGTAGCATCACGGGGAGCGGCAGGCTGTTCCTGTTCGGGAGCCTTGGCCTCCTTGGGCGGTGCTTCCGGCTTTGGTGGAATAGGAGCCTCCTTGCCGGGAGCTTTCTTACTTTGGGACATTTTGTCTCGGGGCTGCTTGGGCTTTTCAGCTGGGGCCTTGTCTGTTTTGGCCGGACGGCCACGCTTGGGCTTTTCTTCCGTCTGCTCCTTGACGGGCTTTTTCTCCGGCGCTGTTTCCTCCTTTGCCGGAGTCTTATTCTTTACGGCGCTGAAATCCAGAACCTTGGGAGCGGGAGCCGCCTTTTCCTCGGGCTGGCTATCTACCGCAGGAACGGTCTGCGCTTTCGGTGCAGTTTCCACCACGGGTGCCTCCGCCGCACCGGGAGCCGGCTGCTCCGGCGCAGGGGGTGTGTCTTGACAGGCTCCGCTTTTTTCTCTTGAGGAGCCTCACCGGGCTTTTCAGCCTCGGGGCCGATGTTCTTTTTATCGTCTGCCATCTTTAACCTCCTTCGTCATGGCATAAAAAGACCAGTCAGCAGACTGGCCAGCAACGGGAAACCTCCTTCCGTTTGATCTATATGGAAACGCCGCCCATAGTCTTATTTGAACTGCGTTCTAATAGATAAAGCAAATTTGTTAAATAATAATTGATAGGTAGTGGAATTCGTGCTATGATTTAAGTATAAAAATACTTTAATTGAAATCCAGAAAGGGGTATTGATTGTGGAATGGGTATATATCATTCTTAATGCTGTTCTCTTTTTCTTGCTTGGGCTCTTCATTAAAAATTTTCTCCCATCGTACATGGACGAAAAAGGAAAAAATCTTGCGACCAAAGAAGATATAGAAGTTATTACCCGAAAAACGGAAGCTGTTCAAAAAGAGTTTAAAGAAGGTTTTGAACTATTTTCTTCTGATGTGCATTTTAAGTATGATTTTTATTTCAAACAGTATTCTGAACTTTATAGCAAATTGTATGGTATCATAATTCAGTCCGAATATGTTAGGCAATTTACGAAACTTAACGATGGCACAGAGATTTCCTTCGATGAAGCTCCATTTATTGAAATTACTCCCACACGTCGAGTTACTCAATCTGCAAAATGGGAAGATGGCAAGTCTGCTTCATTTGAACGAAAAGAAGAGAAAATAATTACTCCAATTTCGGAATTCAATAAGCAGCATTTATGTGAGTACATAATCGAAAATGCTGAATATGCAACACAAAGGTTGTTGAAAATTGCAGTGTCTTACCGTTTTGCATACCACTTTTATTCTGGAAATGCGGATAATAAAAACTCATCCTGTGAGGGCGCAGCAAATGAAGAGGAATTTAGGCTTATCCGAGAAATGGTTTGTTGCATTGTCTCTGAATACAATTGTTTTCGCAAAGAATTGAAAATGGAATATAATGAAGATGAATTAAATACAGGCGTTCCGCAGTTATAAAACTTTGAGGGCAAGTCGAGATAAGAACGTCTCAGAAGGAACGAAAGAATATGGAAAGTATTTTTTATACAGCAAAAAATTTACTTGATAGTCGGATGTATTCAAAAGCCCGTGAAGAGTTGGAAAAAATCAATGTTGTTCGATTATCGTTTGCCGAAAGAGCCGAGTATGAATTCTTGATGGGGGTAGCCCTTTTTGAAACAGCAACCATTTGCGAGGCAATCAGCAGATTCAAAAATTGCATAAGAATAGCTAAGGAACATTGTCCAGAATTTAATTTGTTTACTCCATATTATGAGTTATCAATATCGTATTTTAGCATTTACAATGAGGGTCAAAATCCAAAAGATTTAGAAAAATCTGTTGATTACTGCAAACTTGCTCTTGATGTTGCAGTCAACAATTCCCTTGTCCAGCGTACTTCTGGGTTGATGGTTTATGTCGAAGAGAGTCCGGAAGCATTTATCAATGTGCTGATACATTTAGGTGTTCTTTACCAGTCGAAAAACAAAATAGAAGAATCCATTCAGATTCTTTTAGTATCCAAAACAATTTGTCAACATTTTAGCCGATTTGATTTGCTTGGACAAGTTTATGATGAGCTTGGTACGTCTTATGCGTTGTCAGGTCAGTTGGAACTTGCAGGTTACTATTTTGTCAAATCCGTTAAGGCAAAGGAAATCATAAATAATACCAGAGGAATAGAGATCACAATTCAAAAACATATTATATTCTCACTTAGGAACCCTCAAATGATGTTTAGTGAAGAAGCGTCACGACTCCATAGTTTGATTTCGGAGGAGCGCATATGAAAGTTATAAACAAAGCCTTTGAGCAGGAACTCATTTTAACCGAATCAAACCGCAATGATGTCAAGCGAGCACGTGAGGTTCTTGAAAAAGCGCTTTCTCAGCAATTCCAAACCATCTTGCTAGCACTATATTCATCAGAGATTATTAAAGGCAGAAGTCTTCGAAATAGTGAATTACAAGAAATAGAAGGAATTTGCAGTGTGTTATTTCCGGAAGATTATATATCAAAAGGAAATGAGAACATATTTGAGTTTGTTTCCAATGGTATTTATACCAAAAAGTGGCCTATTTTAGGATTAAATGATTTAAAAGATATTGAAATAAGAATATATAACAGATACGTATTCCTTTGGAATGTCATTGATATAAATGAACAATTAGCTATCCTAGGCTCAAATTATCGTTTTTTCCTTGCTGGGGCAATGCAGATCGCAAGCTCTTATGTTAAAAAAATCATTAATTTCGAAGATCAGTCAACCAGTATTGATGCTAGATTTATTTTCGGTGAAATTGGTGTGTCAACTATATCTGTTGGTGGCCCGGTTTTTGATTTTGAAGATGAATTGGTAACATCTCCATTCTTCAATGAAAATGTTCCTGGATTTGCAATTGGAGATACCGCAGTAATTAGGAGAAATGTACTACGTAAACTATATCCAAGTAACGACTCTGGGATGCTAAGTGCCTATCTTCACGAAGTGCTTCATACGATTTCATATAGCTTTAAGAATGGTGCCCCTTTTTCAACTGCAAATTGGAACTTATATATAAAAAGGGATATTTGCCGTTTTTTGAAGAACCCTCACAGCAAAAAGGAAATTACTGACGCTTTTTGGCTTATAATTAACAATCCGATAAAATCCTATTTTTCAACAATTGATACAGCAAAGGAAGTTCTTAAAAAATTTGATGATTTTTCAAGTATCTTTGAAGCATTACTTTCAGAGGGGACTGTTGCTGAAAATAATGGCTTATATATTTGTGCCACAAATCAGGAGGGACAGCCATGGGATTTGCTTTAAAACTCGGCCTACCAATAAGTGCAACTGTTTGTGATTCTTGTAGCGAAACTGATAAAATGCAGCAGATTTCTGAGGGAAATCTTAATCTAATTCGTAGAGTTCCTGTTTCTGGCGGGAATAACAACGTACCTAATAGCGATTTCTCTGTAAAAATTGACGTTAGAAAAATCAAATGGAAAAGAGCAGGCAAAGGCGCATATACAGCAACGGCACAACTGTTTGTTATCTGCCCCAAATGTGACAAGGAACATATGGTAGAAAGATGTTTTGAGGCTCCACGAATCTATCTAGAACAAAGCCGAAATTGCGAGATCTGTGGTGGAAAGCTATCCTTTCAAGAAGAAGAGATGGACATAGAAGATAGAGGCGGAAGACCTTTTGTTACAATATCAGGAAGACTGATCTGCGAAAAGTGCAAAAATGAAACTCCTTATTTTGCCGATGGTAGCACTTCAGATGAAAATAAAGATGCAAACAAAGAAACTTATGTTATTGCTTGTGGAAAAGGACAGAAACTTTTTATTAAAATGAAATAAACAATAGACACCAATCCTTTATTCGCTTATTAGCTAGCCTAAGCGATAATGTCTCCCGCATATTGAAACGCTCTTTTGCCCGGTTTGCGGGGGTATGTAACCGATGCAACCGGGAGCGTGAACAGGATACAGGCAACGATGCATTCGATCGGGAAAATCATGTGGGTTCCTCCTTTGGGCAAGGTGAGGGTTCTCGCTTTGGTTGGTGGTTAGTTATGACTAACCAATCATAATACCAAAACCCACCATTGTCAAGGAGTGATCTGAAAAGAAGGGTTGGCTTTTCACATGAACGCTGTTCTTTACATATGATCCGATTGCAGCAGCACAAAATGGTTTCGGTCTACGGTGATGATCCCATCCCGCTGCATCTTGCTCAGCTCATTGGACATGGCGCTGCGGTCCACGCTCAGGTAATCCGCCAGTTGCTGCCGGTTGAAGGGGATATCAAATTCCCGGCAGCCGTGCTGGGTTGCCTGAAAGGACAGGTAGCTGAGCAGCCTGCCCCGGATGCTCTTGGAGCTGGTGTGCATGATGCGCCGGGACAGGCTCAGGCTTTTCCGGGCGGCGATGGTGAGCATATTGCGGATCAACCTGTTATGGAAGCCGCAGGCGTGGGGGCAGACGGTGAACATGCAATCAGTGCTCAGAAACAGCACCTCCGTCGGCTCGTTGGCGACGGCGCTGATCATCAACCGCTCGCCGGGCAGGCAGGCGAAGTTTTCCGCAAAGACCTGCCCTGCGCTTACCTGATCCAGAATGCTGCGGTTGCCCCAGATATCATCATTCTCGATGGATACGCTGCCGGAGAGCACCATGCCCATGGCGGTGACGGTCTCCCCCTCCCGGCAGATGAACTCGCCCCGCTGATAGGTTTTCGTTGCCGCCTTCAGGCAGCCCAGCATGCTTTGGATATCCTCCGGAGGGATACCCCGGAACAGATCGGTCTTGGACAAAAAAAGCGGTTCCATTTTACCTCCTTGTTGTTATAACAACATACTTGTTGCTGATAGTATAGTATGATGTGACTGTAAAAATCAACCCGGGAGGAATGAACATGATCCGGAAAATTATCAAGATAGACGAAGAAAAATGCATCGGCTGCGGTCTGTGCGCCGATGCCTGCCACGAGGGAGCCATCGAAATGGTGAACGGCAAAGCCAAGCTGACCCGCGAGGACTACTGCGACGGTTTGGGCGATTGTCTGCCCGCCTGCCCGGTGGATGCCATCTCCTTTGAGGAGCGGGAAGCCCCCGCCTACGACGAAGCCGCCGTGAAGGAGGCGCAGTCCAAGAAGAAGGCTGCCGGGAAGCTGCCCTGCGGCTGCCCGGGCACCCAGAGCCGGGCCATCCAGCGGGATGCTGCGGCCGATGTTGCCGCTTGTGTGCCCATAACCAGCCAGCTGCAGCAGTGGCCGGTGCAGATCAAGCTGGTGCCGGTGAATGCGCCGTACTTTGACGGGGCCAATCTGCTGATCGCTGCCGATTGCACGGCGTATGCCTATGCGAATTTCCATCAGGAGTTTATCCGCAACCGCATCACGCTGATCGGATGCCCCAAGCTGGACGAAGGCGATTATGCTGAGAAGCTGACGGCAATCATTGCGGGGAATGATATCAAGAGTGTGACCATTGTGCGCATGGAGGTGCCCTGCTGCGGCGGGATCGAGAATGCGGCCAAGCGGGCGCTGATGGCCAGTGGGAAGTTTATTCCGTGGCGGGTGGTGACGGTGACGACGGATGGTCGGCTGAAGGAATAACAAGAAGGAAAACCAAACAACTGCGCAGAATAGTATCAGATAGAGAGGAGGCGTTACCATGACTTTGATTGAACAAATCGCCCTTGAGGCAAGCAGCCTCCAACCGAAGACTCAGCAGCTGGTTCTGGACTTTGTTACCTTTCTAAAGCAAAAAGAGCAGGAAGCTCTGGAAGCAGATATGGACGCCATCATTACCGAAAACCTTCCCGCATGGAAGGAGCTGGCCAAATAATGTGGCTGCCCACGATTGATAACATTCTGCTGCTGCATCAAAAAATGGCTGAGCAATCCGGCGGTTCTTCTGGCGTTCGCGAAATCGGTCTGATTGAAAGCGCACTGGCACGGGGTCAGGCTGCTTTCGGAGACGTGGAATTGTATCCTGCCATCGAGCAGAAAGCTGCTGCCATCGGTTGCGGTCTGACCAAAAACCATGGTTTTCTGGACGGCAACAAACGCATTGGCATGGCTACCATGCTGCTGATTCTGCGCCGAAACGGCGTGCTGCTTTCCTACACGCAAGAGGAACTGATTGCGTTGGGGCTGGCGGTAGCGCAAGGAGCTGCCGATGTGGAAGAAATGACCGCGTGGATTCAGGAGCACGAAGAAAAGCAAGCATGAACGAACACCTTCCGGCACAAAGAATGGGGCTGGAAGGTGTTTTTTGATTGAAACAAGTGAACGTTTTGTAGACACATAACTTTCAGCAAGCAATGCATGTGTGGCCACACATACCAAAACCCGACAGAAGGCACTCTGCCCTATCTGTCGGGTTTGCTTGTTGGGGCAACCTGCCCCAATCCCCCTTTTGGCACGATAACTCATGCGGCTACGCGTTCAAAGAACGCTCTTTTCCTCTATTCACCAACAACAAAACCTCATTCCCCCATCCCCGAACATTAAGCATCATTTTCCTGCATCGACCGGTACTGCCGTGGCGAAATGCCGAACTGATGCTTGAAGGAACGATAGAATCCTGAGTAATCTGAAAAACCGGTCTGGGCAGCCACTTCTTCCAAACGCTGACCGTTCTCAATGCGGGTTTTGGCATCGATCAGGCGGCGCTGCAAAACATAACGGTGAAAACTGACACCCATCCGTTGTTTGAATAAATGGCTGATGGTGCTGTTGCTGACATAGAATTGCTTCGACAATTCATCGATGGTGATGGGCTGAAAATAGTGTTCCTCCACATAGCGGGTGATCCTGTCCAGCAGTTCCGGCTGCTCCACTTTGAGCGGCCTTGCGGTCTGCGCATCCGTTGCCCGCTTGATCTGCGTGAGCAGCTGCATGGTGTTGCCGATCACCGCTGCCTCCCAGCCGTCTGCCTGCTGCTCCGCTTCCTTGACCCCGTTCCGGAACAGGTCGCCCAGAGACTCCCAAGGGGTTCCGGCGGTACGGAGCATGCTGGCCTTCTGCTGCTTATCGGTGAACGCATAAGGAAACAGACTGGCGTATTGCTTCATGAATTCCGGACTGAGCCAAAGCACATAACGCCGGTAAGGTTCCTGCATGCCTTCTGGAAGCAGCGGCCTGTGGCTGATGCCGGGCGGCACAAAAATGATATCTCCTTTTTGAATGCGGTACCGCTCAGACCCTACCAGATATTCTGCGCCGCAATCATTGATGCAATAGAGCAATTCAAAAAAGGTATGGCTGTGCAGTTGCAGCTGGGCGTTCACATAGCTGGTGTCCCGGTGGGTATCCACATAACGGGAGGTCATCTCCAGTTCCTGATAGATAGCATTGGGATCCATGCCGATCTCGGTGAGATACTCGCGCAGCCATTGCTGCAGCTGCTCTCCCTGCAAGTCGGGAATCTTCTGGGTCATCGTTTTCAGTTCAGATAATTTCATTCATTCCCCTCCTTCGGGGTTTCTTCTGAAATCATCATATCATCCATTTGCAGGTTTTTCAATGTTTGTTGCAGATATTTCAATTCACTTTGCAATTTCACTCTGTTACAATAAGAGTATCTTATATTGGCATGATCTTCGCGACAAATGAACAATCAACAGGAGGTACCAACCATGGCAAAGAAAACCAAAATTCCCGGCAGCCTGACCACGAAACACTGGCTTGGCTACATGTTCGGCGACTGGGGCGGATGCATGACCTTCGCCCTGATGGCCAGCATCTTCTCCATGTACTGCACCAATGTACTGGGCATCAACCCCGCCCTGATGGGCACGCTGGTGCTGATCTGGACCATCTGGGATGCCATCAACGATCCCATGATGGGCGCTCTGATGGACAAGGCATTCGCCAAGAAGCAGAACAAGAACGGCAAGTTCCGTCCCTGGCTGCTGCGCGCCACTCCTCTGCTGGCTGTGACCGCCATCGGCCTGTGGACTGTGCCCACCTTCTTTGAAGGCATCACCACCATCGTTGTGCTGTTCTCCTTCAAGATCCTCTACGAGGGCGCCTACACCATGTTCAACATCCCCATGGGCTCCCTGCTGTCCGCCATGTCCACCAACGACTCCGAGCGCGCCTCCCTGTCCTCTGCCCGCGGCGTTGGCTCCATGATCGGCAACATGATCCCCGGCATGATCGGCCCTGTGGTGATCGGCATGTTCGGCGACAGAACCTCCACCGGCTACATGATCACCGGCGTGGCCTGCGCTGTGCTCGGCTTCGTGGTCTGCCTGATGCACTACTTCTGGACCGAGGAGCGCACCACCGTGTGTGCTGATACCAAGGCTGACGATATCAAGTTCACCGACATCCTGACCGTCATCAAAAAGAACCGTCCCTTCCTGGCGCTGTGCATCCACGGTATCTGCATCTGCACGATGCAGTATCTGGTTTCCAACATCAGCCTGTACATGTACTCTGAGGTGTACCACGATGTGACCTACCAGTCCATCAGCTCCGTGCTCTCTTCTCCCTTCATGATCGGTTCCATGATCGCCGTGCCCTTCATCTGCAAGAAGCTGGGTCTGGAAAAGCTGATCCGCTACTCCCTGCTGATCGGCGGTGCCATCTGCGTAGCCCTGTTTGTGATGCACCTGACCATGGATGTTCATCCTCTGGTTCACGGCGTGCTGCTGGGCATCGGCTCCGGCATGGCTATGGTTTCCATTCAGATGCAGTGGGGTCTGGTGGGTGAAGCCATCGACTACAACGAGCTGATCACTGGCAAGCGCACCGAAGGCTCCATCTACGGCACCTTCAACCTGTCCCGCCGCATCGGTCAGGCCATCGGCAGCTCCTTCGGCTTCTATGTGCTGGGCTGGATCGGCTTCGACGCTGCGCTGGAAGCTCAGAGCGCCGGCACCATCTTCGGCCTCAAATCCCTGTGCGTGCTGGTTCCCGCCGTGTTCATTCTGGGTTCCTGGGCGGCCTTCAAGTTCGTCTGGAACATCACTCCCGAAAAGCGCGCCGAAATGGTTGCCATGAAGGCAGCCAAGGTGGTGGCTGACAGCGAGATCGAAGTGCCTGAAGTGCTGGATGTTCCCGAAGAGATGTAATGGTATACTGTTCAGCGGCGCACATCTCTGCGCCGCTGTTTCCGACTTCTATTCTGATCGAACTGTTTCAACGAAGGGAATGAATGTATGGACTACATCGTCAATACCCCCTGCGGCGCTGTTCAGGGCGTTGCAGGACGGGTTCCCGGCACGGCGGCCTACAAGGGTATCCGCTACGCCACCGCCGGGCGCTGGGAATATCCCGTTCAGGTCACCCACTGGGATGACGTATATGATGCCACTGAGTACGGCGCCTGCTCCTACCAGCCCCGTTCTTTCTACAACGAGGAAGAGAACCTGAAAAAGATCTTCTATTATAATGAGTTCCGCAAGGGCGATGTTTACACCTACAGCGAGGACTGCCTGTTCCTGAATGTTTTCACCCCCGACAGCGCCAAGGAAGGCGACAAGCTGCCGGTACTCATCTATATCCACGGCGGCGGCTTCACCGGCGGCTGCGGACACGAAAAGCACTTCGACGGCCCCGTTTGGCCTACCAAAGGCGTGATTGGTGTTACGCTGAACTACCGCCTCGGCCCTATGGGTTTCGTATGTCTGCCCCAACTCAAGGAAGAGGCTGGCTTCACCGGCAACTACGGCCTGTTCGACCAACTGTGTGCCATCCAGTGGGTGCATGACAACATCTCCGCTTTCGGCGGTGATCCGGAAAATGTGACCATCATGGGCCAGAGCGCAGGCGGCATGAGCGTGCAGCAGCACAGCATGAGTCCCCTGAGTGAAGGTCTGTTCCACAAGGCTGTGATGTGCTCCGGCGGCGGTGTCAGCAAGATCCTGTATGCGGCACCTGCGGAAAAGCACTACACCTTCTGGCAGAAAGCCATGGAGAATGCCGGTTGCGAAACCTTGGAGCAATTCCGTGCCATCTCCCCGGAGAAGCTCTTTGAGGTCTGGAACCAGACCAAGAAGGAACTGCGCACCCCCGGCAGCTTCCCCTGCATTGACGGCAGACTGGTGGTAGCTAATGGCAGTGAAATCCTTGCTCAGGGCAAGCAACACCAGATCCCCTACATGGCTGGCTCCACCAGCGAGGATATGATGCCGCCCATCCTGCAAGGCATGTCGAAGAAGTGGTGTCAGGCACAGCCCAAGCCCAGCTACACTTGGTACTTCAACCGTCAGCTGCCCGGCGACGAGAACGGCGCATGGCATTCCTCCGACCTGTGGTACTGGTTCGGCACGCTGCCCAACTGCTGGCGGCCCATGGAGGACAAGGACTACGCCGTCAGCGGGCAGATGGTATCCTACCTGTGTAATTTTGCCCGTAGCGGCAATCCCAACGGTGATGGTGAGCTACCCAACTGGGAAGCCTCCGCCCCGCAGCAGAAAAAGGTACTGATGATCGGCGAAAGCGAAACCCGCATGGCAAAGCCCAGCGTGCTGAAAATGATCAAAACCATGCTGACCAATAAGGCTGTTGGGGAATAAAGTCAATATTCAAAAGCAACGCCAGACTGTTTGTGCAGTCTGGCGTTTGTTGTTGGGGAAGCTGTTTGCAATTATTCGAGTGTTTCGTAGTCTTCAAACATCAGCTGAATCTTATCTACCTTTTTGCAAGTATGAAAATGTCCGCAGAACCAGCGGTCATACGCAAGGCGATCCTCGATGGTATCCAGCCATTCTTCCGTGGATTGATCCACGCTGGACTGATCAATGCCAGGCAGGAACGTCTCGACCGGTTCATATTTCAATGGCGTCGTATGAGTGAGAACAATATCCACTTTCCAATCCAGCTGTTGAAGCTTTTCTTCTACCTTTGCCTTGATCTCTGGCGAGGGCTGTTCATCCTCCCACCAGCTGACTCCCGGAGTGCGGAGCCATTTATCAATGCTGTAAGCGCCGCCGATCGCGATGGCTTTTTTGCCATTCAGGTCATATACCTCTCCATCTTTGGCAAAGAGTATATTGGGATACTCTTCTTCCGCGTAGACAACTCCACCGTGCCACTGTTGTTCCCTGTATGTGGGAATCGTCGCTGGTCTCTTTTCGTGATTGCCATGGATGCACAACAACGTGATCGGCAATTCGCTCAGGATTCGCT
This sequence comes from Clostridia bacterium, assembly GCA_017501255.1. Taxonomy (GTDB): domain Bacteria; phylum Bacillota; class Clostridia; order Christensenellales; family Aristaeellaceae; genus Limiplasma. The sequence continues at coordinate 77,218 of JAFVXE010000017.1, read as the reverse complement.
TCTTATTTTCATCCCGCCAGCCGCCGCTGAAATTAATACCCGCATCCCCCAGAATAATCAGAAGATCTTCGTGGGTGGTATTCATTTTCTCACAGAAGCTCTCAATGCGTGTAAAGAGGCCGTGAGTATCGCCTGTCAGATAAATCATGGTTACCTCCGCCAAATGAAGAAAGCGAAAGGACCTTCCCCTCCGCCTTCTTGTTGTGATTCTTACATACTATGCAGGAAAGCTTCGCCTGTTTCGAACGCTTTCTGAAGATAGGGCTGCTGAGCGCAGGCATTCAGCAGGGTGCGCAGATCGGAAAGATCCGTTTCTGTAATATCATATACGTTAGCAAAGGCCTTCAGCATCTGATCCGAATAATGCCCGCCCGGATTGGCCAGATATGCCTGATTGTTATCGAAGTTCGGGGCCATACGCAGGATCTCGCCCGTAACCGCCGAACGAATCACGCCGAAGTTGCGCATGTGCCGATCCGTATTCATGAACAGCGCATCAGCCAGCAGGATGCGACGGAAATCCTTCTCGAAGGTTTCACCCAGCGAGGCGATGTTCCGGTAGATCACCTCGTCATCGTCGCTCTTGTTTTCAAACATGAAGCGCAGAGAATCATACGGTTCAAAGAACTCGTTTTTGCCAACGAAGTTACGGGAACGGATCCGGGTAAGATCATCGCCGACAAGTTGATATTCCGCCGCGCTCCAGCCGCAAGCAATCAGTGCCTGACTGATGGCATATTCGCTCTGGGTGGCTTCGGGTGATTGAATCTTATACAGCCACCACTCCCCCGCTTCGTGCTTCCATGTTTTGGGGAAGCTGCCATCAGTGGAGGCATTGGGCGTGATGATGGTCTGCTTGCGCAGGGACGTATCACTGGAAATCAGGATGAAATCGCTGACCTTGCTGTGTTCGTCCAATTGGCACAATTCGTTACGGGGGGTAAACTCGCCCTCCGGAAAACAGGTGAACGTATCGGACACGCTGAACATATGCGTCAGGATGGCGACCGCCGTTTTATCCCGACTGCCGATCAGCTCGTTTGCCAGCTGGCGGTGCAGGAAGGTATTCAGATCGATGGCGCGTTCCCGAAGCCATCCAGCGAAGCCTTCATGGGATGCGTGGCAGATCTGCTTGGGCAGCAGGTGTTCCTGCTGCGGGATATAGCCGGTGATCACGCCGTTTTCGTAGGTGAATGTGGCTACGGGCTGATCGGCATTGTACAGGGTATACAGCATGGGAACACCTCCTTTGTGTTTCTATTATAGTTGGTTTGGGGGTGGGATGCAAGGCGATGGAGTACAGCCCTCTTCCCACTGTTATTCTATCTACTTTTCCTTACCAAACAAGTTTGGTGCCTTCTTGGTAAGACCAAGATAAAACAGCCTTGCTTCAATGGCCTTTTCTGTTCTGTGAAAGCGCTCTGCTATTCGTGAAATACTATACCCTTCTGCCACCATTTTGAGCAAATTCTGCGTGTCTGTGGCAGTCCAGCGAGGTGGTTCATCTTCTGACGGAGAATAATCTGCCCAAATTCCATTGTTCTCCAGGCAGCAACAAATTGCTTTGGGCGTTCTTCCCAACTCTGCTGCCATTTCTTCAACAGAGGCTCCTTTACGCCAGGCAGCCATCATCCATTGGTTTTCTTCTTTTGACCAAGGCTTACCTGCATTGGGATATTGCTCCTTAAGTGCAGGCGGATAGCCTGACGGTTGTACTTCCTCAAACAGTCCCATCGCAATCAGTTGCTTTTTCACGCCACGATATCGGCGTTGCAGCAGATCGCATATGTCATCTATGGATGTCCCTTTCATATATAGTTCTTTGAGCTGGTGCTTATCGCTGTCTGTCCATTCACGACCAGCGTTCAAACGACCATTTTTCTTATTGACGGGCAACCCTGCATCAAGCTGCACATTCTCGTTTGACACTTGTTCATCCAATGACATAATCGCTATGTGCAATGCCCGCATTACCTGTGGTTCTAGACACACGTGTTCTTCAGAAAGAACTTCGCCAGTCACTGGATTAACACCATCCATCAACATTTCCAGAATATGAATTGCTTGAGCAGGCTGCATTCGTCTCCCTCCTATTACAAAGCCACAGCGTTGTTATTGATGTTCTTAATCACTGAACGAATGCCCAGCCAAATGGACATATCATCAAACAATTCCACAATGCTGCCTTGATCGGTAAAGGGCGGCTCTTGCAAAACAGAGAGATCCTTCATCAGGCCGTTGTGAACGATATACTCCACGATTTGGTTGACGAAATAGATCTGCCGGCTGTCCAGGCTGGTATTGTTGAGATACTGCGCAAAGGCTTCCTTCGCAGCGTTCATATCCAGACCGACGATCTCCCGGACAAATTCGCCCAGCGGCTTTTTGCCATACTCAGCTTCATAATCTTCCCGGGTACCGACTTCACTCCACAGAATGCGCTCCAGCGCTTCCACATCAACAGAGGTAAGCGGTACATTCTTTTTCAGCTTGGCAATAACCAGATGATCCTGATGCTGACGAATGTAGAATTCTGCTTTCGCTTTGTAGTTTTGCAGATCATCGTTCTCCAGCTCAGAATCGTGCCAATCGAGGGAAAGTAGCTCGTCGGTAAAACTCGTAAGATACAAAACTCTGCCCTTCGGAATATACTTCATCAGATCGCGCAGGTTCTCGCGGATGTGTTCAAACTCGTTGATGCCTGCATGATCCAGATAATCCGAATTGACGATCTTATCGATCAGCTCAGATTGCGCCATAATCTCGGGGATGTTGCCGACCTTTGCTACAGCCCGCACTTTGCCAACCAAATCGTTCCGGGCACGGGTGTACTTCTTGCCGATCAGATAGGCCAGCTCGATGCCGTACATCAAGGCATCAAAGCGGACAGCTTTGGCGTCGTCGTGATCGGGAGCCACCAAGGGCGCAAGCTCGGAACCCATGATGAGGGTATCCTCATAGGTAAGGGATTCGTAATTCTTGGGATCAGAGAATTTTTCTACATATCTGAGATGCAGCCGAACGGCGAAATTCTCCCGGTTCATCTCCTGCACCTTGCTGAGCATATCGCTGACAAGGCTCTGCCGGAACGGAATCAACTCCGCAGTCTGGTAGGCCAGATCCTGCAATTTGTAGGCAATCTGCGCTTTCAGGCTGAAAATGGCTCCCTGCAAGGCGATCATGTTGGGGGTCGCGTGACCGCTGTTCATACGGAAAAACTCGAAATTGCCACAGAAGTCGAAGATGTAGAACTTCTCCTTATCTGCGCCATCCAGCAGACCGGGACACAGACGGGTGCCGCGTCCGATCATCTGCCAGAACTTGGCCTTACTCATGACCTTCTTGAAAAACACCAGATTGAGCACCTCCGGCACATCGATGCCGGTATCCAGCATATCCACCGAAATGGCGATCTGGGGCAGTTTCTTGGGATCGGAAAACTCGTCAATGGCGCTCTGGGCATAGGTCATGTAATTGTCGATGACCATGGCATAGCCAGCCAGATAGGGATATTCCCGATTGAAAATATCAAAGATGACATTCGCATGATTGTGGTTCTTGGCAAAGATGATGGTCTTGCCCAGCTTTTCGCCGTAATCGATGCGCAGACCTTTCTCCATAAGGATATGCAGCACTTCCCGGATGGTATCTTCGTTGAAGATCCACTCGTTGAGGGCGGATGAACCGATTTGCTCCGGCAGATCACCATTCTCATCGGTGAAAGTATCTTCATACTCCCACTTGTCCTCATCGGAAAGCTCGTCGTACACAATGCCCTGATCGAGGAATTTCAGCTTGCTTTCCACGGAGAGATAGTCCACCAGATAGCCATCCTTGACGGCCTGCGCCAGCTCGTAGCCATAGGTGGGCACGCCGCTTTCCAGATCGAACACATCATAGGTGTTCTTGTCGATCTCATCCTTCGGGGTTGCGGTGAGGCCTACCAGCGGCGCATCGAAATAATCAAAAATGTCCCGATACTTATTGTAGATGGAGCGGTGCGCCTCATCGCAGATGATCAGATCGAAATGCCCGCAGGTGAACAGCTTGCCCTGATCGTCCCGGACGGTATCGATGCAGTTCATCATGGTCTGATAGGTGGAGAAGACGCAGTGGGCGGTATAGTTATCCTTTTCTTCGCACAGATTGGTGACGGAGAGATCCGGCAGCAGGTTGACAAAGCTGCGCTTGGCCTGCGTGACCAGACTGTTGCGGTCGGCAAGGAAGAGGATGTTTTTGACCCACCCATGCTGCAAAAGCACATCGCACAGGGCGATACAGGTACGGGTCTTGCCGCTGCCGGTAGCCATGACCAGCAGCGCCTTGCGGCGGTTCTTTTTGTCAAAAGCCTCGCAGACGGCCTTGATGGCTCCCTCCTGATAATACCGTCCCGCAATGGCGGGGTTCACCGTCACATTGCTCAGGCTCATGCGCATACGGCGCAGATTGAACAGCTTTTCCAGATCCCGTTTGGCATAGATGGAGGACACCCGGCGCTCCGGGTACTGCCCGTCGTTGATATAGGTATCAAAGCCGTTGGTCAGAAAAATGACCGGACGGCGACCATACTGTTTTTCCAGAATATCCGCATAGAGCTTGGCCTGCTGGCGACCCTTGGAGGCATCCACACACATGCGCTTGGCCTCGATGATGGCAAGGGGACGCTGCATATCATCATACAGCACATAATCCGCATAGCCCACTTCGCTTTTGTTGGGCATACCGGGCAGCTCCACCTCGTTCAGCCAGTCGCGTCCCTCCGCCCAGCCTGCATCGATGAGCATGGCATCGATATAGATTTTGCGGGTCTTGTATTCGGACAGATCCAGCGGCTTGGGCACATAGGTGGGCTGCTGGGCCTCGCGGCGGGCGGTGAGTTCTTCCCGGAGGGCGGCGTTCTCCGCCATCAGCTCCTGCAGCTTGATCTCGGCGGTGTGATCTACCACGGGCGCAGTCTGGATCGGCTGATCCAGCAGGGCGTGATCAAAGGGATGCTCCTCATAGCTGTCGCCGTAGCAGTAGGCCACAAAATCCAGGAAGCAATGGAGGTTTTCCAGACACAGCGCGGCCTGCTCCCGGCTGATGGCGTGGCTGTTGTGCGCTGCCTGATTGCCCAGCAAGCGCACCAACTTCATGCGCTGATGCACATCCTGCCCAACCACATCCCGGAAGTCCTCGTTATCCATCAGGGCCTGCAGGCGATCATCCCACGGCAGCACAAGAGAGCCGTCCACGGAGTACATCCATTTGACGGCGAATTCCATGGCCCGGCGGCAGTTGATGACCGACGCCGACGGATCGATGGGGAGAATCTTTTCCGCTGCCACCGCCACCTTGGCGAAGGGCTCAAAGGCGGGGGTGGATTCAAGGAAGGTGAAGTTGGACATGGTTACATGTTCCCTTCTGTATATGTATATCTTACTCCTTACAAGGAATCTCCATCAATTCCCGTACCCTTTGCTGCAAGAACTGCTCAATGGCTTTCAGCCGCTTGGCAGGCAGGTTATAGTTCTTATGCCGGGTGAAGGTGAAGCCAATCAACCTGCGTAGCTGTTCCTTCTGCCTTGGGGTGATGAACTCCCTGACCACGTTTTCAAAGGGAACGCCGGTGGCGGTCAGGCGGGTTTTGGCGTAGGCGGGCAGGTCGTCAAAATCATCGGGCATGCCATAGTTGAACAGGGACAGGCCATTATCGAAGATCGGAGCCAGCGCATAGGGCTTGTTGGTGCAGTTATCCACCATCATGCCGAAATTGCCAAAGTGGCGATCCTCGTTATAGATGACCGCATCAAAAATGAGCATATCCACAAATTCGTCGTAGACCCCGGGGTCAAAGGAACGCAGGTATTCTGCCACTGTGCGCAAAGTGGCGTTCTCCACCAGCCGGTAGATGGGCACAAAGGAATGGTCGATATCGCTGAAAAGCTCGCAGACAGAGCAGACGTTTTTCTTCCACTTGCTCAGGTCATAGTGCACATGACGCAGACCCATACGCTCTGCGATCTGAGAGGCGTAGTATTCGCTGTAGGGCTCATTGCCGGTATTGGCTGCGCCGCTGGTGCCGCCCTTGAACAGGTAGATGCTCCCATTCAGCCTCCGCCAGCCCTTGCGCAGCATACCAGAGGTGGTAAACTCCGGCGAGGAGGAAAAGCCTTTGGCCCGGGAGCTGCCGTAGCCGGTATAGGCGATCAGCGACAGCACTTTGACAAAATCGTGCTGGTAGAGGTTGAAATCGGCAAAGGTACCGGAAAAGTCATCCTCCACCACCCAGTAGCTATCGTTGAGGGACAGCCCCCGGCAGATGCGCAGGATGCCACGGGTATCACCATGGGACAGCCCGTTCTTTGCCAGCAGCGTATCCACATACTCCCGGTTTTTGGGGATGATGCGCCTACGCAGCCACTCCATCAGCCCGGCATCATCCAACCGCAGGCCAAGGGGCATCCGGCTGATCTGCTCCTGATCGATCCGGCTGATCCGGCACTGCTGACCATCGATGGGATCGTCTGTAATGGCGAACCACACCAGCGGCGTATCATATTGTTTGAGACAGAACATATGCAGGGCTCCTTTCTGATGGGATGGCAGCAGGGATGGGGATGATGTTGGTTTATCCTGCTGATGGGGAGATTATACCATAGTGAAAGTCAATTTGATATCATGAAAAACAGTTGACATACTAATTCTCCAGGGCATATTCCGTGATTTCTGAAAACTTTATTCCTGTTGCATTTTTAGATATGAGAATTCTTATGCTTTCAACAAGTATTGCAGCTGCAAACTGCGCTGTTTTTTCCAGTTTTGCTTCATCGCTGCTGATATTTGGCTCCATAAGCGACCAAATCCCCATGCTTATCTCACCATGTACAAATTTGGAGCGAAACGTATACATATCATTTATCGATGCTTCTATGTCTAAATGTGGGAACAGTAATTTGATTCTAGTTTTTAGCCTTTGACGTTCATTTCGGTTTTCGGGAACATATATAGACTCCAAACCAATACTTGTATAAATTAAGATTTCGCGCAGTTCTCGATTTAAAACATATGACAATGCAGATATTGCATTAATCGGTTTTTGGTTTGTATCAAACTGGCTGGTTTTTTCTATCAACCAATCAAATGCAGCTTGTAAAGTGATTGATGCAGAATATACATTCGGAAAGCTATCATATGCATCATTATGGATATTATAGTCCATATATAGTTCCCTGCTGAATAATTTTTCATTAATGAATAATTCAATTGGAGCATTACCAATGCTGAATTCTGGATGGGACAATACAATAGCCAGAACTAAAGCCAAATAGAGTTTCCTCAACTCATAGAACTCAAATTCTTCCCACTCATATCTATTTTCAGTATCGGAAGTTGGCCAAAAGAATCGCCTTTCGTCATCAGTTTCTAACTCCATATTGCATGTAAACGATACTTTATAGCACTTTAAACCAAGCTCTACATCTACAGCGTTAGCTTTACGTTCTTGAATCTCTGTTTGAAAAACACAGAGACCAAAATCTTCAAACTTCCATTTCAATACAAAGCCTGAAAACACTTTGTGTATCTTATCAAGTTGATCTTCTCGTATTGATTGCAACGGTAATACTATCTTTAGTTCTATCATTGTTTTTTCCTCACATTCACACCAGCGTTATTACTATCAGAAGTATACGAAGCAAACGTTGTTCCCCTTATCCGAAGTATCGTTGCATAAGGGACTTTTTGAGGGTTTCCAATTGAGCGAGTGATTGTTGAACTGCCAATTTTGATTTGTCGGTCTGTTCGACGAAGGCTTCGTATTGTTCTTGAACCTCTAAACACGGAATTCTTACAACAAGGTTAGCAATGCTTTTTGTATTTACAACATGCTGTGTAGAACCAACCAATGTTCTGTCAATTTGTTCTTTTACCGCAGGAGAATTAATCAGTCCTGCCAAAAATACAGACTTTGCAGCAGTCTGATTAGGTACAATAACCACCGCATTTAGGCATTGTGCTTCTGGACCATCATAAACATTTGCTTGTCCATTAGAACCATGCCTTGCAATCAGCAAGTCTCCTCTACGAATTTGAGACTTCTTATTTTTCTCATGAAAATCAGCAGTCACATATTTCAGGTCTCGCATATCAACACCATGGTCAGTAATGTTACCTGTTCGCAACATCGGAATACCTGTTTCATCGGTATAGTACTTTTCACAAGTACCAACAAACCCAACCTTTACTCGCTCCGTAATTTGCTCAACTGTCAACTCATCACTCAATTCAGCAGAATCCATCAGTTCAACAAATCGGGATTTGACCAGTTCATCCAGTTTTGCAATTTGCAGCTTGCGGAGGGAGATAAGGGCGGTAACAGAGTCCAACAATGCAGCAATGTTCTCTTGCTCTGCTAATGCCGGAAGTGGAATGGTTAGTTCATCTATGTGTTCGTTACGAATATTGTTGATGTTTGCACCACCTGCAACATTTGCAATACGCTCTCGATAAATTGGACTACAGAAGAAATGACCGATGTACTTTGCACATTTCGAGCGTGGTCTTACTACTTTGCAGAAAGCTCCGAAGGTAGCTTCGATGTCTTCTGTAATGTATGCTGCCTTACCAACAAGTTCCTTGCTTCCGCTCGATGTGCAAATCAAAATGTCGCCTGCTTTTAGCAATTGCTTGTCCGAAACTTTTTTTCGATCAACATAGACCACTTCGTCAAAGTTTACCATGTCATCACGAATATTGTTGGCCCGCAATAGCATGATACTGTTAGCATTCAAGTTACTATGCAAATCTTCGGGTTTGTAGGAAACGCCACGAATCTGTTCAACCAGTGAACCGAGAACAGCCATCACACCATCCCCTCCAACTCCTTCAGCCCCTGCTGAATCTGCTCCTCCAGAGCCCACAAATCCTTCAAAAGCTCGCTGGTGGACGGGTACTCTACAGCCTTGTACTCCACCTGCTTGTACTTGTTGATGCTCAAATCATACCCATTGCCCACGATCTCCTCCTTGGGCACAAGGAAGCTCTGCTCGGTGCGGGCACGATCCGCTTCCCCATCCATGGCATGGAACCGGGCGATGATATCCGGGATGTCGCTGTCCGAAACAGGGGTGCGCTTGTCATCCAGCGAGAAGCCGTCGGCACGCATATCGTAGAACCACACGTTGTCGGTGCCGCCGTGGCCGGTCTTGGTGAAGATGAGGATACCGGTGGATACGCCTGCGTAGGGCTTGAACACGCCCGAGGGCATGGAGATGACCGCCTGCAGGCGATGGTTCTCGATCAGCTCCTTGCGGATGGCCTTGTGGGCGGTGGAGGAACCGAAGAGCACGCCATCGGGCACGATGCAGGCGCAGCGCCCGCCCACATCCAGCATCTTGAGGAACAGGGCGAGGAAGAGCAGCTCGGTCTTTTTGGTTTTGCATACCTTGAGCAGATCGGTGGAGACGGTGTCGTAGTCCAGACTGCCCTTGAAGGGCGGGTTGGCCAGAATGAGCGAGTACTTGTCCCGATCCGGGTTCTGGTCTGAGAGGCTGTCCCGGTACTCGATGACGGGGTTGTCGATGCCGTGGGTCATCATGTTCATGGCGCCGATGCGCAGCATGGTGCGGTCCATATCAAAGCCGTGGAACATGCCGTTCATGAAATGATCCTTGCGCTGGGCGTTATAGAAGATCTCCTGCTTACGGTTGTCCTTGAGCCACTCGCCAGCCGCCACAAGGAAGCCGCTGGTGCCGCAGGCGGGGTCGCAGATCACATCCTCCGGGCGGGGCTGCATCAGTTCCACCATCATTTTGATGATGTGGCGGGGCGTGCGGAACTGCCCGTTCACACCGGACTGGCTCAGCTTGGACAGTAGATATTCGTATACATCACCCCGCACATCGGAGGCCTGCATGTCGTTCATCATGCGGTAGATCTCGTCCATGGCGGTGACCACCTTATCCAGCAACAGCGGCGTGGGCAGCTTGAAGATGGCGTCATCCATGTACTTGGTGTAGGCGCTGTCCTTGCTGGCGTGCAGGTTCTTGATGAAGGGGAACACCCACTCCTGCATGACAGTGTACATCTTGCCCGCAGGGAAGTCCCGGAACACAGACCACTTGAGCTGGCTGCCGTCGATGGTGCGGTCGCCGATCTGTACCTCGCCGGCGAAGATGCTCTTGTGGGGCAGATCCAGCATGGCAGCCTCGCGGGCGCGCAGATTGTCCATGTCATCCAGATCGCGGATGAACATCAGATAGGTCATCTGCTCGATCACTTCCAGAGGATTGGTCAGGCCGCCCGTCCAGAAGGTGTTCCACAGGCTGTCAATTTTGTTCTTCAGTTCGCCGGTAATCATCGGTATCAGTCTCCCTGCTCAAAGTGTGAGTGGTGCAGAAAATCCAGCGGGATGCAAAATGGAGATTGGCAAAAGGTGCATCATATGCCGGGTTGTCTGTGTATCCATTATAGCACAACGTTCCAGAATTGAGAATTCCTGACGCATACGCCTCAGAAAAGATGAAAAAATACCGTTTGTCTGACTTTCCCACAAAAATCTTTGCAAGGAGCTATGAATGAACAGTATTGATACTTTCTATTTCCATTACTATGCCAACCGTTTGCTTCGGGAAGGATATATCGATGAAAAGGAGTATCGGTTGCTTTTGAGCCGTAACAATCAGGATGATTTAGACAGTACCCGCCGAAGAAATTCATTCACCAACAACTTCCATTGAAATCACTCACGTGACCGAATATTATGTTTTTAGTATATTGAAAGGAGCGTACCCATGGAAGCTCGCAGACTCCGTGAACAACTGCGATACAGCAGCATTTATGACCTGCCCCTGCGGGTCACCTTCTACGCCCGTGTTTCCACTGACAAAGATGAGCAGCTGAACTCTCTTGAAAATCAGGAAGCGTACTTCACCGAAAAAATCAAGGGCGTTGAGAGCTGGAAGTTCGTGCCCGGCTACATCGACGAGGGCATCTCCGGCACCAGCGTGCTGAAGCGTGAGCGCTTTTTGCAGATGATCCACGATGCCAAGGATGGCAAGTTTGATCTGATCCTGACCAAAGAAGTCAGCCGTTTTGCCAGAAACACGGTGGACTCCCTCACCTACACCCGTGATCTGATGCGCTATGGCGTGGGCGTGTTCTTCATGAACGACGGCATCAACACCTTGGATCCGGACAGTGAGCTGCGGCTCACCATCATGTCCGGTATCGCGCAGGATGAAAGCCGCAAGATCTCCTCCCGCGTGAAGTTCGGCTCCAAGGAGGCCATCAAGAAAGGCCGGGTGTTCGGCAACAGCCGCATCTACGGTTACGACTACGTGGACAAGCATCTGGTCATCAACGAGGAGCAGGCGGTGTTCGTCCGTGACCTGTTCGAGAGCTTCGCCACCGGCAATTACAGCCTGAACCAGCTGGAAAAGCTGTTCTACGAGAAGGGCTACCGCAGCACCAGCGGCGGGCGCATCAACCACGCCGCCATGGCTAACGTGATCCGCAACCCCAAGTACAAGGGCTGGTTCTGCGGCGGCAAGACCACCATCGCCGATCCCTTTGATCAGCGGCAGATCCGGCTGCCAGAGGAAGAGTGGGTCATGTTCCCAGATGAGAACATCCCGGCGCTGGTCAGCGAGGAAGTATGGCGAAAGGCCAATGAGATCCTTGCCAAGCGCAGCTCGGATGTGAAGAACCACCGGGGCCAGTACAACCACGCCAACCTGCTTTCCTGCAAGATGTACTGCACCCATTGCGACGCGCTGTACCACCGGCAGAGTTCCACCGCCTACCATAGCAAGAACCCCAACAGTTCGTGGGTTTGCAGCGGCAAGAAGAAGAAAGGCACCCACACCTGCCCCTCCCGCTACATCTGGGAATCCGAGATCAAGGACGTACTGTTCAAGCTGTTCAAGGGCTTCCGGCAGAATCAGGAGGACATGGCTCAGCGCATTCTGAAAACGCTGGAGGAGATGCAGCCCGAAGCCTCCGTAGCCAAGGACATCGAAACCGTTGAGGATACCATCGCCAAGCTGAACGCCCGCCGGGAACGGCTGCTGGATCTGAACATGAACGGGCATCTGGCGGATGATCAGTTTGCCGACATGATGAAGAACAATGCCATTCAGGTGGCACGGCAGCACGAACTGCTGGCTACGCTCACCGAGAAGCAGGATCGCAGCGGCGATATCCAGAAGCGGCTCAAGGTGATTCAGGATGCCTTTGCCACCTTCGACACCCTTGCCACGCCCGAGGACATCACCCCTGCGCTGGTGGACGCGGTCATCCGGCGGGTGGATGTGACCACCGAAGGCGACGTGATCCACATGAATTTTCACCTTGCCGACGGCACCTCCATGGTGGAAGAATTGAGTGCACAGGCCCATTCCAGGGGTCGTCCCAAAAAGAGTGCTACGGGTCAGAGTAGGAAGCGCCTCATCGAGCAGGCTGAGCGCGCTATGAGTGGTTCTCAGAAGTAAGGGGAGCAATGAAAAAGCGGCCGCTGTTGGGTGGCCGCTCAAACGATGAAAACCGCCATGTTTTAAAGAGATGAAGTGACCCTAAAAAGTTAGATAGAAAAATAGTTTGGGCTGCCAAAAGGGCTTGACGTCTGTGAACAGCAGGCGGCAAGCCCTTTTGCTTGATACGCTTGTTGTTATAGTGATCCAGATAGTCAAGAAGCGCCTGTTTAAAATGGCGGATAGAATGGAAATTCTGCAGATAAAAGAATTCACTCTTGAGCAAGCCAAAGAATTTTTCAATGACGGCACTATCCGGACAGTTGGCTTTTCTGCTCACGCTCTGACAATACCATAGTCAGCAAGTGCCTTCTGATATTGCTTTTGCTGATACTGCCATCCCTGATCCGAATGGAGAAGGGGAGCTTCCCCCCGGGGGGCAGCTGGCGTGCGGCGACATCCAGCAAATTCATAACCATCGAAAGTACAGGCTGATCGGAAATCACGAAACTGACCAAATCACTGGAATGAAGTTCCGAAATAGGAGACAGATAGACCTTTTCACCAAGCAAGGAAACTCCGAAACGGCAGTAACCCATTTCTGGTTTGGCTCTGTCGTGCTGAAATCGCGGTTGAGCAAATTTGGCGCAACCCTTCCGATTTCGCCTTTGTAAGAACGGTATTTCTTCATTCTGACCCCGGCAAATCATGCCTTGCTCTTTCATGAGGCGCTGAACCGTTTTGTGATTCAGGTGGATTTTTCGTTGCCGCAGTACATCTATAATGCGACGATATCCGTAGCGACCTTTATTTCTGTTGTAGATTGAAGTTATTTCTTCTTTGGCTTGCGTATATTTGTCCTGCTTCTTCATCTGTTTGAGATGATAGTAGAAGGTTGCGCGTACCAACTGAGCGACGGAAAGAAGTATTTCCAGTTTTTGTTTCTGCCTCAGTTTCATTACTTCCTGCGTTTTTTGTGCAGGCTCCTCTCATTTTCCAAAACCAAGGCTTGCAATTTTGGGGTAGTCATTTTCTGCTCAAAGGCGCACACCTCAGCAAGCAAGTCTTCTTCTATCTGTTTCCCAAGTTTTCATGTCCGTCCTTGGCTGCTCCGACCACGCCTTTCAATCGTAAAACCCTCCGGCTCATCCATCAAATAGATCCGTTCCCATGAGCAGGCCGCTTGCTTGGTAAGTTAAATCGTTTCTCTGTTTTGCTGCAACTCAGCCCTTCTTCCAGCATTGTTTCTACTACCTGTTTTTTGAATTCCAGTGTGTACCTTTTGTTTGGTACTCCTTTTGACATAAAATCATCTCACTTGTTTTTCAGTATACCATGCTGTCTAACAAATGGGATAAAGTTCAGAGAAGACATGGCAGCTTTATACGAAAATAGTTCATCCCAAATTTTGTGTAAATCCAAAAATCGTGCAAAATGAAAAGTGAAATCTAAAGGTGGTGGTAGAACCACCCTTAACTGCAAAGAAGTACGAACCTGAAGGATAGCAATGTGGCAGCGGAAACTGTCGTTCATTTTACCCTTGACCACCATTCAGAGCTTTTGTTATTCGGGAATGCGCTCACCGTAGAATACAGTAAACTATGCATGGATTTTGCTCCATTTGCTCCTGCTGCCAGTACATTTTTCGAAATATCCCGAATGGCTAAATACAGCATTTTGAAAAGACTGTAATCAGTTAGGAAAACCGATTTTAGCTTGATTATCTTCCTACCCACCCGCCCACAAAAGGGTAGGTTTATCTGGCTACACAGGGGAGGGTTAACGCTTACAAATAAGTATTGATTTACAATGAAAACTGACCCAGGTTTTACGCTGAAAACTGACCCACCCTAGAAGGTTGGATTATGACTAATATATCACAGTTCTGATACACTGCACCTTGAAAATTTAATACTCAGAATTGACCCACCCAATAAAGCAAAGTACAATCCTCTCCGTGTGCAATCAGTCACGGAGAGGAGGTGAAAGAAGGTGTACAGATTGCAAGATTGGGCAGCTGTCCAGAGGGTCTATAAGCAGACTAAGTCAAAACGAAAGACCGCAAAAATCCTGGGGATCTCCCGGAACACGGTCAGGAAACTCCTGGACATGAAAGAAGAACCTGTCTACAGCCGAACAGTGTATAAGTCATGTCTGGACGAATACAAGGAGCTCATTATTGTATGGAGATGCGAACCGTATGAGTTTAACGGTACAAGGATCTTCAGGGAGCTTAAGAACCGGGGGTACACGGGAAGCATTGGCCCTGTTTACCGATTCCTGCAGCGGGTGGATGAGGATGTGGGACTGATCAGTTCCAAGGCAACCGTCAGGGTTGAGACGCCACCTGGGGATCAGGCGCAGTTCGACTGGTCGGAGTACTCCATGGTGATCGGCAGCACGGAGCGAAATGTGTACAGCTTTGCAATGATCCTGGCCGCGTCCAGAAAGAAGGCGGTATGTTTTTCGCTTAAGGCTGATGCGGCAGCCATTTACGAGGCGATCCAGGAATTATTCGATGATCTCGGAGGAGTAACGCTGGAACTTCTTATCGACAACCCCAAGGCGCTGGTGATCGAGAACAACCCGAAAAGCGAGGACGAGATCCGGTATAACCCCAAAGCCCTGTTGCTGGCAAAGCATCTCGGTACAGAGCTGAACGCATGCCCATGCTACTGGCCAAGAAAGAAGGGAAAATTCGAATCCCCATTCAACTATCTGGAGGAACAGCTAATAAAGGGTAATACGTTCGCGACCATGGAGGAGCTGAACCGAAGGGGCAAAGAGTTTGTCAACGCATGGTGCGACGAGGTGCACGGGACCACGAAAAGGATCCCGAACCAGCACTACCTGCAGGAAGAAAAGGACGTATTGCTTCCGCTCCCCAAATCGCACTATCAGATCAAAAAGCTCCAGAAACGGATCATCAGTCCTGACAGCTATATCAGCGTTGGCGGAAGCAAGTACAGCGTGCCTGTTAAATACGTAGACAAGACACTCCAGTTCAGGCTCACTTATGGATTCCGCATCGACATTTACGATAAGAAGGAAAACCGCGTGCTGACGCTGGAAGCCTCTGAAAGAAAGCATGACGTCAGGACGGATCCGTCGCATTACGAGGCCATTGCACAGCCGGTGAGCACATCCATTCCGCAGATCCGCAGGGACTTCACGGCTCGTTTCACGAACGGACAGCGCTACCTCGACGCGGCCGGCAGGAAGTTTGACCAGCCGACGCATTACGCCAGAAAGATCATGCTTTTGTCGGACATCTATGATGACCTTACCCTTGATCGTTTTATCGGATACTGTGTCGACCAGAACAAGATGGATATCAAGTCGTTCAAGGGGATCCTGAGGGATTACAACGCAGGAAAGCTGATCCTTCCTGAAATTGGGAGCAATGATACTGCGGGGCCTGCGGACGGAAAGGATTACCGGGACGATGATCCCGCCCTGACGCGCGAATGCAGCTATTATGAATCCATTGCCATGGCGGAGGTGTGCAGATGAAACAGCAAGTTTATCAGACAAAGGCTGAATACATAGAAGCCATGATGAAGAAGTTTAAGCTGGTGGACATGCGGGAGCAGTACCGCGACCTGATCCTGGAAGCGGAAGCATCTTCCATGGATTATGAATCTTTCCTCATCCGGCTCCTTGCCGTCGAAGAAGAAGGGAAGCGCGGCAGAAGGACGGACAGGCTCCGCAAGGAGGCGTGTTTTGAGGCCGAGAAACGGCTGGAGGATATTGATTACGGCTTTAACCAGACCATGGATAAGGGCAAGATCACGGAACTGGGCGGGCTGGATTTCATTGAGGCAGGTGAAAACGTCATCATCATCGGACCGCCAGGGGTCGGAAAAAGCATGATCGCAACGGGGATCGGCTTGAACGCCGTCGATGCGGGATATAAGGTGCTTTTTGTCAATGCCAAAGACCTTGTTGACCGTCTGTACGAAAAGATGCTGGAAGGGGAACTGCGCGGAATGCTGGAAGAGCTGAACAAGGTTCCGCTGCTGATAATAGATGAATTGTCATATGTAAAAATGGACAGAGAAAGAGAGAGCCTTTTCTTCCAAGTGATCCGACAGCGGTATGAAAAGAACTCCCTCATTATTACGACCAACCTGCCGATGGGCAGATGGGACGAGCTGTTTACCGGCAAGCTTGCAGCCACGGCGATCCTGGACCGCCTGGTGCATCACTGCCATATCCTGAGTATAACGGGCGACAGCTACCGTGTCAAAAGGCCAAAAGAGTATTAAATGAAAGGTGTGTAAAATGAAGATAGATAAAGAAAGAAAACGCTTCCTCAAGCAGGAGCTTAAAGAATACGAAAAAGTAACGCCGATGACGGACGATGAAAGGGCAGCCCTGCGTGAGTGGGTGAAAGATGGGAACAGCGTGCATGAAAACGGGGCAATGGCTGTATACGAGGGCGGCCGCCCGATGGATTTTCTTGATGTTTACAGGCATGATGAAGAGATCCGCAAAGCCCTTGCCACGATGTCTTACGAAGAGGGAAGCAGATATCTGCTGGAGGAATACGGCATCGACCGGGGCGGGATAATGACGCCGAAGCCGCCGACATATGAGGAGCTGATGAAAAAGGCCAACCGCCTTTACCGGACATGTTCCCTTTACTGGGAAGTCCTTGTTGCCAATGACCTGAGGGACGAGGCGTACGAATACGTGCGCGAACATATCGATGAAGAATGGCCCTTTGAATTGATCGACCGGGACATCGCGCAATAGGAGGTGCGGAATGAGTAAAACAATCATTGGCGAGGACGCGTTTCCGGAGATTGTCCGGCAGTATAATTCCGACGGCAGGACATCGCATATGATTTCCTGCGGAGCAGGTATGGCATCAAACACCCATACTTTGTGATGAACCGTATCAGGGAATGCGGGCAGTATACTTATGATCCAGATACAGATCGGTTTGTGGAACCCGTGACAAGCGCGGCAGACGATGTTTTCATGGATTTGGACGAATTGTGCAGTACAGCTATGATCACAAGAACAAGGCGTGATATTTCTGCCGCCGATGACAGGCCTGCGGCAATGGAAAAACTGGTTCATGAACTGATTAACGACCGGCTTTTAACACTAAGCAGGTACATTACATTAGATTCATCAACGAGAACGATCCTGATCGATCGGACATCGTTGTCGGCTGATGGGTATCAGATAGTAACTCATTAACGGGGTGGGTCAATTCACAGTGTAAAAATCAGGATTGACATATAAAAATGACCCACCTTAGCAAACCAGTTTCACGGTGCTAGGGTGGGTCAGAATTCAACGAAAAAGTGGGTCAATTTTACTTGACATTCAACAATAAGCAGCAACCTCCGCAGGTGAGATTTGGTTCTCACTTGCGAAGATCTTCCGTCATAATTTAACATATGTTTAGTCTTTGATTTTGGGTAACACACAATATATATCAGAAGAATGCGATAATCCAGTAGAAGACAGAGGTGTTATCAATTAAGTAACATATTACAGGCAGATTGAGAGTTGTTGATAAAAATTCCAGCAGAATTGTGAACTTCTAGTTTCGACGAGCGGTCACAGCTAATTACATGCTCTTAGCAAATTTCAAAGTATCTTTAGAAAACATATACATTAATGAAAGAAAAACAATAACCGCCTCTATCCCGAATATCAAGATAGATATCAAATCATTATCTATTCTTAGCAGTATTTTACTAAAGAGAACTACGCCAATCGTTATAACTGTCACAATAATGTTCTTCAGTAGGGAAAACAACTCCTTAAAATATGAAATTTCCGGATCATACTCTACCTTGAATTTGTATAGAATAACAATCAGTGATACAGATGATGCCAAAATTGTTCCAACAACAATTCCGTAAATGCCAATAAATTGAACCATCAGCATACTTATTACAATGTTAACAATACTTACAATCATACCATTAATGGCTGGCACTCTCGTGTTACCTTTGGCATAAAAAAATCTATACATCAAGTCCCTAACTATATTGGTTTGCTGACCTATTATATATAGAAGCGCACACATATAAACTGATTGTGAAGCTGTAGCATCAAATTTTCCATGTTCAAAAATAAGTGAAACCCCTTCTTTTCCTATCACTGAAAAGCCACAAATAATCAAACATACTATCATATGAAAAAAAGCAATGCTACCAAACAAATACTTGCGTTTCTCAGGAGTTTCTGCCTTGGCTACGATTTTGGGATAACTGTAAACCAACAGGTTTCCAATTACTGCTGAATTTATCATACCCGAAATTTGGCCAGAATAATTTAAGATGGACAGGTTTCCTGCATCCAACCGGGACGCTATTGATGAATCTATAAATAAAGATAATTGATATATTCCCGTACTCATTAGTATTGGCGAAAAAGCCTTAAGCATTTTTTGGAATTCAACAGTATTGAATCCTGTCTGAAGCTTATATCTCCAACCGCAAATCAGTGCTGCAACTATATCAATTATAGAGCCAACTATCATTCCTCCGCAAATGATAGCAGCATATTGATATATTGTGACATGGGCAAATACCAAAAGAAATATTACAACAAACGCCTGAACAATAAATGCAATTATTTTGGGAATAATAAATCTATCTATACATTGAAAAAAAGCCGCGGTCACACTTGAGAAAGTGGCGAATAATTGGCCTATTATCAATATAGTCAGTAGATTACCAGCTGTTTGAACAAATTTTTGTTCTCTGCCACTAATAACTCCTATCAGAAAATCTTTCGAAATAACTAATAGTGATGACAACAACAAAACTACGCCAAATACAAACGTAATAAATGTATCGGCATATCTCCTATCCTTGTCATGGATATAACTAGGAATAATAATTGTTGTTATACCTGCAGAGAAAAAGCCAAATATAAATGTGATAATACTTGATGAAAAATTGTATGCATCCATTTCACTGGACACACCAAACATTCCCGCAACAACAGATGATTTTCCAAGAGAAATAATCTGTGTCATCAAAGTGAAACAAACCATTAATATAATAGAGATAAGATTTCTATAACTTTTATTTATGTGATGTACTTGTTTCATAAATTACTATATTTCACCTTTTTGATATATCCTCTATCTTGCTCATATAACAAATCAAATCTGTTCTTATTTCTATACTTAATAATCTTGCATGGATTTCCGGCTGCTACAGCATAGGCCGGAATATCTTTGGTTACGACGGCTCCCGCACCAATTACGGCTCCTTTTCCAATATTCACACCAGGCAAAATGGTAACCCGTGCACCAACCCAAACATACTCTCCAATCATTACCGCTCCATCTATGAATCTGGTATCGTATGGGATATATTCTAAATCTTCTGCATCATACAGGTGGTTTTGAGATAACACCTGCACATCATGTGCAAATATGCATCCATTCCCAATTTCTATTCTGCCACCACCATAAAAGCAACAGTTTGGTTGTATATGAACATAGTCACCAATAGAAATGGCATTTGCATTTGAAAAAATGCTTGTTGGATCAATATATACATGCGAACCACAGGCCATAAGCTTACTTTTTATCTTCTTAACTTTTATCTCATTTATTATTTTTCTGTAAAGCATTACCCAATCTCCACCTATCAGTTCATAATAATCCTTTTATCACCAAAAGGGGCAAGAATTTTTAAGTTTTTCTATATCGATATTGCCAGGACTCCATTTCATTGCCCTTTCCTCTAATTCCTCAATAGTGGTTGCTTCATCAATGTCTATAGGGAGTACATTTTCTTTTTTTACAGATTCAAAATAATCATGAAACTTAAAATCCCAGCCAGGCACATATTCACTTCCTCGAAACTTTGCCCAAACAACAGGTTTCTTGTAAGCTTCAGATACTATTATCCCATGAAGTGAAGACGATACAATAGAATCGCATGAATTGATTTGATTGATAAAATCATGCCAGTCATTATACTCACTAATTCTTATAAGTTTTACGCCATCTTGATTCGAGATTTTCTTCACAACAGGATTATTCAAATCTTTGTAATGGGGAATAACACCAATTCGGTAACAAGATGATGTGGTAGGGTGATAAAAAAGAGGAAGAAGAAGTGCAGGATCTCCGTACACTTCTGGGCATTCAACTCCTTGTTCCATCAACCATCTTCTTGTTAATGGACCACGAACAGCCAGAATCTTTTTGGGCTTCGATTTGAGCCTAAAATCCATTTTATCATTTAGTAGCCCCGTTCCCCATACTACTGTATTTCGCATATCAAAAGACATAATTGTACTGCCAATACAAAGATAATTCTCCAAAGAAAAACATTTCGCTAATTTTGTATCTGGTAGAAGAACCACTCTTTTCCCCGTAACTTCTTTGAAAAAATATAAATTTATATCATCTCCCCAGTTGAAATTCGCAATTTTCCATTTTTTCCATATAAAGAAACCTTTTAATACTATTGTTTCTTGAGGAAACATAACTTTTGTCCAAAAGCATTTCACTATGAGGGGAATGCCATAAATCTCTTCATATGCTTTAATCAAAAATTTTTTTATATTCATTCATAAATCACTCGCAATCATTTGTTTTTTCTTATGCTATGTTTCATCCACATTAATCGGCTAAACATAATATATCCCATTTTGGGTGACATACTAGTAACAAGATATACCGGGTACATAGCAACACTTCTTTTTCCACCTCCGCGGCAAAAACCAAAGACATATTTAGTCATTTTTCTAAGTTGGCTTAAACATAATTTCCGATGAGACTGATTAATGTAATTGGATTCTTCCATTCTCAAAATATTATTTAACAGAATCCAACCATACAGTCTATATAGTGTATTTCTAAATATTTCCGATTTGTCTTGGAAAAGCGCAAGTACACGATTCCACGAAATTATTTCAGTGAATTTTTTTTCATTGTAAGTTCCACTATATGATGACTCATCATATATATTGTAACAATACAGTTGATCCTCTGTGATAGAAATCTTTTCTGCGTGGCTTAATGCTTTGCAGAAAAAAAGCAAATCTTCACCAACAAATAAATCTGTATCAAAAAAAACTTCATTCAGTAGTTTTTTATTAATCAACGTACCGCAACATCTGCCAATGATTTTTGCTTGCAAAATATGATAGTCCACGCTTAAAATACAATATTCTCCAGTTATTACCGGAGTATACTCTTCGTCCTTGCTTACATATTGGTACAAGCATACGGAGATATCCGCATGATTCTTCATACATGGTAGCAACAATCTTTCTAAATATTTATCGGAAACTTCATCATCGGAATCGATAAATGTAACGTATTCTCCAGAAGCGTTAGCTAACCCTTTGTTTCGTGCAAACCCAACACCGTGATTATCTTGATGAAAGACCTTAATTCTACTGTCTCTGGCTGCATATTCATTACAAATAACTGCTGTGCTATCAACACTACCATCATTCACAATAATGAGTTCAAATTTCTTGTGTGTTTGTTTCAGTATGCTGTCAATACAATTCGATATATATTGTTCAGCATTATAAGTTGCAATAACAATAGAGATCAAAACATCAAACATCGCCTATTATCCACCAATCTTCTTTCTGGCCATAAATAACGTTCGCTTTTCTATGTGGTCGATATCCTTTTTGTCTCACTAACAGAATTGCTATTAATCACAAATGGCAATATAACGAGAATATACATATCCGCAACAACTTCTGTTCCCATGCCCAATACGATAAAAAATAATAGTATATTTTTTCCAAATCTATTAACATGAAAAAACATCAACAAATACGAACTAATAAATAAGAAGAGTCCAATAATTCCATATTCCACCAGAATCATTGGCCAACCCGGAAGCCATCCCATAAGTTTGATTGCATCGTTTGAATTTCCTTTTCCAAACAACCAATCTAGAGGAGTGTTAAGAACTGCAAATTCTTCCATCCAACTAAACCTACTATTCAGTGCATCTTGCGTATCAAAAGTTCGGCTCATCATAAGTTGGAAGGAGTCCGATTTAGCAACTATGCTCAAAGCAACTATAGCCAAAACCACTGTCGGGAAAACCCATTTTATGTTATTTTTCTTTCTTAGTGTTCGGAAAAGCCATCCAGCCCAAATGAAAGTAACCATAACTATTCCAGTAGTTGATCCAGATAATAATACTCCGAACGAACAAAAAATCATCGCAAAAATATTTTTCTTATTCACCTCTCGTAAGCTGCAAAGTATCATAAACCCCGATACGAACGTAGCATAATGTGCAGGTTCGGTAAAAAATGAGTCAGGACGAAATAGGTTATAATGAGAATATATATCATAGTTTTCTCTTTGTGCCGCTAAATCAGTTAACGCAAACGAACCAAATTGTCCAGGTATGTAGATGTTGAATACAGATGAAGCAACCGTCTGTACCATTGAAAAGAGTGTACATGCATATGCTATTATTCTATACGCTTTATATCCATGCTCTATCGAATAAAAACTTTTCACACCATAAACAAGTACGAAATAGTAAAGGAGATTTCTCATCCAACAGATTAACTGATTCCCAATACCAAACGAAAAATCCCATGTGAACAGAATATTTACTGTAACACAAATCAGAATCGGTAGCAATTCGATAGTTTCACTCACACTATTAATTCTTGAAATCCGTGAGTTTTTCTTTAGAATGATATAAAGAACTACCAGAATAATAGTATAGTCACCGAATGTACCGCCAATACCGGGTAACCCATACAGTCGCAGTAAGGGCTGCAAGAGCAAAGCTAAACAAAAAAAATACTTTCCGTTGTTTGTCATAGAATATATCACCAGCAATCCTCTTGATTTTTAGTAACTCTGATTTTCACCATGGAATTATTTTGCAACACACAATCTTAGATTGTTACCGCAGATTTATTTGACAAATCGAAATACCATCCACAAAACATATTTGTTTCTACTTAAAATCAAGATGAAAAGTAGTTTTTCAATATGTCCTCGCAAATAACTAATCTTTACTTTCTTAAAACTCGCATCATCTCGAATTTTATTAATCTGTAGATTAAATTTTTCCTTGTTGTCTGCAGCCTCGCCAAGTGTCCTCTTTGCAGCTCTTACAAATACGTTTGCCCAAGTTACTCCATAGTTCGGGTAAAAATTTTTTCTACAATAATTATTTATGTCATTTTGTCTTTCCCAAATGTCTGGCATGCTCTTTCTAGACAACGATCCCTTGGTTAAGACATAATGATAATTGGTATCTTCGGAAATAAAAATCTTCTTGGCATACTCCAAATAATCAAAGATAAAGCATATATCTTCTCCTGTAGAAATATCTCTAAAAGACAAATTATTGTCTTTTATCAATTTAGTGTCAAACAGTTTATTCCAAAGCATTGTCATGTATCTATAAATTTCTTTTCTAAACAAAAACTCGCCATATTGCTGGTATTCAACCTGACACATTGGAGGAATCATTGTTTTACACGCTGTTCCATTTTCATAACAAGAAATATAGCCTTGAACAACTAGATCATATTTGCTATATTTCATCAAATCACTTATGTATAATGGGGATACATAGTCATCCGCGTCAACAAACACAACCTTATCTCCGGATATTTTGCTTATTCCTGCATTTCGTGCTTTTCCAACTCCAGCATTATTCTGATGAAATAGTCTTACTCTCGGATCACCATATTGGGCACAAATTCTGTAGGAGTTATCCGTGGATCCATCATCAATGATTATTACATTGATGTTTTCATATTCTTGTGCCAGTATACTATCTATACATTGCTTAATTGTATTCTCCTTATTGTATACTGTTACTATAATATCTACCTGTTTACTCATTAAAAATCACGGGTATTTATTGTTTTCAATTACTAACCCGCATCCTCCTTCCTTTCCCACATCCTCAATGTGTGACTATCAATCTGAAAATCGCCATACATATTCGTCAAGAATCAATCTATATTATTAAACACAACAATTTTTTGCTTTAATGCTCTAGCAATATCAACCGGCAACATATACCACAGTTTTTTTAGGTGATAATGTTTCATCCGAAGATACTGCTTTTCAATCTGCTCCCACCCCTCCTGATCAACCAAACGGTATATTTTGCGCCTAATCTCAGGGGGAACACAATATTCTTCATACAGAATAGAGGGATTCTCAGCCGCCACATGATCAATCTTTGTTGGAATCCATGTAGCCTGATCTGCGAGTGTCTGCTGTAACCGGACTGCACGCTCCGTATTAACGGAAACCGCTGAAATTCCTTTGCTCCCATCTACCCCGATTCCGTAATCGAAATATCCCCAGTAATCACAGAATGTAAAATCTGTAAATCTCTTTTCACCCGTAAAAAGACATGAATAGCAACTATACCGGTTCAGATAACCTGATACAAAGCCGAATGTATACGGATTCGTCATACCTACATCGGCATACTTTTTTCCGTTGCAGAAATATGAGAAACAATATCCCCAACCTCTGCGTGACTTATCACGGAATTTGATATCTGAAACTTTCCCTTTCCTGCGTTTCTCTATACTTCCAAGATATGCATCAAATATCTGTTGCGAAGGCATACCGTGACACAAGAAATCTGCAGTATAAAGGTTTTCATAAGACTTACGCAAGTATGTTAACAAACCGGCACACTGACACGGTGCACCCGTGAATAAAACCAATTTGCCATTCTCTAGTAATCCCTTAACCTTCTTATAGACAACAGTTGTATCACTGCTGAGGTACTTAGACCCCTGCATCGGCTTTAATGCATCATGCGTTTCTGCAATGGTCAATATTGGGCTGTTACCTTCGCTCCACACACAACCGACTACACATCCACCTTGCTCAATCACATAATCAGCCAACAAACGAAACACACCGCCGGAAGAACTGTTCTCTAAAACTTCATCTCTGTTGTGCTGTACCGCATAGATGCTCTTCGGAGTCACTCCCTCTGGACGGTTCATCATTGGGCAAACCTTATCACATAGCCCACAATGAATGCATTTCACTGTATCCAAATCAGGGTACAAAAATCCCTCATCATTCGGCTTCATAGCAAGTGCACCCTTGGGGCAAACCTGCTCACATGCACGACAACCACAACAACGACTTTGATCTTTTGAATTGATGTAATCAATCATACTTATTTCCTTTCCGGTTGTCATTAATAACATGCACCATAAACAATAAGAATAGTTTACGAGAAAAACTGCTACATCTGAGCGCCCTTAACAGTTTTTTCCCTTAACCGAAACATAGGATATCATGGTAGTGCTTCTTCAATAAACTCTTCTGCCCGTTTTCTTTCAATCAAAAGCTGTTCTCGAACTGGTTGATATTCAATCCGTTCGTTTATCACACATAACTGTGTTTCCTCCGAAACAAGTCTATTATCCAATCCAGTCAACCTCAGAAGGCTTTCTATCCGGGAATTATACTCATTTCTCGGCACCATAATAAACTGCTTTTCAAAATTGATACTGAAAGCCAAGCCATGGAAGGAGTTTGTCACAACAAAATCCGCATAATAGAATAGGGAGAGAAAATCAGAAGGAGACCGGTGGGTAAACAATTGATCTACTATGAACGGTTTCTTCGTTTCCCACGAAACCTTTACCAGTTTCAAGCCTTTTTCATCTGCTATCTTTCGAGCATATTCAGTAGCATGATTATCTTCATTGTAAAGAAGCATGAGGATAAGGTAGGGCTCCTTTACAAGTCTGGGAGATGCTATCGCTACCCATTCGCTCTTCTCAAGCATCAGCGTGGGATCAATTAATTGCACCGGTGCTTGAAGTCCTAAACCAGATACGATATGAACAGCCGAATCCTCACGTACAGAAATCTTTTCATATCTAGACAGAAGTCTCTTAGTTTCAGATACTTCATTCACATCTAATTTTGTTTTTCCGAAACTTGCAACGAATGCAATACGTCTAGTATTTTCGGGAAGAAAGTCAAGAAAGAACCCTCTGTCAATTCCCTCATTATACTGGCTGTTCCACGTTTGATCGCTGCCAGTCACATATACATCGGCCTTTGGTATATCTTTTTCAAGATCCTCTACTGTGATGTACTTTTTTGTAAGGTTCAATTTCGTTCTCACAAAATGACCGAATGTTTTTTCTTTTAGAAAAAAAGAACCTACCTTAGCAATACGGTATGCGATCCCACTCTGATTCTTTGCACCTTTTCCCCAAAAAAGCTTCCACTTTGTCCTCTGCGGAGTGATATAATCAATTATTCGAGTGCTATATCCACGATTCTCAAACACTTTTTGGGTAGCATATGCTTGCAAAGCAGAACCATAATTATACACTCTATGAAGCGTAACAATAGCGATCTTCATTAGCTATTTTCCCTTTCTCGTTGCATATAAGCATAGGCCAATACTTTTGATGTAGCTTTCACGCCCAGCATACTTATCATTAACGAAATTACTCTACCGCGTTTCGTTGTAAAGTAATGTCGCAGCCATTTATGGTTGTTCATTATTTCCTTAGCCTCTTCTACTCGTTCTGTTACACGGCTGTAATGAACCAGCATAACCGAATATTCATACGCAACAAGACTCAAAGCATATCCATCCTTAAGCGCTATCGGTTGTCTATTATGGCTCAACATTTCAACCGATTCGTGTAGAAAGATCGCCAAATTCCAAAATGATTTATTTATGCTCGTAGAGTTACTTGTGATTGATCCTTCTCTATTTTGACGGTACTCATAGTAATCGCCTTCAACAACATCAAATGTGTTTGCCGTAAGGAGGCATTTGAGCGTAAACCCTAAGTCCTCCGCTATTCTACGATCAGACGGAAATCGCAGCTCATTTTTATATAGAAAATGACGATTATATGCTTTTGTACAGGCACTACCAGGATAACGTGTCATGCCGGATATATATTTTACTACTTCTATACTGTCTTTTTGATATACAAAATTTCGATCAAAAGGAGCATCTAACGCTTCTCGTCTTCCGTCCGGATAGAACTTAATTCCTGAAAGGAAATACATATCAGCATTTGATTCCGTAATTCCTTTTAATATAGAATCTATGCTCCCTGAAGCGATTTTATCATCAGAGTCTACAAAAAGGATATATTCACCAATCGCAACATCTAACCCGGCATTTCTTGCAGAAGAAAGCCCACCGTTAACCTTATGAATTGTATTTATGTATTTTTTCTTGTTTGACCAAGAATCGCACTTTATGCCTGAACTATCTTTGGAGCCGTCATCAACTAAGACAACCTCAATATCATCTCTTCCGTCACCAATCTGGGATGTTATACTCTCTACACACTCGTCAAGATAATCTTCAACATTGTATACAGGAATAATAATGCTTAATTTCGCCATTCTATCACGCCTCGTCAAACCAAGTGCATAATCGTCTCTTCAACAACTTTTTTCTTATCAAACACATCTTCCATCCGTTTTCGGCCAGCCAGACCCATAGCACGTCTCTCGTCAATGCTCATCTCAGCCATCTGCTTCATCGCAATATACAAACTATCAGCAGTTTTCGGCTCACACAGCAAACCACTCACCCCTTCAATAACCGCTTCCTTGCAACCCGGGATATTGCTTGTGATTACTGGGCGCCCTGAACTTGCACATTCAAGATTTGTGTTTGCCATTCCTTCATGGTAACTAGGAAGAACAAAGCAGTGGCATTTTCTAATAAATGGTCTGACATCAGACTGGTAGCCACGGTATTTCAGCCAACCTTCAAATTCCGCTTCTTTGATCTTTTGCTCATAATTCTCATCAAATCCACCAAGCATATCAAGCGTACAGTTATAGCCATCTTTTTTCAGCATCCGCATAGCCTCAAAAAGTTCATTAACACCTTTTTCTGCCATCACCCGACCCATGAACAAGAAGCGTGTTTCGTCATTATTCTCTGGATATTGCAGTACGCTAAAATGTTCTAAATTTACACCCGCACCATTAAGCAATACAGCTTGTTTTTTCCTGATAATAGTTTTATCAAGGAATATCTGCAAATTTTCTGAATTTTCGAAGAACACGGACTTTGCTCTTTTTAGTGAGTACCTATACATAGTAGTAATTATCTTCCGAAGGAAGCCTTGAATTTCGAATGCAGTTCCCAATCCAGTAATATTGGCTGCATAAGGCACTTTCAGAAGACGACATACAGCGCCGCCATAAATATTTGGTTTAATTGTGTAGGTTACAACCTGATCCGGTTTTTCAGCCTTAATTATTTTTCTATATGTATTGAGCAAGAATAAATCATGAATGGGGTTCATCCCTCTACGATCAACAGCAACATTAATGAGTTTAATCCCTGTTTCTTTAAGTTGCTCTTCACGGCCATCGTAAGGCGTTAACGCAATGACTTCATAGCCGTCAGCTATCAGACGAAGAATTAGTTCTCTACGAAATTCATAGAGTCCACTCGAACTATTAGCGATCATTGCGATTTTCATAATCTACCTCTCAAATTTTCACAGTCTTCACTTCGTTGTACTTCATCATATAGATGCCTTCGTCGTAAGCACCAATATTCTTCTGATTTGCGTTCCCTCTCAGGTTTTCCAGAATCAGATTCATATGGTCACAACCAGATTCATAAGCATGTGGATATCCACCGCCGAATCTCGGATTTACTTCGCTAAAATAATACTGACCATCGATTTCAAAAATGTCAATGTCGATCTGACCCTTGTATCCAGCTTCGAGCACAAACTTCTCAATCAATTCAAATAGAGTTGGATCCTTGAAACTCACCGCTTTATCAGTCTCACCGGCACGCATCCTAATCTTCTTCTTCGTGAAGATCGATACCACTTCACCGGAAATCATATCAATGTACACATCCGCGCCGATTTCCTGACCATCGAGGAATTCCTGAATCATCAAATCGTCCTCATGTGCAAAGAGCTGTTCAATAGTCTCCTTATCGTTTACCTTGGAAATGCTGATGCTTGCAGAGCCTCTATACGGCTTGACAAAGACAGGATAAGTCACTTCCCCTGCGTTAACAGCCTTATAGAACTTTTCCTTATCAATCCAAGAACGAGCGCACTTGTAATCATGATCGACCAGCCACTTGTACATCTGCATCTTATCTAGAGCCATTTCACAAAGCTCATAGGAACTGCCAATCACGGTTGTTCCAATTTCCCTGAACCGTTCTACGTTAGCAGCCAAGAGGGACAGTTCTGGATCAATAAGGCTAAGAACGCCATCTATCTTTTCATTTTTGCAGATATCCAAAATCTGATCAATATAGCCGAGAGCCATGATGGACGGCACAACATAATATTTGTCCGCATCATAAATTGCCGGTCCCAAGTTACTGGCATCCGTAGCAACAACTGTTCCAACACCTGCAAAAGTCTTTTTGAAATACTGGACAATCTTATTTCTCGTTCCAGCTGCTAAAATCAGAAAATTCATCACTCCGTCTCCTTACTTAACGAGTTCCCTGACAGTAGAATTCAGGTGTCCAGTGTTCTCTTGCCAGAATCAGTTGATCCATATCTTTCACGTACACCTCTGGGAAATACTTGATAAATAATGGAGTAAGGCACATTGTATATGCGCCTACTTTGTGGTAAGTAATCAAATCCCCAGCTGTTAACGCTCTCTTTTCCCGCAACTCGAACAACCGGTCATGCTCCATACAGGTGTATCCGCATACAACCTGCTTATTTACTTTGGTATTGTCATCACTTTGATAGTCAATGTTATGGAAATAACTTGATTTTGACATCAAGGGATCTATTTGCGTGCGACTACCATCAGTTACAACAAATACTCCATATGAAGTCTGCTTAACATCTATAACCGAAGTAACATAACTGATATTAGGACCAATTACAGACATACCCGGTTCAACAATTAATTTTGTCTTCATCGGATCAAGGCATTGTTTCAACAACTCTGATATTTCTCTCAAATAATCATCAAACTGAGGCTTATTGGACACTCCGCCAAAAAAGCCTCCTCCAACATCGATATATTTAAGCTTTAAATCAAAATCAGTAACAATTTGACAAGCTGTTCGGGCAATTGCTTTATAGATATCCAAACCTCTCGTTTTCGAGCTTGTATGTAAATGAAGTCCAGCAATCTCCACACCCGATTCTCTTACTCTACTAATCGCCTTGCCTAATTCGCCATTTTCATAGCAGAATCCAAAACGACCGCCCTCATCACCACACGCGGACTGACCTGGACACATTTTCTCTATATCAAAGTTTACACGAAGGCCAACAGAATATTGCTTACGATTGTTTTTCAAATCTTGCAACCAGTCGATTTCTCGGTGAGAATCAAGATTAACAATGCCTCCGCTTCTAATCGCCTCAGCCATAGTAACTTTAGTTTTGATAGGTCCATTATAAATCAAGTCACTAACACTATATCCAATGTGCTTTGCCAAGAGATATTCATCGTCTGATACAACCTCGGCAAAACAACCTTGTTCTTTAAAATACTTGATTATCCAAGGAAGAGCATTGGTTTTATATGAATATCCGATTATGTAGTTATTCCAATACTTTTCAAGTGCGTTTTTTAAGCTGTCTATAGATTTATCTAATTGATGCTTTTCAATTACATAGTATGGTGTGCTGATCATGATTGTAATCCCTCAATGTCTTTCAATTTTCCTTCGTCCCCATAAAATCTTCCATTGTTGCATTGGTTCTAGAACTAATTCCTTCACGCTTTAGGACTGACATCACGGTCTTCCAGATGATTTCTATATCGCCAGCAAATGTGATATTTCTGACATATTCCACATCAAACATAAATCTATCTTCCCAACTAATCGCGTTTCGACCATTTACCTGTGCCAATCCTGTCAGCCCCGGTCGAACATCATGACGATGCCGCTGTTCTTCATTGTAAAGGGGCAGATAATCAACCAGCAAAGGTCTCGGCCCCACGATGCTCATATCACCCGCCAAAATATTGATCAGTTCCGGCAGTTCGTCCAGAGAAGTACTTCGCAGAATCCGTCCATACTTATTCAGTCGCACATCATCCGGCAGCAGATTGCCTTTCTGATCCTTGCGGTTGTCCATGGTGCGGAACTTGATAAGCTTGAAGATTTTCTCGTTTTTGCCCGGACGAGGCTGCACAAAGAATGGATTCCCACCCATAGCAATCGCACCTGCTACAATCAAAATCAACAACACCGGAGAGAGCACAATCAGCACTGCCAGTGACAGCACAAAGTCAATCAGCCTCTTGAAATACTTTGCGTACATCTTTCGTATCCTCACTTAAAGCAGCTCTTCACAATTTCAATAACTCCATCCTGCTCCCACTCCGTCATCTTGTTATCCGACGGCAGGCACAAGCCCCGGTCAAAGATATCTGCACCGACATCGGTAACTCTGCCTTCGATATATGCATTCGTCCGGCACCTGCCGCTGCCCTCGCGGGTCACAAATTCATGCATCCGGTACATCGGCTGCATATGCATCGGCTTCCAAATCGGCCTACCCTCCGCATTATACTCGGCCAGCTTCTCCAAGATCTCTGTCGGGCAGGTCTTCCCTGACACCTTGACAAACAAAGCCGTACTGTCGTCCCGAACCTGCTTACACATATACTCCTTGTCAATGATCATACAGCTCAGCCAGTAGTTCGGCTCTGTTCCATCAGTAATCGGATTCATCTGTACCGGCAGATCCCTGAAACCTTCTTTGTAGCGCTCATAAATTGCCTTCTTCTGTGCAATATGCTCCTCAAGGTATGGATATTGCCCTCTCACAACGCTAGCAATCACATTGCTCATACGATAATTGTAGCCCACTTCTTCATGTTGATACCAAGGCGCATTCTCGCGAGCTTGCGTCGACCACTTGCGAGCCTTGTTTGCAACTTCCAAATCATTCGTGAGCAGGCATCCACCAGAAGAGCCGGTGATGATCTTATTACCATTGTAACTGATAGCGGAGTAATCACCAAAGGACCCGCACTGCTTGCCATGAATAGTTGCGCCCATGGCCTCAGCAGCATCCTCGATCAGCAGCGCACCGTGCTTTTGACAAATCTGCTTAATCAAGTCCATTCGTCCGGGGAAACCATAGAGTTCAGCAGAAACAACCAATTTCACATCCGGATACATCTCGAAAGCCTTTTCAAGAGCCAATGGATCCATATTCCACGAGGATTCCTCGGTGTCAATAAACACAGGAATGCCTCCCTCGTAGACCACAGGATTCAGCGTAGCATCAAAAGTCATATCCGAGCAGAACACGCGCTTGCCTTCCAGTGCACCGTGGCTGACAGCGGGTTTGCCATAAAGGCTCTCTCCGGCGTGCTTAACTGCAAGATGAAGAGCCGCAGTACAGCAAGACAAGCCGACTGCATACTTCATTTCTGCCTTTTCTGCAGCAATTCTTTCAACTTCGTTGATGTTCTCGCCAACGGTACTCATCCAATTGGTCTCATATGCCTGCTGGATATATTTCATTTCATCACCATGCATTGTTGGTGTAGCCAGCCAGACTTTATTTTCGAAGCGTGTGAAATTGCTCATACTCTCTATATCATTCCTCTATAAATTTATCTGGGCTATTCCCGTATATAGCTCCGTCTTGCTTTTGATTTTGCAAAACGGAGTCTCAATCGCCCTAATACTTTGCCAAAACACTCCAGCTTCTTTCCCGAAGTATCGCAAGCATATCCACCATGCTCACATAAGCTTCTCATACAACTTACTCTATCTCTTTACCCACTACAGTCGTCAGGGCAAAGCTCCGCCCTCCCAACTCAATGGGCTTATTGGTGTGCTGTGGGTATATACACACAGCAATGGTCTATCAGCAGGAGACATTCCCCGGAAAGCCTAAGCAATGCCCAATCTGCGTCATGTGATATCTATGGCTACATATTGATACATGGGTACAGATACCCACGTATATTGTACTCACCGCATTAATATATGTCAACCTATGTTACTTCCAATTCTTGGTATTTTCTATAGCCTTTTTATCATGTATATCAACCTTCTTCCTGATCCTGATCATCATTGCAGAAAAAAGGCTTGCTATATACCTCATGCAGCAATCAATCAGGAACCAAAACCAATACAGTGTCGAATCGCCTCGTCAAACAGGCAGAACGCACTATGAGCACTTCTCAGAACTGAGGAAACCAAAAGCGGCCGCCAGTGTGCGGTCGCTTTTGCATTGCCGGAAAACCATTTCATCCCCTCATTCCGTCAAAACCATCTCCAAACAAATATCATGCTCCTCTACGGGAATCTCTTCCAGCAAAAACCGTGCCGGGCATATCAAAACAGCTTCACCGGCATACACCGCAAGAAATCGATCATAATAGCCGCCGCCTTTGCCCAGGCGTCTGCCGTCCTTGGTAGCTGCCAGGCAGGGAATCAACGCCAAATCGATTTCATCTGGTAGGATACTTCGGCTATCCGCAGGGGGTTCCGGAATACCATATGCACCCGGTGAGAGTTGATCAAGCGAATGAATCTGCCGAACCTCCATCTGCCCGGCTGCCTTGCACAAAGGCACACAAAGCGTTTTGCCATCCGCTAATGCCTGTTCCAGCAGAGGACACATATCCGGTTCCTTACCATGGGATACAAAGCAGAAGATCGTCTGTGACTGCCGGTAGCCATCGCTTGCCAACAGGCGACGGCAGATTTCCTGACCGGCTGAATGGAAATACTCATCAGGGGTGCTTTTCATTTCTGCACGTATTTTCTGCCTCAAAATGCGTTTTGCCTGTATCAGGTTCATTCCCTATCCCTCCTTGATGATCAGATGATCCAAAAGGACATCTCTTTACGCCCGATGACCAGTAAAAGCTTCATATTGGGTCAGAATCTCAAGCAGCTCTGCATCCAGATACGTTTTAGCCCGTGCTTTGAGTTCAGCAGGTACTCCGTAACAGGCCTCTGCCACGCCGCCGGTGATCGCTGCCAGCGTATCACTGTCACCGCCGATGGAGATTGCATTCCGGATGGCATCTTCAAAGCTGGTGGACTCAAAGAACGCCATCAAAGCCTGGGGGACAGTTCCCTGACAGGTTTCATTGAACTGGTAACCGGGACGGATCTCGTCCAGCGTAAAATTCATGGGATAATACTCCCGGTTGATTACTTCTCTGATCGTTTCGATGGAACTTCCTGTTCTTGCCATATAAATAGCAACCACTGTTGCTTCCGCGCCTTTGATGCCTTCCGGGTGGTTGTGGGTTACTTCGGTTACCGCTTTGGAAAGCTGCTTTGCTTCTTCCAGACTTTTAGCAACATAACCACAGACGCTGACCCGCATGGCTGCGCCATTGCCAAAGCTGTTATAGGGTTTGGGGTCATTGCTGTACATCCAGCGCCAGAAACTGCCGCCATAGCCGCAATCCGGATAGGGACGGCCCACCTCCTGCATACACTGTACAGCCCGCTTCCCAAGATCACTCCAATCCGGTTTACTGGTCATCAATGCTTTGGCTACTGCCAACGTCATAATGCTGTCGTCCGTGGCAAAGCATTCAGGGGTAAACAATTCAAAATCCTTATGTCGGTAATTGTTCCATTCAAAACGGGAACCAACGATATCTCCGATGATTGCGCCGATCATTGCCACGGTCTCCTTTCGGTTTTCAGATCGCTTCATTCTGTTATCTGTACACTTTATTATAATCAACTTGCAGTGCAGACGCAAGCAGCCGCTGCCTTCGCACTGCATTTCATCTGAAACAACCTTTCCATTATCACAGCACGCTGATCATTTATCAAAAAATCACTATACAGAAACAACATTTTGGTATACAATCAATTGAGTCAAATCAATTTGCCCAAAGGGGACAGAAACATGAATTACGCCGCTATGAAGACTGCCTATCTGAACGGCTGGCACACCTGGAATGTGCGCAGCGTGCTTTCTCATGTGCATATGCCGGATCGCTTTGCGCTGAATGTTGCCTTCAAGGAATACCAGGAGGGGCATTATCTGAAAGAAACGCTGGTGGGCCGCTTCGTAAACGAATACGGCCGTGAGCCTGCCGAAACCGCCTTTCCCGGCATTCACGCCTTTGATGAAAGCTATACCGAAATGTCCCTGCAATGGTGCGGTATGGAGATTTGTGTGGAGTCCGCCGTGGTGGAGGATGAGCTTGTACTGCTTGTTACACCTGTGAAAAAGCAGGTGAAGCCCGCCATGCTGGTGCTGGAAGGCGGTTTTCTGTGGGGACGTCCCGGCTGGGTGGAAAAATGCGGCGAAACACTAATTGCCCATCTGCCCGGCAGCGAAAAGACTGTTTATACCACCGGGGTAGCCACGGAGGATTTCAACATTCCTGTGCAAACCGCTTTTTTGTCGGTGGTGTTGGATGGTGCCGTAGGTTTCTCCACAGGCAAGCAACGCTCCCTTGAAGACATCCAGAGGCTTATCACTGCCGGAAAGGATGCTCACGCTGCCAAAGCCGCCCGCTATGGAGAAATGCAGCCCATGTATGAGGCCATGGAATCTGCCCTGATGTGGGATACCATCTATGACGCCAGACACAACCGGGTCATTTCGCCCGTCAGCCGTTTGTGGTCCATTGGCAGCGGCGGATATGTGCTTTTCTGCTGGGACAATTTCTTTGCCGGTTTTATGGCCAGTCTGGGCAGCAAGGAACTGGCCTACGCCAATCTGCGGGAAATCCTGAATGAGCAAACAGCATCCGGGTTTGTACCCAACTTTGCTTATGCCACAGGGCAGGTGAGCGCTGACCGTTCTCAGCCGCCGGTGGGCAGCGCTATGCTGCTGGAAACCTACCGCATCCACCGGGATCAATGGCTGGTGGAAGAAATGTACGATGATCTGCTGCGCTGGAACCGCTGGTTCGCCGACCATCGCATGAATCCCTCCGGCGCACTGTGCTGGGGCAGCGAACCGATACCTGTTCTGTACGGCAACCGCTGGGAATCTGAGGGTGTGCACAGTACCTATGGTGCTGCGCTGGAAAGCGGGCTGGATAATTCGCCCATGTATGATGATATTCCTTTCAACAAGGAGACCAACCGGCTGGAACTGGAGGATGTGGGCCTGACAGGATTATACATTCTGGACTGCCGAAGCCTGATCGAACTGGCAAAGGTAATCGGACGTGATGAGGATATTGCCCCGTTGCAACAGCGTATGGATGCTGCCCGGGCTGGTCTGGAAAACCTGTGGGATGAAGATTTCGGCTTCTATTGCAACCGCCGCACCGATACCGGCGCCTTTTCCCACCGCATCTCCCCCACCAATTTCTACGCCCTGTTCTCTCCCGATGTAACAGAGGAACGTCAGCGGCGCATTGCCGCCCATTATTTCAACCCGGATGAGTTCTATGGGGAGTGGATGCTGCCAGCCATCGCCCGGAACGATCCTGCCTATCATGATCAGGAATACTGGCGGGGACGCATCTGGGCACCACTGAATTTCCTGACTTATCTGGCACTGACCCACACGCATTTGATTGATGTACGCCGTGATCTGGCACAAAAGTCTGCCAAGCTGTTCATGAAGGAATGGACCGAGCACCGGCATGTGCACGAAAACTACTGCGCCAACACCGGTGAAGGCTGCAACTCCGGCAACAGCGACAAATTCTATCACTGGGGAGCGCTATTGTGCGTTGTGGCCATGGCGGAGGCAGGATATATCAAAGATTTGGGGATGCCAATCGACCTTTGAGAACAATCTCCGTCCAAGCTTGAATAAGCTCAACACTTCCATCTACCCTCACCTCAATCCATTGCTTGACATGGGATTGTACCCTTGACTATAATAGGCAAGTACAGAAGCAGCGGGGTGAAAGCATCGTGAAACTCCTGATCATCGACGGCCAGAGCGGCCGCCTTGGCGCACAGATCATCGAAGGCCTGCGGAAAGCCGGTCTGTCCAACGCTCACAGCATCATTGCTGTTGGCACAAATGCACTGGCCACCAGTGGTATGATCAATGCAGGCGCAGACCAGGGAGCCACGGGCGAAAATGCTGTTATGGTGCAATGCCGCAGCGCAGATGTGATCATCGGCCCCATCGGCATTACCCTTGCAAATGCCATGCTGGGAGAGATTACCCCCCAGATGGCGGTGGCTGTAGGTGCCAGTGATGCGCACCGGGTATTGATCCCCTCGGAAAAATGCTCCACCAGTATCATCGGCATCTCCCCCATGACCCGCAAGCAGCAAATCGATGCTTGTGTGGCTCAAGTGCTGGCACTGTGCCAACAATAACCACCATCCAAAAGAATGGCGTCACGAAGGCGCTTCTCCCATCCAAGATGGATATGAAAAGGATGTTTCGGCTCATCAGTGCAAAACATCCAAATTGAAAGGGAGAAGTATATGAATCACCAATCCATTCGTATCCAGAAACTTGCCATTGCCGCATTGTGCCTTGCCCTTTGTATGGTTCTGCCCTTCCTGACCGGTCAGATTCCGGAAATCGGCAGTATGCTGTGTCCCATGCACATCCCGGTATTGCTGTGCGGCTTCCTGTGCGGCCCTGCCTGGGCAGTTGTGGTCGGTGCAACAGCGCCGCTATTGCGCTTCGTCCTCTTTGGGATGCCTCCCCTCTTCCCCACCGGCGTTGCCATGTGCGTGGAACTGGCCACCTATGGTGCGGTATCCGGCATTCTGTACCAGCGGTTGCCCAAGAAACCCGTTAACATCTACATCAGCCTCATCGTTGCCATGCTGGCAGGACGCATTGTCTGGGGTATCGTGCAGGTCGTTCTGATGGGCCTGCAGGGTTCCTCTTTTACATGGACAGCTTTCATTGCCAGCGCATTCACACAGGCCATTCCCGGTATCATTCTGCACATCGTGCTGATCCCATTGATTGTACTGGCCCTTCAGAAGGCGTTGCCCTGGCTGAAAACCCGAAAATAATACAGCCTGCGGTTCTCCAAAGCGGGGAACCGCAGGTTTTTACCGGAGAGAATCAGAATATGAAAAAGCAAGTGGAACAACTGTGCGCTGAGCAAATCACGCAGTACCCTGCATTGGAAACCCAGGATCTGGTCAAGGCGCTGTACCAGGCAACCTTTGGCTGCGGGCACCTGATCTCCGATCCCGAAATGGGACGAAAGTGGCTCCGGGATGAAATGGAACAATGTACCCTGCCAGCCTCCGATAGCTGCCCGCCGCTGGTGGAATCTCTGGGTTCCTATAGCCGGGTACACCTGCAGACAGCACGCACGCAGGGCCTTTCACCGGATACTCTGTTTGCGCTTTTTGCCCTGTCAGCACAGGAAAACAGCGGGCGTATGGATGATTTCCAGCAGCAGCTGAAACTACTGGAGCAAATGGCAGAAAACAACCAGCTTCCCCTCCCATTGCCGAAGGTGCAGGCTTATCTGGCAGAATACAAAACCCAGGGATGCCCTGCTGCACGCCACTCCCCTGCCTTTCGGGAGGCATATGCGCCTGCCTACCGTGTTATCCGCTCGGAATACACGCCCTTCTTGCCGGTTTTTGCCCTCATTGACCGCCTGATGACCATCGGCAATCCCATTACCATTGCCATTGAGGGCGGCAGCGCATCGGGGAAATCCACATTGGGTCAACTGCTAATGCAGATATACGATTGTTCTCTTTTCCATATGGATGACTTTTTTCTTCAGCCCCACCAACGCACACCGGAACGTTTCAGCGAACCCGGCGGCAATGTGGATTACGAACGCTTCAAGGAAGAAGTGCTGCTTCCCCTGCGCAACCGCACGCCTTTTGCCTACCGTCCCTTCTCCTGTAGCACCATGACGCTGGATGAGCCGGTACACGTTCTTCCTAAACAGCTTTGTGTGGTAGAAGGCGCTTACAGTATGCATCCCACGCTGGCTGATGACTATAATGCTTCTGTTTTTTTGCAAATTCAGTCGGATAAACAAGCGGAACGCATTCTGCAAAGAAATGGCCCTGTGATGCAGCAGCGTTTCCTGAACGAGTGGATACCGCTGGAAATGCGTTATTTTGAGCACTGCAAAGTGCAGGAGCGCTGCACGCTGACCATTCCTATCCAGTAAGAACAGGAATCCAAACAAGAAAACAGCGGAAGGCGCATAATCCTTCCGCTGTTTTCTTGTTTATGGACAGATTCTCAAAAGAATCCTCAGGCTTCCAACAGGCCTTCTGCAATACCCATCAGCAGAATACCCACCACCACGATACCGATGGCGAGATACTTCTGCCAGCCCAACTTTTCCTTGAGGAAAATACGGGACAGGATCAGAGAAACGATGCAGTAAGCAGAGATCATGGGGGCAGCCACAACGCCGTTGCCGCTCATGGCATATACATACACAGCCTGACCGGCGGTTTCGAAAATGGCAGCGATGGTACGGCTCTTGGTGCCGGGCAGAATCAATTTTTCTTTCCGGGCCAGCAGGATGATCAGGCAGACCACGCCCACCACCAGGAAGGTGTACAGATAAGCGATGTTGGCCACGTCCTCAATGTTGGCTTCCGTCACATTGCGCAGCGGAGTGGTCATCACATCATCCAGATAGTAAGCATCCAGGAAGGTGCCCAGAGAGTCGATGATACAGTAGCCCAGCGGGAAGATCAGCGCCTTGAAGCTGCTCACATACCGCTTGTCAGCCTGCTGGATTTCGCTTGCAGCCTCCCGGCGCTCAATCACGCCCAGATAGACAACACCGATACAGACCGCCACAATACCGATGGCAGACAGCCAATCCGGGAATTCCTTGAGAAGAACCATGCACAGAATGGCAGCCACAGCGCCGGAAGAATTCTGGATGGGAGAAGAAATGGACAGTTCCAGATACCGAAGGCCGAAATAACCCACCGCCATGGAAACAATATAGCACAGGGAAACCGGCAGATAGATGAGGAAATTCACAGGGTCAAACTGAATCTTCTGTACAAACAACAGGTAAGTAGCATACAGACCCATTGCGAAACCTACCGTAATCAACGTCCTCAGGTGGGTGGAGGTTTCAGCGGAATCGTTGCCCTTTTTGTAGAACAGGTCAGCCGTTCCCCAGGCAAGGGTGCACATCAGTGCGAAAAAAAACCACATAAAAATGATCCTCCTTTGTATATTTGCTGACAGGCAGCTGAAAAATCATACCACATTCATATGCAAAAATCCATAACGTTTCATCAAAAAAACATTTGTTTTTCTTGAGTTTCACATCATCCTTCATGAAAAAGCAAGTTGGTATAAAGCATCCAAATATGGTATAATCAAACCACCGAAGCGACTGCTGTCGCCACAAATGCATACAGGGAGAGAAACCATATGAACAAACCTTTTGAACCAACTTTTGAATCCCTGCGCCAGTACAGCGCACCAGAATGGTTCCGGGATGCCAAATTCGGCATCTGGAGCCATTGGGGTCCTCAAAGCGTACCCATGTTCGGCGACTGGTATGCCCGCAATATGTATATTGAAGGAACGCCCCAGTACGAGTATCATCTGCGCCACTACGGTCATCCCTCCAAGTTTGGCTATAAAGACCTTTGTGCTCTGTGGAGAGCGGAAAACTTCGACCCTAACGCTTTGATGGCAAAGTATC
This sequence comes from Clostridia bacterium, assembly GCA_017501255.1. Classification (GTDB taxonomy): domain Bacteria; phylum Bacillota; class Clostridia; order Christensenellales; family Aristaeellaceae; genus Limiplasma. Next base: position 36,226 of record JAFVXE010000017.1, on the reverse strand, counting down.
ACAAAGCCGGGGCTCGCTATTTTTTGTCTCAGGGCACCCACCACGACCATTTCTTCAACTACGACTCCCAAATAAATCGCATGAACAGCGTTAATGTAGGCCCCCACAAGGATATTCTGGCCATGTGGAAAGCAGCTGCTGACAAATACGGAATGCCCTTTGGCATCAGTGAGCATTTGGGTGCTTCGTTCAGCTGGTGGCGGGTCAACAAGGGCTGCGACAAAATGGGGCCCTATACAGGGGTGCCCTACGACGGCAACGACCCGGCTTATCAGGATTTCTACTTTGCCAACCAGGAACACGGCACAGAAAATCCTCATGATGCTTCCCCCTGGTATACCGAAAACGAAAGCTTCCGTGCCTACTGGCAGCAGTGCATCGGTGAGATGATCGACCGTTTCCAGCCGGAACTCCTGTATACGGATGGTTCCCTGCCCTTTGGCAGCCACTGGCATAACCGGCCTGACGGCGTAATGGACGAAGACCTCAGCTATCAGCACGGTCTGGATATCGTTGCCAGGCTTTACAACACTTCCATCCGCAAGCACGGCGAAAACAAAGCCGTATACCTGCAAAAGGATCGTCGCCCGGAGATTTATTCCGTGGGTGTGCTGGATATTGAAAAGAGCCAGCTGCCCGGCATCATGCCCGAGCCCTGGCACACAGATACCTGCATCGGCAACTGGTTCTACGACGTACACAGCCCCTATAAGCAGCCGGAGCAGATCATTGAGATGCTGGTGGACATCATCTCCAAAAATGGCGTGATGCTGCTGAACATCCTCCAGCGTCCCGATGGGACCATTGACGAATACGCAGATTACATTCTGGATCAGATCGGCCAATGGTTTGCCATCAACAGTGAAGCCGTTTATGCCACCCGTCCCTGGCGCGTATTCGGCGAGGGCGAGACCCGTGTGAAGATTGAGGGGTTCCGGGAGGATAAAACCGACTGGAACCGCAGCGACTTCCGCTTTACCCAAAAGGATGGTGCCGTGTATGCTTTCATGATGGGCGCCAAAGGCGGCGAAACCGTCACCCTGCGCAGCTTTGCCCAGGAGGACATTCATTCTGTAGAGCTGCTGGGCTATGGCCCGGTTCCCTTTGCAAAGGAGTATGGCGTTCTGGTGGTTTCACTGCCGGAGAAACTGCCCTCCCTCTGTGCTAACGCACTGAAAATTCGATAACGGACAAGAGAACCCCGTTCCGAGTACACCGACCCGGAACGGGGGTTCTTTATGTCCATCAAAGCCTGATGGGTTTTCCATTTTCGAAAGCGATCTCACACCGGCTCAGATACCAGGTTTCGCCGCCATCCGAACTGCCCTGATTGAACAGATGGATACGGCCATCCTCATCCCGGAACACGTAGGGATGGCCGGACTCGCTGCTATTCCATGCGCCGGGCTCACCGCAGGGAATCAAGGGTTTCTCCGACACCCGCTGAAAGAAGATGCCATCCTCCGACACGGCGCAACCGATCTGCTGGGGCGTACAGTTATAGGAACCGCCATAGAACAGATACATCCTGCCATCTTCCACCAGCGTTGCTGGTGCTTCGATACATTCCCCTTCCCATGTCAGCTCAGGCATCAGCAGGGATTGCTTCGCCAGCATATGCCACGCTGCTTTGCCGAATCCAGAATCCAGCGAAGCCCATGCGCCGCCCACTTTTTGCACCCGCATTTCATGATCCCGGGTGGCAAAGTACAGATGAAGCCGCCCTTGCCAAAGGCATACATCCGCATCGATGGCCCTGCCGCAGCACCAATCCCCTTGGGGAGAGAACACCGGGTTTTCCGGATTCTTGGCAAAGATCAGACCATCCTGAGAAACAGCGTGACAGATGGCATCCTTATTGCCATTGCCGTAGGTCTGGTAAAACAGATGCACCTTCCCATCCAGCACGATGGCTCCCGGAGCTGCAATGCCCTGCGCTTCGCAAGGCATATCCTGCGGCACTTCGCCTGCCGGCATCCACGTTTCCATATCCTGCGAAACCGCAATGCCCACGCCGAAGCGTCCATCCTCATGGCGGAGGGAGTAATAAAGGAAGTATTGATCCCGAAACCTTACCACCGCCGGGTCCTTGGCAAACGAACCCAGTTGTTCATTGGTAAACAGCATATTCTTTTCCTCCATCAATCCAGCAGGTAGACACGGCATTCATAGGGCCGCAGTTCCCGCTGATCCTCCGATTGATAGTTGCACAGAATCAAACGGGCTTTTTCCCTGATAAAACCAGCAGGAATCCGGAGTTTCTGCGGCTTTCCCGCAAAGGAGCAGAGCACCAGCAGCTGCTGGTTTTCACCGGTGCGGGTATAGCAGTACAGTTTTCCGCTGCCTTTGAAATGCTCCTGATAATCCCCATAACGCACCACAGGCAGGCTCTTGCGCAGCTGGATGGCCTTGCGGTAGAAATGCAGAATGGAATCCGGGTCTTCTTCCTGCTGCGCCACATTGATCTGCCGGTAGTTCTCATTTACATAGAACCAGGGTTTGCCGGTGGTGAAGCCTGCGTTTTCACCGTCATCCCATTGCACGGGGGTACGGGCGGAATCGCGGGAAGCACGCCACAGCCGCTGAAGACGCTTTTTGGCAGGCTTGTTAACCGCTTTATGCTCATATTGCCAGATGGTCTGCACATCCTCATACATCTCCGGGCTTTCCGGCCGCCAGTTCAGCATACCGATCTCCTGCCCCTGATACACAAAGGGGGTTCCCTGCTGGAAAAGGTAGCAAGCTGCCAGCATTTTGCCGCTTTCCTTCCAGAACTGCTCGCTGCCATAGCGGGAAATGATGCGGGGATGATCGTGATTCTCCATATACAGCATATTCCAGCTTTTTCCCCGCAGCTTGTTCTGCCAGGAGGAAAAAGCCGCCTTCAGCTTGCGCAGGGAGAAGGGCATGGGCATATAGTCGGAAAACAGGCAGTCAGCACACTGGGTTTCAAACTGGATCATCATGTCGATTTCCTGCTCCGGGCCCTCGGTGGTATAGGTCAATGTGATTTTGGGATTGACCATGGGCGCTTCTGCCAGCGTGACGCAATCATAATGGGACAGCACATCCCGCTGGAACTCAGACAGATATTCATGGATATGAGGGCCGTGATTGTACAACCCGATGCCTTTGGAAGCAGGCATCAGATAGTCGTTGGGCAGCCCTTCCGCTTTAGAGACGAAAGTGATCACATCCTCCCGGAAACCATCCACGCCCATATCCAGCCAGAATTTGAGGATTTTCTTCACTTCCTCACGTACCAGCGGGTTATCCATATTCAGATCCGGCTGCTTGATGGCGAACAGATGCATATAGTACTCGCCCCGTACCTCATCCCATGTCCAGGCTTTGCCCTCAAACAGGGAATCCCAGTTGTTGGGCAGCTTGCCGCCGGGTTTGCCCGGCCGCCAGATATAGTAGTCCGTGTAGGGAGCAATACGCTGGCGGCTCTTCTGGAACCACTCATGCTCATCGCTGGTGTGGTTGACCACCAGATCCATGATCACCTTCATATCCCGCTGATGTGCGCCTTCCAGCACCTTCTGGAAAGCCTCCATGCCGCCGAACTCCGGCGCAATATCCATATAGTCGGCAATATCATAGCCGCAGTCAGCCCCCGGAGAGGGGTACAGCGGCGAAAACCAGATGCCGCCGCAACCAAGGCTCTTGATATAGTCCAATTTTTCATAGACGCCCCACAGATCGCCCATGCCGTCGCCATTGCCATCCTTGAAGGAACGGGGCCAGATTTGGTAAAACACTCGGTCCTTGTACCAGCGGGTCTTTTCCATGTTTTTTCTCCTTTGTATATAGCTATGAAATAATCAGGATTCAGGCAAGCCGTTCGTTGATCAGGGTCTGTACGCCGGCTTTCAGTTCCATCCGGACGGTTTGATTCCGATAGCGAACCGAAACCGTGCAGTCCCTGTCGGCAGTGAGGCAGGCGTTCGTCAGCTGGCCGTGCTGCCATTGCATTTCCACGGTTATGCCGCCCCGTGCCCGGAGGCCCTGCACGCTGCCTCTGTTCCATTGGCTGGGCAGCGCAGGCAGCAAATGAATGCAGCCATCATGGCTTTGCAGAAGCATTTCTGTGATACCGGCCGTCACGCCGAAATTACCGTCGATCTGGAAAGGCGGGTGATTGTCAAACAGATTGGGCAGCGTGGATTTGCTGAGCAAAGCATGAACATTGTCAAGCGCTGCATCGCCATCGTGCAGACGTGCCCACATATTGATGATCCACGCACGGCTCCAGCCGGTATGCCCTCCGCCATGGGACAGTCTGCGTTCCAGCGTTTTCCGGGCAGCCTGTGCCAGTTCCGGCGTACCGCCGGGCGTAATCTGGGTGCCGGGATGCAGGGCAAACAGCTGGGAAATATGCCGGTGACCGGGATCAATCTCGTCGTAATCCTCGTTCCACTCCATAATCTGTCCATGCTTGCCGATGCAGATGGGCGCAATGCGCTGAAGGGTCCGGGCCAGCCTGTCCGTGAAGGAATCCTGTACGCCCAGCACCTCTGCCGCCTTGATACAGGCGGTGAACAGTTCCCGGATGATCTGATTATCCATGGATGCGCCTTTGCAGATAACCCCTTCCTGACCATTGGGCAAACGGTAGGCGTTCTCCGGCGAAGAGGTGGGACAGGTGACCAGATATTCGCCGTCTTCCATCAGGAAATCCAGAAGAAACTGTGCCGCTTCCAGCATGTTGGGCAGCTTTTCCCGCAAAAAAGCCTCATCCCCGGTAAACTGATAGTGCTCCCAGATGTGCAGGCACAGCCATGCAGCGCCCATCACCCATACAGTAGAGGACATACAGGCATCCTGGGGAGCGGTATCGCCCCAGAGATCAGTATTATGGTGCGCCATGAATCCGCCGCAGCCGTACATGACCCGGGCGGTTTTCCGCCCATTTTCCCGCAGCCGCTCAATATGATCCATCAGCGGCAGGTGGCACTGGGACAGATTGCAGGTTTCGGCGTGCCAATAGTTCATTTCCGCATTGATATTGATGGTGTATTTGCTGCCCCAGCAAGGATTCATATCCACATTCCACAATCCCTGCAAATTGGCGGGCAGTGCCCCCGGACGGCTGGAGGCAATCAGCAGATAACGGCCAAAATGATACAGCAACGTGACCAAGCCATTATCCTGCTGTTTTTCCCTAAAAGCATCCAGCCGTGCAGGGGTGGGCAAGGAAGCGCTTGGGGAATCATCCTGCGGCAAGGCAAGCTGCACACGGCTGTACAGTTCCTGATAATCCGCCCGGTGCCGGTTGAGAAGCTCCTGCCAGGAATACTGCGCTGCCTTCTCAAGGCGGGCAAGCACTGTGATTTCCGGGTTTTCCTCCCGATAGGTGGTATCTGCCGCCACCAGAACCGTTGCGCTGTCTGCACCGCTGACCATGACGCTGTTGCCGATGGTCTTGACCGTTCCGCCCTGCGCCACCACCCGGACGGCACAGCAAAGCTCCACCGCCCCTTTGCCGCCGCACTGCGCCGTGATGAGGGTGGTATCCTGGGAGACTGCCTGGGAGCGATCCACATATTTATTGAAATCGGAATGCCGCCAGATTTCCGTTTCCCATGGGTTCAGATTCCACGAGGGGTGATTGCGGCCCAGCTGGGTGTGGAAATGGATGCTGCCGGGCTGATTGGCTGTCAGGCGTACCGCCATGATGCCGTCGGGATAGCTGGCGATCACCTGCCGGGTATAGCGCACGCCCCCTCTGCAAAAGGCAACCTGCACTATGGCGTTTTCCAGATCAAGGCTCCGGCGATAATCTGTAATCTCATCCCGCCCACCGTCAAACAGCAGATACAGATTGGCAAGGGGTTCATAGTGACGCATTTCCTCCGGCGTGCCGGACAACGCAAAGGTACACAGATTCTGTGCTTCCTCAATGCGGCCTTCCAGAATCAACCGGCGGATTTCCGGCAGGTTTTCCAAAGCAGAGGGATTGTTGCGATCCATGGGGCCGCCATACCACACGCTGTCCTCATTCATCTGGATCAGTTCCGTGTAGGGCGTTCCGTACACCATGCCGCCAAGCCGACCGTTGCCTACAGGAAGCGCTTCCTCCCATTTGGCGGCGGGTTGATCAAACCAGATCGTCTGTGTAGGGTTCATGAAATTCTCTCCTTTGTTCGCATGGGGATCACAATACCCGGATGGCGGCTGTCAATCCCCGGACGATGTCCTCAAGGGGCAGACTGGGCAGCTTTTCACCGGCCTGCTGCGGCAGGAAGGGTACATGGACAAACCCCGCCCGGGTGGCAGTACCCTCAAAACGGTTCAGCACCGTATACAGCACTTCGTTGCACACAAAAGCGCCTGCGCTGTAGGAAAGTCCGCAGGGGATTCCTTCCGCTTCCATGGCCTTGACCATCTCCCGCACAGGCAAAGTGGAGAAGTAGGCAGCCGGGCCACCTTCCACCACCGGTACATTGACCGGCTGTTGGCCCTCGTTATCCGGAATACCGGCTTCCCGCAGGTTGATGGCAACCACCTCCGGCGTGATGCCTTTTCGCCCGCCAGCCTGACCAACGCAAAGGATGGCATCGGGGTTCTGCGCTGCGGCTTCTTCCAGCACCTTGGCCGCTGCTTTATGAAACACAGTGGGCAGTTGCCGCTTGATCAGCTGCCAATTGCCGATTTCATCGGGCAGGAGGCGAACCGCTTCCCAGGAGGGATTGACCGCCTGGCCGCCAAAGGGATCAAAACCCGTTATCAACACTTTTTTCATCAAAATACCCTTTCCTGTATGCTTGCTTGTGTTTGCTGTGTTTTTCACTAATCTGAATGGATTATATCATGTTTGATGCTATGCAGGCAACAGGAAAAGGCTTGAGTGACCGATGGATTGTGTGCTAATATACAGATACCTCTCAATGCAAGAACACCAAAGGATGTGTATTCAATGGCATTTCAACAAACCGAGGCTTTGGTCAAAGCCATCAAAGACAATATCGGCCGGGTGATCGTCGGCAAGGAAAAGGAAGTTGAGCTGCTCTTGTGCGCCATGCTCTCCGGCGGCCATGTGCTGCTGGAGGATGTACCCGGCACAGGGAAAACCACGCTGGCAAAATCGTTGGCCAAATCCCTCAGCTGCCGGTTTGCCCGTGTACAGTTCACGCCCGACCTGTTGCCTGCCGATATTACAGGTATGCGGATTTATGATCAGCACAGCGGCACCTTTTCCTTTATCAAAGGCCCGGCGTTTACCAACATTCTGCTGGCAGATGAGATCAACCGTGCAACACCCCGCACCCAGTCCGCATTGCTGGAATATATGGAGGAGCGGCAAATCACCGAAGGAGGCGTGACCTATCCGCTGGAAGCACCCTTTGTGGTCATCGCCACCCAGAACCCCATTGAGACGCAGGGTACCTTTCCCCTGCCGGAAGCCCAGCTGGATCGCTTTCTGATGAAATTGTCGCTGGGATACCCAAGCGGCGAAGAAACCGTGGCGCTGATGCAGCGGTTCATCCGCCATCAGCCGCTGGAGGCTTTGAGCCCCGTCGCCACCGGAGAAGCGCTTATCACAGCAGCGCAGCAGTGCCGGGAAGTACAGGTTGCTGAAGATGTGATGCGATATATGGCAGCCCTGTGCGAAGCAGCACGGGATGCGGAAAAAGTGCATCTGGGGCCGTCGCCCCGTGCCCTGCTGGCTTTGATGCGGGCCTGTCAGGTGCTGGCTGCCATTCGTGGACGGGAGTATGTGATCCCCGATGATGTGAAGGAACTGGCCATTCCGGTGCTGGCACACCGCATCGTACTCCGTGGCGTCAGCTATCAGACCGATGCAGTTGCTTTCATCAGCGGTCTTTTGGAGAAGATTCCTGTTCCCACCGAGGCCATTTCATGAATATTATCATTATTTTCATCACCTTTCTTGTCATCTATTTGGTGACAGGCTATCTGCTGACCAAATTCGGGCTGAAAGGCCTGGAATGCAGCCGACAGTTTTCCTCCCCCGCCGTGTTTACCGGCGAGGACGGCGAACTGGTGGAAGTGGTTCGCAACGACCGCCCCATGCTGATTCCCTGGCTGCGCATGGAAAGCAACATCTCTCCGCATCTGCGGCTTGGCAGGCAGGAAAATCTGAACGTGAGCGATTCCCGGCATTATTCCAGCCTGTTCACCCTGATGCCCTATCAGCAGGTGCGCCGCCGCCACAAGGTGCATTTTGGTCACCGGGGCGCCTATGACCTTGGCAATGCCACCCTGACCATCGGCGATGTGCTGGGGCTGTTTCAGGCCAACCGGGAGCAGCAGATGCAGGTGCCGGTGCTGGTGTTTCCCCGTTTGCTGGAGGAAAACCAGCTGCCCCGACCCCTGTCGCTGCTGCTGGGCGAAATGACCTCCCACAGGCAGCTGTTGACCGACCCCTTTCTGGTGCGGGGCATCCGTACCTATCAAATCGGCGACCCGGTACGGGATATTCACTGGCCGGCCACTGCCCGGATGGGCGAAGCACAGGTGCGCCAATACGATTACACCATCCATACCCGGCTGATGGTCATTCTGAATGTGCAGCGCACCGATGACCAATGGGGCGACAACCTGATGGAATACGAAGAAAACGAGATTGAATATGGCATTTCCATGGCTGCCACCCTTTGCATCCGTGCCCTCCGCAGTGGGTTGGCGGCGGGATTTGCTGCCAATATGCCCGTTGGAGAAGAAAAAAGCAGCGTGATTCTTTTGCCCGACGGCAATCCTGCCCGGGAGGAAGAACTGCTGACAACCTTTGCCCGGCTCACGATTCTGCGCACCCTCAGTTTCCCTTATTTTCTCAAAACCTTGACCAATGTGGAGGACATGGACGTGGTGGTGCTCAGCTGCTATGACAGTGAGGAACTCCAATTGGGGCTGAATCATCTGCGCAGCCGCAACAACCGGGTCACCCTGCATCTTCTGGAGATGCAGCCGGGAGGTGCCGCATGAAACAAACCGTTTTTCTGCGAAAAGCCCAGCATCCCCTGATGATGGCAACGGGTATGCTGCCTGTTTTGCTGCTGTTGCTGGCACGCTTCTCCCCCATGGCAAGCAGCAAGTTGCCCATCCTTCTGCTGGTGTATATCGGGCTTGCATGGCTGTGCATTCTTCTGCCCGGTCGCTGGCGTGTTCCCTGCGCCATAGCCGGCAGCATTCTTTTGTTCATCGCTGCATTCCTTCTGTTGCCCATTCGGCAGCAATGGTTCCTGCTGGCTGTGCCCGCCGCTTATTCCGGTTTGCTGGTGTGTGCGCTGCCCATTGGCGGCTGGCCCATGGAAAAGGAACTTCCACCTTTTTGGATTGCCAGCGGCATCGTTTTTCATCTGTTGGCACAGATTTTCACCAAAAGCAACCGGCTGATGCTGATGATTGTGTTCCTGCTGTTTGCCGCCATGGCGCTGCTTTCACTGAACCGATCGAGCCTGAATATGGCCGCCCAGGCACGGGTAAGCGTACCGGTGCAGATGCGCCATCGCAACACGCTTCTCACGCTGGGATTGCTGGCCCTTTCTGTTCTGGTGGCTTCCATGCCCGCCATTGCCGGTTTTCTTCAGCGCTGTTGGAATGAGATTCTGACTGGAATCAAATCCATCCTGCATTTCATTGCCTCGCTTCTCTCCGGGCAGGAAGGCGGAGCAGGGAGCGGTGAAAGCGGTGCATTCATCGCTATGGCGGGTGAGGAAGAAAGCCTTGCGCCCAGTCTGTTCCAGCGGATTGTGGAAATCATGGTCAGCATCGTGGCAGCGATTGCGCTGCTCGCTTTGCTGGTATGGCTGGGCCGGAAACTGTTCCGAAGGCTTCGCCAGCTGCTTGGCTGGCTGTGGCAGCGACTGAATCAGCTGTCCAGCGCCGCTGTCAAAGACTACGAGGACGAGATCACCGACACCCGGGATGATGGCCAGTATCAGCATACCAGCGTGTTCAAACAGCTGCGGATGCGCCTTTCCCGGATGGATGAAAGCCGTATGTCGCCAGCAGAGCGCATCCGCTACCGCTACCTGCGCCTGCGCATGAAGCACCAGGAGTGGTCCGAGGCAAGCACTGCCCGGGAAAACCTTCCTGAAGAAGCGGCGCAGTTGTACGAACAGGTTCGCTATGGCAACATGGTCAGTACCGATGAAGAAGCCCAGCAATTTATCAATGATATCCAACGCTTATAGACGTTTATTGTCGCCCTGCGCCGTGAATACGGCGGATGTGAAAAGAAGAATATCCGGATAAAATACGAATCCCGCCACATCTGTGGCGGGATTCAGACTGTTGACAAATTCCGGGAGGTATCGGAGGGGCACACCCCTTCGCAAGCTGCGCCAGCTACGCTTTCATCGTGTTTTCCTGCACCGTTATTCTTCCTTGCGCAGCAACAGATGATGGCGGTTCTTGCCAGCGGTTTTTGCCAGATACAGTGCTGCATCAATACGCTCAAACACATCTGCGAATTTTTCGTGGGGATGAGCAATGGTCACGCCCACACTGCAACGAACTCTTTCGCCATTCTTCAATTGCAGGGCGTTCATGCTTTCCGTAAGGGTGGTGGCTTTCTTCACCAATGTATCCACATTCTGCGCATTGTGCATATACACAATGAACTCATCGCCGCCAAAACGGGCAATGATGTCATCCTGACGGAACAGTGTATTGAGGCATTCTGCTGTGCGGCGAAGCACTTGATCGCCCTCCATATGACCCAGAGAATCGTTGATCGTCTTGAAATTGTCAAGATCAACGAAGAATACAGCGTCTGCCTGACCCTCAGGCATCTCCTGCAAAGCGCTTTCGATGCTTATGCGGCCAGTATCCTTGTTCATCAGGCCGGTGGTGCCGTCCATCTGCGCTCTCTGCTGCAGCTGATTGTGCAACACACGTTCATCGTTCACATCATCAATGCAGCCTACAATGCGGTATACATTGCCATTCTCATCTCCGACGCTCACATAGCGCATCCGCTGCCAGCGGTAATCATCGCAGAAATAGCGGCCCATGAATTCCAGCAAGCCGCTTTCAGGCTTGTCGCAGGCATCCACTAAGCACTTACGTACAGCAGCCAGATCATCCTGATGAACGTAGATGGTACGCCCATCCATGCTCTTGAGATAATTGGGATGAATCTCCTCCACGGCCGGTTGACCTGGCTGTTTCTTGGTGAAAGTCATCACATCATCAGCAGGTGAATAGTCAAACACTACCACATTGTCGATCTCGCTGATGAGGCGGTAACGCTCCTGCTGCCAGATTTCCTTCCGTTCCCGTTCCACCGTTTCGGTAATATCCGTAACGCTTACATAGCAGTAATCCTTGCCCTTGCGGTTCAGCAGTCTGCACACATAAGCCAGCCAGATGGCTCTGCCATCCAGGCCGCGGGCTTCCTTGCGCATCTGTACCGTTTCACCGTTCCAGAAACGCTCCTTTAGCTCTGGCGTGCAATTGGTCATATCCGGCATGAACTGCTGATAGGATTCATTCTCAGCCATGATCATGAAGGTTTCCCGATCCAGACCGAAAATAGCGCAGAGGGTATCGCTGGCGTACACCAGACGGCTCTTGTTGGAGCCGCGGATAAACAGCTCAAAGATTCCGATACCAATGGGGATATTATTCACAATATCCTCAAAGCGCTGGTTGGATTCCATCAGCGCTTCGCTGACGTTGGCGGCCTCGTCCATATCCACAAGGGCGGCAATGATATTCACCTTGCCGTCTCCCCTGTTTTCCGGCTGGGCACTGCCCAGACGCATCCAACGGTAACCGCCGTCATGCATCTTCATCCGCAGGTTCAGGCTGCGGTTCTGTTTCCAGAGTTCATCCTGGAAATAGGTGATCAGCGCTTCCCGATCATCCGGATGGATATGATCCACAACCCGCTGTCCCTGATCCTCCACCATCACATGATATTTCTGATGGAAGAACTGGATGCCAAAAACATTGTCACTTTCATTCCAATTCAACAGATAGACGCCCGTCTGCTTCATAATGCAGCGGTAGCGATCCGTAATATGCTGATTTTCCTGCTTGTGCTCCAGATCCTTCTTCAGGCGCTCCTTCAGGCGCGTACGCTGACCCATCAGTATGGACAGGCTCATAGCCACCACCATCGCAATGCTGATGCGGGAACCATCGATTTCCTGCGGGTTGCTGAACTCAAAGCCAACAAAGCCGTGGAAAGCACCGCCGTATTCCAGCGCCACCTGTATGGCGCTGCTTACATCATAGGGCAACAACGCCAGTTCCGGATAAGCCGACAAGCGGGCAGGACCGATCAAAACGCCATTACCATCGAAGTAGTTGTAGTAGGGTGTTTTGATCTCCGGACGGAAGCCGATCTGCTGTTGGGTTACCATTTGGGCGCTCACGCCGCCTGCACACCATTCGAAAGCTGTGCTCCAGCGTTCATTTTCTTCCTTGCGCACCACATACAAGCGGTTCAGGCCCATCTGGCTGCCCACATTGCGCATGATGGTTTCAATGGTGACCTTGGTGCCATCGCAACCGGCAGCAGTAACACGCATCAGCATCTCTGCCAGACTATACTGGAAATTGCTGGTGATTGCGCTGAAATCGTTGCTGAGTCCCTGCGCAATGGCATTGCGCTCCACACGCTGACGGTTGTTCATCAGCGTACCACGCACCACATGGATATCCCGGTCATCCTCTGCGGTGCTGATGAGCATTAAGCGGAACCAGCCCATATGCCCGCCGCAGATTTCGCAGCCATAGTTGACGGCATAATTGCCCGGCGTCTGCGCCGCCTGACGCATCAATGTCCTGGCTTCCTGCGTGCAAAGCGGATTTGCGCTGATGGTATCATTCTCCAGATAATGCTCCAGCGAATCGTGGAACACCTGACCATCGGGGGTCACGCAGTTGTACATAAAGCAATCAGACTTGGTATCATACGCCAGCGATGCCATATGGAACTGGGTTTCTTCCTCGCCGTGCTGCATCAGCTCAAAAGGATTCTGCAGCAGCTGACCGGGTTGCAGGCGTTCCTGCGTCTCCACGCCATGGGCCAGATACTTGACCCCCAGCAGGTACCGCTGGTTTTCGCTGCGGATGAGCATCGTTTCGGCGCATTTTTCCTGACCGCTGGTATGATAAATCCGGTGAGAAATGGTTTGCAGGGTACGGTCATCCTGCTCCATATTGGCAAAGAAGGCCTGCATCGTGCTCCGATCCTGCTCGGCCACCACGTGCACACACCACTGCTCAATGAATCTGCTGAAGGGGCGCACATCGCCGCTGCTGCTGCGGTGATCCTTGGCGACGATGGTATCCTGCGCCAGATCCACTTCATACAACTCATCCATATAGGAAAGCAGCGCATCCCGGTACATCTTGGTCTGGTTCTTCACCTGATCGGTAATATCGGTGAAAATCGTCAGCAGGTTGTCCTCTTCCTGCTCATTCTTGAACCGTTCCAGATGTACCTGTACCCAGCGGACACTGCCATCAGTGCGGATAACACGGTGCTCAAAGTTACGGATGCCTTCGCCGTTCATAACCAATCGCACGTTATTGCGCACCATCTGCAAATCTTCCGGATGGGTATTCTTGAGGAAATTGCCATCGAAAATAGCATTCTGATACTGCAACTCATTGTCATAGCCCAGAATCTGCCAGGTGGCATTGTTAAAACGTGCCAGTTCACACCGGCCATCCTCATACAGGATATAGCGCATCACGCCGCAGGGAAGGCTGTGGTACATGGATTGCAGGTAGCTGGATTTCTTCTTGAGTTCCCGTTCCAGTTCCTTTACCAGCAAATCCTTCTCTGCCAGTTCATCCACGCTGATGACGATTGCCGTCAGGTATCTTTTGCCCTGCGAGTTGTTAAGCCGCTGGGCATACATCTGCGTCCAGCGCCAACCACCGTTTTTCATACGGGTACGGTAACGGACGCTGTGCTCGCTGCCGGTCTGGTCCTCCAGCGCCTGCTTCAGCATAGGGGTCAGCTTGAAGCGATCATCCGGATGCAGGGCATAGGAGGGATCCTCAGAGAATCGCCGGATGAACTCCTCCGTATCATAGCCAAACAGTTCTGCTGCACCATCGTTGCAATAGACAATCCGGCATTTGCCCTCAAACACTTCCAGATGCAGAATGCCGCCAGGCACATTATTGATAATGGCGGTCATCTCATCGTTGAGGCGCAGATAGTTATCCATCAGCTGCCGCTGCGAAGTGGTATTGGTGATATCGAAATAATAGATCAGATGATCCGTATTGCGTGCGAGGAAACGGATATGGGCATGAATCCAGATATAGCCCTCATTGGGCGGCACCGCTCTGACCATAAACTCGCACTGCTGCTGTTTGCCGGTTTTTTCAGCCTCATGCAAAGCTTCCACCAGCAAGCTGCGGTACTCCTCATGCAAATGCTGCAAAAGGCCCTTGCGATGGGCATGGTATTCCTCATTGGTGGTTTGCAGTTCTTCCAGATAGCGGTCATTGATGCGAAGGCTTTCCAGTTCCACACCATCATATTCCATAATGGCGGCGCCGCCCACGAAGCTGGAGAACAAAAGCGCCTGCTGGGTGGTGGGGTCGATAAAGTCCAGACTGCCTTCCACCACGGTATCAGGCAGGGAACGTTCCGGATTGGTGATGGAGGCAGTATCAATCAATTCCTCAAACTGATTCACCGGCATGGGGCGGGCATAGTAATACCCCTGCATGACCTGGCAGCCCACGCTGTGCAGATAATCTGCCTGCGCCAGGGTTTCCACGCCCTCTGCAATCACCGGCAAATCCAGCCAGTGAGCCATACGCACCACGGAATTGAGAATGTTACCGCCGCGCTGGTCGATGCCGGCAAGGAACTTCATATCCAGCTTGAGCACGTCCACCGGCACATTTTTCAACATATTCAGGGAAGAATAACCGCTGCCGAAGTCATCCATTTCCACAAGGAAACCATGTTCCCGCAAACGGTTGACCATGGTGATGACCTGCTCAGGATTGTCCATATAGGCAGATTCCGTAATTTCCAGCCTAAGAAGCGATTCAGGCAGACGATACTTCTCCACAACGCTGGTCAGGGTATCCAAAAGACCGGCATCTGCAATATCCACACGGGAAATATTCACAGATACGGGCACCACATCCCGGCCCTGATCAATCCATTGCCGCAGAAGGCTGCACACCTGCTCCCACATATAGGTATCCAGCTTGCTGATGAAGCCGTTGCGCTCAAAAACAGGGATGAACTTCATCGGCGGAATCAGACCCTTAGTGGGATGGAACCAGCGCACCAGTGCTTCTGCGCCAACAATGCTGCCATTGCTATGGTTGTACTGGGGTTGCAGATACACTTGGAATTGCCCCTGTTCGAGGGCCTCTTCCATATCACCGATCAATTCCTGCTCTTCACGCAGCCTTTTGCGAATGGAATGATCATAGTACGCCACATTCTCCTGATAGTTGCCTTTCAGGGTCAGCAAAGCCAGCTGGGCACGGTCGCACATGATGTTTGCATCCAGCTCGGGATCGTCCACCACATATACGCCGATGCGGGGCACGAAAACATATTTGTTTTTCGATTCATCCAGCCATTCCTGAATGGTCTGGCGGGTTTCTTCGGGATTGAACAGAGCAATAGGCACCAGATGGATGAAGTGATCCGTGCCAGCATGGCAGCTGTACCACTCGGGCTTTTCCAGATAGCGCTGACCGATATAGCGGATCAGATCATCGCCGCCGTTGGTACCGTAAATGTCTTTATAGATCTTGAAACGGTCAATATCCCAGCGGACGATCACATAGCTGCCGCCCGGACGATCCTTGACCGTATCGCTTACTTTACGGCAGAAAGCCGTCAGCGTGCTCAAGCCGGTTTGTTCATCCACCTCAGCAATGCGGGCTTCCTCGCTTTGCCGTTCCAGCTGACGTACTCTGGCGATGCTGCTTTTGGCAAAAGCATCCAACTGCACCATTCTGAGCAGATTATGAATGCGCTTGATAGCCAGATGAGGCTCCATGGGCGAAACAAGCACATCAGAAGCGCCCATCTCCAGCGCACGTTTACGGCTTTGCTCATCGGGAGCGTCCGTCAGTACCAAAGCTGGATACTGGGTCAAAAGCTGCGCCTTCTGCATTTCCTCCAGCACCTGCCATCCATCCGTGCAGGGAGGAATCAGATTCAATAGCAGCATTCCGTATGGATTGTCTTCTGTCAGAACCTTCATTGCGCTTTGGGCAGAATGGGGCTCCACGATGATGAACTCGTTGCTGAGCGCAGATTTCATCAATTCGTTTTCCCGGTCATTCAGTCCAACCGTCAGCAATATGCTTTGGTACGTACCGGACATTGCAATCGCCTGCCATTATTTTTTGTTTGTCGTTGAGCAAACAGTTTCATACAAAATAAGTATAGCACACCAAAGCAAGAAAGGCAAATACTTTACGTAACCATACAGCGCAGCCCCCTCTCTGCCAGATGCAAAGAGGGGGCTTGTGTTATGAACGTTATTTCCGGTCATCGCCTGTGGACAGCCGATTTAACTGGCGGCTTTGCGCTGCCATGTACTGGCGGTAGGAAACGGCGGTTTCTACCATCTGTTTGGGGGCATCCGGCTGTCTTTCAGGCGCATCTTCCTTCACGGAAGCAATATGGGATACCGGCCTTTCCAGCGGGGTGGAACGCATGGCAATGCTGCCGGGCCCAAAGCGGTTATTGACCGCCGGTGTGCTCTGGGGGCGGATGACCACAGGTTGGCTGGCTTTTTCAGCAGTCTTGGCAGTTTCCCTGGTCTTCTTTGCCTTGTCAGGCTTGTTCTGTTTCTGCTCATTGAGCCTGTCTTCCGCCTTGTTGGCGGCAGCTGTTGTGATATCACGGCTGCGGCCAGCTTCTTCCTTGCTGCTATGCTTGCGCTTTGCTTGGTTCTTTTCCTTTTGGGCAGGCTGCCGTTGTTCCTGTTCGGGCATTGCGGCAGTATTCTTTTCCTTGGCAGTAGATTTCTGGCTTTTCTTTGGCTGCTTCTCCGCTTTGTCCGCTTTCTTCTGGACGGGAGAATTCTGCGGGGGCTGCTCTGCCTTGGTTTTATCCTTTTGTTTAGCTGCTTTTGCTTCCTTTGGCTTGTTTTCTTTTGCCTGCTGCGCTTCCAGCCGTTCCTTACGGCTCATACGGGGCTGCTTCACCGTTTCGGTGAATACCTGCATGGGCCACTGGCTTTCCAAACGGGTCAGTTTCTTGTTGATGAGCTTCTCAATGTCGCTCAGCTGCTTCATTTCATCGATGCAGCAGAAACTGATGGCTACCCCATCGTGCCCGGCACGCCCGGTACGGCCAATGCGATGCACATAGGCCTCCGGTTCGTTGGGCAGATCATAGTTGAATACGTGGGACAATCCGGCAATATCGATGCCACGGGCTGCGATGTCCGTTGCCACCAGCACATGAATCTTGCCTTTCTTGAACTGGCTCAGGGCCTCCTGGCGGGCATTCTGGCTCTTGTCGCCATGAATGGCTTTGGCAGCGATGCCTGCCTTGGACAATTCCCGAACCACACGGTCTGCCCCATGCTTGGTGCGGGTGAATACCAATGCGCTTTCGATGTTGGGTTTCTTCAACAGCTCGGCCAGCAGGTGGCGCTTGTTGGCCTTATCCACCAGATAAAGAAACTGCCGGATGGTATCCACCGTGCTGGAAACCGGGTCCACCTTCACGGTGACCGGGTTGGTCAGAATGGACAGGGCCAGCTTCTCCACATCCTGCGGCATGGTGGCTGAAAAGAACAGGGTTTGCCGCTGCTTGGGCAGCTGGGCGATGACCCGTTTCACATCATGGATAAATCCCATATCCAGCATACGATCCGCTTCGTCCAGCACGAAAATTTCCAGTTCTGCAAGGGAAATATGGCCCTGACCAATTAGATCGTTCAATCTGCCGGGGGTAGCCACTAAAACGTCCACACCTTTGCGCAGTGCATCCACCTGGGGCTGCTGCCCTACGCCGCCAAAGATGACGCAGGAACGAAGCGGCAGTTTTTTGCCATAAGCAACGAAATTCTCATAGATTTGCAGCGCCAGTTCCCGGGTAGGGGTCAGAATCAGGCTGCGGATGGGACGGCCCTTGGGCTTGTTTTCCATCAATCGCTGCAAAATAGGCAACGCAAATGCCGCCGTCTTGCCGGTACCCGTTTGGGCGCACCCCAACACATCCTTACCGCTGAGTACAGGCGGGATGGTTTCCCGCTGAATAGGCGTAGGGGTCTGGTAGCCGCACTGAGCGATTGCCGTCAGCAGCGGCTGTATCAGATTCATATTTTCAAACAATGGTATGATCATCCTATCTTTGTCATCATAATCAATGCGGCACAGCAGTCAGGCTGCCGTCCAAACGCCGCACTGTCAGCATACCCGGAACCATCAGAGGGTATGCACCGCAGCAGCTACCGCCGCTGGATCCTCCGCCTTGAAGAAGGAGGTACCCATCACCAGCACATTGATGCCGCTGTCTGCCAGCTGCTTCATATTGCCAAGGCCAATACCGCCATCCGCTTCGATATCACCGGCAAAGCCCATGGCACGGAGCTGACGGGCCTTGTCCAGCACTTCCGGCATCAATTTCTGACCGCCGAACCCCGGTTCCACTGTCATCAGCAGCACCCGGTCCAGCAGAGGCAGCACGGGAATCAGCACATCCGCAGGGGTTGCCGGTTTCAGGGATGCACCCACCTGCAAGCCAAGGCTGCGAATTTTCTCAAGGCAAGCGACAAAATCGTTGGCTTCCTGATGGATGGTAATAATGGAAGCGCCTGCCTGAGCAAATACATCCACATATTGAATGGGATCACTGAGCATCAGATGCACATCATAGACCACTTCTCCATCCTGCTGCTTCATGGCTTTCAGGAGAGAGGGCCCGAAGCTCAGATTGGGCACAAAATGAGCGTCCATCACATCAAAATGCAATTCATCCGCATGGGCTTCCTTCACCAGTTTCAAAGCCCCGCCCATATTGAGCGGATCGGCTGCCAGAATGGAAGGGGACAGCTTAATCATAGCGTTTCCTCCAAATCTCTTGTACCTTCTTGAGCAGAATGTGGTAGCGTTCCACCCGCTTTGCCCCCAGTTTGCCTTCCTGAACCGCTTCCAGAACGGCGCAATCCGGCTCGCTCAGGTGGTAGCAGGGCGAAAAGCGGCACTGGCCCTCATAGGGCGCAAAATCAGGGTAATCGTCCTTCAGGTGAATGGGTTCCAGGCCTTCCCACGGTTCCAGCAGGCTGAAACCCGGGGTATCCAGCACCTGATATTCGCCGCTGAACAGCAGTTCCGCATGGCGGGTGGTATGGCGGCCCCGGCTGATCTTGCGGCTGATCTCGCCGGTTTTCAGTTCCAGCCCGGTGGCAACGCTGAGCAGGGTGCTCTTGCCCACACCGGATTGCCCGGCAAAGCAGCTGATGCCCTGTTTGAGCAAGGCACGAAGTTCGTCAAGCCCTTCCCCTGTCTGGGCGCTGACCGCCAGCATGGGAATCTCCAGCTGCGCATATTCCTGCTGAACTTCCTCAAAAACACTGCGGTCCAGATCGCATTTGTTGACGATGATCGCCGGGGTGATGCCCTGACGGTATGCCAGAATCAGCAATGTATCCAGCAGCAGATAGTCCGGCGCAGGCTGGGGTGCAACCACCAGCAGCACATGGCGGATATTGGCCACCGGGGGTCTGAGCAGTTCACTTTCCCGGGGAAGGATTTCCTCCACCCAACCATGCTCATCACCGCTGCCCGGCGTGAGCAGAATCCTGTCGCCTACCATGGGCGTCAGCCGCTGTTTGCGGAACTTGCCCTTGGCCCGCAAAACATAAATGTTGCCGTCATCGCCCCGGGCATAGTACAAACCGCCTACGCCCTTGACGATTACACCCTGCTGCGTATGCTCCTCAGACAAAGGATATTCCCTCCTACTGCAAGGTTGCTTCGATTTCGGTATACAGAATACCATCCAGATAGATGCGGCACATCAACACGCCGCTGTAATCGGATGAAACAGGGATGATCATGGAGCTGCTCTGACCGGCGTTGTATTTGGAACGGTACTGTTCCACTTCGCCGCTTGCTTCCACCAGCACCACCAGCAGTTCCCGCTCCCGGTCGGAGGCGGGCATTTCAACAAACACTTCGCCTTTGTAGGGCTTGGCCGCCTTGGCGATGGTCAGAGTGACGGGCGCATCCGCCACCACCAGCGTACCGGCGATGGGATCCTGAGCCATTACCTTGCCCACCTGAGAAGCATCCAGCACTTCCCGGTAATGGGGCGTTGCCATGGTCAGGCTGTATTGCTCAAGCAATGCAGCGGCTTCTTCCGGGGTTTTCCCGGAGACATCCGGTACCACCGTGCTGCCGCCGGAAATGGTCAGCTCCACGCTCTGGCCTACTGCATAACTGCCGCCAGCTTCCGGATTCTGGGCCAGTACTTTGCCGGGCGCTTCGCTGGAGGTTGTGCGGATGATGACCACGGTGAAGCCAAGTTCCGTCAGGGTTTCAGTGGCCTCCTCATAGGTAAAGCCCACCATACTGGGCATTACATTGCTCTGGGGGCCGGTGCTGACTGTGATGAGCAGACTGTCGCCCTTTTGCATCTCTGTGCCCGGTTCCGGAATCTGTTCCAGAACAATTCCGGCAGCAATGGTTGAGTGACTTTCTTCCTTCACTTTCCAGTTGAGGCCGTTGCGTTTGGCATAAGCGATGGCTTCATCCTGCGTAAGGCCCAGCACATCCGGGGAATCGGTACTGTTGAGCACATTGCGATATACATTGATTGCTCCCAAAACCAGGAATGCCAAAATCAATGCCGTGGTCACCACTGTGGTGATCATGGTCTGCCGCTGCTTTCGGCTCATGCGCTTCTTGGTTTTCACAGGAGCCTGCTGCCGCTTCTGCTTGGGAGGATTGGGCACCAGAATGGGCTTGGGGGCAACATAGGCCTGCGCAGCGATATTGGCGGCCGATGGATCCACAATGCCGTCCTTGGCTTTCAGCAGTGCATCGGCCATTTCACGGGCGCTCTGGTAACGGTCGGCCGGTGATTTAGCCATGGCTTTCATCAGCACAGCGATCACCGCAGGCGGCGTTTCGGGTGCCAGATCGGTAACAGGCGGCGGGGCTTCGTTGATATGCTGCATGGCAACCGCCACCGGGGTATCACCCACAAAAGGCACACGGCCGGTGAGCATCTCATAGAGCACTACGCCGGTGGAATACAGGTCGCTGGTGGCTTCCACCACGCTGCCGGTAGCTTGTTCCGGCGAAGAATAATGCACGGAACCCACCACGGTATCGCCCTTGGAAATGGTAAAGGCGTTGGTCATGCGGGCAATGCCGAAGTCCGCTACCTTCACATGGCCGTCGGAATGCACAAGTACGTTCTGGGGTTTGATATCCCGGTGAATAATGCCGTTATCGTGGGCGTGCTGCAAGGCGCTGAGAATACGCACGGTGATCTGGATGGCGGTGGCGGCGTTGAGGCGTCCCCGCTGGCGGATAATATCCTTGAGGGTATTGCCGCTGACGTATTCCAGCACCAGATAGCGGAATTCGCCTTCCATGCCCACATCCAGCAGATTGACGATGTTATGGTGGCTCATCAGGCTGGCAGCCTGCGCTTCCCGCTGGAAGCGTTCCAGAAACTCTTTATCGCCGTTGTACTCGCTCTTGAGGATTTTCACAGCCACACTGTGTCCGGTGCGGATATCCACCGCACGGTAGACCAGCGACATACCGCCCTGACCAATGAATTCCTCCAGTTGGTAGCGCTCGGCGAACACCATTCCTTTCATCATTCGGCGGTCACCTCCGTATTGCTGAGCAGTACAAAGGTCACATTATCCACGCCGCCGTTTTCCAAAGCCCGGCTCATCAGGCGTTCGGCTGCATCCTCCAGTTCCATCTCGGTGAGAATCTGCTCCATTTCGGAATCCTCCACCATGCCATGGAGACCATCGGAGCAAATCAGCCACTGATCGCCGGGAAGCAGTTCTTCTTCCAGAATATCCACTTCCACAAAGGGATCCACGCCCACCGCCCGGGTGATGATATTGCGATTTGGGTGAGTCTTGGCCATTTCAGGCGTGATGATGTTATTGCGAACAAGCTCCGCCACAAAACTGTGGTCATCGGTCACCTGATGCAGCTTGCCATCCCGCAGGCGATAGATACGGCTGTCCCCCACATGGGCGATCAACAGGCGTTTTTCATCCGCCCAGATCATGCTCATGGTGGTGCCCATGCCTTTCAGGGTTTCGTCATGAGAAGCCATATCGAATACACGCCGGTTGGCAGCTTCCACCGCCATGCGCAGAGCGTCTGCATCCGGTTTCTTCTGACCGATGGCATTGCGGAACACCTGCAAAGCCACCCTGCTGGCCGTTTCGCCGCCCCGATGGCCGCCCATACCGTCCGCTACGCCATACAGAGCGGACTCTGCCAACCAGTTATCCTGATTGGTCGCCCGTACCAGACCCTGATGAGTGCGATGACATACACGCATACTGCTCGCTCCTTTGACCGCTGTGGCGGTGATAGAGTAATGGTAACAATTTTACAGAGGAAATGCAAGCCTTCTAAGCCTTGCCCTCCAGAACGCTGCGCCGAAGCTGGCCACAGGCGCCGCCGATATCGGATCCCATTTCCCGGCGGATGGTAGCGGAAATGCGGCGTTCTTCCAAGGTTTTCAGGAACAGCTGCACCGCTTCCGGGGTGGCAGGGCGCAAGTGGCGCTCATCCACATAATTGAGGGGAATCAGGTTCACATGGCATTGCATACCGCCCACCAGAGAAGCCAGATCGCGGGCGTGCTCCGGGCGGCTGTTGAGCTGATCGATCAAGGCATACTCAAACACTACCCGGCGGCCTGTTTTGCGCACATACGCCCGGACGGTATCCATCAGCTCATGGATGGGCCAGGTATTAGCCACGGGCATGATTTGCTTGCGGATGGCATCGTTGGGGGCGTGCAGGGAGATGCTCAGGGTAACGGGCAGGCCCTCGGCGGCAAAGCGCTCAATCTGCGGCACCAGTCCGCAGGTGCTCAGCGAAATGTTGCGCAGGCTGATGTTGAGACCATCCTCTGCGTTGACCAGCTTCAGGAAGGAAACCACATGATCGTAGTTATCCAGCGGTTCGCCGCTGCCCATCAGCACGATATGGCCCACATGGCCCCGCTCGCCCAGAAACCGGTTGGCCAGCAGCACCTGCGAAAGCATCTCCGCTGCCGTCAGGTTGCGGACGCAGCCATTGAGGGTGCTGGCACAGAAGGCACAGCCCATTTTGCAGCCAATCTGGGTGGAAATGCACAGGGAATAACCATAATGGTAGTGCATCAGCACACCTTCGATGATGTTGCCATCCAGACAGGAAAACAGGAATTTGACGGTGTCATCCTTCCGGGAAGGGAAGGATTGGTGGATGCTCATGGGCAGATCCACATAGCCTTCCCGGAGCTGTTCCCGCAAGGCTTTGGGCAGGTTGGACATTTCCTCAAAGGGTGTGCCTTTGGTAAGCCAGGCCTGCACCTGCGCTGCCCGGAAAGCGGGCTGCCCCATGTTTTTGAGCACTTCCTTGATGTCCTCAAGGCTCATGCCCAGCAAAACTTGCTTGTCGCTCATATCAGCGCATCCTCCGCAGACGGGCAATGAAGAAGCCCTCTACCCCATCCCGGTAAGCCTGCAACTGCAAACCATGTTTGCCCTGCTGCTGACGCAGATTCTGAGGGAAGCTGGTAGGCAGGGTTTCCAGCGTAAAATTGGGGTGGCGCTGCAAAAATGCTTCGATCTGCTTGCTGTTTTCTTCCGGCAGGATGGAACAGGTGGAGTACACCAGCGTGCCTCCTACCTTCACATAGGTGCAAAGGGTATCCAAAAGCTGCTTCTGGGTTTCCACGATGGCGGGAATATCCTCCGCCTGCAAACGCTGCTTGATATCCGGCTTGTCGGTAATGACGCCGGTGCCGCTGCAGGGGGCGTCCAAAAGAACCGCATCCAGCGTGCTTTCCCAGTCCTGCATGGGCTGAGTGGCATCCCGGACAGCGACCCGCAGGTTTTCCAGCCGCAGACGGCGCTTGACCGCATCCAGCAGCATGGCCCGCTTTTCATGCAGTTCCCAGGCAAATACTCGGCCGGTCAGCTGCATGGTTTCGCACAGATAAGCGGATTTGCCGCCGGGGGCGGCGCAGGCATCCAGAATGCGCATACCGGGCTTGGCCTGAATGGCTTCAGCCGCCAGCATGGAGCTCTGTCCCTGCACGGAATACTTGCCGCTTCGGTAGTCTTGATCATAGGTCAGTTCGCTGATGCCTTCCAGCAGGAAAGCATGGGGCGCAACGCCACGGCTCCACTTGATTCCCTTGGCATCCAGTGAACGGATCAGTTCCTCGTCGCTGGAGGTATGCAGATTGGGACGAACAGTGACGCAGGGAGCCGCATTTCGATAGGAAAGGATCTTCGCCGCTTCCTCTGCGCCATAGTCGGCAATGAGACGATCCACCAGCCACAGGGGCGTGGAGGTCATCACATGGAGGTAGGTACGCAGGTCTTCTTCCTTTGCAGGCCAGGAAAGCTCGTCCTTCTGGCGGGACAGATTGCGCAGCACCGCATTCACAAAGCCGGTGGAGCTGTCCATTCCCATGGCACGGGTCAGTTTGACGGCTTCGTTGACAGCAGCGCTGTCCGGCACACGATCCAGGAACAGAATCTGATAGGCACCCATGCGCAAAATGTCCAGCTGAGCGGGTTCCTTCACCTGATGAGCCAGAAACCCCTTCAGGGCATGATCAATACGAATCTGATTTTCCAGAACGCCATAGACCAGATTGGTCACCAGACGGCGATCCTCCGGCTTCAGCTGGCGGGCTGCCTGCAACTTTTCATTCAGGCTCAGATTGGCAAAAGCACCGTTCTGGTGCACATCGCTGAGCACTTCCAGCGCCAGACGGCGGGCCGGGGTGGTATTGGGTGTGTTGTCCGCATCCATGCGATTCGCAGAACGGTTTCCGGCAGGGCGATTGCCATAGCGAGGCCTGCCGCCATTGCGGGAATCATTGCTGCGGGGAAAGCCGCCGTTGGCACGGCGTTCGCTGGTGCGCTGGAAACTGGCACGCTGTCCCTCACGCTTCTGAAAACCTTCCTTGCGGGGGGGTGTTTCCTTCCGTTCGCCATCCCGGCGGAAAGTTGGCTTCTTTTGTTCCGTCATAAGGTTACCTCGCTAAGCAAAATGCCGGTAGAAATAGGATGACCCAGCAGATAGGCCTTGGCCTCCATGCGCTTGGCATTGGGGGCCTGAATTTCACACAGTTCCATCGCGCCATCGCCCGTGGCAATCACCAGACCGCCCTTGTCCGCACGGAGTACCTGACCGGGCGTTCCTTGGCCCTGGGCAGCCTTGGCACGCCATACCTTCAGCACACCGTTCTGTACTTCCGCATAGGCGCAGGGCCACGGGCTCATGGCACGAACCCGGAGCAGGCACTGGCGGGTGGTTTCGGCAAAATCCAGCTTTCCCAGTTCCTTGGTCACTTTGGGATCGTAGGTCGCCAGCGCTTCATCCTGCTTCTCCCGGGGGCAGTCGCCTGCCTCCATGCGGCGCAAGGTTTCCAGCAGAAGGGTTGCGCCCTCGTTTGCAAGGCGGTCGGTCAGTTCGCCGGCGGTTTCTTCTTCGCCAATGGTCACTTCGGTTTTCAGCAGCATATCGCCGGTATCAATGCCTGCATCGGTCAGCATGGTGGTGACGCCGGTAACAGGATCGCCGCTGAGCATGGCCCACTGGATGGGGCCTGCGCCACGATGCCGGGGCATCAGGGAAGCGTGTACATTGACCGTGCCCATTTTCGGCACATCCAGCACTTCCTGGGAAAGAATCTGACCAAAGGCAGCCGTCACGCACAGATCCGGCGCAAGGGCTTTCAGATCGTCGATGCCATCCACCCGGATGCGCTGGGGCTGAAACACCGGAATACCGTATTCCAACGCCACTTCCTTCACGGGGCTCATCTGCACCTTACCGCCCCGTCCCTTGGGACGGTCGGGCTGGGTGAATACGCCAACGATCTCATGGCTGCTTTCCGCCAGCGCCCGCAGGGAGGGCACGGCAAAATCCGGCGTGCCCATGAAAACGATCCTCATTCGTCTTCCTCCTCGAATTCCTCGTCCTCATCGTAGTACTCGTCATCCTCATCGTCCTCGTCGAAGATTTCTTCGTCCATCTTATCGATGTAGAGAACGCCGTCCAGATGATCCAGCTCGTGGCAGATGGCACGGGCAAAAAATTCTTCCGTGCGCAGGGTGACAGGCTCGCCGTTCTCATCCTGATACTGGACGGTGACCACATTGGGACGAACCACATAGCCGCTGCGGCCGGGAACGCTGAGGCATCCCTCAGGGCCGCGCTGCTCGCCTTCCGTTTCCACGATCACGGGATTGACCATCTTGAACAGGCCATCGCCCACATCAATGACAGCCACCCGGCGCAGAATGCCCACCTGAGGGCCGGCCAGACCCACGCCATTGGCCTTGTACATGGTATCCGCCATATCATCCAGCAGAACCTGAAGACGCCTATCGAACTTTTCAACGGGTTTGCACACCTTGCGCAGCTTATCGCTGCCGATTTCGACAATCTTTCTGATAGCCATGGAACATGACTCCTTTCGCATTACATCATGGTGGCGGGGTTGACCTCGCAGTAAATCCGGCAGTGTTCATCGCTGAGGCTGGTCAGCTCGCTCATGAGGCTGAGCAGCGGCGACACGTCCGGATGATCAAACAACTTGAACAGCACATGGTAACGGTATTGCCCCCGGATTCGTTTCACCGGGGCGGCATCGGCACGCACCATCAAAGTGCGCCTCTTTTGCGCAGGGTGACTGAGCAGATAGGTCTGTACCGTATCATAGAGCCGGTCACACATCTGCTTGGCTTCCAATTCGGTTTCGCTCTCCATCAGCAAACGGGCCAGCAGGGTAAAGGGCGGATACAGACCCGTGCGCCTGCGGGAGAATTCCATTTCAAAGAAGGCACGGTAGTCCTGGGCAGCAGCGGTGAGGATGCAGGGATCCTCCGGCTTGTAGGTCTGCACAACCACCTGGCCGGGGGTCTGCGCCCGCCCGGCTCGGCCCGCTACCTGCGTCAACAGTTGGAAAGTGCGCTCCCGGGCCCGGTAATCCGGCAGATTCAGGGTCATGTCGGCTGCCACCACACCCACCAGCGTCACATTGGGAAAATCCAGCCCCTTGGCGATCATCTGGGTGCCAATGAGCACCTTGGCCCGGCCCTGCCCGAAATCATCCAGCAATTTGGCGTGAGCATCCCGGCCCTTGGTGGTGTCGATATCCATGCGCACAGTGGGTACTCCAGGAAACAGCTTGTGCATTTCCTCCTCCACACGCTGGGTACCGCTGCCAAAGAAACGGATGTACTTGCTGTCGCATTCCGGGCAGGTTTCCGGCGGCTTACGGGTAGCACCGCACAGGTGGCAGCGCAGTTCATCCATCTCGGGATGATCCGGATTGCGGTGAAGGGTCATGCTCACATCGCAGGCATCGCACTTGACCACATAGCCGCAGCTGCGGCAGCTGACAAAGGTATGGAAACCCCGGCGGTTGAGAAACAGCATGGCCTGCTGCCCGCTGTCCAGACATTCGCGGAGTTTCTGAATGAGCAAAGCGCTGAAAATGGAACGGTTGCCCGCTTCCAGTTCCTTGCGCATATCCACGATGGATACCGTGGGTAAAGGCCTGTCCGCCACCCGCTTGGGCATTTCCACCAGCGTGTAGTCGCCCCGGCGGGCCATGGCAAAGGACAGAATGCTGGGCGTTGCGCTGGACAGCACCAGCGTGGCCCCCTCCCGCTTGCAGCGGCTGTGGGCCACCCGGCGGGCATCGTAGCGGGGATGTTTGTCGCTGAGGTAGGTCTGTTCATGCTCCTCATCAATAACGATCAGGCCAAGATTCTCCACCGGTGCGAAAATAGCGCTTCTGGCACCCACCACAATCCGGGCATCTCCCAGGCGGATGCGCCGCCATTCATCGTACCGCTGACCATCGGAAAGGCGGCTGTGAAGCACCGCCGTTGCCGGGCCAAACCGGCTGCGGAACCAGCGCACCATCTGCGGTGTCAAAGCGATTTCCGGCACAAGGATGATGGCTCCCTTTCCCA
Organism: Clostridia bacterium; assembly: GCA_017501255.1. Taxonomy (GTDB): domain Bacteria; phylum Bacillota; class Clostridia; order Christensenellales; family Aristaeellaceae; genus Limiplasma. Next base: position 8,081 of record JAFVXE010000017.1, on the reverse strand, counting down.
TGGCCAGTGCACGGCTTGCCATGGCCAGATAGACCTCGGTTTTTCCGCTGCCGGTAACACCGTGGAGCAGAAAAGCGCCTTTTCCTTCCTCCATGGCAGGCAGCATACTGTCCAGCGCTTCCTGCTGACCCTCGGTCAAAGGCGGCTGGGTGCTGGGCTTTTCGTCATCCTCTCCATAGGGAGAACGGAATACCTCCCGCTGCATCAGCTTGACCAGACCGGCTTCTTCCAGGGCTTTGAGACCCTCCCGGGGATTCTGCACCAGCTGGCTCAGCTCGCTGATACTCCGGGGACGGCCATCTGCCAGCAATCGAAGCAGCATCGCCCGTTTGGGTGCCCGTTTCAGCTTGGCGGCTTCCGCTTCCGCATCCGGGCAAGCAAGCACTGCAACGGTTTCCTGTTTCTGCTTGATACGACCGGTGCGCATGGCGGCGGGTAGCATCAGCCGCAGGGCTTCCGACAGGGGACAATGGGTTTCGGCGGCGATCTCCTTGGCCAGATCCAGCATGGCGGGAAGCAGCGCCGGATACTCATCCAGCATTTTGCTGATGGGCTTGAGTTTCTCCGGGGGAAGTTCCGGCGGCAGCTGGGATTCCTCCATGAGCCCCACCACGAAGCCGTCCACCGTGCGCCTTCCCAGCGGCACATTCACCCGGGAACCCACCACCGGCTGCATTCCTTCCGGAATCAGATAGGAAAAGGGCTTGGCTACGTTGGAATGGATCACATCCACCACCACCTGTGCAACCATGGCTCCTCCTCCTTTCGGCGGTCAATCAACGATAATGACGGTTCTGGGCTTTGGGCAGCCTGCCGCGGCTGTATTTGCGTCCACGTTTGAAAATACGGCGCAGAAGCAGAATGATGAGAATGAGTACGATCAGCGGCGACAGGAACAGCAGCAGGATATCCAGCGTCAGCGGCGGGAAGGGATTGGGATCCGAGAACACCAGATTCTCAATCTCCTCCAGCGTCAGCGGAGCATTCTCACGCCGCATGATGGAACGGCTGGCCACCAGATCGTAAACCACAGCGCTGCCGCCATCATCCGGATAATAAGTCATGGTACCCATTATCTCGCCTTGTGTGATGGGCGCTGCAAAGTCACGGGAATATTCAATGAGCACCGTCTGGCGCAGATTGCGTGCCTTGGCTTCCATTTCCGCCTTGGTGGCAACGATGTTCACTGCACGCTGGTCTGCCCTGGGCTGCACATTCAGCGTCAGGCGGCCCAGATTCTCATCCTGCAGGGAAAAACCAGAGGTATCCACAATGACTGGGTTTTCGTTGTACAGTTCCTCCGGCGTCATGCTGACAAACTGGGAAAAACCATATTCCATCAGCTTCCGACTATCCGACCAGCGGCCGCTGTTGGAGGTATAGAAAACAACGGAAATCAGCTTAACCCCATCCCGCTCCGCTGCGCCTACGTAGCAATAGCCGGCGCGGGCATGATAACCGGTTTTGATACCCGTGGCATAGGGGTAATAGGTGGAGGTGTAATCCTCCGTGGTTTCCTGGTTCTTGTTGAGCCAGTTGGAGGATGCACCCGTCAACAGCCGGGAACGGCGCAGGTTGGAACGGGGCAATGTGTAGGTGTAGGTGGCGGCAATCTGCTGGAACATATCATTTTCCATGGCTGCCCGGGCGATTTTCGCCATATCCCGGGCGGTGGTGTAATGATTGTCATCATGCAGACCGTTGGCATTGGTAAAGTGGGTATTGGTACAGCCATACATGGCGGCGGCATTGTTCATCAGCTCGGCGAAACTGTACTGGTCGCCTGCAATGGTTTCGGCGATCAGGTTGGCGCCTTCATTACCGCTTCGGACCATGGTGGCATAGAGCAAATCGGCGAAATTGATGGTCTCGCCCACGTCCAGATCAATCTCGGAAACGCCTTCTTCGTATACCATGGCCGTTTCTGTCATGGTGACGGTCTGGTTCATATCGCCCATCATGATGCCCAGCAGCACGGTAAGGATCTTGGTGGTTGAGGCGGGATACATAATCTGATCCGCATTCTTCTCCATGATCACCTCGCCGGTGGTGGCTTCGATGAGGATGGCAGATTTAGCGTACAACTGATCCGGGCTGAGTTCTTCCGGTTTTTCGGGATCATAAGGATCAACACCGCTGGGCAAACGAGGAGCGACATACTCCACTTCCTCCGCCAGCGCAGCGGATGGGGCGATAACTGGCAAAACGGCAATGCTGCAACACAAAAACGCCAGCAGCGCACACAGCAAACGAACAGAAAGGCCTGGCTTGCGATTCATTCCTTCCGCTCCTTTCCCAAATGGTCAAATCTTAACAGCTTATTATACCACTCAACAAAGGGGTTTACAAGGAAAACAGGTGAGGTTTACATCTGGAACAAATCCGTGCTACAATACAAACAAATCATTCAAAAGGAGCGTACGAATCATGAAGGATTTCACCTTTCAGAACCCGACCCGCATTCATTTCGGCCGCAATGCGCTTGACCAGCTGCCTGCGGAAGTCAAGCGCTATGGCCAGCGCATCCTGATGGTTTACGGCGGCGGCAGCATCAAGCGCACCGGCGTATATGATGCTGTAACGGAGAAGCTGCAAGCGGCTCAGGCGCAGGTGTGGGAGCTTTCCGGTGTACAGCCCAATCCCCGCCTTTCCCTGGTGCGTCAGGGCATCCAGCTGTGCCGGGAGCACCAGATTCAGCTGGTATTGGCGGTTGGCGGCGGCAGCGCCATTGATACGGCAAAGGCCATTGTCAACGGCGCTTGCTATGATGGTGATGTATGGGATCTTTACGAGGGAAAGGGCAGCAACAATACCGCACTGCCTTTGGGCGTAGTGCTGACCATTCCAGCTGCTGGCAGCGAAATGAGCCGTTCCAGCGTTATCACCCGGGAGGAGGACTGGTGCAAGCGGGGACGCAATGCCTACACCAACTTCCCTACCTTCTCCATCCTGAACCCTGAATACACCTATACCCTACCCCCTTTCCAGACGGCCTGCGGCATTGTGGACATCATGGCCCACATGATGGAACGGTATTTCACCATGGAAGAGCACGTGGAACTGACGGATCGCCTCATTGAAGGCGCTTTGGTAACGGTGATCAACAATGCCCCCATCGTGATGGAAAAGCCCGATGATTACGATGCCCGGGCTGAGATTACCTGGGCAGGTGCGCTGGCCCACAATACCCTGCTGGAAACTGGTCGTGTAGGCGACTGGGCCAGCCACAAACTGGAGCATGAATTGAGCGCCCTGTACGATGTGGCCCATGGTGCAGGTCTGGCAGTGGTTTTCCCGGCATGGATGAAGTTCGTGCTGCCCCGTGGCGGCGCAACGAAATTGGCACAGTTTGCCCAGCGGGTGCTGGCAGTACCGCAGGATTTCGGCAGTGAAGAAGAGATTGCGGCTGAGGGTATCCGGCGGTTGGAAGGCTTCTATCAGTCGCTGGGACTGGCCACTACCCTGACCGGTATGGGCATTGACGACAGCCGCATTCCTGAAATGGCAGCCCGTGCCGTGGCTTTGGTGGGCGGAAAGCTGGGCGGATTTGTTCCGCTGACTGCGGAGATGGCGGAAGATATTTACCGGCTGGCGCTGTGATGAAGGGCAGCGCACTGGCACTTTCAGGTATCGAATTTGGCGGACAGCTCTGGCTGTCCGCATTTTGTTTTGGAATAAAGGTTGACAACCCCTACTCCCTGTGCTAAGATAAATCATCAATTTTCGGAGGTGCTGGATGTCGGTTCGTTAAGGAACGCTGTGTGCGTCAGAACCAGAAAGTGGCCGCATGACCACTCTGTTTGCTGTACCCATCGGTCTTAACAACTGCGGCAGCGCTTTTTGTGTGCCTTTCTTTAGCTGCATCTGTTTTGACAAGCGTTCCGTCTCCGGTCATGCTACCAAACAACAGGAGACGATCCATCATGGAAACATTCGCCCACTTGAAGGCGCTACATTTCGATACCATTCTTGAACAATTACAGGAGTACGCTATCAGCCAGCAAGCCAAGGATGAACTGGGACAACTGCGCCCTTTTCTGAAAGAAACCGTATGCAGGCTGAAAATGCAGGAGACAACCTCTGCCCGTGCTCTGCTGGACAGCTGCGGTACCCCGCCCCTTTCCCCCATGGACAGCGTCAGCGATTATCTGCATCAGGCAGAAAGCGGCGGTATGCTGCTCCCGGGGCAACTGTGCGAAGTGGTACGGTTCATTGCTGCCTGCAAACGTACATCGGACTATTTGAAGCGAGGGGAAGCTGCCTCACCCCAATGCACTCAGGTAGCCGTTTACGGCCGTGCCTTTGAGGATTTGAGCGACTTGCGCAGACGCATCGAAAGTACCGTCAGCGAAGAATCCGTCTACGACGATGCAAGCCCCACCCTGCGGGGAATCCGCAGGCAGTTGATGATTCTGCGCGACCAGATCAAAGAAAAGCTCAACCATATTCTGAAAAGCAAAAAGGCCTATCTGGCAGACAACTACATCTCCATCCGGGGCGATCATTATGTGCTGCCGGTTCTCCGCCGTTACAAAAATGAGTTCGGCGGTACCGTTATCGAGACTTCCTCCAAAGGCGGCACTCTGTTCATGGAACCCACCGCCATCCGTTCCCTTCAGGAACAGCTGACTTCCCTTTCCATTGAGGAAGATGCGGAGGTTCGCCGCCTGCTGTATGTGCTCAGCGGAGAAGTGGCGGATGCTGCCAAGGCCATCCGAAACAATACCCGCCTGATGATGCAGCTGGATGTGATCTTCGCCAAGGCCAAGTACAGCGCTGCTTTACAGGCCACAGAAGCGATTTTGGACACAGGCCGGTTGCTGCGCATCCGCCAGGGCAGACACCCGCTGCTGCCGGCTGACCAGTGTGTGCCGCTGAACATCTTTATGGATGAGGACAATGATGGTGTGCTGATTACCGGCCCCAACACCGGCGGCAAAACTTTGGTGATCAAAACGGTGGGCCTGTTTTGCGCCATGGCGCAGAGCGGTCTGCATATTCCCTGCGGCGAGGGAACCATCCTGCCGCTCCATGACCGCATCCTGTGCGACATCGGCGACAGTCAGAGCATCTCCCAGAATCTGTCCACCTTCTCCGGGCATATCACCAATGTGATTTCCATTTTGCAAAGCGCCAGCCGGGATAGTCTGGTATTGCTGGATGAATTGGGCAGCGGCACCGACCCGGCAGAAGGTATGGGCATTGCGTTGAGCGTATTGCAGGAGCTATGGCTCAGAGGCTGCCGGTATATGGTCACCACCCATGACCCACAGGTGAAGGAATATGCAGCCCACACCCCAAAAGTCATCGCAGCCCGAATGGCTTTTGACCGGGAAACCCTGCGACCGCTGTACCGGCTGGAAATGGGCAAAACCGGCGATAGCTGCGCCCTGTATATCGCACAGCGTCTGGGAATGCCGGATGGCCTGCTGAAACGTGCGGAGCAGATTGTTGTCCGTCAGGGCGAAACCCAATCACCGGAAGCGTTGAAACCAGTCATTCCACGCCCCGGCAGCACTTTGGAGCGGCAGAAGCTGCAGAGTACCGATGAGGTGAAGAACCGTTTCTCCATGGGGGATGCCGTCCTATTGCTGCCGGAAGGCGACAATGGCATTGTTTATCGCCCGGCAGATGACAAGGGCGAAATGATCGTGCAGGTGAAGGGTGAAAAGCTCACCATCAATCACAAGCGAGTGAAACTGCACATTCCCGCCAATCAACTGTATCCTGACGACTACGATTTTTCCATTATCTTTGATACGGTATCCAACCGGAAAGCGGCCCATCAGCTGGATCGTAAGCACGATGAAAACGCTGTGATTATTCACAAAGAAGGAACTTTGAAGGAGGATTAACCATGATTCGCAACGATATTACCATTCGCCCCGAAACCGAAAAAGACTTTGCCGAGATTGATCAGCTGGTGCGCAGAAGTTTTACCGAGCACACCGATTATTCCGATGGAGAGGATGTTGTGGCTCTGATTTATGAAATCCGTAACGGACGCTACTACCGCCCTGAAATGTCCTTTGTTGCACTGCTGGAGGGAAAAATCGTCGGTCACTTTATGTTTTCGGACTTTCCCCTGTCCCCTGCCAAGGACGGCGGCTATGACCCGGCTGCCAAAACCGATCTGATCATGCTGGCTCCGGTTGCTGTTCATGCGGATCATTACAGACAAGGCATCGGCGAAACCATGCTGCGGCTTGGCATTGAACAGGTAAAAAAGTTGGATTACAAAGGGATTACCGTGGAAGGCGATTTCCACTTCTACAACCGGCTGGGCTTTGAAACCTCCGCTGATTATGGCATCCATGCCACCAGCGGCTTCCCGATGAATGAGCCCCGCTGTATGATGTGTATGGAAACCCGCCCCGGTTCGCTGAAAGATTGCACCGGCTATATCGTTTATGATATGTATGAAAACGCATAAATTGAGAGGAGAACGAATGAGAAGCGACCGTTATCAAGAATACTTTACCGCCGAAAACCTGATGGGGCCAAACAGCATCCGCTTACTGGATGAGCTGCTGGAGACATATCCGCTGCCATTTGCGGCAGAAAACCGGGTGCTGGATCTGGGCTGCGGCACCGGGCTGACCAGTTTGTTCATTGCCAGAGAAACCGGGGCCACTGTTTATGCCAACGATTTGTGGATTTCCGAGGAAGCGAACCGTGAGCGCTTTGCAGCATGGCACATGGAGGATAGATTGATTCCCGTGCATGAGGATGCCAATTGTCTATCCTTTGAGCAGGATATGTTCGATGCCGTCATCAGTATTGATTCCTATCACTATTTTGCTGGCAAGGAAGGTTTCTTTGCCGAGAGAATTCTGCCTTTCCTGAAACCCGGCGGCATTGCACTGATTGCTGTGCCCGGCATGAAGAACGAATACGATGGACGCAGTGACGAGCTTTGCAGTGAATGGCTGACCGATGAAGCCTATATGTTCCAAAGCGCCGAATGGTGGAAAACGATATTGGGCACCCATGAGGATATGGTGCGAGTGCATACATGGGAAATGGCAGCTTTCGACCAACCGTGGCAGGAATGGTTTGCCACAGGACACGACTTTGCTATGAACGATCAAAGGTTCTATGAGGCAATGATCAAGCCGTATACCTGCTTTGTGGGGATGATGGTGAAGAAGAAATAAGCAAACCCGCCGTGGGATACGCTCCATCCCACGGCAGGTTTCTGCTTGATGAAAGAAAAGATAAGGCTGCAGCCTTGTGAGCTACAGCCTTATTTGAATTGCTATTCAGCACCCTACTCAAGCCCCATGCGGAAACTGTATGGTACAGCACCCAACTGGAACGCAAGATGGGTCCAGGGGCGAAGCCCCTGGTTATTCGATCACGGAAGCAACAACGCCGGAACCAACGGTACGGCCGCCTTCACGGATAGCGAAGCGGAGACCCTGCTCGATGGCGATGGGGGTGATCAGGGTGATTTCCATGTCGATGTTGTCGCCAGGCATAACCATTTCAACGCCTTCGGGCAGCTTGATGTTGCCGGTAACGTCGGTGGTACGGAAGTAGAACTGGGGACGATAGCCGTTGAAGAAGGGGGTGTGACGGCCGCCTTCTTCCTTGGTCAGCACGTAAACCTGACCCATGAAGTGGGTGTGGGGCTTGATGCTGCCGGGCTTGGCCAGAACCTGACCGCGCTCGATCTCGTTGCGCTGCACGCCACGGAGCAGAACGCCGATGTTATCGCCGGCTTCAGCCTGATCCAGCAGCTTGCGGAACATTTCAACGCCGGTAACGACGATCTGACGGGGCTTCTCCATCAGGCCGACCAGCTCAACGGTGTCGCTCATCTTGACCACGCCGCGCTCAACACGACCGGTGGCAACGGTGCCGCGGCCAGTGATGGAGAACACGTCTTCCACGGGCATAAGGAAGGGCAGATCGGTAGCACGCTCGGGGGCGGGGATGTAAGCGTCAACCTGCTCCATCAGCTCCATGATGCAAGCGGTTTCCTTGGCAGCCTTAACATCGGTGCCGCCGTTCTGGACATACTCCAGAGCGACCAGAGCGGAACCCTTGACGATCGGGATGTCGTCGCCGGGGAACTC
>JAFVXE010000016.1 GCA_017501255.1 Clostridia bacterium | reverse complement strand
CTGATGGTAGGGGTGTTTGCAGGGCGTGCACAGGGCTACCCTCAGTCGCCTGCGGCGACAGCTCCCTCCGCAAGCGGAAGGAGCCTTTTCAACCTTCCCCGCAGCCAACCACCGCCCAGCGGGGTCGTCCCCCGCAGTGCCGAAGGCACGAGGAGGCGACCCAAGCGAGCGGCGTGGGGAAGGGAAGGGCCCCTTCCCCTTTAAGCCGCGACAACTATTGTCCAGTACCTGGGCGAACGCCCCGTCTCCCCGATAGGGAGATGGGGCGGACGTCCTATATGCGGAAGGTGAATTTCTCCCCCCGGATCCACTGGCGGCTCAGATGCAGGGGCTGGCTGTGCTGGTCGTGGATCACTTCATCCAGAAGCAGCAGCGCAGCGCCCACTTCGGTGTTCAGGTGCTTGCTGACCATGGGGGTGGCATGGCTCAGGGAAATATCATGCACGGCAGTGGTGGGAATGACGCCGTGGCGCTGAAGGCAGGCATAGAGGGAGCCTTCGGCGGCCTCGTCCTTCAGATAGGCGAAGGATTCGGGGAAGCGGTTGATCTCCAGCATCACCGGCTCGCCGCCGATGAGCCGTACCCGGATGATCTCAAAAAGGGTGGCATCCTCCGCAAGGCCCAGCAGATGGGCATCCTCGCCGGTGGCGGGCACCAGCTGGGCGGATACCAGACGGCTCTCCGTCTGCTGGCCCCGCTGGGCGCAGGCGTCGGTAAAGCTGGTGATGTGGCGCAGATCCCGCTGCAGTCGTTGTCCGGCTACAAAGGTACCCTTGCCCTGCTTGCGCACCAGCAGCCCTTCCTGCACCAGATCCAGAATGGCCTTGCGCACGGTGACCCGGCTGACGCTGTAGCTTTCGCAAAGCTGCTGCTCGGAGGGAATGCGGGCCCCTGCCGGGTACACCCCGGCGCTGATGTCGTTTTTCAGGCGGTTCATCAGCTGCTGGTACAGGGGGCTTTGGCTTTTCTTTTCAAGGTATTGGTTCATGGATTCTCCTTCTTTGGTAAGGAAAAGGGTCGGGATCATTCGATGCCCAGGGAAACCAGAATATCGGTCGCCTCGGCAAAGCGGATGATATCGTTGATGACGCCTGCGGGCATTTCCGTAATAATAGGCAGGAAGCTCAGCGCCAGGGAGGGAATGTAGCTTTCCTTGATGCGCTGCAGGTATTCATCGTTCAGGTGGAAGAAATCCTCCTGGGGATAAACCCGCTCCTGCAGAACGGTGTGACGCACTTCGCTGTTGTTGGTGGTCAGCTGAATGGAGAAGCAGTTCTCCTGGGTTTCAGGGTGACGGTACAGCAGGGTGTATTCCGCCTGATTGGGGAACTTCACATCCGTGCGGTTCATCAGCAGGGAGAAGATGTGGGAAACCGGCTCATCCAGCGCAGTGCCCTCCGCATGGAAACGAACGATGCCGGAGGTCTGGTACAGCTCCCGCAGGGGGATATTGCCCATATCCAGCGTCACCGCCAGGAAGGTTTCCGGCTCCTGGCCCTCCTCCTCCGGCGCAAGGGTGATGTTCAATGCCAGATACCAGTCATCGCCGCGCCAGCTGTCCTTGATGGTCTCCTGACTATAGACGGTAAGCAGGTTGCCCTCTGCATCCGGCAGGGTGAGCGTGAAATTGCGGGTGGAATTCACATCCCGGGTAAAGACCACGTGCTCGCCAATGGTGTAGGTCTCCACATCATCCTTCACGGTGATGATCAGGCCCTGACCATCGGTATCCAGAAAGTTGAGGTAGTCGGTCATCATGCCGATCTGATCGTACACATCGTAGTTGATGCCCAGCTTGTACAACAGGCAGGTGGTGAAGAAATACAGCTTGTTGTAGTCTTCACCGTCGTTTGCGTACATTTCCTCCCACTGGTAGCACAGGTCGTAAAGGTCATCGTAGGCTACCACACGGTCGCCCTCGCCCTTGCACAGCTCTGCCAGCGGGGTATAGAAGCGGTCCCGCATATCCAGCGTGGCTTCCGGATACATGAACAGAGCGATGTAATCGGTGGGCAGATCCATGAAGTAGCGGGGCTTCATCATGAACTCCAGAAAGTTTTCCATCTTGAAGTACATACTTTCGCCCTTCAGCGCCAGAGATTGCAGGTAGCGGAAGGCGAAATACACATCCACCTGGAAGGGCACCACCAGATCCTCCCGCAGGTACAAGCCGCCGTCAAACCAGGCCCGGACCTTATCGGTCAGCGGATTCTGCACATCCAGCTGACCCCGGAAGGTGATTTTGTCCAGAAACGCTTGCCAGCCCTCCAGATCTGCCTGAACGCCTTGCGGGAACTTGTCCGGGTACAGGTCGAATTTCAGGGTGATGTCGGAGTGAGTGACAGGGTCGGTGAAAACAGGGGTCTCGCCGTAGCCCAGCGCCACGGTGGGCGCAAGGCACAGGCAAAGCAGCAAAGCGATGAGACGGATGAAAAGGGTTCGTTTCATCAGATGATACCTCCTTGGGGACATTGGGTGGGGCTTCCTCAGCCCTTGGCCCGGTAAGCGGCACGGGCACGCTCTTCGTGGCCCAGAATGCGCTTGCGCATCCGCAGGTTCTTGGGGGTGATCTCCAAAAGTTCGTCGTCATCGATGAACTCCAGGCATTCCTCCAGCGTCAGGGGATGGACGGAGATCAGGCGCAGGCTGTCCTCGCTGGCGGAAGCGTTGCGCATATTGGTGACGTGCTTCTGCTTGCACACATTGACCACCAGATCGTCGGGGCGGGCGTTCTGGCCGCAGATCATGCCCTTGTATACGGGGGTCTGCACGCCGATGAACAAAGTGCCGCGCTCCTGGGTGTTGAACAGACCGTAGGAAGTGGTTTCGCCGTCCTCGTGGCACACCAAAGCGCCCAGATTGCGGTGGGGAATATCGCCCTTCACCGGCTCGTAGCGCTCAAACACGGAGGACATGATACCCTCGCCACGGGTATCGGTCATGAATTCGCTGCGGTAGCCGAACAGGCCACGGCTGGGAACCAAAAACTCCAGACGCACACGGTCCATGCCGTGCATACTTTCCAGAATGCCACGGCGGCGGCCCAGCTTTTCGATGACCGCACCGGCGTAGGCCTGAGGCACGTCCGCCACCATGCGCTCGATGGGCTCGCACTTGACCCCGTCGATCTCCTTATAGAGCACCTGAGGCTTGGATACCTGGAACTCGTAGCCCTGGCGGCGCATATTCTCGATGAGGATGCTCAGGTGCAGCTCGCCACGGCCACGCACCTCAAAGGCGTCGGGGCTGTCGGTTTCGTTGACCCGGAGGCTCACGTCGGTCTGCAATTCCTTGAACAGACGGGCACGCAGGTGACGGCTGGTCACATACTCGCCTTCCCGGCCGGCAAAGGGGCTGTTGTTGACGGAGAAGGTCATGGTCACCGTGGGCTCGGAAATGCGCACAAAGGGCAGGGGTTCCGGCGCCTCGGGGGCGCAGACCGTGTCGCCGATGCTCAGATCCTCGATGCCGCTCATGGCAACGATATCGCCCATGGAAGCCTCGGTGGCGGGCACCCGCTTCAGGCCATCAAACACATACAGGGCGCTGAGGCGGATCTGTTGGCTCACCACACCCTCCTGCTCATAGTTGGTCTTGACCACCATCATGCCTTCCCGGAGGGTGCCACGGGTGACACGGCCAATGCCGATGCGGCCCACATAGTCGCTGTAGTCAATGGTGGAGATCTGCGCCTGGGCAGGGCCTTCCGGATCGCCTTCCGGGGCGGGAATGTACTCTAAAATGGTATCGAACAGGGGCTTGAGGTTTTCGCCGGGCTTGTCCAGATCCAGCGTGGCAACGCCTTTGCGGGCGCTGGCGTAGATGATGGGACGATCCAGGGCGGATTCATCTGCGCCCAGCTCAATGAACAGATCCAGCACCTCGTCGATCACCTCGCTGCAACGGGCATCGGGGCGGTCGATCTTGTTGACCACCACCAGCACCGGCAGTTTCAGGCTCAGGGCCTTTTTCAAAACGAAGCGGGTCTGGGGCATGGGGCCTTCAAAGCTGTCCACCAGCAGAAGAACGCCGTCCACCATTTTCAAAACACGCTCCACCTCGCCGCCGAAGTCGGCGTGGCCGGGGGTGTCCACGATGTTGATCTTGGTATCGCCATAGCGGATGGCGGTGTTCTTGGCCAGAATGGTGATGCCACGCTCCCGCTCGATATCGCCGGAGTCCATCACACGGTCGGCAACCTGCTGGTTTTCACGGAATACGCCGCCCTGCTTGAGCATTTCGTCAACGAGGGTGGTCTTGCCGTGGTCAACGTGGGCAATGATGGCAATGTTGCGGATGTCGGTACGAATCATAAAGTGGGTTTCCTTCTTTCTTACTTAAAGGATATGACCTGATGGGGTTTACATATTGTGTTGGGTACGGATAAGGCTCCCTTGTGCAAAGGGAGCTGTCAGCCGTCAGGCTGACTGAGGGATTGTTTCACCGCAGCGTCGATAAATGCGCATACGCCATCAAAATTCCTACAGACTTCAGTGTTGGGAATTCGGATCACCCGTAGATCATAACCCTCCAAAAAGCGGGTACGTTCTGCGTCCTTGATCATGGCATCCTCGGTATAGTGTTGGGAACCATCAAGTTCAATGATCAGTTTTGCCTTTGCACAATAAAAATCTGCGATATACTGACCTAGGATTTTTTGCCGTATAAAGCGAGCAGGATAACCACGGAGGTAATCGTACCAGAGATGGCGTTCCTCTTTTGTCATCTCGGCACGAAGCTGTTTTGCCAGCGGAACCAACTGTTTGTTGTGTTTGGAGCGCATACAATCCCTCCGTCACGGCTTCGCCGTGCCACCTCCCTTTGCACAAGGGAGGCTTTTGTTGGCTTTCCCCCCTTGCGCCATGAAATGGCGCAACAAGCGGGATTCCAAAGGGCCTCAGGCCCTTTGGCGGGGTTGTCAGGGGCAGAGCCCCTGACCCCACGGAGTGCGTCCCCCCGTCACCCACGTGTCGCCGTATCGCTCAGTTCCAGGCCCTCGTTGTTTTCGCAGGCCAGACGGATGGACCAGTCGTTTTCGAAGAGGAGCACTTCCCGGTCGGCGGAGTCGAAGGCACGGCCGGAGGTGGAGGTGATTTTCAGGTCTTCCACGGGCTTGGGGGTCTTGGTGACCCAGCGCACGAAGCGGAAGGGCAGGCGATCCATCAGCATGGTGACGCCATACTCGGTTTTCAGGCGGTGTTCCAGCACTTCAAACTGGAGCACGCCCACCACGCCCACGATGAATTCCTCACGGCCGGTTTCGGTGCGACGGAAGGTCTGGATGGCGCCTTCCTCCGCCAGCTGGTAGATGCCCTTCAGGAACTGCTTGCGCTTCATGCTGTCCTCGGGGCGCACCCGGGCGAAGTGCTCGGGGGCGAACACCGGGATGGACTGGAATTGCAGCTTGGGGCCGGTGGAGAGGGTATCGCCCAGACGGAAGCAACCGGGGTCGAACAGGCCGATGATATCACCGGCATAGGCGTTTTCCACGGCTTCCCGCTCATCCGCCATGAACTGCTGGGGCTGTTTCAGCTGCATCTGCTTCTGGGTGCCGGAGTGGTACACCGTCATGTTCTTCTCAAACTCGCCGCTGACGATGCGCACAAAGGCGAGGCGGTCGCGGTGCGCCGGGTTCATGTTGGCCTGAATCTTGAAGATAAAGCCGCTGAAATAGGGATCGGTGGGGTTGACCATGCCGGTATCGGCTTCCCGGGGCAGCGGCGGGGGCGTGATGTCCAAAAAAGCCTCCAGGAAGGGCTCCACGCCGAAGTTGGTGACCGCCGAGCCGAAGAACAAAGGCGTCAGCTGGCCGGATAGCACCGCATCCAGCTGGAAGGGGTCGCCGGCTTCGTCCAAAAGCTCGATCTCGTCCCGGAGACGGTCCCGGTAGTGCTGGGCCAGCGCCTTCTCGCACTCGGGACTGTCCAGGGGCACGCTCAGCTCGTCGGCCACGCTCTGGCCGTGGTTGCCGCCGGAATACAGCAGCACATGACCGTCCTTGCGCTGGTACACGCCCTGGAAGTCGCCGTCCACGCCGATGGGCCAGTTCATGGGGCAGGAACGGATGCCCAGCACGTTTTCCAGCTCTTCCATCAGCTCAAAGGGATCCTTGGCGGCACGGTCCATCTTGTTCACGAAGGTAAAAATCGGGATGCCGCGCATCCGGCACACCTTGAACAGCTTGATGGTCTGGGCTTCCACGCCCTTGGCGGCGTCGATCAGCATGACGGCGGCATCGGCTGCCACCAGCACACGGTAGGTATCCTCACTGAAGTCCTGGTGGCCGGGGGTATCCAGAATGTTGATGCGGTAGCCGTCAAACTCAAACTGCATGGCGCTGGAGGTGACGCTGATGCCGCGCTGCTTTTCAATCTCCATCCAGTCGGAGGTAGCGTGGCGCTCGGCCTTGCGGGCCTTGACGCTGCCCGCCTGACGGATGGCGCCGCCATAGAGCAGCAGCTTTTCGGTGAGCGTGGTTTTACCGGCATCCGGGTGAGAGATGATGGCAAAGGTTCGGCGTTTCTCAATCTGTTCCAATGCCTGTTGGCTCAGTTGGGTCATGGGAATGGTTTCCTCGCTTCCTGACATTTCGTTACGGAATGGTTGATACAACTCTAAATTGTACTATAACAACATATAACGTGTCAACCAGCGTATCCGGTTCAGAAGCTTCTCCTTTTTTCCATGCCGCCATGCGGTGGGCGGCTGGTGGGAGGGCAAAAATGGGCCTTTCCGCTTTGCTGTGGGAAAGGCCGCCCTGAAAACAACGGATGAAACGGAAAAAAACCTCCCGTTGCAGCCGTGGAAAAGAGCATATGGCCAAAAACCTTCTCCGGGAATACCAGCGCATTCCCCTCCATCTGTGTCCAAGTCGTAAATTCTTGAAATTTCCTTTTGTTTTCCAGATATTCTATGCTATAATAGACTGGCCGTTCGTATACGGTTTGTTTTGCTATGGAAAAATGCCGGTTGGGCCCCAAAGCCCGCCGTCAAGCGTCAGCGGCGAAGGCCGCAAGGAGGATTTGCAGTAGATGAAAAAACAACGTGGGATGATGGGTTATGTGGTTTTGATTGCCTGCTTCATCATCATCGCTCTGGTGCTGAACAACGCCATGGGCCCCGCCCGGGACCCCCGCATTGAGTACCCGGAGCTGCTCAACGCCATCCGTGAGGACAATGTGAAGGCCGTGGCCATCCGCAATAACTCGCTGGTGGGTCTGTACCGGAACAATTCCGTCACTGCCGAGCGGGATTTCCCCGAGAATGGTCACGATTTCGAGACCACTATCGGTGAGGATTTTATCGATACCGCCCGGCAGATGACCGCTGCCAAAAACGGCAAAACCCTGGAGGAAGTTTCCGTCAGCGATCTGCCTTTTGAGGTGATCTACCGTGCCCCGGTAACCATTCCGTGGTATGTGGATATGCTGCCCTTTATCATCATGACGCTGGTGACCATGGGCTTCCTGTACTTCTTTATGATGCGCTCCTCGGGCGGCAACAGCAAGGTGATGAACTTTGGCAAGAGCCGTGCCCGGGTCAGCGATCCCTCCAAGAACCCCATCACCTTTGCGGATGTGGCGGGCTGCAAGGAGGAAAAGGAAGAACTGCAGGAAATGGTGGACTTCCTCAAGAACCCCAAAGCCTACACCGATATGGGTGCACGCATTCCCAAGGGCGTTTTGCTGGTGGGCCCTCCCGGCACCGGTAAAACGTTGCTGGCCAAGGCTGTGGCCGGTGAAGCCAAGGCTCCCTTCTTCTCCATTTCCGGTTCCGACTTTGTGGAGATGTTCGTGGGCGTGGGCGCCAGCCGTGTGCGCGATCTGTTTGCCGAAGCCAAGAAGTCCGCTCCCTCCATCGTGTTCATCGACGAGATTGATGCGGTGGGCCGTCACCGTGGCGCAGGCCTGGGCGGCGGTCACGACGAGCGTGAACAGACCCTGAACCAGCTGCTGGTGGAAATGGACGGTTTTGCCATCAATGAGGGCGTTATCGTCATGGCTGCCACCAACCGCCGGGATATCCTTGACCCCGCTTTGCTCCGCCCCGGCCGCTTCGATCGTCAGGTGACCGTCAACTACCCCGATCTGGAAGGCCGTGTGGAAATCCTCAAGGTGCACAGCCGGGATAAGAAGCTGGACGAGAGCGTGGATCTGGAAAACATCGCCAAGCGGATGCCCTTCTCCAGCGGTGCGGATCTGGAAAACGTAATGAACGAAGGCGCTTTGCTGGCCGTTCGCCGCAAGAAGAAGGTCATCTCCCAGCAGGAGCTGGTGGATGCGGTGGCCCGTGTGCAGATGGGCCCGGAAAAGCGCAGCCACAAGGTGACCGAAAAGGACCGCAAGCTCACCGCCTATCACGAGGCCGGTCATGCGGTGATCTCCAACCTTTTGCCCGATTGCGATGATGTGCATCTGGTCACCATCGTGCCCCGGGGTCAGGCGGGCGGCTATACCCTGAGCCTGCCCAGCGAGGAAAACGACGGCTACCGCCGCAACGAGCTGCTCAGCCGCATCACCATGATGCTGGGCGGCCACGCTGCCGAGCGCATCGCCCTGGAGGATATCTCCACCGGCGCTTCCAGCGATATCAAGCGGGCCACCGAGCTGGCCCGGGGTATGGTGACCAAGTGGGGCATGAGCGACGAGATCGGCACCATGTATCTGGGCAGCGATCAGGAAGTGTTCGTGGGTATGGAATTCGGCCAGAGCCGGGAATACAGCGAACAGTTCGCCGCCGCCATCGATACCGAGGTGAAGCGTCTCATCGACCTGTGCTACAAGCGTGCCTGCGAGCTGCTTACCCAGAACCAGGATAAGCTGACCGCCGTGGCCGAGGCCCTGCTGGATCGTGACACCCTGAACCGTGCCGAGTTCGAAGCCGTGATGCGGGGCGAGGAACTGCCCCCCAAGACCGAGGCCGAACAGGTGCAGGCTCAGAGCGACATGGCTGGCGAGGACACCTTGCCCTTTGAAGCCGTGAAGCCGGAAGAGGAGCAGGACAACTACCTGCAGAAGAATCTGGCCCATCTCAGCGGCATCATCAATGAGGAGCGTGCCAAGCTGGAAAAGGAGTGCGCCGGGCTGAAGGACGAAGCCTTTACCGAACCCAACGAAGATCATGCGGATTTCCGCCGCCAGCTGGATCAGCGCTGGAACGAGTTTGAGCGCAGCCTGAAGGATCTGGGCAACGATACTCCCGACGATTCGGACGGCGACGCATGAGCATTCAATATCCCATCGATTTGCATATTCACAGCACCATCTCCGACGGACTGAGAACCCCTGCGGAGCTGTACGCCCAGGCACGGGACGAGGGCCTTACCGCCTTCGCCCTGTGCGACCACGATACCGTGGCAGGCGTGCCCATCATGCAGGAGGTGATCCGTCAGGAGACGGAACGCTGCCCGGACAGCCCGCCGCTTCGATACCTGCCCTCCATTGAATTGAGCACAGGCGACGGCGGGCACGCCCATTTGCTGGGCTTTGGCGTGGATGCGAACGACGAAAAGCTGCTCAGCGCCCTGTGCGAAATGCAGGAGGAGCGGGCCCAGCGTTCCAAGCGGATGATCTGCCTGCTCAAAAAGCAGGGCATCCGGTTCTGCTGCCACACCGAGGAGGAACTGACCCGGCCCGGCACCGGCAGGGCGCACATTGCCCGTGCGCTGCTGGATATGGGCGTTGTCAACACCATGCAGCAGGCTTTTGACCGCTACCTGGCCCGGGGCAAGTGCGCCTACATTGCCCGGCGGTATATGTCCATTGCGGACGGCGTTAGCCTTCTGACCAACGCCGGCGCCACCGTGGTGCTGGCCCATCCCTGCCGCCTGAACCCTGACCCTCAGGGCCTGCGGGCGCTGGTATTGGAGCTGATGGACGCAGGCCTTGCAGGGCTGGAAGCGTACCATCCTTCCGCCTCCCGCCAGCAGGCGCCGCTGCTGGACAGCATGGCCCGTTCTCTGGGGCTGCTGGTGACCGGCGGCAGCGATTACCACGGGGATGCCAACTGCTGCGTCCGCATGGGGCGGATGCCCTCTGGGTGGAAGAACCCGGAGGAGGATTTTCTGGCGCTGATGGAGGCGGTGGAGAAGCACAGGGCACAGGGAATGTGACCCGCTCCCCAATCCTCCAATCATCCATTCCCTCCTTGCGCCATGAAATGACGCAATCCGGAGGGGCAGGAAGCACTGCCTCCTGCCGGAACCCCTTGGCCATACTCACCCATCCAACCATAGGAGCTGGAACACCATGTATCAACAAGGCTATTCTGACGGACCCAACGGACAGGAGCGGGCATGGTATGCCGCCCCGCCTCAGAGCGAAACGGCGGCACCCCGCCGCAGAAGGAGCCGTGCGCAGACCCAGGAAGGTCAGGCGGGCACGGCTTCTTCAGGTGCGCCTGCGGCTGCCCCGTCCGGCAATGCGCATCATGCCAGCCAGCAGCCCCAGCAGCCTGCCGGGGCTATGGCCGGTCAGCAGGCTGCATACGGCTTTGCCAGCAACGGCATGAGCCATCCGGCAGACCAGCCCGGCGCATATGCTGCCAACTATTCCAGCTATACCGCCCCCAACGGCTTCCTGAACCCCTCCAGCGGCGGGTACGGGCAAAACGCCATGGGGCAGAATCCCTATGGGTATGGACAGGCCGGATATGAACAGAATTCTTATGGCGGCTATCAGCAGCCCGGGTATTATCAGCAAAGCGCCATGCAGGGCGGCTATCCCGGCTACGGCTATCCGACCCAGCAGGAACCCTACCATACAGGTTATTCCGATTCTCAGAACGGCTACAGTCAGCAGGACTTTGCCAATCCCCAGAACAGTTATCCTCAGCAAGAGTATGCCGGTTCCCCAAACGGCTACAATCAGCAGGAGTATTCCGGCAACCCGTCCGGGAATCCTGAACAGCCCTCCTATGGCTCAGGCTATCGCCCGCCTCAGCAGGAACCTCAGCCCAAGCCCCGCAAGTCTGCCGGGAAGTCCTCCGGCAAAGGCGGTCAGGGCGGCGCTCAGCCTCCCAACCTGCGCAATCTGTTCATTGCCGCCGTGGCTTTGCTGGTGATCGCCTCCGTGGTGATCCTGCTGGTATCCGTCTCCGGCAACGGCAAAGATCCTGCCAACAATCCCGGCACCACCCAGACCGGCACCACCGCCATCAGCAAAAACGAAGCTTCCGCTTATGCCACCCGCTTTTTGCCCAATGTGTATGTGGATGGCATCTGTCTGGCGGACATGACCTTCCAGGAGGGCAGCGACGCCGTATGGGCCAAGGCCCGGGAAAAGCAGAGCAGCTGGTATGTTCGCCTGAAGAATGAAAACGGCAGCTACAAGGACATCACTGCCGATATGCTGGGCATTTCCTTTGACCCCACCCAGGCCTTGCAGCAGGCGTGGGCCGTGGGCCACACCCCGGATGCCAACGGTCAGGTCAGCGATAAGGCCCTGATGGAGGCCGTCAATATTGCCCTGACCACCGAGTACCACTACACCTCTGCCCAGCAGAGCGCCAACACCAGCCCCATCGACACCATACTGGACACCTTGCAGACCAACGCCTACCGTGCCCCGCAGGATGCGGTGATTCTGGGCTTCAATCCGGATGATTTCGTCAATCCCTTCACCTTCCAGCAGGAAGTATGGGGCCAGTGGCTGGATATTTCCGCCGTGAAGCAGGAGATCCTGAACCTGGTATCCACTCTGGAAAGCGGCGAGGTGCTTTTGCAGATCACTCCCATCGCCCCCAACGTGACCGTGGCGGATTTGCAAAAACAGGTGACCCTGCGCTGCCGTGCCGTCACCCCCATTTCCTCCAACTCCACCGAGGACCGCACCAACAACATCCGGGTGGCATTCTCCAAGATCAACGGCAAGAGCATCGCCCACGGCGACAAGTTCAGCTTTAACAAGTTCGTGGGTCGCCGCAGCACGGAAAACGGTTTCTTCCAGGCCATCGAGTACGCCTACGGCGAGGAAGTCATGGGCGTGGGCGGCGGCGTATGCCAGGCCAGCACCACCGTCTATCTGGCCGCCATTCAGAGCGGCATGACCATCATCGACCGGGAAGCCCACTCCAACCCCGTCAACTACACCAGCCTGGGCATGGACGCCACCGTATCCGACACCCGTGGCCGTGAGGTGGACTTCACCTTCCGCAACGAAAGCGGCGGCCGGATCTTCATCGCCGCCCATGTGGTGGAAAGCGGCTCCAACCGCCGCAGCCTGCTTTGCGAGGTGCGCATCTACGGCCCCTCTCTGGAGGATGTGCACTACAAGCTGGAAAGCGAGACCATCGAGATTATCCCCAAGCCGGAAGAGCCCAAGCTGAAAGAGGACAAAACCGGCGAGCACGCCTTCTACATTGACGAAAACAAGCTGGCCTCCAAGGGCCGTGAGGGCTATGTGGTGGAAACCTACCTGTGCACCTATCAGGGCGAGACCCTCATCAGCCGGGAGAAGATCAGCAAGGATACCTATCCTGCCCGGCAGGATGTGTATTGGGTGGGGACAAACACCCGCTAAGCACGTCCACCCCTTTCTCTTAGCAGAGAAAGGGGTGTTCGCGCCGGATGTGGACAACAGTTGCCGCGGCTTAAAGGGGAAGGGGCCCTGCCCTTCCCCACGCCGCTCGCTTGGGCCCGTCCTCGCCCCTTCGGGGCTGCGTTGCGGGCCCCGTATGGCGGGGGTTGGCTGCGGGGAAGGTTGAGAAGGCTCCTTCTGCTTGGAGAGGGTAGCGCAGGTTGGCTGTCCTGTCCATAGGCCCTGCAAATACCCCTACCATCAGTCAGGCTGCGCCTGACAGCTTCCTCCCCCGATGGGGGAAGAAGCCTTT
>JAFVXE010000015.1 GCA_017501255.1 Clostridia bacterium | reverse complement strand
GCGTTATCGTATCTTGGCTGCATCCTTGCTCATTGGGCACCCAACCTGTGCCCTTCATCCGCCCCGAAAAACAGCTTAGGGATTTGACGTCGTCCGCTACCGTCGCGGTGCGGGGAGCACCTTGGCTGTGCTCCGTTTCTCCTGCCTCCCGAACAAGGCGCTTTTCGCTGGTTGGCTGCACTACCGTTCCTGCCGGTTCCCCAACTGGGGAAATACCCCCAAAGGCTTCTTCCCCCATCGGGGGAGGAAGCTGTCAGGCGCAGCCTGACTGATGGTAGGGGGTATCTGCAAGGCCATTGACGGGGCAGGTGATTAAGCCCCCTTGCGCACAAAAAGAAAGCAGCAAGCAACACCATCAGCATTGCTTGCTGCCTTCCTGCTCCTTCCTCACTCCGCCCAGAAAATCGAGGTCTGGTTCTCCGTCATGCTTTCCACCACATCGTCGTCATCATCGTCATCGTCATCCCTGCCCCGGAAAAGATCCCGGATGCCGTCCCAGAAGGAGCCGTTGGCGGAATGCTTGCTTTGACCCACCTGCACCGCCTGTACGCCTTCCAGCAGGATGCCGTTGTTCAAAAGCTCGGCGTGAACTGGAATGACCCGGTAGGTGTACATGACCCCGGGCTTGGCGGAGGTATCGGTGTAATAGAGGGTCTCGCCGGGGGTGCCGTACAGCTCGGTCAGGATGAAGCTCTCGCCGTAGGCATCCCGCTGCACCCGGTAGACAGCTTCATCCGCAGGCTGGATGATCAGCAGCGGATACCCGGAATCGCTGTGACCCACCACGAAGCGGTTGGGCGAACGGGGCGGCGTCCACACGTCGCTTTTCTTGGTGGGGTGGTTGTCCTCAGTGAAATACTCGGTATAGCGGTACTTTTTGGGGGTCAGATCCACTGCCAGCATGGGTTCGCCCCGCCATTTGATGGCCTGTTTGTCAATTTCCAGCGAAATAATACCGTTGGGCCGGGTGAACTGGGGCTTATCCCGGTCTTTGTACAGGGTGCGGAAGTAGTCCCGGGCCATAGCGGCAGTGTTGTCGCCGCCGCTGACCCAGCCTGCCAGCTTGTGGTTCTGGTCGGGCTCGTCAAAGCCCATCCAGAAGGCGCAGGCGATCTCGCTGTTGTAGCAGGCCATCCAGATATCCCGGTTGCCTCCGCCGGTCATGTTGACGGTACCGGTTTTACCGGCCACCGGCGTGCCCGCTGCGCTGAGCTTGGCGCCGGTGCCGCTGGAGGTAACGGACTGCAACAGGCTGGTCATCAGGAAGGCAGAGGTGGCCTTGAGCACCTGCTCCCCCTCCTGCCGCCGCTGATAGAGCACCTGTCCCGATGGGCCGGTGATGCGCAGGATCATATGGGGTTCGTAGAAGGTGCCGCCATTGGCAAAGGGGGAATAGGCCGCCGCCAGCTGCACCGGGCTGACCCCGTAGGTCATGGCCCCCAGCGCCAGGGCCAGATTGCTGTCCCGGTTGTCCAGCGGGATGCCTACTTTCGCCAGGTATTCCCGCCCGGCAGGTACGCCGATCTCGTTCATCAGGGCCACGGTGGATACGTTGAGGCTGTTTTGAAGTGCGGTGCGCATACTCACATTGCCATAATAGGTATAGCTGGCGTTGCGGGGCTTGTAGCCGCCGAAATTGGTAGGTTCGTCCCGGAGGACGCTGGCAGTCATGTAACCATATTGGTCAATGGCCGGAGCGTAGGCCACCAGCGGTTTCAGGGCTGAGCCGGGCTGACGGCGCAGGTCCGTGGCCCGGTTGAAGCCACGGCGCACCTGATATTCCCGCCCGCCTACGATGGCCAGCACCTGACCGGTGCGCACATCCACACAGGCGGCAGCGCCCTGCACTTGGGTGCCATCGCTGGCATTGGCCGGAAACAGGTCCTTGGCAAACTGCGCATCCAGTGCATCCTGATGGGTGCGGCTCAGGGTGGTCTCGATGGTGAAGCCGCCGGTGAGCACCTGATCGCTGCTGAGCCCCAGAATCTGCTCGGCTTCATCCAGCGCAGCATCCACGAACCAGCCGTAGGTGATCTCTTCGGGAACCTGCTCTGCCAGCACCAGTTCCTCGGCGCAGGCCTGATCGTAGGCTTCCTGGGAGATCATGCCCAGCGAGAGCATGGTGGACAGGATATATCCCCGCCGGTTCAGGTTGTTTTCCCGGTCGGCGTGGGGCGCATAGTAGCTGGGCGCTTTGATGGAGGCCGCCAGCGATGCCGCCTGGGCCAGCGTCAGGTCGGCGGCGTCCACGCCGAAATAGGTGCGGGCGGCTGCCTGAATGCCATAGGCCCCGTTGCCGAAATAGATGTAATTCAGGTACATGGCCAGAATTTCATCCTTGCTCATGCGGGCTTCCAGCTGCAGGGCCAGAGCGATTTCCTCTGCTTTGCGGGTGATGGTTTTCTTGGTGCTCAGGTGGCTCTGACGGATCAGCTGCATGGTGATGGTACTGCCGCCCTGGGCATAGCCGCCCTGACGGATATTGGCCGCCAATGCGCCAAAGAGGCGCACCACATCCACGCCTTTGTGCTGGTAAAACCGCTGATCCTCCGCCGCTATGAACACATCCCGGATCTGCTGGGGAATCTGTTCCAGCGGGATGACCACCCGGTTCTGGCTGCCCCGGATGGTGGCGATCAGCTCCCCCTGATTGTCAAACATCCGGCCGGTCTGGGGTGCGGCGGTGATCTTGCTCACATCCAGCCGCTGCCAGCTGGGCACATCCAGAAGGTAAAATGCCGCCGAACCCATCAGCACAAACAGGCACAGCAGCGCCACACCCACCCGCCGGAGGGGTCGCTTCTTTTCCGGAAAACCGGCCTTGCGCAGATCCGGCGTGCCCAGCTGCCTGCCCTGCTGCTTGCGCATCCGGTAGATGCGCCGGGCGGCGCGGCCCCGGATATCCGGCTTGCGGCTTCTGGCTTCCCGGATCTGCTGCTCCTGCTCCTCCTGCCACAGAAGCCGCTCCGCCTTGCGCAGGGCCGCTTCCTCCCTGCGGTGGGCTCGGTCATGGATGCGCTGTTGCTTGCGCACCTGCCGGGGATGGGGTGGCATTTGCGGTTCCTGCCCGTTGCTTTCCGGGCCATCCGTCTTTTCATCCGGGGTGTTTGCATTCGTTTCTTCCGCAGCTGGTTGAGCATCCGTCGCCTCCTGAACGGCTTCCTCCTGCCGGATGTCCTTCCCATCCGTTGGTTCCAGCCCCGTCCCCCCGGTTGCGGGACGCTGCTCTTTTGCCTTTTTTACTGGTTCCTTTGCCTTTTTCATCCGTCATCCCTCCAGAGGCGGCGGGACACAGGGCTGTGTTTTTCATACAGTTACCCGCCTTTGGATACTATGTGCGTTTTTTCCCTTCAAAAACCGTGGAAAATGCGCCAATATGCACCATTTACACAGCATTCATGCCTCCTGTATACTGCACGTGCATTCATCAGGAGGTGGACGGTATGCCCTCGAGCATCAAGCGGGGTCGGGCGTTGCTGCCCGCAAGCCTTGCTGTATTGATTCTATTTGTGACATTGTTTTTCGCCCGGGCCGGGGATTCGCCTGCCCGGGATGCATGGCCCTACGGGCTGTTGATCCTTGTGCTGCTGGCGGCCATGTGCTTCACATCCAGCCGGGAGAGGCAGCAGGAACGCAGCTTTGCGCAGGTGGCCGAGCCCATCGCCCAGCGGGAGATTCCCGCCGTGCGCTTTGCGGATGTGGCTGCCAACGACGAAGCCATGGACAGCCTGCGGGATCTGGTGGATTTCATCCGCCGGCCGGAGGAATTTGCCCGCATGGGCGCCCATATCCCCCGGGGCGTACTGCTCCACGGGATGCCCGGCACCGGAAAAACATTGATGGCCCGGGCGCTGGCCGGGGAGGCGGGCGTGCCGTTTTTCGCCGTCAACGGCGCTGATTTTGTGGAGATGTATGTAGGCGTGGGTGCCAGCCGCATCCGCAGTCTGTTTGCCAAAGCCCGCAAGGCAGGCCGTGCGGTGATCTTCTTTGACGAGATCGACGCCATCGGCAAAAAGCGTGACAACCGCAGCGACGAGCGGGAGCAGACCCTGAATGCGCTGCTTTCCGAAATGAGCGGATTCCACGATCATCAGGGTGTGGTGGTGGTGGCTGCCACCAACCGCATCGACACGTTGGACGAGGCCCTGCTGCGGGCCGGGCGGTTTGACCGGCACATCGAAGTGCCTTTGCCCGGCCTGAAGGAGCGGGAGATGATCCTTGCGGTACACGCCCGGCAAAAGCCCATGGATGACACCGTGAACCTTGGCCAGATTGCCGCCCAGACCGCCATGTTCTCCGGCGCAAGGCTGGAAGGTTTACTGAATGAAGCCGCCATTCTGGCCGTGAAGCGAGGCAGCACGTCCATCAGCCAGCAGGATATCCATCATGCCATGGATACGCTGCTGTTCGGGCAGGAGCGCAATCCCCTCCGGCAGCAGAAGGAGCGGGAGCTGACCGCCGCCCACGAAGCCGCCCATGCGCTGGCCACCGCCATTCTGCTGCCGGAAAGCAGCATCCGCAAGGTATCCATCATTCCCACCGGCAAAGGCGCTGCCGGTTACAGCATGGCCATTCCCCCGGAAAAGCTGTTCCATCACAAGCAGGAGCTGCTTCATCACATCGCCGTGGCATTGATCGGCCGGGAAGCGGAGATGCTGCTGTGCGGCAGCGAGCAGGTAACCAACGGCGCTGCCAACGACATCGAAAAAGCCGCCGTGCTGGCCCAGCGCATGGTGTGCGAGTGGGGAATGCTGCCCGGTACGGAAGAGGCCTATTACTTCGCTCAGCCCCAGAAGGATGCAGCTGCCCAGCGCTGGCTGGCCATGGGTCAGCAGTTGGCGGCGGGACTGCTCCGGAGCCACCGGCATCAGTGGGAGCGGCTCACCCGGCTTTTGCTGGAGCGGGAAACCTTAGGGGAAGCGGAAGTGAGAGCCTGCTTGAGCGAGGAAGGGTAAGTGGCTGAAAGAAGATACCCCCGGAGCAGTTCTCTCGTTGGGGAGAGGCTCCGGGGGTTTGTTCATGCTGTTTCAGCCAATCCTGCCGCCATCAGGCGCCTGCAAACTTGTTGCGTACCTGCTGGATCTGCTGCTGCTCGGCCTGCTGCATGGGATACCAGCCCTGCTGGGACATGGCGCCGTACAGCTGATTCTGCATACACAGGTTCTGGCTCAGGGCATCGTCAAAGGTGGCGTGCACGTTCTGGGTGGAGGATTCGATCACGCCATGCAGATACAGGTCGCATACGCCCTTGGTGGTTTGCAGAAGGTTCTCCATGATTTCCTTGTCGTTCATCGGCTTTGCCCTCCTTTTACACCAGCTGGTACAGCTTCCGGAACAGCTGGCTGTGGTTGTTGGCCATCTCCCTGACGCAGGCCTTCAGCTGGGGATTTTGCAGCGCCTGCTGTGCCTGCTGAAACTGGCATTGCAGAAACTGCTCGTGGTTCAGCGCATCCTCGATGTACATCAGTTCCTTGGGACTCATGTTGAAAATCACCTCCGGTGGATAGGTTGCCCGCCGGAGGAAAAACCATACATACAAAAATGGACTGTTGCATTCCTTGCACAACAGTCCATTATCCATTTTTGCACCCATGCAATGGGCGCAATGAAAGAATTTCTAAGGAACGAAGATCCTGAAGCGGTGAGCACGGGAGGCAGCGCCTACCGCATCATCCCTCCGTTTTTCCGTCATTGGTTTGCGCCTGCGCCAAGCGGCTCAGGCAGGCGTTGAGGAAGATGGTATGGGATACCGCTGTGATGGCGCTGCGGAGCATTTCCTTCTCGATGGAGGAGGTTTCGCCAATATCGTCGATGGTATCCTTGAGGCCGAAGC
Source organism: Clostridia bacterium (assembly GCA_017501255.1). Lineage (GTDB taxonomy): Bacteria > Bacillota > Clostridia > Christensenellales > Aristaeellaceae > Limiplasma. The sequence continues at coordinate 30,066 of JAFVXE010000015.1, read as the reverse complement.
GATAGCCCAGCACGTTTTCCAGCTCCATGCAGAAATAGTCATAGGCCACCTGCGTGGTGTACACCTGTTTCTGGCAGGTGAACAGGGCCAGTATCTGCTCCAGCGGCACCACCTGCTTGAGCAGCGTCACCGCTGTAATGTAGGCGATATGCTGGGCGTAGTACTGCTTCTTGACCGGGTTTTCAATCAGACCCATTTTCACATAGTTGCGCACCATGGAACCGGTCAGCTCCACACACTCCAGGGGGGCCAGCAACTGGTTGACATACTTCACCGTCTGCTCCAGATACAGGCCCATATCGGGCAACCGTTCATACCGGGGAAGGGAAAACTGCTTCATGGATTCGGCCATGATCCGTTTCATCGTCTGTTTCATAGCCCTATTATATGCTTTGGCAGAGAGCTTGTCAACCCGTCACAGGTTTTTGAATAACCTGTGAACGATTTTTCCACACCCTTGACAGCCGGACAGGTTATTGGTATAGTAACAATGTACAATGAATAAACCTGTACCAATGCCGTTTTTGAAAGGAAACAGGTCATGATGAACAGAAAGATCAAACTGGTTGCGGACTCTTCCATCAATTCGCAGAGCTTTGAAGGCTTCGACTATGCCTGCGTGCCCATGAAGGTGGCCGCCGGGGATACCGAATATGTGGATACCCCGGATCTGGATCTGCAAAAGATGCTGAAGGAACTGAAGGAATACAAGGGCAAGTCCGGCACTGCCTGCCCCAGCGTGGGCGACTGGCTGGACGCTTTCGGCGATGCGGACGAGGTGCTGGGCGTTACCATCACCAGCAATCTGTCCGGCTGCTACAATGCCTCTCAGGTGGCTGCCAATCAGTATCTGAAAAAGCACGAGGGCGCCAAGGTGTTCATTCTGGACAGCCTGACCACCGGCCCGGAAATGCACCTGATTCTGGAAAAATACGCTGAGCTGATCCGGCAGGATCTGCCCTTTGAGGAAATCGTGGAGCAGATTCAGCAGTATGTGAAAACGACGCACCTGATATTTGCCCTGTCCTCCCTGAGCAACTTTGCCAAGAATGGCCGCGTCAGCCCTGCCGTGGCGGCGGCTGTGGGTCTGCTGAATATCCGCATCGTGGGCAAAGCCAGCGACGAGGGTACCCTGGAGCCCATGCACAAGTGCCGTGGCGAAAAGCGTGCCATGGCGCAGCTGGTCACCTCCATGGAGGAACTGGGCTTCAAGGGCGGCACCGTCCACCTGAGCCACACCGCCAATCCGGAGATGGCGCAGAAGTTTGCGGACATCCTCAAGGAAAAGTACCCGGATGTGAAGGTTACCATCCGGCAGAACCTGGGCCTGTGCAGCTATTATGCCGAGGAAGGCTCTCTGCTGGTGGGGTTTGAGGGGTAAGCAGGGGAACCGTCCCTGCACCCGGCCAAGGGCGCTGGAACCCGCCAAAGGGCCAATAGCCCTTTGGAATCCTGCTATTACGTCCATTTCATAGGCGTAATAGGGAAACAGAATACCGATTTCTGAAGGAGGACTGCACAGACAGTCCTCCTTTTCATTTTCCCTCCGCTGCCACAAAACCAAAACCGAACCGTTGGTTTCATTATTTCTGAACCAGCTGTACCAATAATATCTTCTTCTTTCATCAATCTCTGATACAATATAGATGCAGAGCGAAAAATGGAGGTACGGAAAAATGAAGTTATCACTTCCTGCGAACATAAGCAAATTACGAAAACAGCACGCAATGACACAGGAACAGTTGGCAGAAGCATTGGGGGTTACTTCTGCGTCCGTATCAAAATGGGAACGTGGCGCAGCAACACCGGAACTCAATCTGATTGCGGAGATGGCTGATTTATTCGGGGTGTCATTTGATGTGATTGTGGGTTTCCGGGTGCTGAATGGCAGCGTGGTTGCGCTTGAAGAAAGGGTTCATCAACTACAGCGTGAAAAGAAATACGATGAAGCAATCACCGAAGCGGAAAAAGCGTTGACCCGTTATCCCAACGATTTTCGCATCGTCTATCGTGCCGGTGAACTATACGCCGTTGCAAGCATTGAACGGCACAACAAAAAACGGCTGTTACGCTGTATCGAACTGTTGGAGCAATCCATTTTGCTTTTGTCTCAAAACAGCGATCCCAATATCAGTGAGGTCGTCATACAGCAGGAGATTGCCCAATGCTATCTTGCTCTGGGCAATCACGAAAAGGGCCTTGAGATTCTCAAAAAATATAATGTTGGCGGCGTCCATAATGCCCTCATCGCTTTCACATATACAGGAAACAGCGGTTTTGCCCCCGAAGATGCAGAGCCGTATATGATGGGAGCCTTTGGAAACATCGCTGTATCGGCGGTTCATTCCATGCTGGCTTATGCCAATTACTATATCAAAAAAGAGGACTACGCATCAGGCAGAGATGCGCTGCTTTGGTTGGTGGATTTGCTACAAGGGGCCAAAGTGGACAAGAAAGCCGTTGCTTATGTTGATAAAGTGATTGCGTCCTGTTGTTCCGAGTGTGCAAACCTTTCGCTGCTTCTTGGAGAGGAGGAAAAAGCAGAATCCTATTTGCGCCTTGCTTATGATATTGCCAAAGCATTCGACGCAGCGCCCACCTATCAAATGAGAAACATGAAATTTTGCGTCGGTGATTTTGAAAAGGCTACGGCATATGACGCTCTTGGCGAGACTGCTGTTTCCTCGGTGGTGAAGCAGATCACGCAAGAAAACAGAGATAAGCGGTTGATTCAGTTTTGGGATAAAATCACCCAGGAAGACGCCTGCGGAGGTGCGGAATGAACCATTCAAAGGTGGATATTCATCCATACACAAAACAGTTTTATCGGGGAAATGTGATTTGCTTTCTTTTTGCCTTGTTCACAACCTTGCTTGGAGCCATCGGGGCATTGCTTGTTTCGTGGCTGATACAGCAGTTGATTGACTTGATCGGTGGCTATGAAACCGGTTTGACACTGCTCCAGCTGTCAGCCGTCGCATTGGCGCTGATCGGTGGAATTGCAGTTACCCACTTCATTTCCTGCTGCACCAAGCCGAAATTTATCACGCGGGGAATCGCTCAGTATAAAGAATATGTTTTTAGCGAACTCACAAGGAAAAACATATCGGCATTTTCAAGCGAAAATACCTCAACTTATCTATCGGCGCTTACAAATGATATTCAGACCATAGAACAAGGCTACCTTTGGAACACTTTCTCCATGCTCGACAGTTCTCTTACCTTCATCGGGGCAATGGTTCTGATGATATGGTACAGCCCCTTGCTCACATTGGTTGCGATTGGACTTTCTCTTTTGCCGTTGGCCGCTTCCATTCTGACAGGCAACAGGATTGCCGTGGAAGAAAAGAAGGTCTCGGACAGAAATGAAGTATACACATCTGCGTTACGGGACAGCCTGGGTGGTTTCTCTGTTATCAAATCCTTCAAGGCTGAATCCCGGATCATCTGCATCTTCAAAGAAACTGTACGGGAGCTTATGGCAGCACAGCTGGGAAAACACAAAATGCGTATTCTTGTTCAGCTGTTCGGCTCTGTAGCAGGCATCACAGCACAGCTTGGCGTGTTTCTCTTTGGAGCCTGTCTTGCGCTATCTGGTACAGGTGTTACCGCGGGTACTACGATGGTCTTTGTTCAATTGATGAACTTTGTTCTCAATCCCATCGGCACCATTCCAACCTGCATTGCGGAGAGAAAAGCGGCAAAGGCATTGGTTGAAAAAATCGCAAATGCCCTTTCTGTCAACATCAGAGAAGAAAGCGAGGCTGAACACAAAGCACTTGCGCATCAGATCACCGTAAAGGAGCTTTCTTTCGGCTACGAACCCGAAAAGCAGGTTCTCACCAATATCAACTGTACTTTTGAACTTGGCAAAAAGTACGCCATTGTTGGCGCTTCGGGCAGCGGCAAATCAACCCTGCTGCATCTGCTGATGGCGGCATATCAGCATTACGACGGAGCGATCCTTTATGATGATACCGAACTGCGGGATATCAGCAGCAGTCAGCTTTATGAGATGGAAAGCATCATTCAACAGAATGTGTTTGTGTTTAACGCTACAATCAAAGACAACATCACCATGTTCCGTGATTTCCCACAGGAGCAGATTGACGAGGCAATTCGCCTTTCCGGTCTGTCGGCATTGATGGAGGAAAAGGGTGCGGATTATCTGTGCGGTGAAAACGGCAGCGGACTCAGCGGCGGTGAGAAACAACGTATTTCCATCGCCCGCAGCTTGCTGAAAAAAACGCAGGTGCTTCTGGTGGATGAAGCCACGGCAGCGCTGGATGCCGAAACCGCCTATCAGGTTTCAAATGCTATTCTTGATCTGAACGGCGTTACAGGGATCGTTGTTACTCACGCTCTGGATGAAGCTTTGCTGAAACGATACGATGGCATTATCACGATGAAGAACGGTTCCATTGTGGAAACAGGCACATTTACTGAATTAGTTGCGAAAAAAGGCGTTTTCTATTCGCTGTTTACGATTTCTCAATAGCGCTTCTCACAGGAGCGCCGGCAGATATGCAGGAATGTTCCTGCAAGCTGCTTTTGGAAGAATCTGCGGCTTAGGAATCCCTTGCTACGCAAGGGTTCCGAAACCGCCGGAAGGGTGAGCAAAGCGAACCGAGGCGTGAGGACAGCGCAAAGCGCTTCCGCAGCGCCGAAGCCCGAAACCGACCGAAGGTTGGGTTTGGGCCGCAATGCACGCCGCCGGTTTCGGAAAACCATCGGAGGGCTGCGCCCCTCCGATACCTCCTGGGGTTTTTCAACAGTCTGGACGAGCATCCGATGCTGGATGCTCGTTTGCTTATGTGGCAAGACAAACGCAATGCACGGTTGTCTTGTGTAGCGTTGTGTCCTCGCCTGATGGTAGTAGGATATGTTTTTCGTCTGCCCGGCAAATTGGAAGTTGACAACATCACAACTGTTTGATTTCGTTGGCAATCATAGCCACAGTCTTTTCGTTGGTGTCAATTTTAACCGTTTTGAGTGTGTCATACAGAGGTATTCTTGTTACGCTTCTTTCAATTACATCCTCAACACGAATGCCGCTTTCCACATCCTTCGTTAATCTCTTGCGTAAATTGGCTTCGTCAGCAATAAGCGAAATACATTTCACATCACAGTTTTGTGTATCCAATTTTTCTACGACAGAATCAATGATATATTGCTGGTGCATTACCCAACAGAAAATCACATTCTCATATGCAGAGCAATGCAAAAAGTTATTGAGTAAGTAGGAAATATTATCTGTCACCATAGATCTTGTTTCATCGGTTACTTGGAATGGATCGGCATCCCAACACCAGTCACCATCAAGAAACACGCTATTCGGCAAAATCCTTTTCAGTTGCTGGCAAACGGCGGTTTTTCCAACGCCCATTGTTCCACCGACTATATATAAATTTTTCATATACTCACCTACAAATTCAGGTTTGCCGTTCTCGTACTATGCAAAGAACAAAGAACCCGGGAGATTGCACACAGGCCCATACCGGGGATCAGAACGCCTGCTGTCCCGGCACTTTCTATGCCTGCCCCATCCCTTCCACCGCCTGCCGAAGCCAGCTCATCTCCCCGCCGCATTCCGCCTGATAGGCCCGCTCAAAGGCGGCGGTCAGGTCGCCCTGCTGGGCAGGGGTCAGCCGGTCATCCGCCTGAATGCCGCAGAGCACGGTGGCAGCAGGCTTGGCCAGCGCCTTGGCGGCGTTGCGTTCCAGCGGGATGCCCAACAGCCGGGGCATATACTCGCTGCTGCCAAAGAGGAAAATCTGGATAAACTCCCGGCACAGCCGCTCCAGATAGTGGGACAGGAAAGCCTCCGGGGCATCCGTCAGGGAAAGGCAGCGGTGCAGCTGGGGATCGTCGAACAATTCCTTTCGCATAGCCGCCTGACGTTCCTCTGAAAAGGCTTCCGGCGTCAGGTACAGGTGCAGAAGATGGCTTTTGATGCCGGAAAAGTCCAGCACAGCCGATGCTTTTTCCGGCAGCTTGCCCTGAAACAGCCATTCCTCCTCCACCGCCAGACAATCCGGGTATTCCTCCCGGGCTTTGCGGAGAAACGCCAGCTTTTTGCGGTTATTGCTTGCTTCGCTGGCTTTCTGCAAAAGCGCCTGCGCACCCGTGGGGGTCTCCGTCCGGGTATCGGGGGTCAGACGGGCGCCGCAAAAGGGGCAGAACAGGGCTCCGGCTTCGGTCATCTCCCGGCTGCACTGGGGGCAGGTACGCTGTGTCATGGCGGGTCATCCTTTCGGTTTTTGGGTTGCAGTTGGCTGGTTTGATGGTATCACAGCAGGCTGTGGGTGTCAATCGAAGGAGACCACAGCCGTTTTGCGCAGTTGTGACAAAATGATGGATAAAGGGCAACATTTTTGCTTTTTCTTTCCTCCCTGCTTGAATGCAGACACTTTTAATGTTATACTAAACCCATGACCGACCCCGTCAGGGGCAACGGAAAATCAAAAGGGAGGAAACATCCATATGAAGAAGTTTCTTGCTACTCTTCTGGCTCTGGTGATGGTTTTCGCCTGCACCGCTTCCTTCGCTGAAGCGATCGATCCCGAAACCATTCCCGATGAGTTCGAATCCGAAAACGGCGTCTTTGAGCTCGCCTTCGTTACCGACGTGGGTCAGCTGAAGGACAAGTCCTTCAACCAGGGCACCTGGAACGGCGTTAAGTCCTACGCTGCTGCCAACGGCCTGAGCTACAAGTACTATCAGCCCGCCAACGGCGACCAGGCTACCGACGATGACCGCTACGAAGCCATGAAGGCTGCTGCCGAGGGCGGCGCTAAGGTCGTTGTGTGCGCTGGCTTCATGCAGGCTGCTGCTCTGGAAAAGGCCGCTACCGAGTATCCCGACACCAAGTTCGTCTTCATCGACGGCTGGCAGATGGGTCTGAAGAACGTTGCCCCCATCGCCTTCATGGAAGAGCAGAGCGGCTATCTGGCCGGCTATGCCATCGTGAAGGAAGGCTTCACCAAGCTGGGCTTCATGGGCGGCGGCGGCGGCACCAACCCCGCTTGCATCCGTTACGGCTACGGCTTCGCTCAGGGCGCCAACGCTGCTGCTGCTGAGCTGGGCATCAACGTGGAACTGAAGTACTCCTGGCAGTACGGCGCTTCCTTCAGCGCTTCCCCCGAGCTGGAAGCCATGGCTAAGGGCTGGTACATGAACGGCACCGAAGTGATCTTCGCTTGCGGCGGCTCCATGTTCTCCTCCATCGTTTCCGCTGCTTCCGCCAACGATCTGTTCGTTGTGGGCGTTGACGTTGACCAGAGCTTCGAGTCCGAGACCGTTGTGACCTCCGCCCTCAAGGGCCTGGTTTCCGCCACCGAGTGGGCCATCGGCAAGTTCTACGCCGGCGAATGGGATACCATCGGCGACGTGGCTAACAACCTGGGCGCCACCGATGACGCCGTGGGTCTGCCCACCGCTACCTGGTCTCTGGAAAACTGGACTGTCGCCGAGTACGAAGCCCTGCTGGCTTCCATCAAGGACGGCTCTCTGGTGATCGACAACACCGTGCTGGAAGCTGACGCCATCACCGGCGCCGATCTGGCCAACCTGACCATCATCTACGAATAATGGACATCCGCCCCATCCTGCTAACGCAGGATGGGGCGTTTGCCCTGTAAGTGGACAACAGAAGTCGCGGCTTTCGTGGCAGGGAACCCTGCCCTGCCACACGCCGCTTGCTTGGGTCGCCTCCTCGTGCCTTTGGCACTGCGGGGGCGACCCCGTTTTTTGTGGCTTGGATGCGTGAATGGGACGGAAAACAAAAAGCTGCTGCAATTGCAACAGCTCTACCCATGTTGATCTACATAAACTACAGATTATCCTTGGAATCATGAAGATGGAGTGATTCGGCAGATACACCGAAAATCACCATTGATAGACCATTCATGGAAGTTTGGAAATCCATACTTGAGTGTTTTGAGACTTCTTGACACCACTGCATTATACGAGTGGTCATTTCTTTACCCATTACTGGCAATTCAGGTTCAATTCTTGACAGAATTTGAATTATCTCATTTTTGTGGTCAACAATTCGTTTATAGATACCGGGAAATAGTACCTTTATTCCATTTGGCATTTCAATTTCGATTTTTCCACCAGCTGAAAACATATCTCGAATATGTGGATTAACAACGCCTTGAGATGTAAGCCATAGAGAACATCTATCATAATCTCCAGCGAATATTTCAGGATAATTAGCGCAGCAATAAGCAGTATAGTATTTCTTCTCGTCGGAAGAAAGGTTCTTCCAAAGACGGATTTTTGCTTCTACAACTTCATCCGCTGCGTTTCCAGCCCACCAGAGGCTTTCTCCCGGCTTTAGCTTTTTTCGATAGTATTCTGATACCGGGGCAATTGGATTTTCTAAATTTCTCAATTCATCATAAGGGATCCCCATTTTGTCAAAAATGGTTTCCCCTTTTTGCAAGCACATATTGATTAAATATCGTGGCATATGTGTTACAGCAATTCCGTACAGGCACGGTTCATATGGCTTTGAGCAAAACGCTGGTTGGGCACCACCCAACTTTCCAAAAGTCATATATATGCGCTCCACATCGTTAATGCGGGTTGTTTCCAATATGCTACTTCCAGTGGATGTCCAATGATCTTCCTTAGTGCTTTTAACTTCGACACCATAGTATTTTGCTGCAACAATATCAGGGAATTTTTGCCCGGATACTTTTTCGATTGTACCTGCGAAGGGAGAACCAATGGCGCACTCGCACAGGGCATCTTTAACAATATCCTCCAACAGATTCCCTGTGTGCGACCGATAATAATCCGGCCTCTTTTTCGCATCTGCATTTAGCAAACAATCTGTATCCTGCATTAGTTTACGAAATTCGGAAATCGTCGGTTTGGGATTGACAGAGACGATCATTTTACATTCTCCTCAAAATACAACAACCATTTTTCTTCGATTGTTTTCGCAATGTTGTAAGCCAACACACAGGGGACTGCATTACCGATAATCTTGTAAGCGTCGCTTGCACAAACACCTTTGTTTTTTTGTGTTTTATTCAAAATAAACTGATAGTCATCGGGAAATGTTTGAATTCTCGCACATTCGCGAACCGTTAACCTTCGTTCACGCTTTCCCGCTTTTAGTTCTCCTTCGTATTTTCCACCATGTTCTAAACTAAGACGACGGTATTCAATGTTCCCATGATGTTCTGAGCGAATGGTTGGACCTACTGAATCCAGCTTTATTTCTGTTTGTCCCTGGCAGTGCGCTCCCATATATTTGGCCATAGAGTATTTTTGCTGAGACAAATCAAGGCTATCCTCAGGCTCGTTAAGGTTAATGAAGGCATCTGCACAAGTCACAACAGGTTTCAAACTTTCGCCATGTGTCATCACTGGATATGGGTCATAGGCATCAGGTATCCTTTCCGCTGTCAGTGCAATCAAAGCGTCCGGTTTTAGCGCACTTTTTTTGAACCCAAAGAATATCACTCTTTCCCGCGATTGTGGGACACCATAATTAGGCGCATACAGCACTTTTGCAGGTACTACAACATAACCGCCTTTGCCCGCCTGTGCAAAATCCTTTTCGATAACTTCTTTAATATCGTTTAGGTTGGTTAAGCCTTTGACATTTTCGGCGACAAACATCTTGGGTTCTGCTAAAGTAATTACTTCGCGCATCCATATATACAAAAGGCCACGGTTTTCAGCTGTTGGTTCTTCGTTTGACAGCACTGTTCCTTTATGACTTTTTTGAGAAGCAAACCCTAAACGTTTACCAGCAATTGAAAAATCTTGGCAGGGGAATCCCCCGGTGACAATATCAATGTTTTCAGGAAAGATCTTTTCGCCAGCCTTTGCACGTTTCACCAAATCAACAATGCTATCTAAATGATAAATATCGTTTGCGTTGGGTTTGTTTTTCTCAAAATAGGAAACCCAAGCGGCTTTCGCATCCGGACGAATATCATTTGCAAAAACGGTTTCAAAAATTGTTGGGGCAACCTTGACCCATTGATCATGAGATTCTACAATCCAATCTGGGTGTAGTTTTTCGTTAATGGATTTTTTTATGCAATAAAAGCTACCTTCAAAGCCAATATCCATACCTCCGCAACCGGAAAAAAGCGACAACAATCTCATGTATTCCGCCTTCCTATCAGCCATCCAATATGTTCTTATTAAGTATACCATATAGCAATACTTAACTCAACGCCAGGAATATGAAAACCTCCGGAATGGTTGCGGCTCTGTGCAATGCAATCCATCCCGGAGGTTCTTTCACTTATTCCTCCCTCCTGCCGTGCAAAGCACGGCAGTGCGGGGTCAAGGGGCACTGCCCCTTGCGGGGTTTGGGGCAGCGCCCCAAATCTCTACTGCAGCTCGGGCCTGCTCCTTGCAGCGCCCCAAATCCTTGCTGCTATCGCCAGCGCCACACACGCCAGCGTGACACCGGCGGCTGCGCCGATGCTGTCGATGCCCACATCTATGAGGGACGGGCCCCGGGCCTGGGTGAACATCTGATGCGCCTCATCGGTGAAGGCGTAAAGGGTGGAGGCCAGCCATGCACGGCCCCAGCCGAACCGGATCCGGTAGGAGTGCATCAGCAGCCGTACAAAGAAGCCCAGCAGGGCAAACTCGGCAAAATGCGCCAGCTTGCGTACCAGCAGGGATGCAGTTTCGTAAATTTCACGCTGCCGGATCGCATCCAGCAGTTCATAGCCTTTGATCAGAATGCCGATCAATATATCGACCACCTTTCCACTGGTCATGGCAGAATCCTCACCGCTCTGGGCAGAGAAAAAGAAAATCATGCCGCACACAGCGATCACTGCCAGCCACAATAGTAAACGTACCCACCATTTCTCCATGGGATTCCTCCTTTCGAAAGGGCACATGAATCAAACGGGCGACGGCAGGTTTTTCCTGCAATCGCCCGTATTTTGTTACTTTTGTGAAGGGGCGGCGCTTACCGGCTCTTATGGAAGAGCAGGCGCTCGTAGCGATCCTGATCGGCTTTGCGCACCATAATTTCCAGTTCCTCGTCGCCCATAACGGTGTTGCGGCCGGCGGCAAAGAGGGCGTCCACCTGCTCCTTGACAGCATTCACCAGCGGATCGTGCTTTTCCATGGTGTGCTTGCCGGTCAGGCGGAAGTAGCTGTTCATCCAGTGGGTGATGCCCGCCAGACCGCTGTGGCTGTCCACGGCCACGGCTGCGGGACGGTTGAGGATAGTGGCGGTATCGAAGATGTTATAAATCTCCTCGTCCTTGAGCATACCGTCGGCATGGATACCGGCCCGGGTCACATTGAAGTGACGGCCTACGAAGGGCTGACGGGGGCTGATTTCGATGCCGATTTCCCGCTCCATGTACTCGGCAATCTCGGTGATGGCGGTCAGGTCCATGCCATCGGTGGTGCCGCGCAGGGACTGATACTCCACCGCCATGGCTTCCAGGGGGCAGTTGCCGGTGCGCTCGCCGATGCCCAGCAGGGAGCAGTTGATGCTGGCGCAGCCGTAGAGCCAGGCGGTACCGGCGTTGGTGACCACCTTGTAGAAATCGTTGTGGCCGTGCCATTCCAGCTGCTCAGAGGGAATCTGGGCGTAGTGGTTGAGGCCGTAGATGATGCCGGGGACGCTGCGGGGCAGAGCCGCACCGGGATAGTGGACGCCGTAGCCCATGGTATCGCAGGCACGCACCTTGATGGGAATGCCGCTTTCCTGGCTCAGGTTCATCAGCTGCTCGGCAAAGGGCAGCACAAAACCGTAGAAATCGGCACGGGTGATGTCCTCAAAGTGGCAGCGGGGCACAATGCCCTTGTCCAGCGCCTTCTTGATGATGCCCAGATACTTTTCCAAGGCCTGACGGCGGGTCAGGTGCATCTTTTTGAAGATGTGATAGTCGCTGCAGGAGACCAGAATACCGGTTTCCCGAACGCCCGCGGCCTTGACCAACTCAAAGTCCTTCTCATTGGCCCGGATCCAGGTGGTGATCTCCGGGAACTGGAGGCCCAGGTTCTGGCAGCGCTCCAGGGCTTCCCGATCCTTGTCGGTATAGAGGAAAAACTCGCTCTGGCGCACCAAGCCCTTGGGGCCGCCCAGACGGGATTCCAGCTTGAACAGGTGCTCGATCTGCTTGGGGGTGAAGGGGCTCACGCTCTGCTGACCGTCCCGGAAGGTGGTATCGGTCATCCAGATTTCCTTGGGCATATTCACGGGCACAACACGGTTGTTGAAGGCCACTTTCGGGATGGCTTTGTAATCAAACAGCTCCCGGTACAGGTTGGGTTCCTCCACATCCTGCAACTCGTAGCGGTACTTGGACTGCATCAGCAGATTGGTATTGGGGCTGAATTCCAGCATTTTATTTCAACTCCTTCAGGAAGGCTTCCAGACGATCCATGCCTTTTTCAATGTTTTCCATGCCGGTGGCGTAGCTGAGGCGGCAGAAACCCTCCGCCAGGAATGCGTTGCCGGGCACGATGGCCACATGGGCGTTTTCCAGCAAAGCAAGGGCAAAGTCGCTGCTGTTTTCGATCGGCTTGTCGCCGTAGCGCTTGCCCACCAGCTTTGTCATATTCATCATAACATAAAATGCGCCGTCTGGCATCCTGCAACTGACGCCGGGCATGGCATTGATGCGGGAAACGATGTAGTTGCGCCGTTTTTCAAACTGCTGGCGCATTTCTTCCACACAGGTCTGATCCATGGTGTAGGCCACGGCGGCAGCGTGCTGGGCTGCCGAGTTGGGGGCAGAGGTGCTTTGGCTCTGGTAATTGACCATACCGGCGATCACATCCACCGGCCCGGCGGCAAAGCCGATGCGCAGGCCGGTCATGGCGTAGGATTTGCTCACGCCGCCAATGAGAATGGTGTGGGTATAGGCTTCCGGGCTCAGGGTGGCGATGGCCACGTGTTTGGCAGCGCCGTAGATCAGCTTTTCGTAAATCTCGTCGGCGATGATGTAGAATTCCTTCTCCACCGCCAGCTGCACCAGCGCCTGCAGGCGCTGCTCATCCCAGATACAGCCGTTGGGGTTGGAGGGATTGGTGAGCACAAAGGCCTTGGTGCGGGGGGTAACGGCCTTGGCAACATCCTCCATGGCAGGCAGGAAGCCGTTTTCCTCCGGGCACTCCACCAGCACGCTGACGCCGCCGGCCATGCGCACCATCTCCGGATAGCTGACCCAGCAGGGGGTGGGAATGATCACTTCATCCTCTTCGCTGCACAGGCTCTGGAAAGCGGTGTACAGGGCGTGCTTTGCGCCGTTGGTGACGATGATCTGGTTCTCGCCGTAGGAAAGGCCGTGGTCGGCATGGAGACGGCTGGCAATGGCCTGGCGCAGCTCCACGGTACCGGCAGCGGCAGTATAGCGGGTCATGCCCTTGTCCAAAGCATCCTTCATGGCATCCCGCACTGCAAGAGGGGTATCAAAATCCGGTTCGCCGGCGGCAAAGCCGATCACGTCCACACCCGCAGCCCGCATCGCCTTGGCTTTGGCATCCATGGCAAGGGTGGCAGATGGTGCAATGTTGCGGCAGTTGTTGGAAATTCCCAGTGGCATAACCGTTCCCTCCTGGTTTTGGGTAGTCAAAAATGAAAAATTGGTTTCTGTATCCTTCATCTGCACGGGCTGCGGATGGGTTTTCCGCATGGCTGACGAAGTGTAAAATCAATTATATCACAGCTTATTTTCCTGGTAAACCCTCCTTTTCGCAAATTTTGACCCTGTACGGTAAAAATGCAATTTTATGTTACAACTTTTTCATTTACATGAACTTCCTCTCAGAACCCTTTCTTTTTTATGCCAAACATGATATGATAATAGCAGTCTTCAATAGAACGAGAACACGCAAAAACGAAAGCAGGGATCCATATGTTTGGGAAGCGTCTCTTTTGTTTATGGACTGTGCTGATCCTTTTGCTGGTCGGCGGCGCTGCTTTTGCCCAGGAGCAGGAGGAACCCCTCTATTTTGACGTGACCGATTATCTTTCCAGTATTTCCAAGCTGGATCTTGCCCCGTACAAAGGCAAGGTGATCGTGCTGCAATTCTATACCGCCGCCAGTCAGGAGAGCGTGGATCAGCTGCCCGTATGGCAGAAGGTTGTGCAAAACTTCGACCCGGAAACCCTGGAAGTGATTCTGGTTCACGCCTGTGAAGGGGAAGGGCAGCCGGAAAATGATCAGCTTATCCGGCAGCTGAAGCTGGAAGGGATGAACATCTTCGAGGACGAGAATTGCACCCTGTGCCATACCCTCGGTTTGTCCCAATACCCGGTGAGTCTGTTTCTGGATCAGGGCGGCAGCCCTGCCTCCGGCTACAGCGGGCTGATCACCTATGCCACGCTGGAAGCATTTCTCGTGAAACTGGGTGCAGTTCCATTGACGGATACCAATCATTGATTGCAACACAGCTTTTTCCACCGAAGATTTTACTACAGAAAGAGAGAACCCCTTCATGTCTGAAAATCGCCCCAACCGCCCGGAAAACACCGGCAATCCGTGGATGCGTCCCATGGGCGCCCAGCAGCTTACCCGCAGGGAACGCTACCAGCAGGCCCCTGCGCCGCTGAGCCCCTATACCCCCAATGAACCTGATGGAAACGAGGCCGTATATGCAGCCCGTGCCGCTGCTGCCCGCCAGCAGGCCGACAACCGGCAGATGCCCGCCTATCGCACGCCGGAAGCCCCGGCGCCGGTACAGCAGGCAGTGGAACAGGCCGCCATGCAGGCCCATGCTGCCCGCATGAACGCCCGACCCCAGCAGCCGGCCCCCCAGATGCAGGCCGCAAGACCGGCACAGCCTGCCCAACCATACCAGCAGGTTCAGCGCCCTCAGGCGACGAATGCGGTTTTCTATCAACAGGCCACCGGTGTTAAGCAGCAGCCCGCCCGTCCGGCACAGCCTGCGCAGCCGGTGCAGCCCCACCGGATGCCGGTGAATCCCTATGCCTATGCAGCCCAGCCGGTGCAGAACGCCATGCCCCAGCAGCAGCCCATGCGCCAGCCAGCCGCCGAGCCTGTGCAGACGGTCTCCATTTCCCGGCAGGCGGATGCCTCCGCTCTGGCGGACCCCATGCTGATGGTGGAAGCCGCACAAACCGGCACGCCCCGCCGCCGCAGCCGTATGGTGATGCGTCAGGAGCAGGAACTGCCCCAGCAGCAAGCCAGCGGCCCCATTACGCCGCCGGAGGATCGGCGCATCTTTGAACGGCCTGTGTCTCAGGAGCCTGTGCAGCCTGTTGCTGCAACGCCCACCCCAGAGCCCAGGATGCCGGAAGTGCCGAAAATGCCGGAACTGGAGCCCATCCCTGCCGCTCCCGTGGCAGGAGCCGCACCGGCTGCACAGGCAGACCAATCTCTGGAAAGTCTGCTGAGCGAATACAGCTGGGCTGCCGCCGATGAGGAAGAAGAGGGCGAGGACTGCATGGATACCAGCGCCATGCCCATCCCGGCCCCGGTGAATACCTTCGACATTCCCAAGGTGAAGCGCGGCAAAAAGCTGTTCACCCTGCTGCTGGTGGTTATGCTGCTGGCGGCGGCAGCGGGTTTCCTGTGGGTCAGCGGCTATGGCGAAAAGCTGTACCATGGCGCAATCGAACTGGTTCAGAACCTAAAGAGCGACGCCGTCTCCACCGGTGCGCTGACCATCAGCCCGGAAACCGCCGCTTTGCCAGCCATCGTCACCGTTTCCCTCACCACGGAGGAAAACATCTCCAGCTTGAAGCTGGTGGACGGCGACGGCAACGAACTGCCCGCCCAGGTGGCCTATACCGCCCATGAAGACGGAATCCAGTGGATCTGTACCCTGCGGATGAGCGAGCCTTATACTGGGTCTGTATGCACTCAACTCTTGTGCGAGGACGGCCAGTGGCGGCCCGGCAGCGAGAAGGGTCATCTCACGGTGGAGTAACAAACCCATTTTTCACAATAAATACGCCCCGTTCCCCGGCACAGCGCCGGAAGAACGGGGCGTTTGTTGTCAATTCAAATGTTTTTCGCCTTTAGGCTTCTTACACCCGGAAAATGCAGCAGGTCAGTGCGCCGTCCGTCATGAAGAAATGGTAGCGGATGGCATAGGGCAGGGTGTTGGTGAGCTGCAGGTTGATATCGCCGCCGCCCACAGCCGCATCAAAGCCCCGGGGCACGTAGTAGATGCCCACATCGGCGTGCACCTTGCGGTGGGTGACAAGAATGGGCAGCTGGATGTTGGTCATGTAGAAGGTGGTGTTCACCTGACAGGTGCCGCCGCCGTAGCCGGTGAGGGCATCCTGGCTCATGATGGGGGCTTCGTGGTAGCCGGTGGACTTGCGATAGGGGCCGATGGTCTTGTTCATATCGTAGGTCTGACCGGGCTGGAGCACGGTGCCGTTGATCATGTGGGTGGCCAGATTGATATTCCAGTTGCGACCCTGATATTGCAGCGTGGTCACGCCCACGGCATAGTAGGTGGTCATGGCGGCAATCAGGTCGCCGGGCTGGGCTTCCTCCCATGGCACCACATCCATTTCGTAGGCCACGCAATCGCCATTCACATAGCCGGTGGTGCGGTGGTAGGGGGTCTGGTAGCGGCCCAGCGCATCCTTCTCAAACACGGCGATGCAGCTTCCGGGAGGCAGGGGATAATCCTTCAGGGGGGTGTTATCCTCCAGACTGTACACCTCGCAGGTGCGATTCAGGAAAATCACCTTGGGCATGATCGCCAGACCGGGAATCTCGCCTGCATAGGGGTCCAGACGGTCCCACATATACAGGGAGGAGGACAGCATATAGCCCTGGGTACCCTTGTAGCTGACCCAGCTCCAGTCGCCGCTGACGGTGCTGATGGTGAGCCATGTGGCGGCGGGCACATACACCACCCGGCCGGAATTGGTGTTGGGGGCTTCGTAGATGCAGGAAGGGTTCAGGGTCTGGGCTTTGTAGCCCTCCTTGAACTCAGACACATCCGCCTCAAAGGGCTTGGAGCCATCCGGCAGCTTTTCCGGCTCCATCAGGTCGGACACGCTCAGGCCGGTCACTTCCTGCATATTCTCGATATACTTGGTCATGACATAGCCTTCGCCGTTGTCCAGCTTGATTTTGGCCCAGTCATCGTTCACCAGCTCCAGCACGTAAACGGTGGCGTTCTTGGGCACGCTGTTCATGCCGCGGGCATCCTTGTTGGGCTCCACACGCACTTTCAGCGCCACGGAAGCCTTGCCGATATAGGCAATGGAGGCTTCGCCGCTATCATCGGCAGCCTCTGCCAGCGCCATCAGGGGGGAGAAAGCCAGCAGCGCCGCCAGCAGCAGGGTTGCCAGCCGCTTCATCCAAAAATTGGTCTGATACTTCATATTCTGCTCGTTCCTTGTTTTCACATTGGTTTTGGTGCAGCCCTCCAAAGGGGCATACACTGTTATTATAGCGGGAATCGGGATGGATTGCAACCCACGCCCGCCGGCAGCAGCCTTACCGCCTAAGCAGCACCAGATACTCCGGGGTGCCCTCCTGCAAGGTTTTCTCCCCGGTCAATGCAAAGCCGTGCCGCTGGTAGAACCGGATGGCGCCTTCGTTCTTTTCCAGCGCCCACAGATGGTCGCAACCGCATTGCTCAACGGCAAAGCGCATCAGCGCCCCGCCGATGCCCTGCCCGGCAAAGAAGGAATCCACATACAGTTCCACAATCTGCGTGCCATCCATGCGGATGAGTCCCTTCACGAAACCATCCTCATACACCCAATACCCCGCAAGGGTTTCCGGCGCATCCAGAAAGCTCTTGGCCAGCGGATAGACCTGCATTTCCCCGAAGGATACCTGATCGTTCTGAAAAATGCGGCGGTAGTTGACCCGCTTGGTAAAGATGAGAATCTCCGCAAGGCGGGAGGCATCCTGAACCGTTGCCCGCCGGATGACAGCCTGACGGTTGCCTTTGGGGGCCGGGTTTCCCTGACCGCCGCAGCGTTCCTCATGGTACCGCTGCCAAAGCTGCATCAGCACAGGGGTGCGGGGTGTTTCATCGGGATAGAAAGCCGTAACCAGTTCATCGTAGGCGCAGGCGGCAGCGCAGAGGGCGTCGGCGATCTGGTCAAAGGCTTTGTCGCCGGTCCGGAAAGGGCACTTATCCTGATGCTGCTGATAGACAGCCGCCTCCGCATTGCCGTAGCGGTGATGGTTGGTGCCCCGCTGCAAATCCCGCTGCACCATCTGCAACACCAGCGTTTCATTCAGCTGCACATGGGCCAGATGCCGACCGATCAGATAATCCTGCCGGTACAGCTTGCCCAGCGCCTGCACCTGCACAAACCAGAACCGGTTCACCGCAGCCCTTGGCAGGGCGGGATGCTCCCCGTCTGAGCAAAAGGATGCTTCTTCAGGGCAGCCGTCGCCGCCTGTTCCTTCCAAGGTGATGTCATAGCGGAACCCATCCCGGAACACCACCCGGCAAGCGCCGGAATCCTCGGCTGCCAGATAGCCAAGGCACTGTTCTTCCGTAACGCCTACCCGGCGCAGCCAGTGAAGCCGGTCAGCGGCAGTTTTTGGGCAGTTGCCCCGCAGGCGTACCAGCAGATCCACATCGCTGTAGCCATCGTGCCAGCAGGCATCCATGGCATCGACGATCAGCTTATGCCCCTGATCGGCAAAGGCTTCCCGGGAAATGCACACATCCCGCACGCAGATGTCCACGCAGTCCGGTTGCAGGAAAAACCGCTGGGCCAGCTGATCAAAATGCTCGGTTGCCTGTTGCCGGATACTGTTCATGGTTTGGTACGCTCCTTTGTTTGCAAAAAGCTGACGCTCAGTCCACCGTCAGCAACAGCACCTCGCAGGGATTGCTCCACCGGGGCGCACGGCAGGGGTTGCCCGCACCGGCGGAGATCAGCAGTTTGCCATCGTTTTCCCAGCCCCGGGTGTAGCGGGGCAGCAGGCCCTGTCCCGGCGCATAGATGCCCTGTTTGCCAATGCGGATCTGTCCGCCGTGGGCATGACCGGCAATGGCCAGATCCACCTCCCGGTGCTTCAGAACCTTCATGTAATGCTCCGGTTTGTGGCACAAAAGCAGCTTGCAGCCTTCCAGCTGCTCAAAGGCATCCATCATATCCGGCTCGCCTACCGCCAGCGGATCATACCAGCCGCCGATCCACACATCCTGAAAGCGCACATACCGATTGACCAGCACCTCTGCGCCGCTTTCCCGGGCCAGAGCCATCAGTTCATCGTATTTTTCCTGCCGGGTCTCGTGGTTGCCGGGGGAATAAAAGGTGGGGCGGCGCTTGGCGCTCTCCCGCAGGAAGGCCAGCCCCTGATCGTAAATCTGCTTGTAGCGGTTGCTCACATCCCCGGGCACCAGTACAGCGTCCACATCCTCCATCAAGGGCAGCAGGTCCTCAAAGGGTTCGGAGTGGAGATCGCTGATGATGAGAAACCGCAGGGGCTTTGCCAGCTTGCCGGTATGCAGCTCATAGGGAACCAGAATGCGCTGTTTGGGTTTCATGGCATTGTTCTCCTTCTTCATGGGTTTGCGTTGGCTGCATCGGGCGAAAAATGATGCACATACAGCCGGGCAGGCTCCGTCTGGCCATCCTCCTGCACCATGCAGTGGAATGCCCAGCCATACCGCTCGTAGAAGGCGGTGTGATCCGTCACCAGATACAGGGTGTCGATGCCCATTTGGTGCATATCCTGGCACACGTTTGTCAGCAGCGCACCGGCAATGCCCTGCCCCCGGCAGTCCGGCTCGGTAAAGACGGCGCACACGTTGGGCTTCAAATCCTTGCGGTTGTGGAAATCGTTTTCGATCACGCCCAGCCCGCCAAGGATGCGCCCGTCTTCCATGGCCACATACCACTGGGGATAGGCGCCGCCCCGGAGGCATTCCGCCATGCTGTCCTGATAGGCTTCCAGCGGAGCGCCCCACTTTTCGTGGAACCATGCGGCCATGACGGCTTTCAGCTGGGGTTGTTCCCTGAGGGAGATGATTTGGTAATGGGGATGGTTCTGATTCGCCATTCTTGCCTCCCGGTTATCTGCGGCTGTACACCGCTGTTTTGATCTCGTTGATGTAGGTATCGATGCGGGGCACATCCGGCGCAGCCTCCGCATCCCGGACGGCCTGGGCCCGGTCGTAGGGCAGCTGCCGCAGGCGTACCTCAAAGGGGGCGGGGGCATCGCCGGGCTCCGCCTCCACAATGGCGTAGCAGCAATAGGCCACGCCCAGGCCATTGCCCACGCTGCCCGTGTTGATGAACAGCCCCGGGTTTACCGTGCGCATGGCCTGCCGGTGAGCGTCCGCATAGAGCACCACATCGTAGGGTTTGCCCTGGGCATCCGTGAAGAAGGGCTGAATATCTTCCAGACTGTCCTTCACCGTGATGAGGGTATTCATCACCGGGCGGCCGTGCATCAGCCGCACCCGGCGGCCGGAGAGCATCATTTCGCTCTCCCGGGGCAGGCTGCGCAGTACCGCCAGCCGTTCCTCGCCCAGCTGGTTCCAGTAGGCCGCATCCATGGGAAAAGCCTTTTCCCCCACGCCATAGTCCCAGTTGCCGCCGATGATCAGATCGCAGTTCTTCATGGCCCAGTCATAGGTGAGGGCGTTGCTGGGGCCCTTGCCCACCACATCCCCCAGACAGATAATCCTGTCCGGCTGCTGGCGGCGCAAATCCTCTTCCAGAGCGCACACGGCGGGCCAGTTGCCGTGCAGATCGGCCACAAAGGCAATTTTCACAGGCGGCTCCATCCTTTCTGTAGCGTCAACGCCCGACCCGCCAATGGGCAGGACCGGGCGTTGGCACATTAAAACATCTGTTTGCGCCACAGAACCACTGCGGCAAGGCTGCTGAGAACCAGCGATATGCCCAGCACAATCCAGAAACCGGAGGGGGACTGCTGGAAGGGCACCGGGGTGTTCATGCCCCAGAGAGAGGCCAGCAACGTGGGCACGGAAAGCACCACGGTCACGCTGGTCAGGATCTTCATGACGGTATTCTGGTTGTTGGAGATGATGGAAGCGAAGGCGTCGGTGGAGGAGGACATGATGTCCCGGTAGATAACGCACATCTCGATGGCCTGCCGGTTTTCAACGATAACATCGTCCAAAAGTTCCGCATCCTCGGGGTATTTGCGCAGCATATCCATGCGCATCATCTTTTCCATGACCATCTCATTGCCCTTGAGGGAGGTGGAGAAGTACACCAGGGATTTTTCAAGGGTCATCATCTGCAACAGCTCGTTGTTGCGCAGGGAGTGCTGCATTCGCTCCTGCACCTGGGTGGAAGCTTTGTCGATCTGCTTGAGGTAAGCCAGGTAGCGGGATGCGTTGCGGTAGAGCAGTTGCAGGATAAAGCGGGTGCGCTTGAAGGTCCAGAAACCCCGGATGCGCTCCTCGGTAAAATCGGTGATGATGGAAGAATCGCGGGTGGAAACGGTAATGATCACGTCATCCACCATGACGATGCCCATAGGCACGGTGGTGTAGCTGTAGCCGTTGTCGTCGGCTTCCACATAGGGCACGTCAACGATGATCAGGGTCTGGTCGTCGTTGCGGTCGATACGGGCGCTTTCTTCTTCGTCCAGTGCGGCGGGCAGATAGGTGGGGTCAAGGGCAAAACGGGCGGTGAGGCCGTTGATCTCCTCCCGGGTGGGGTTCTGCAGGTGTACCCAGCAGCCCTTTTCCAGGGTGTTGATCTCGGTCAGGTGATCGTCTACGGTGAGATAAATTCTCTTCATGAAAAAACCTGCCTTTCTAACGCCATTCGGCGTTGTTCCGGGCAGGGAGCTTTTTTGGTGCGCAAAGGAATACAGAGGGAATGATGCGTCCGATTACGCCGCACCCTCTGCCCGGAGCCTGTTCAGTTGTACGGGGTTCAAGCAACTATACGGGTCCGCGTCCACGATGGGCTCCTCCTTTTTTGTGATGATGGAAAAAGTATTCCACAGTTTATGATAGTCGCTTTTGGGCGGGCTGTCAACGGAAAATGAGAGGGAATTTCGGTGGGCAGGGAAGAAAAAAGGAGGGAGGTGCAGGGACAGCTCATCCCTGCCGGGACGTGGGGCAGCGCCGCTGAAAAACCACGGATCCCATCTGCCAAAAAATCGCCAATCTGCCCCCCATCCGCTTGAATAACCGGCTGGAATATGTATAATGAAAGTATCAAAAAACACAGATACTCTATCCACTTGAAGGGCAAGGTGAACCCCGTGATCCGTAATATCGTTTTTGACATGGGCAATGTACTGCTGCGGTTTGATCCCCTGCTGTTCATCCAGCGGGCAGGCGTAGAGGATGAAGCGGATATCCGGCTGTTGCAGAAGGAGCTGTTCCGTTCGCTGGAATGGGTGCAGATGGATCGTGGCACGCTGACGGAAGCGGAAGCGCTCCGGCTGATTGAACCCCGGCTGCCCCAGCGGCTGCATCCGGTGCTGGAAGAGTTGATCCTGCGCTGGGAACGGCCCATTCTGCCCATCCCCGGCATGGCGGACTTTGTGCGGGACTGCCGCCGGGCGGGCTATGGCATCTATCTGCTGTCCAACGCCAGCCGCCGCCTGCACCAGTACTGGACCGGCATCCCCGGCCATGAATATTTCGACGGGGAATTTGTTTCCGCCGACTATCAGCTGGTGAAGCCGGATCAGAGTATTTACCGCAAGTTCTGCCAGGTGTTTGAGCTGGAACCCCGGGAATGCCTGTTTATCGACGATTTCCCCCTGAACATCGAAGGCGCTGTTACCGCCGGATGGCAGGGCATCGTTTTCCATGATGCGGATGATTTGCGAAAGAAGGCCCATGCCATGGGCGTGCGCATTCCGTTGGAGGCGAAGAAGTGAGGATTCTTCCTTTTGAAGAAAAACATATCCCGGCAGCCCAAAGCCTTGCCCTTGCGGACTATGAACGGGAGCGGCTGTTGGTACCGGCGCTGCCGCCGGTGAACCAGCTTCTTTCGTTGGAGGCTTTTGTGGCAAACGCGCTGGGTGTGGCTGCCTTTGAAGGGGAGGAGATGGTGGGCTTCCTGTGCTGCTGTGAGCCTTTTGACCATGCCTTCAGGTCCACGGAGACCCGGGGCGTGTTTGCACCCATGGGCGCTCACGGGGCCATTCCGGAAAGGCGGGAGCGCATCTATGCTGCCATGTATCAGGCTGCTGCGGAAAAGTGGGTGAAGGTCGGGGCCGTATCCCACGCCCTGTGCCTGTACGCCCACGATGAAGCCCTGCAACGGCAGTTTTTCCAGTATGGCTTTGGTCTGCGCTGCGTGGATGGCATCCGCCCCATGACGGCCATTCCGGTGAACCCCTGCGAAGGCTACGAGCTGCTACAGCTCACCCCCGATGAGGTGGAGCAGGTGTATCCGCTGGAATGGGCCCTGTACGAACATTACTGCCAGAGCCCCTTTTTCATGCGCCGCACGCCGCCCACCCGGGAGGAATTTCTGGCCACCGCCCACGAGGATGAAGCCCTGTGGTTCGCCGCAAAGCATCAGGGGCAGGTATGCGCCTATGTGAAGGTATCCGCCACCGGCGAAACCTGCGTTGCCGCCGGGAACGGTTACCGGCACGTGAACGGGGCTTACTGCCTGCCGGAGCACCGGGGGCAGGGGCTGTATCCCAACCTGCTGAACACAGCCATCGAGGCCATGGGGCAGCTGGGCTATACCCGGCTGGGCGTGGATTTCGAGAGCTTCAACCCCACGGCATGGGGCTTCTGGCGCAAGCATTTTGCATCGTACACCCACAGTGTTGTGCGCCGGGTGGATGAGAATATTGTGCGGGGGTGAGGGGGATGGATTTGACTGCCATGCCATAACACCCATTCCCATCGGAGGTATCATATGCCACAGATCACCATTATCTATCGCCTGATGCTGGATGAGCGCACCCATCAGCCCACCGGAGCAGTGCTCCTGTGCCCGCCGGACGAAGAGGATGACCAGCTGCCGCCGGTGGCGCAATGCCAGATACCCCTGACCGTCTGTGTGGATGATGATGGTTGGGAAAGCCTGCATCTGGAACTGCCACAGACCATTCAAGGCGTTCCGCTGGTGGCGTTGGAGGACTATGCGCTGGATCAGGCGGATATCTCCATGACAGAAGACGACCTGGCAGATATCATCGGTTTACCGTTGGTTTCTCTTGGGCTGCCCAAAACGCTGGTCAGCATCCATCCGGATGCCTGCAATTGGCTGAGCGATCTGCAAGCCTTTCAGGTTTCGCCGGAAAATCCGGTGTTTGAAGCAGTGGATGGCGTGCT
Source organism: Clostridia bacterium (assembly GCA_017501255.1). Classification (GTDB taxonomy): domain Bacteria; phylum Bacillota; class Clostridia; order Christensenellales; family Aristaeellaceae; genus Limiplasma. Next base: position 5,853 of record JAFVXE010000015.1, on the reverse strand, counting down.
GTACCATCGGCAGAATCGACAGCTTGTCCGATATCCCGCGGGCAAAGCGGATGAGTGGTTTATCGTGCGGGAAGGCACCACGGGCATCGCTCAAAGCGCCTTCAGCAATTGCGAGAATCTGCTCAGCATCCTGCTGCCAGAAGGGGTGGAATCGCTGGGGAATTTCGCCTTCGCCTCCTGCAGCCAGCTGGAATATGTGGCTTTGCCGCAGAGCCTGCAAACCATAGGTGACGGTTGTTTCCTGAACTGCTCCTTTCTGCCTTATCTGAGAGTTCCTTCCGGCGTTGCCTCCATTGGCAAATGGGCTTTTCAGGATTGCACCCGGCTGCTTGGTATCAGCCTGCCCATGACGGCTGCTTTCACCCATCTGGGAGACTATGCCTTTGAGCGGTGCGGAAGCTTGCAGACGATTACACTGCCCCCTTGCTTGACGCATCTTCCCAGCGCCTGTTTTGCAGACTGCACAAGCCTTGAACAGGTCCATTGGCAGCCATTTACGGCTGCATGGTTCCCCTCCCACAAGCCGGATGATCCACTGCCCTTGGAAAGCATCGGTTACGAGGCCTTCCGGGGTTGTACAAGCCTTCGGGAAATCCAGTTGCCGGAGGGGTTGCACACCATCCGCCAGTATGCGTTTAGCGGCTGCCGGAATCTGAAACGGGTACAGCTGCCGGCCTCACTGGGTATGATCACGCCCGGGGCCAAGGGGATGCCTGTCAACGGGATGCCCTTCTCCGGCTGCCTCCAGCTGGAAGAGATTACGGTGGCGGAGGGCAATCCACGTTTATCAGTAGTGGATGGCGCATTGTTGGATTTGGATGAGAAGCGGCTGATTCATTATCCAGCGGCACGGCGGGAAGTACGGGTACAGGTGCCCGCACAGGTACAGGTCATCGGCATGGATGCTTTCCGGGACAATCCCTATGTGGAGGAGATCGTTCTGCCGCAAGGGTTGACCTCCATTGGCTATTCTGCATTCGCAAACTGCACGGCCCTGTGCAGCATTCGGCTGCCAGCAACCCTTCACGAACTGGGAACTGGTGCCTTTCAGGGATGCACTGCGCTGGAAAGCATTTCTGTGCCGGAGGGGTGTCCGAAAATTTCCAGCAACACCTTCGCCGGATGCACCGCTCTGCATTCCGTTACACTGCCCGTCTCTGTATGGGGGCTGGAGATGGCTGCTTTCGAAGGCTGCACGGAACTGGAGGAGATCATCCTGCCGGAGGGCATATCCATGCTGGACAACCGGGCCTTTGCCGGCTGTATCTCCCTGCGTCGGGCAATGCTGCCCCGAAGCCTCAGCAGTATTGCTTGGAGCGCTTTTGCGAATTGTCCCCAGCTGAAACTGTATGTTCCCCGGGGCAGTAACACAGCGGAGTACGTCAGCCGCACCTTTGCCGACGACAGGGTTGTTGTCTGTGATTGATACCATGCACAATGGGCGCTTCCTGACATCTGAAACCACCCCCCCACATCATCGGAACTGTTGCCTTTCCCGTAGCAGTTCCTCTTTTTTTACTTCTTTTCCACACACCGCCACCCTTTACACATATTCACAAATTGGCAGATTTTACAACTATCACTCTTTTGTAACAGAATGTGACAAACTATCAGCAAAAGGGCGTAATTCCTACGAAAAAGAGTAATACTTTGCTTAGAATTACCCTGTTGACTTGCGGCAGGTTTCCAACGTAAGATAAAAATACAAGATATGGGGGTGACGGTGATGGGCAGACGCAATAACGGGTATATCTTCGTGGAAAAAAAGAAGAAAGGCCCCGGATTGGGCTGCCTTGTGCTCATCCTTCTGCTGATTGCCTCCATTGCGGCGGTGTGCGTGCTGATCAACGCCGGTTTCAACCGCCGCATTACGCTGGAGACGGCATCAGTAAATGTGATGTCGCTGGACAATGCCTACGAAGGCTTTACCATTCTGCATATTTCTGACCTGCACGCTTCCCCGCTGGGCAGCGATTTCAACCTGTGGAAGGATCTGCTCAACGGCAAAAGCTACAAAGCCGTGGTCATCACCGGGGACATGGTGGGCAAAAGCGGCGAGTACGAACCCTTCCTGTCGCTGATTCACATTTTGAAACAAATCAACGCCGATGCGCCCATCTACTTTATCGCCGGCGATGAGGATCCCACCCCTGTGCTCACCACCAACCGGGGCACGCCGGAGGTGCTGGCCAAATGGGTGCTGGCAGCGGAAAAGGAAGGGGCCATCTATCTGGATCGGCCCATGCTGATGGAGCTGGGCAAGAAAAAGGTCTGGTTCACCCCCCAATACCTCTACGATGTGGATGCCGAGGGGATGCTCAACACCCTCTACAACCAGAAAGCGGATATGGAAGCCCAGGGAATGCAGTATGATTCCGTAGGCGGCGCCACCTACCGGGCGCTGGTGTACCGCATCGAGATTATGGAGCGGATGGTGATCACCATGCGGGAGATGACCAACGACGATTTGCAGATCGCCGTCAATCACGCCCCGCTGGATACGGACTATATCCGGGAAAGCCTGCAATGGGCCGAGGAAGTGCATCCTTTCAGCTTTCGGAACATCAGCCTGCTTTTGTGCGGCGATTTGTGCGGCGGCGGCTGGCGGCTGCCGGGAGGCAAAGCCCTGTATACGGAGGCCAAGGGCTGGCTGCCGGATGACGAAGGCTTGATGGGAATGCAGCGCATCAACAGTCTGAACCAGTATATTTCGCCGGGGCTGGGCGCACCCACGGAGCAGCTGCTGCCGGGCCGGGTGTTCAATCCTCCGGCGGTGACGCTGGTGAAGTTTACCGCCAAGTTAGAGTAGGAAAAACAGGTAAGCGCCGCAGAAACAAACTCCGGGTTGTTCTCATTTTCGATTCGTCTCCGGCAGGGTTTTGACCCGCCGGAGCGTTTCTTATACAAGGATGTTTTTTCTATCCCGTATTTTTTCATTCACGAAAGGAGCCGCCCATTGATCTACGCTGTTCTATCGGATGTACACGGCAATCTGCCTGCGCTGGAAGCTGTACTTCAGGATGCCGCCAGCCGGGGCGCAGAACATTTTCTTTTGCTGGGGGATTATTGCCTGAGCAACCCCTGGCCGGATGAATGCCTGCGCCGCATTTTTGCGCTGGAAAACGCCACGGTGATCCGGGGCAATGAGGAAAACTATCTGGAAAACCTGCAGGGCAAGGATCAGACCAACTGGACGGACGGGCAGATGCAGATTTCCTACTGGACCTACCGGCACGTCAGCGACGCTAACCGGCAGAAGCTGCTGAGTCTGCCATGGCAGCAGGAGCTCTGTTGCCATGGGGTGAAACTGCACCTTGCCCACGATTCCAGCGTGTTTCTGGGCGGCCGGGAAGGGGCGTGTATCGGCCCGGCCCGCACAGCGCTGTGCTATCAGCAAAGGCCTGCCGCCCGGCGGTCCTTCCAGCAGGAGGCCAACGCCGCCCTGATGGCTGACCCGGCCTTCCTTGCTGCCCTGGATCGTCTGGAGGACGGCATCTATCTGTTCGGGCACACCCACACCCAGTGGCAGCTGACCAGCCCGGACGGCAAAAAGCTGCTGATGAATCCGGGCAGCTGCGGTCTGCCTTTGGACGGTGTGCGGAATACCGTACCCTATGGGCTGATCGAGATTCGCCCCGACGGCACATGGAACGCCCAATCCCTGCGCATTCCCTTTGATATGAAAGCCGCTGCCCGTGCCGTGGAGGAAAGCACCCAGTTCACCGAGGCCAATGTATGGTCCCGCATCATCCAGCGGGAGCTGACCACCTCTCTGGAACACGTGACCTTCTTCCTGCGCTTTGCCGAGGAATACGCCCAGAGCATCGGCGACCCCCGCCGCCCCTATGCGGTGGACACCTGGGAAGCGGCCTACCGGGCGTGGAAACACCCGGGGCTTTGGGAGGCGCTGCCCCACACCCCGGCAGGGATGTAATGTCCCTGCACCCTGCACATGGATATCATAGATAGGAACCCCGACAGGATTCGCCCCTACTCGCCTGGAGAATCCTGTCGGGGTTTCTCCTGTTTGCCCGCTTTCTCCCGAAGCCTGTCACCCTCTCCCGAAAACTGTCCCATCAAAGCCGCCGCTCTCCGCATAAGCTCCCATCTTTCGGCAAAGGATAACCATGACAGGTACACGAATACCTGTCCCTATCACCTTGGAGGGAGGATGAACCGCAATGACGGTATGGCCTTATCAGGAGGCGGTGACGGTGGTGATCGGCGGCGAGCTGGATCATTGCAGTGCGCCGCAGGTACGCCAGCAACTGGATGATCTGCTGCTGGATGAAAGCATTGTGCACGTGGTGCTGGATCTGGAAAATCTCACATTTATGGATTCATCAGGCATCGGGGTGCTGCTGGGCAGGCTGCGCAAATTAGCGGCCCGGGGCGGCAGCCTCAGCGTGAAAGGAATGCAGCCATCGGTGGAAAAACTGTTCCGGCTGTCGGGGCTGGATCGGGTGATCGGCATTGCGGATGGCAGAAAGGGAGGGAGAGCCTGATGGAAAACCGCATGGAACTGCGCTTTGATGCGCTGCCCCAGAACGAAGCCTTTGCCCGGGTGGTGATCGCCGCCTTTGCGGTGCAGCTGTGCCCCACCCTGCCGGAGATGGCGGATATCAAAACCGCCGTCAGCGAGGCGGTGACCAACGCCATCATCCACGGCTACAGGGGAGAGGGCGGCACGGTAACCATGACGGCAGATTTCGGCGAGCGGAAAATGCTCACCATTTCCATCCACGATGACGGCTGCGGCATCCGGGATGTGGAAGCCGCCATGCAGCCCTTTTATTCCACCGGCGATGGCGCAGAGCGCAGCGGCATGGGCTTTTGCGTCATGCAAACCTTCATGGATGCGGTGGAGGTGGACAGCGTCCCCGGAGAGGGTACCACGGTTACGTTACGCAAGTACATCTTAGGGGAAGCGGGCCTGCACCGGGAACGGATGCTGGATGAAATCGGCTGAGTGTTCGTCATGGCAGCATGAGGGGCTGGCTGTCATGTGCAGCCGCCGTTTTTTCGGGCGGGGCATCCCGGCAGAGGAATTGATACAGGAAGCCCGGGCGGCCATCTGCATGGCGCAGGAACGCTTCGACCCCGCCCGGGGCTGCCAGTTTTCCACCTATGCGGTGCCGGTGGTGCTGGGCGCACTGAAAGCCTACAGCCGCCGCTGGTTTCAGGCGCAGTATGAGCAAAAAGCCATCTGCGCCGTGGCTGCCCTGCCCCTGTCCGAAGGGGATGCCCCATCACCGGCGCAGATGGCCCTGGCGTTTCAGGAGGGGTTTCTCCCCGCCGCCACCCAGAGTTTCGAGGAACGCATCCTCCTGCGGGATGCCATCCGGCGGCTGGGCGACCCATTGGGGCAGGTGATCGGCCTGCGGTACCTGTGCGGTCTGACCCAGCGGGAAACCGGGCAGCGGCTGGGGAAGCCCCAGTGGCAGGTGTGCCGCTGGGAAGCAGAGGGGCTGCGAAGGCTGCGGGAGGGGTGATTCTGTAGTGCCGCTGGCAGCGGCGGCTGGGCGAGTTATCTCGCAGGGCCGCTGCGAGGGAGTGGGTGGGGGCTGTGCGCCCCCACACCCGCACTTACTCTTTTGAAAAAGAGTAAGCAGAAAACGGCGACACGCTCCCTTTGGTCAAATCCCTTGGATTGCCCTTTTGTCCGGCGGGCGGGCACAATCCACGGCCTACCGCCGTCTGTTGGCTGTTTCTTTGTTTGTTGGCTGCAGCACGTGTGCCCTTTACCCCGCCTACCAAAAGGGCGGGGGATTTGACGTCGTCCGCTACCGTCGCGGTGCGGGGAGCACCTTGGCTGTGCTCCGTTTCTCTTGCCTCCCGAACAAGGCGTTTTGT
>JAFVXE010000001.1 GCA_017501255.1 Clostridia bacterium | reverse complement strand
TAGGGATTTGACGTCGTCCGCTACCGTCGCGGTGCGGGGAGCGGCTTGGCTGTGCTCCGTTTCTCCTGCCTCCCGAACAAGGCGTTTTTCGTTTGTTGACTGTGCTTCCGTTCCTGCCGGTTTCCTAACAAAGGAAACGTCCTCCCAAAGGCTTCTTCCCCCATCGGGGGAGGAAGCTGTCAGGCGTTAGCCTGACTGATGGTAGGGGTGTTTGCAGGGCCTTTGGGCAAGACAGCCAACCTGCACTACCCTCAGTCGCCTGCGGCGACAGCTCCCTCCCTCACGGGAAGGAGCCTTTTTTCTTCCCCCTACAAAAAAATGACCCCCGTAGGCACAACCTGCGGGGGCTTCATCATTCTTCGGATTCATCCTCAAAGGAATAGGCGTTCAGTTCGTCAAAGTCCAGAAACTCGGACAGGGTCATGTTGAAGGCGGTGGCAACTTTGTGGATGGTTTTCATTCTTGGATTTTTCGTTACACCTCGGATGATATTATCCAGCGTGGACTGTTTCACATCGCTCATAGTGGCTAATTTATTGATGGTTATGCCACGCTTTTTACACAGAGTCCGGATGCGCTTGATGTAGAGTTGATCATACTCCACAGGCATCCCTCCATGTGATCATCATTGGTTATTTTTGGGTTACTTTGATGATAACAATGGAAAGTATGCGCTCTACCCGTATTCGGGTAAGTATTTGAATGAATGGAGAGATAATTTAAGTAGGTTAAAAAACGATTCTATGGGAGCCACCACCATGCCCACCTGCACTTTCTTCGGTCACCGGGACAGCCCGGAATCCCTGCGCCCCACCTTGCATCAGGCCATTTTACAAATGATCCAAATCCATGGCGTTGACCAGTTCTATGTGGGGCATCAGGGACGTTTTGACCGCATGGCGCTGGCGCAGCTGCGGCAGGTGGCGCAGCAGTATCCTCACATCCGCTATGCGGTGGTGTACGCCTATCTGCCAAACCAACCGCAGTCCCCGGACGAAGCCCTGCCCTACACCCACACCCTTCTGCCGGATGGCATCGAAAAAAAGCCCAGGCGTTTCGCCATCTCCTACCGCAATCGTTGGATGGTGGAACACTCGGACTATGTTATTGCCTATGTGCTGTACCGGGGCGGGGCCATGCAGTTTGTGGAGCTGGCGCAGCAAAAGGGAAAAACGGTGCTGAACCTTGCAACATAAAAACGAGGCTGCTGCATTGCTGCAACAGCCTCGCTGTATGTACGGCGCAGTAACCCTGCGCCGGTTATGCCATGATTACTGAGCCTTCTGGAGCATGGTGATGTATTCGCCCACGCCCATGGTGGTGGTGGCCATCAGGTCAGCATCAGTGGGGTAGCCGCCTTCGTTAACAGCGATACCAGCCACGTCAGCCAGGGTCTTGCCGGTCACGTAGGTGCAGAAACCGGCAGCCTGCTCGAACCACTCAGCGCCGATGGAGGAAGCCTTGCGCATACCATAGCCATCGCCGATCTGGTTCTTGGTGGACACGGGAGCGGTCAGGTCGCTGGTGATGGCGCCGGTGGCGTCAAAGGTAGCGGTGGCCTGCAGGGCATCCAGCGTGCAGGAGGTGATCACATCGCCGTTCAGGGTCAGGGCGGCGATGTTGGCATACACCTGGGTCTTGCCAGCGGCCTCAGCGGTAGCGCTCTTGCTGCCGGAAGCGGAGGTCAGGTGCACCAGCTTCAGGGTGTCGCCCTTCTTGGCGCCCATGTGGGTGGCGTTGGCAACGGCGGCTTCCAGAGAGGGAGTGAAGTTGTAAGCGCCCATGGTGCAGCCGGCAGCCAAATCGGCATCGGCGGGAGCGCCGCTTTCGGTCAGGGGCATGGCCTTCACTTCGTCCAGGGTCTTGCCGGAGCAGTAGGCAGCAAAGGCAGCAGCCTGCTCATTCCATTCCTTGCCGATGGAAGAAGCGACCTTCATGCCATAGGCTTCGCCCAGCTCGTTCTTGGACTGGAACAGGGTGGCGGGGTCGGTGGTCAGCTGACCAGCGGCATCCACACCAACAGTCGCCTGCAGGCTGTCGAACACCACAGCGTCGATCACGCCGTTGTCGTCCACAGTCACAGCGGTAAAGTTGATGGTAACCTGCACGCCGCCATTCTTGGCAGCGCTCATGCTGGTGGCAATACTCAGACCAGTCTTGACGGCAGCGGCTTCCTCCGCCATGGCGGGGATGCAGCTCAGGGCCATCATGACGCACAGGGTAAGAGCAAGAATTTTACGCATGATTGGTTCCTCCTAAGTGTTTAATGATTGGTAGCGCTTTCAGCGCACGGGTGCATTATAGCACATTGTATTTTTTTTGTACATAGATTTCGGCAAGGATGTGATAAATATTTAACGATATCTGATCCCTGCTTCTCCATGTACAAAAACCCTGTCAGAGAAGGGTTTTTCTTCCCTGACAGGGTGATGATACCCAGAAATGGCGGAGAGTGAAACCGGAAAATGAATCTTTCTTAAATCTCGCGTCCAGCCCCTTCGTTCACCTCAAAGAACACATTGCCGCTGACCGTATCCACATCCACGTCCACTGCGCCGCTGCCGTGCACATAGGTGTCGTCCCCACGGCGGCGGATCTCCATATGGCCGCCCACCTGTCCGCTGACGCTGTCCACCTCGGCAGTGAAGCCCACCTTCTCCGGCAGGCGGATGGTCACATTGCCGCTGACGCTGTCCGCTTCGATCTTGTCCGGCTCACCGGCGAACTGCAATACCACGGTGCCGCTGGCAGTGGCGGCCTTCACCTCATCCAGCCGGAGGGCGTCCACCACCACCTGACCGCTGGCGGTGGTGATCTTCATCTGGCGGGCATCCTCCACGGCCACCGCCACGCCGCCGGAAGCGGTTTCCACCTTGATTTCCTCCGCATGGCCGCTCTGGCGCAGAGCCACCTGACCAGAAGCGGACTGAATGTGAATCTCATCCGCATTTAACCCGTCCGCTTCCACCTGCGCAGAAGCCACGGAGATGGTGGCCTCGTCCAGCCGCAGGTTTTCCGGCAGCAGTACGGTGAGCTGCTTGTTCAGGTTGGGCAAAGCCCGGAAGCCGGAGGCAGCGTATTTCACTTGCAGCGTTTCCCCCTCCAGCCGCCAGTGCAGCTCCGTATCGCTGTCCAGCTGCTTTTCGCTTTCCTCCCGCAGGATGATGGCATCCCCGTCATGATAGGCGACGATGACGCTGCCATCCAGCCAGCCGATAACGATTTCTTCCACCCGTCCGGTGATGCGCCCGCCGCCGGAGGTGTATTCATCGCCGTCCGGGTACACATACCCCAGGGAAGTGCAGCTGCAAAGCAGCAGGCAAAGGGCGGTGAGCATCAGCATCAAAGCGGTTTTCTTCATGATTGATTTCCTCTTTCTTTCAGCGGCGGCCATGCAGTCGGCCGTCGTCCTCATTTCACATCATCAGCATACCACACCCGATGATTGGATACAAAAAGAGGGGCATTATGGAAAGATGAGAATTGGGTGAGAGGTCACCCATGCCGGCTACGGCTGCACACCCAGCCGTAGCCGGACACCAGTCCGCCGCCGATGAGAACACCGCCCACAATATCGCTCAGCCAGTGCACCCCGGACACAAGCCTGCCCAGCACCATGGCGATGGTATACACCAGCAGCGATGCGCAGACCCAGCGCCGGAGCGTTTTTCTGCGGATGCGCCTGTTCAGCTGCCAGAGGGCGGTCAGCCCCACGCACAGCACCAGCACCGTGGTGGAGGAAGGGTACGAGGCTTCCAGAACTCCATTGATGAGCACCGGGCGGTAATTGACCGCCAGTTCCTCAAAGAGAAGGTACGCTGCCAGTACCGCCAGATAGAAGCCGCCCAGCGCCAGAATGTCCCCATCCACCAGCCCAAGTTTCCTGCGCCGGATCCACTGGCACAGCCCCAGCCCGGCAAAGCCAAACCCCAGCCCCACCGGCAACAGGCTCAGCCAGTCCGTCAGGATGTACAGGCCCATATGCACACCGGTAAGACCATGAAACCACTGGTTCAGCCCGGCAAAGCCCACCATGGAATCCATAGGCCCCACAGGCTGCACATCCACGGCGCATACAGCCGCTGTCCACAGCACAAAGGCGGTCAACAGGCAAAGAAATGTTTTCTTCATACAAAAAATCCTCCTGAAAAGGTAATGGGCTTTCGCCGAAAAAACCGTACCTTTCCGGGAGGAAATGTGCAAGAAACGTGGCTTCACAACGGCGACACGTTCCGTGTCATCGCCGCTGAACCATCAGAAAACCCTTGATAAGCAGATTCACAAATAGCAGCGCCGCCCCATAGGGTTGGGAACTGCCAATGAACAGAAGTACACCTGCTGTATTCAGCGAAAGGGACACCCACCCCTTCCAACGCTGCCACCAGCCAGCCTCCGCCGTTTGCAGGGCAAGGGTCAGAACGCCCCACAGGATCAGGGAACCCACCGCTGCAAAGTAGGCCGCTTTCAGATACACGGGCAGCTCCGTCAGCTGCATCAGAGACACCGCCGCCACTCCTGCGCCGGATGGCTGCTTCAAAAGCGGCAGCAGGAAAAACAGGAGGCAGCTTACATCCAGCAGCCCGAAAACCACATCGCACAGACGGTTCCGGGTCTGTTGTACCTCTGCTTTGGCCAGCGTCAGAACATCATCCCCGGTCAGCAGCCCATCCACGGTTACTCCAAAAAACCGGGCAATGGCCATCAGCGAGTCAATGCTGGGGGCGCCTCTGCCCGATTCCCATTTGGATACCGCCGTCCGGGATACATACAGCGCCTGCGCCACTTCTTCCTGGGTCAGGTTTTTCTGTTTGCGCAGGGCCTGGAGTTTTTCGTTGAGGGTCATGCTGGTGTCTCGCTTTCTGGGGGGGAGATTTCTGGTGTTATTCGATGTTTGATCATTCCTTCCCATCTTATTCCCTTTTGCACTCCCTGTCCAGTCCAATATGCCTGTGCATCAGAACAACATAGGCAACCCAGTTGATGATCAAAGCGCCCAGCCATGCCAACCATTCCGCATGGGCAACAGCCCGGAAGCCAAGCCCCGGCAACAGCAGCAAAACGGAGAAAAGGCGGAGAAGCATCTCGGCAAATCCAGAGATCATCGGCGGCAAGGGATGTCCAAGGCCTTGCACAGTGTGACGGAAAACCAGCAACAGATTCAACACCAGCAGAAAGAAGCTCCAAACACGCAGACAATCGCCTGCCAGCTGGACGGACTCGCTGCCATTGAGCAGCCAGCCAGCCACCCATTTTGGAAAGAGACAAACCACACTGCCCAGCACCAGCCAGGAACCTACCGCAAGCCCCAACCCTGTCCTCAACCCCTGCCGGATGCGTCCCTCATAACCTGCACCTTTGTTCTGGCTGACAAAAGCAGACATGGCAAAACCAGCGGTCATACCGGGAAGCATCAATAGGTTCAGCAGTTTGCAGGAAGCGGAATAGGCGGAAGTATACACAGCGCCCAACGCATTCACATAGCCCTGCACCGCCATGCAGCCCACGGCGGTGATGCTGTTCATACAGGCAGCAGGCAGCCCGTTGTTCAAAAGCTGCCGGTTCATGGCCATATCCATGGAAAAATCCTTTCGTTGCAAGCGAAGCTGCTTATGCTTTCTGAGCCTGTACAGACAAACCCAAACCGAAACACCCTGCGCTGCCACTGTTGCTGCCGCTGCGCCTGCCACCCCGGCATGAAAGACGAAGATCAGCAGCACATCCAGCAAAAGATTCACCGCAGAAGAGACCATCACTGCCATCAGCGGTGTACGGCTGTCTCCTTGTGAGCGAAGAATACAGGCGCACAGATTGTAGGCAGTGGTCACAAGCAGGCAGCCAAACAGAATATACCCGTACAGCAAGCTGTTTTTCATCAAAGCCGTATCGGTATGAATCCATTGAAGCATGGGTTTCAGCAATAACAGAGAGCCAACCGTCAGGCAGGCTGTGATCAGCCCGCACAGCCAGCAGGCATGGGCGATTGCCCTGCGCAGTGCAGCTTTATCCCCTGCGCCGAAGTACTGGGCGATGTTTACTCCAAAACCGTTGGTAATGCCCATCAGGAAACCACTGACCAGCAGCATCATCCCAGACAGATTTCCCACTGCGCCCAGCGCTTCATCCCCGATACCCTTTCCCACCAGAACGCTATCCACAAAGGTATAGGCTTGCTGCAAAGCATTGCCAGCCAGCATGGGAAAAAAGAACCTCAACAGCACCAACGGTACCTCTCCCCGGGTCAGATCCATGGTCTTTTCCATTCAGCATCCCTCCCGGATGCAGTATACCGGCAGTGCTGTTTTTGCTCTGTCAAAATCTTTACTTTTCTATTCAAAATATGACATAATGAACCGGGTGATTTTTCATGCACATCCGCAACGAACTGAATCAACAGCTCTACCAGATGAAAATGGACGGCGTTTCCCTGCCCCATCTCCGGGAAGAATATGCCCGTTATGCCTGCATCCTCAGCGGGGATACGGAAGCTACTTCGAAATGGATCCTCCAGCATCCATTGCCCACGGGTATCCTCTGTTTTTCCGACAATCCCCTTCAAAATGCCCGCTATCATTTCGTCACTGAAGCGGCGACCCTTGTGCGCCTTACCATGGAAAGCGGTCTCAGCCACGATGAGGCACGCACCCTGTCCGCCCTGTACATCCGCAAGCTCGACAGGACGAATTCCCCGCTGGAAGTGAACCATCTTTATGGGCAGCTTTGCGCAGACTTTGCCCAGCGAATGTGCGAGATTCGCCGGGAAGGCACCAAATCCGTTCCTGTGCGCAAGTGCATCACCTACATATACGAAAATCTGGGCAGCAACTTGTCCTTACCGTCGCTGGGAAAAGTAACCGGACTGAATCCCAGTTATTTGTCACGGCTGTTTCATCAAGAAACTGGCTCCACCCTCGGACAGTTTATTCTTGCCGCCAAAGTGGACACTGCCAAAAATCTGCTGGCGCATTCGGATTTGTCCTGTGCCCGCATCGGCGCTTCGCTGGGATTTTCTTCCCAGAGCGCATTCATTGCGGTGTTTCGGAAGGTAACAGGTGTAACGCCGGGGGTGTGGCGGGAAGGTCGTTTCAACCAAAATTCCGGGCGTGAATAGACAGGGAACGATGCCAAAACAAAAACTGCCCGGATACTGGGTTGATCACCCGCCGGACAGTTTTTCACTAAATCAGGTTGTTTGCTTCGCCATACTTACTACATTCTCAACGTCTTTGTCAATGTCAAAAAACAGGCTTAATGGTATATGTGCCGCTGATATCCTCATTCATTTCAAACGCGTCCGGTCCGTATCCATTGGCTATACCGTAAAAACGATCTTCCGTCGCGCCAAAAGCCGCATTTCCTTTTTTGTTATCCCAAAAGGTATCCACGGACAAGGACGCCGTAAGCAATGTCTTCCAACAGGATGTACAAATCCATATACACCCCGGTCAGGCCGTGAAACCACCGGTTCAGCCCCGCAAAGCCCACCGTGGAATCCATGGGCCCCACGGGCTGCACGATTGACGATGCACCATTTTTGGCGGGTCATTCAACTAAAAAACAATATCAAATCAATCAAAGTCGTCTTCAGCTTCCAAGAAAGTAATAGTATATGTTTTGCTAGTTGATTTTCTACCATCTTCGCTGGAAGAACAAATTGTTAAAGTGTGTGTAGAACCTACTTCAAAGTCAGTAGGGATTTCAATAGGCTGTTTAGCCCTACTGCCTTCTAATTCGATTTTATCTCTATTATCCCAATAGTAAGATGGATATCCATAGTAAAGTATTGTACTTGGTTCAACGAACAAATGGGAATTGATAGGAATTTTAATTACTTCACGAAGTTTTCCATAGGAATTAGTAGTATAACTTCTAATTTCGCTTAATTCCTCTGGTGAAATCACATTGTTATTTTCTTCAATCACAAAATTATAACATTTTACTTTAGTACATACATCATTAACGAAACAAGCACCAACTGTAAGTGAATGAGTAGAGCCAACTTCAAATTCAAGAGGTACCTGAAGAATAAATGATGACTCATTTATGGTATTAATATTATTAGCGTCGTCATCCCAGTAATAATAGAAATGACTAACTTTAGTGGATGGTGCAGCTGATACATTAAAATAGTCACCATAGTTCACATGAGTAGTTGAATTCTCTTTTATTTCTTTGTACATGTGATCAAGAAAAACGTCAGCAAATTCAATCGACTCCATTTGCACTACAAGAATACATTCGTTGATGGTATCAGCAATTGCAAAATTTGAAATCACAAGCAAAAATACAGTTAAAATGATAGAGATAAGCCGCTTTTTCATGTGATGTCCTCCTCTTGGTGGTTCGAGGCTTGATTGTTTGTTTACATCTTATCACCTTCTCCGCACTCTGTCCAGCACCATATACCTACCCGCCACAATGCCATAGGCAATCCCATTGATGAGCAAAGCGCCCATCCATGCCAGCCATTCCGCATGGACAGCCGCCCGGAAACCAAGCCTTGGCAACAGCAGCAAAATGGCGAAAAGCCGGAGAAGCATCTCGGCAAATCCAGAGCGCATTCATTGCGGTGTTTCGGAAGGTAACAGGTGTAACGCCGGGGGTGTGGCGGAATCGTTGCTGGATAAAAACACGAGAATGAGTAAACAGGGAAAAATACAGAAAACAACTGCCCAGAAGCTGCGTTGATCAGCCGCCGGGCAGTTGTTTCGTTCTGTTAAGTTGTTTTCCTCACCATACTCACCACATTCTCCACCCCGCCCGCATAGCAGAACATATCCACCGGCTGGCACTTTTCAAACCCATACCCGCCAGCGGCCAGCATCTGCAAATCCCGGGCCTGGGTGGGCACGTGACAGCTCACGTACACCACTTTCCGGGGGGCGGCTTTCAGCACGGCTTCGATCACTTGCGGCTCCACGCCCTTGCGGGGCGGATCCAGCATGATCACATCCGGGCGGAGGCCTTCTGCCACCAGCTTGGGCAACAAATCCTCCACGGCGGCGGCGTGGAACTGGGCATTGGTGATGCCGTTGCGCTCCGCATTGCGCCGGGCGCTGTCCACCGCAGGCTCCACAATCTCAATGCCGATGACCTGCCGGGCGTTCTTGGCCATGCACAGGGCAATGGTGCCTGCACCGGCGTAAGCGTCCACCACCAGCTCGTTGCCGGTCAGGCCCGCAAAGTCGATGGCGGTCTGATAGAGCCGCTCCGTCTGGGGCGGATTCACCTGAAAGAACGACAGGGGCGAAATTTCAAAGGTCAGGCCCAGCAGGGTCTCGTAGATCACGCCGTCCCCATGGAGCACCTGACACTCCCGGCCAAGGATCACATTGTTGCGCTGCTTGTTCACGTTTACCACCAGCGTGTGGAAGCCTTCCACCGCCTTAAGTTTCGCCACCAGCGCATCCACCTTGGGCAGGCTGGCTTTGGTGGCCACCAGCAGCACCATCAGCTGACCATCCCGGCTGGTGCGCACCACCACGTGGCGCAAAAGCCCCTTGCCGGATTCCTCCTGATAGGGCTGCACCCCGGCTTCACGCATCCAGCCCTTGACTGCCGCCAGCACCGCTGCCAGCGGCCCCATGGTGATGGGACAGTCCTCCACCGGCACGATGGCATGGCTGCGGCGGCGATAGAAGCCGATTTGCGGATCCATTGCCGTGCCCTGCACCGGCAGGGCGGTCTTGTTGCGGAACCGCCACGGTTTCTCCGCCCCCAGCACCGGCGGCACCTGATCCTCGCTGAGGCCCAGCCCGCCGATGCGGTTCAGGCAGTCCAGCACCTGGGCCCGCTTGGCACGAAGGGTCGCCTCATAGCTCATATGCTGACCGGAACAGCCGCCGCACCACTGGTAGGCCGGACACATCGGTTCCGCCCGCTCCGGGGACGGCTCAAGCACCTTCATCAGCTTGCCAAAGCCGTACCGCTGCTGGGCTTTCACCACCAGCGCCTCCACTGTTTCACCCGGCAGAGCTCCCGGCACAAACAGCGGCATTCCCTCCACATCGCACACGCCCTCCAGCTCGCTGCCCAGGCGCAGGCACTTTGTGGTTACCAGTTGATTCTTGGTCAGCATTGTTGATGATCTCCTTTATTTGTGAGAGAAAAAGGGGAGGTTCATGCCTCCCCGATGGTTCATAACACGCCCGCAGCGCAAGCGTCAGGGGCGTTGTCCCTGTTTACGCTTCCCCTTTGCTGCGCTCCATGGCCCCATTCCGTTCCTTTTCCGTCATGGGGGCCGTGGCAAACAGATCCGGGCGCAGGCGCAGGGTCACATCCAAAGCCTGTTCCCTGCGCCACTGATTGATCTTCGCATGATCGCCGCTTAAAAGAACCGGCGGCACTTCCATCCCTTCATACTCCCGGGGGCGGGTATACTGGGGATATTCCAGCAAACCATTGGTAAAGCTCTCTTCCGCCGTGCTGCCTGCACTGCCCAGCACACCCGGCACATACCGGGCCACCGCATCGCAGATGACCATGGCGGCCAGCTCGCCGCCGGTAAGCACAAAGTCGCCCAGAGAAATTTCCTCATCCACCACCAGATCTAGCGCCCGCTGATCCACGCCCTCGTAATGCCCGCACAGAATGATCATGTTGTCCAGCTGGGCAAGCTGCTCCACCTTCTTCTGGCAGAAGGTCCGGCCACGGGGGCTCATATAGATGCAGGGGCCGTCGTAGCCCTTCTGGCGCAGATCCCGCACCGCATCCACAATGGGCTGGGCCAGCATCACCATGCCGGCGCCGCCGCCGAAGGGATAATCATCGGTGTTCTTGTGCTTGCGGTCCGAGTAGGGGCGGATATCCCAGGGGGTGATCTCCACCAGCCCCTCTTCCATGGCCCGGCCCAGAATGCTGCTGGAAAGCACGCTTTCGAACATTTCCGGGAAAATGGTCAGGATTGCGATTTTCATTCCCATCAGCCTCTGGCGGCGAAGCCGATCTTCTTCTGCACCTTGCGCAGGGTACGGGTGGCGATGGCGTTGGCCCGCTGGGCGTTCTCATCCAGAATGCCCTGCAGATAAGCCTTGTCGGCCATCAGCTTCTTGTGCTCCTCCTGAATGGGGCTGAGGGTCTCGATGATGCAGTCGCTGACCCGGTTCTTCAGCGTGCCGTAGCCCTGACCGGACAGGTCGCTGACCACGTTTTCAATGCTGTCGCCGGTGAGGGCGGCGATGATGGACAAAAGGTTGCTGACGCCGGGCTTGTTTTCCGGGTCGAAGCGGATCTCGCCGTCGCTGTCAGTCACCGCACGCTTTACCTTGCGGCGGATCACATCGGCGGGATCCAGAATGGCGATGTAGCAGTCCTCGGGGTCGGACTTGCTCATCTTGCGGGTGGGCTCCTGCAGGCTCATCACGCGGCTGCCCACCTTGCCAAAGTAGCCTTCCGGCACGGTGAATACATCGCCGTACACGCCGTTGAAACGCTGGGCGATATCACGGGTCAGCTCCAGGTGCTGCTTCTGGTCAGCGCCGATGGGCACCAGATCCGCCTGATAGAGCAGAATATCCGCAGCCATCAGCACCGGATAGGTGAACAGACCGGCGTTGATGTTGTCGGCGTGCTTGGCAGCCTTGTCCTTGTACTGGGTCATGCGGTTCAGCTCGCCCATATAGGTGTAGCAGTTCAGAATCCAGCCCAGCTCCGCATGGCCGCTGACATGGCTCTGGCAGTAGATGATGTTCTTCTTGGGATCCAGACCGCAGGCGATGTAGGTGGCGGCCAGCTCCAGGCAGCGGCGGCGCAGGTCGGCGGGATTCTGGCGCACCGTGATGGCGTGCATATCCACCACGCAGTAGATGCAGTTGTACTCATCCTGCAAAAGGGTGAAGTTCCGCAGTGCGCCGATATAGTTGCCCAGCGTCAGGGTGCCGGAGGGCTGGATGCCGGAGAAGATGGTTTTCTTGGGGGTGATGATCTGGTTTTCCATGGGGGATTCCTCCTTTATGAATGGAAGCGGACGACCGCATTTGATACGTGTGAGATGCTCCGCAGGGCCAAAGGGCTCTGCCCTTTGGAATCCCGCTTAAGGGCCTGAGGCCCTTAAGAATCCCGCTTATTTCGCCTGTTTCACAGGCGAAAAAGGGGATGTTGAAACAAAAAACTAATTCTTTGCGCCATGAAATGGCGCAATCCGGAGGTGCAGGAGGCACTGCCTCCTGCCGGGTTTCCAAAGGGCGGAGCCCTTTGGCTCTACGCCTGCCGCCCCTCACCACAGTGGCACATTCACCGTCAGTGTCAGCACAATGCCCAGCACGATCAGCCCATTGCCGATCAATTTGCGCCGGGTGAGCTTTTCTTTCAGAATCAGCCAGCTGAGCACCATCACATACAGGTAGCTGGCGGCCTCCATCAGGCTGGCCACGCTTAAATCCAGGGTGCGCAGGGCGATCACGTTCAGCAGCATACAGCCGAAGAACAGCCCGTAGGCGAAGATGACCCGCCAGTTGAGATAGAACCAGATGCCGGTGTTCTTCTCGTTGTCCGCAGCCTGTTTGAGCAGAATCTGGCTCAGCGCCGACAGGATGGGGGTGATAAGATAGATCAGAACGCCACTATTCATGCTCGGTCACCTCGCCTTCCGGGTCGGTTACCACCAGGAACACGCCGGCCAGCACCAGCAAGGTGCCCAGCACTTTTCCAAGGGTGATGGCTTCCTGAAACAACAGAATGCCGAACAGGCAGGTCCACAGGGTGCAAAGGCCCTTGGAAGCATAGGCCACATTCAGGGGCAGATGCTTGAGCACCACCTGCCACAAAAGGCTGTAGACCACCAGCATGAGGAATTCCAGCGCAAGGAACACAAAGGAGCCGGTCAAATTGCCCGCTTCCATGGCATTGCCGCTGAACTTGGCAAACACGCTGCACGCCGAGTAGAGCAGCAAAGTGAAAAACAAGAGAAGCAGGGCGCCCTTGCGGGTGGTATTGGGTTTGGTTTCGGTAGGCATGGTTTCACCTCGGTCAGGGTAGAGGAATGGATATTCTTTGCGTCCATGTAATGGACGCAAGAATGGGATTCCAAAGGGCTGATGGCCCTTTGGCGGGTTCCAAGGGCAGCGCCCTTGGCAGGGTTCGGGGCAGCGCCCCGTATCCGTCACCCCTTGCGGATGGCCCCCAAAATCCAGCTGTCGCTGAGATTGCACTTCACCGGCGGCAGCAGGGTGTAGGAGAAAGGCTTTTCCTGATAGGTAATCAGCCCCAGCTGGCAAAACGCATGGAGGGCGGTTTCCGCCTGCGGGGCGGTCATCCCCGCATAAGCAGCCGCCTCGGCAGCAGACCGGAACACCATGCTCCGCATGGCCTTGTACAGGCGGCGGCACTGGTCATCCCCCGCATCCAGCGAGGCGCACAGGTCAGCCAGCCCGGCGGAACGGGGCAGCACATGAATGGCGGCATCCGGCAGCTGCTGGCGCAGCAAAGCGGCTTGTCCCGGGAAGGCCTCGCCATCCGCCAGATACACTTGCCGCCAGTGCCCGGTAATACATTCCCAGCGGGGCTGGTGCATCAGGGTGGCAAAGCAGCGGGGATCCGGCAGCCCCCGGTCGCACAGGGTCAGGCCGGGATTCAGACACAGCAGCTGGTGCGCTGTACGGTTGCTGTGGGTAAGGATGAGCAATCCCCGGGCCCCTTCGGTGGAGGCAGCGGTCAGCGCATCCTGCGCAGCATTGGGCATAACATATTCATATTCGCTGCCGGATGCGGCTTTTCCTGCCAAAAGGGCAAATCCGCCGGTCAGGTGGCCCAGCAGGGCTTCCTGCTGCCGGAGGGTATCCGGCTGGGACAGCTGCTCCATCTGGCTTTCCCGCAGGGGTCGAAGGGCTTTCACCTGGGCCTGCAAAGTGGTTTCGCCCCGGAATTCGTTAATGTCCAGCGCAAAGACCGCATCCACCCGGTCGGGCATCCGGGCAGCCATGCTGCCCATGGAAAAAGCGATGCCCGGCAGGATGCGCTCGCCCTGCCGCAGGGACAGCTTCAGATGTGCCCCCTCTGCGCCCACGGCCCGGTGCTCAATGGGCAAAGCATCCCGCACCAGCAGCAGCGGGGAGGGGTTCTCGCAGCCGAAAGGGGCCAGCAGGGTCAGCTGCTGGTGCAATTCCCGGGTACATTCCTGCAAAGAAACTTCCTCATCATAGGGCTGGGCGGGCAGGAACAGGGCTTCGTCATACTTGGCAACGGCGGCTTGCAGCCGCTGCCGGAAGGCTTCCTCATTTTCGGCGGGCAGGGTCACACCGGCGGCCTGTTCATGACCGCCGTAGCGGGTCAGCAGATCGTCGCATTCCTTGAGGCAGTTGTGGATGTGTACCCCCGGCACGCTGCGCAGGCTGCCGTGGAGCACCCCATCCTCCCGGGAAAGGACGCATACCGGGCAGCTGTACTGGGTGCACAGCCGTCCTGCCGCCAGACCGATGATGCCTGCGTGCCAGCCGTCCCCGGTAATGATGAGGGCCTTTTCGGCAGCGAAGTCGTGGCCTTCGGCGGCCTTTTTGGCAGCGTTCACCAGCCGGGTTTCCTCGTTTTTGCGCTGGGTGTTCCAGTCGTCCAGCTGCCGGGCCAGCGACTGGGCCTTGGCAGGATCGGTGGCGAGCAGCAGCTCCACCGCCGCATTGGCATCCCCCAGCCGCCCGGCGGCATTGATGCGGGGCCCCAGCTGGTAGCCCAGGGTATCGGAGGTGACCGGGCTGGGATTGCCGCTGACCTCCAACAGCGCCCGGATGCCGGGCCGCTTGGCTGCCTGAATCACCGGCAGGCCGCAGGAGACGATCACCCGGTTTTCATCCCGCAGGGGCACGATATCGGCTACCGTGGCAAGGGCGGCCAGGTCCAGGTATTCGTGGCAGTTCTCGATGCCCAGCAGAGCCGTTGCCAGCTTGAAGGCCACCCCGGCGCCGCACAGCTTGGGGAAAGGGTAATCCCCCAAAAGCGGATTCATGGCCACATCAGCGGGGCTCATTTCCAGCCCAAGCCCGTGGTGGTCGGTGACGATGACGGTCATGCCCAGGCTCTGGGCCAGCCGGACTTCCTCATGGTTGGTAATGCCCAGGTCAACGGTCACCAGCAGCCGGTAGTCCTTGGCCAGCGCCCGGACAGCGTCGCAGTTGAGGCCGTAGCCCTCGGCCCTGAGGGGCGTGTGGGGCGTAACGTTGAGGCCAAACCGGCGCAGGGCATGGGTCAGAATGGCGGTGGCGCAGATGCCGTCCACATCATAGTCGCCGTAGACCACGGTGGGCGTTTTTTCGGCTTTGGCTTTTTCCAGAATCCGCAATGCGTCGGTCATGCCCTGCATCAGCAGCGGATCGTGGAGCATGGATACATCCGGGTGCAGAAAGGCTTCCGCCTGCTGGGCCGTGCGCACGCCCCGGGCATACAAAAGGCGGGCCACCACACCCTCATGAGGGCGCAGGGCAGCCAGCGCATCCGGCTGGGCGGGGGCTTGACGGGGGATGAAGCGCATGGGCAGTCACCTCGGATGGTTGATTTGGTAAGGGATATTATAGCATCTGCGGGGTTTGGGGGCAAGCGGGAGATGGGCGGGGATGGTTGCATGGGCATTCTTTTCTGTGGTATCATGGATGCAATGAAACAGCACAGGCGTGCGCCGTTCCCTGTGCCCCGAGATCACTATATCCAACCACAACAGAGGAGGAAGAACCCTATGTATATGCAAAAGACCCTCAAAGCCCTGCTGGAAGACCCCGCCATTGCCGATATTGCGCCGGACGCCATCAGCAAATGGGATTTGACCAAGGAGAAATTCTACCACTGGACATTGCAGGAGATCGCCGACAAAATGGGCTGGGCCGTGCTGAACCGGGGCTTTATGAGCTTGTTTGCGGCGGCTGAAAAGGAGCATTTCTACCACAAGCTGTATTCCCAGGAGGAGCGCACAGCCGACCCTGCCAAGGAAAATGTGAACTTCGTCTACTTCCCCTCCGATGACCCGGCCGCCAATGACCGCCCCTTCCTGCTGCTGGTGCCCGGCGGCGGCTTCGTGAATGTGTGGAGCCTGACGGAAGGCTGGCCGGTAGCCCGCCATTTCAATGAGCGGGGCTATCATGTGTTCATCCTTACCTATCGGGTGTGCGTGGAGGCCTCTGCGGTGAAGGCCATGGAGGATATCGCCCGGGCCATGACCATCATCCGGGAGAAGAAGGACATTTTCCATGTGAACCCTGACCGGTACATGACCTGCGGCTTCTCCGCCGGCGGCTATATCGTTTGCCTGTGGAACACCACGGCGGGCTATCCCGCCTACGGCATGGCCAAGCCGGAGGTGTGCTTCCCCATCTATCCGGCCACCTCCTACCGGCTTTTGAACAATGACCGCTGGGACAAGAGTTCCCACAAGGACGCCTTTGCCAAGGCCGGCGTGGGCTGTACCATGCAGGAAGCCTGCGCCAGCGTATACGAGATTCCCGACCATGTGGACGCCTTCCCGCCCACGGCCATCTTCGTGGCCGCCAAGGATGAGCTGGTGGATCCGGAGCATTCCCGCTGTCTGGCCGGTGCGCTGGTGAAAGCGGGCATCCCCTGCCGCCTGGAAGTGGGCCCCACCGGCGGCCATGGCTTTGCCGACGGCACCGGGATGTGCATGGAAGGCTGGCCGGAGCGGGCGATGGATTGGTTTGAGGGTGTGTGAGTCAGGGGCGCTGCCCCTGACAACCCCGCCAAAGGGCCATCGGCCCTTTGGAATCCCGGTTTTGCGCCCATTTCATGGGCGCAAGGATCCCAACAAACCCCAAAACCCAATAACAAACCCCTCTGCACGAAAAATGCAGAGGGGTTATTTTCGTTGTCCAAGATATTCCCCCTGCGCCCATGCAATGGGCGCATATGTGGGATTCTCAAGGGTTCCCTGAACCCTTGAGCAGGGGGTGCAGGGGGACGGCGTCCCCCGCCCACACTGCGTTTACTTCTCTTCCGTCTTGGCTTCCTCGTGATACTCCTGCTCGGTGTTCACATTCCACACATTGGTCTTGTCGGTCTTGCCCGCCAGAATGTTATCCACCGCCTCAAAGGAAGTGGCCATGGAGTGATCCATGTTGTTGTAGCGGTGCTGACCGTTGCGGCCCACGCAGTAGAGGTTTTCAAAGCCGCTGAGGTAGGTAACCAGCTTGTCCATCTCGTCGTAGGTGTCAAAGTAGGCGGGATAGGCCTTCTGGATGCGCTCCCGGTGGCTGTCACGGACGCAGGAAGCATCCCGGATGACACCCATGGACACCAGCTCGCTGATGGCCAGCTTGGTGCAGTCCTCCTCGGACAGGTTCCAGAAATCGTCGCCCTCGTTGCAGAAGTATTCCAGACCCACCCATACGGTGTTTTCGGGGTCAGCTACCAGATAGGGGCTCCAGTTGTTGAAAATCTGGATGCGGCCCAGCTTCACGCCGGTATCCTGCACGTAGATCCAGCAGTCGGGCACGATGTTACCCAGGGTCTTGAGCTTGGTTTCGTTCTTCAGCTCCAGCTTGTCCACCAGCAGGCCCACGGTGACGAAATCACGGTAGGGCAGGCCCTCGGCCACCCGGGCGATATCGGCAGGCACGTCGTTCATGCCAGCCACCAGATCCTTCACGGGCATGGAAGAGAACACGATGTCGGCATTCTCGGTATGGTCGCCGCTGGCATCCCGGAAGGAAACGGAGGTCACCTTGCCACCCTCGGTGGTCACGCCCAGCACTTCGGACTCCATGATCAGTTTGCCGCCCAGCTTCTGCACCTCGTCGGCAACGGTTTCCCACAGCTGACCGGGGCCGAACTTGGGATAGCGGAATTCCTCGATCAGGGAAGTCTGCACCTGCTTCTGCCGCTGCTCTTTGGAGAGGAACACCTTGCCCAGCATATCCTTCAGAATGCCGAAGATGCTCAGTTCCTTGGTGCGCTGCTTGCCCCAGCTGGCGTCGATCTCGCTGGGATGGCGGCCCCACAGCTTTTCGGTGTAGCCCTCAAAGAACATACCGTAGAGCTTTTTGCCGAAGGAATTGATGTAGTAGTTTTCCAGATTGTCGTTGGGCTTCTTCATCAAAGTGGCCTTGAGGAAGCTGAAGCCCACCTTCATGGTGGTGCCAAAACCCATGGTTTTCAGGGTTTCCCACTTAAGGCTGATGGGATAATCGAAGAAATGCTTCTGGTAGTAAATGCGGCTGACACGATTACGGATCAGCATGACCCGATCCTCGGTTTCCGGGTCGGGGCCGCCCTCGGTGAGGGAAACCTCCCGGCTGAGGGTCTTATCATCGAAGGAGGGCGCGCCCTGCAAAGGCATCATGTCCGCCCACCACTGCATCACCCGCTGATCCTTGGAGAAAAAGCGGTGGCCGCCGATATCCATCCGGTTGCCGCCGTGGCGCACCGTCTGGGAAATGCCGCCGATGCGGTCGGTCTTTTCCAGAATGGTCACATCAAATTCGCCGCGCTTGAGCAGTTCGTAGGCGGCGGTCAAACCGGCGGGGCCTGCGCCGATGATCAGTACTTTCATCATGGTGGGGAGTCCTCCTTTGTGCCATGAGGTGTGAAAATGATGGCTGAAAAATAGTATACCTTTTTTAGAGGTGATGGTCAACAGGATTCACTTGGCGAAACACAGCGTGGTTGGAAAATGATGGTAGAAAGCAAAGCATGAATGCTGTCGATGATTCAACCAACAAGGGACAGGTGCCTCACAGCGCCTGCCCCTTATCTCTTATTGCACTTTGTTACTCCGCCCGCATTTTCAGCCCCCGCTCCAGCCAGTTCCCCTTGAAATAATACACCACATACATCAGCGAGGTGATGGTCCAGGTGATGGGATAGCTGTACAGCACGGTTTCCAGCCGGGGATAGCGGGGCACCACAAAGCTGATCCACAGAACCCGCAAAAGACAAACGCCGGTCAGGGTCAGCAGCGTGGGGATCAGGGTATCGCCGGTGCCGCGCACAGCGCCGGAGAGCACTTCGATGGTGATATAGGTAAAATATAGCGGCACCAGCGTATGGATGATGAGAAGGCCATGCTCCACCACAGCGGCATCGCTGGAGAACAGGCGCAGCAAAACGCCGCCGAACAAAAGCAGAAAGCCGCTGAGGGTGACCGTGGCAATGGCCGCCATGCCGAAGCAGACCTTCACGCTGCGGCGCATCCGGTCGTAGCGCTTGGCGCCGAAGTTCTGGCCCACAAAGGTGGTAATGGCCACGCCGAAGGCCTGAATGGTCATCCAGAACAGGCCGTCCATCTTGCCGTAGGCTGTCCATGCGGCCACCACATTGGTGCCGAAACCGTTGATGGCGGTCTGGATGATGATGTTGGACAGGGAGTACATCACCGACTGCATCCCCGCCGGGAAGCCGATGCGCACGATGCGGCTGAGCAGATCGCCGTGGAAGCGGATCTTTCTGGGCATGAGCCGGTAGGCATCGTGGGTTTTCAGCAGGGACAGGGTGATCAGCACGCCGCTGACCAGCTGACTGATGATCGTCGCCAGAGCAGCGCCAGCCACGCCCATCTCCAGACCCACCACCAGCAGAATATCCAACAGGATATTCACCATGCAGGCGCAAATGAGGAAATACAGGGGACGGCGGCTGTCGCCCACGGCTCTGAGCACGCCGGTGCCGATGTTGTACACCAGCGAGGGCACCATACCGCAGAAGTAAATGCGCAGATAGGTGATCGCCCCGGGCAGCACATCCGCCGGAGTGCCCATCAGCCGCAGGATGGCCGGGGAGAACACCAGCCCGATGGTCATGATAGCGATGCCGCCAGCCAGCGTCAGGGCAGCAGCGGTGTGTACCGTACGGCTGACCTCCTCCGGCTTACGTGCGCCGTAGAACTGGCTGATGATCACCGTTGCGCCGGAGGAAAGCCCCACAAAAAAACCCACCAGCAGGTTAGCCAGCGTAGCGGTTGCGCCGCCCACAGCTGCCAGGGCTTCCTTGCCCACGAATTTGCCCACGATGATGGCATCAGCAGTGTTGTACAGCTGTTGAAAGAAGGTGCCCAGCAGGATGGGAAAGAAAAAGCTGAGCAGCTGTTTCCAGATAACGCCCTCGGTAATGGCATTGACCGGGGGCTGGGATTGAGGTTTTCTTTGCATGGTATTGGTACCTCGCTGGTGATTTTTCGCAGTTCCGCTGCGAGGGGCGGGGTGGGTGGATTTCTCGCAGTGCCGCTGCGAGGGAGTGGGTGGGGGCTGCGCGCCCCCACACCCTGCGGTTCCTCTTTTGAAAAAGAGGAACCAGAAAACAGCGACACGCTCCCTTTGGTCAAATCCCTTTCATTGCTATTTTTCGTGGCGGCGGGCACAATGCGCAATGCGTTATCGTATCTTGGATGCATCCTTGTTTCTTGACTGCCCAACCTGTGCCCTTCATCCGCCCCGAAAAACAGCTTAGGGATTTGACGTCGTCCGCTACCGTCGCGGTGCGGGGAGCACCTTGGCTTTGCTCCGTTTCTCTTGCCTCCCGAACAAGGCGCTTTTCGTTAGTTGGCCATACTTCCATTCTTGCCGGTTTCCCAACAAAGGAAACTTCCCCCCAAAAAGGCTTCTTCCCCCATCGGGGGAGGAAGCTGTCAGGCGCAGCCTGACTGATGGTAGGGGTATTTGCAGGGCCTATGGACAGGACAGCCAACCTGCGCTATCTTTTCCAAGCGGAAGGAGCCTTTTCAACCTTCCCCGCAGCCACCCCGCCCAGCGGGGTCGTCCCCCGCAGTGCCGAAGGCACGAGGAGGCGACCCAAGCGAGCGGCGTGGGGAAGGGAAGGGCCCCTTCCCCTTTAAGCCGCGGCAACTATTGTCCACATCCGGCGCGAACACCCTGTCCTTCCGATAGGAGGACAGGGTGGACGTGCATAGGCGAGGACGGCGACCCAAGCGAGCGGCGTGGGGAAGGGAAGGGCCCCTTCCCCTTTAAGCCGCGACAACTATTGTCCAGTCACTAGGGCGAACAGCCCGCCTATCCGTTAGGAAGGCGGGCTGGACGTCCATTATTGCCACAGAGGCGTTGGGTATTCACCGTTTTCGTGCATCCGCTTGAGGGCATCCACCACTTCCTGCTTGTCGGCAGCATAGGTGACGCCATACCACTTATCCGGCGTGGTCAGCACAGAAACCCTCGCCTTGCCGGCGCTGAGCTGGGTATCCACCACCATGGGCAGGAAATACTCGGCTTTTTCGGGGTTCTTGGGTACATCTTCATTCAGGAAACGGGGGAAACCATCCTTGATGGCCTGCATCATGGCGGCGGGGAAACCCCACATATTCATGGAAACCACGGTATCCTCGCTGAGGCGGGTGTAGGTGTGCATATCCTCGGTCATGAGGGGGCCGTCCATGGAGGGGATGATGTGGGTGCGCTCGGTAAGATCCAGCAGATGGCCGGATTCATCCATGGTGCATACGCCGCGGGCCACATAACCGCTGTCGCTGAGGGTGTTCTTCAAAAGATAGCCCACCATGGCCACATCGCCGTCGTTCTTCAGATTGCACAGGTGATCGTAGCAGAGCTTGAAGGCATTGTAGCCGTAAAAATCGTCCGCATTGATGGCGCAGAAAGGCGCATCCACCAGATCCCGGGCGGCATAGATGGCATGACCGGTGCCCCAGGGCTTTTTGCGCACTTCGGGAACCACATAGCCTTCCGGCACGTCGAAGAGATCCTGATAAGCGTAGTCAATGTGCATATGCTGGCTGACCCGGTCGCCCAGCACCTGACGGAAAGCCTCTTCGTTTTCCTTCTTGATGACGATCACGGCACGCTCAAAACCGGCGCGGCGGGCATCGAAAAGGGAGTAGTCCAGAATCAGTTCACCGTTCATGCCCACGGGGTCCATCTGCTTCAGACCGCCGTAGCGGCTGCCCATACCGGCTGCCATAATGATCAATACGGGTTTGTTCATCGTCCGTCATGCTCCTTTCAGGGTGCGGCCTGCGCCGCTGCCCTTATTATACCACGGACGGCGGTGGGCGCAAGTGGGCTTTTTGCGCCCTTTTCGCAAATATGGTATACTGACATCCCAATAACCCGGAAAGGAGGCTTTGGCATGACACTGTGGAAAAGCTGGTTTTCCAGACCCCAACGGGAAACCCCTATGGAACCAAACCCGCAGCCCGCCCCGCAGGTGGAGCTGTCCCGGCTGAGCGGCTTGACGGCGCCCTTTGCCAAAGGCCCCTTTGGACAGCGGATGCCGCCCCTTTCGCCGGAAGCCATCCGGCAGTCGCTGGCGCTGGCAGAGATGACCTACACGTTGGATATTACCCCGTGGCTGGCGGCAGGCTGGCGGGATTTTTCCTTTCAGATCGACAATGTGCTGGAAAGCGGCGGACAGCATACCGAACAGTCCAGCATTCAGACCCCGGGGGATGCAGCCTTTCAGCAGCTGGCAGAGCTGCACCGGATGCGCAGGGCTCAGACGGCCCTCCGGGCCAGAAACCCGGTAGGGCAGATTTTCGCTGCCCTGCGGCAGCGGGAGGGCAGCGATACGGTGAAGGCGGTGTGTATGGCCCATCCCCTGCCGGAGGGGAAGCACCTGATCGCCATTGGCTTCATGGGTACCGGCAAGCGTTTCTACGATTGGTTTTCCAACTTCCGTTTCTCCGATGAGAATGGGTTTCACCGGGGGTTTTCCCAGCTGTGCACCCATTTCGAGGAGGGGCTGAGCAGCATTTCCTTCCCGGCCACGGCCATGCAGCTGGGGCTTGAACAGCTGACCCTCAGCGACATCCTCACCGAGCTGCAATGCCCGGACAGCCGCTTTCAGCTGTGGATGGCCGGGCACAGTCAGGGCGGCGCCGTGATGCAGGTATTCACCCACCGGCTGCTGCATCAGCGGGGCGTGCTGGCACGGCATATCCGGGGCTTTGGCTTTGCCTCGCCCACAGCGGCTTCCGCCGGACTTACCGGCAGACCCTTTGCCTATCCCCTGTGGCACATCCAGAATCGGGATGACCTGGTCTGCCGTATCGGGGCGCAGGTGCATCTGGGGCAGTGTCTGGAATTTGACCCGGATGAAGCCTTCCGGCAGCAAATCTGTCCCGCCCCGGCGCTGCCAGCGGACGCAGCCTGCCGCCAATGGCTCAGGCCCCTTCTCTATGGCATTCGGGATACAGCGGACAATCTGCTGAACGTGACCGCCCTGATGCTCTGCGCCGTGGAGGAAAAAGGGGAGGATGCGTTGAATCTATTGATGGACAGGGGGCGCAGTCTGGCGGTGCTGGACTGGCTGTACGCCTTTGCCGGCGACCGGGCCCAGAGCGCCGTGAAGCAGCTGGAAGCCCATCAGCGCAGGATGTACCGGGAGCTGACCGGCAGGGATATGGATGCCGCTTTGCTTCGCAGCCGCATGGAGCAGATGAGGCCGTATGTGGCGGTCACTTCCCTGCGGCGCATCCTGACCGGGCTGGCAGCCTGCCTCACCCAACCCCACCTGCTCAACGAGGATGACCCCTTCAGGCCGGGAGCCTACCGGCTGATTGTGAACCACCATTTGCACCGGCTCCGGCCCTTCCGCTGGGAAATACGGGCGGGGGACGAACCGGTGAAACGTTATGCCAGCCACACCGGCTGGATGCAGCGGGCAGACCGTCTCATGCGTTGCGATGAGGAAATGCAGCTGCGGACCGTCAGCCAGTCCGGGCAGCCCCGGCGCAGGGGCAAGGCCCGGCTCGCACCCCAAAGGAGGACAAGCCCATGACCCTGCGATTGATTCCCGCCCGGGAAGCCCCTGCCTATCGGGCGCAGATACTGGATATGATGGAAGAATGGCTTGCCACTGGCGAGACGATCGTGCCCTATGCCATCCGCCGTCAGGATGTGCATGATTTTCCCGCCTGGTGCGCCTCGCTGGAGCAAACCAAGCCTCAGGAGGGGCTTGTGCCGGACAGCACCTTCCTGTGCCTGGAAGAGGAAAGCGGACAGATGGTGGGCGCTTTCAACATCCGCCACTGGCTGAATGACTCGCTGCTGCTCAACGGCGGGCACGTGGGCGACGGCGTGCGTCCCTCCCGCCGCAGGCAGGGCATCGGCACCCGCCTGGTGGCCCTGGCCCTGGAGGAATGCCGGAAACTGGGCATCCAACGGGTGCTCATGGTCTGCGACCGGGAAAACATCGCCTCCCGCAAAACCATTGAGCGAAACGGCGGCGTACTGGAAAACGAAGTATGGGTGGACGGCGTGCTGGAGCAGCGGTTCTGGATTGATCTGACCGGCAACGCATCCCTTTGACAAACACCTGCATCAGGAGGTGACCCTTTGGCATGGAAGAGAGACAAATCAAACCGGGAACCATTATTTTGTTGGTTCTTCTGGTGATCGGCACGGTGGCGGCCGCCTTGCAGATCGGCCCCACCATGACCTTGAAAAACACCCTGCAAGTGGAGTCTGCCGCCACGCCCACCCCCACGGCGGATGTGCGCTCCATGATGGCGGTCACTCTGCCGCCGGGGGTCACGCCCCAGCCCACGGTGATGCTTCTGAAGCCCGGTGTGGAGGGCGACGAGGTGAAAAAGCTGCAAAGCCGCCTCAAGGAACTGGGCTATTACACCGGCGAGGTGGACGGCCAGTACGGCCCCGGCACCCAGCAATCGGTCATGTTGTTTCAGGCGCAGCACGGGCTGGACGATGACGGCATCGCCGGAGAAGCCACCCGCAATGCGCTCTATGCAAGCACTGCCCAGGTCTACATCCCCACCCCCGCACCCACCCAGACCCCCTCATCCCTGAGCAAGGGAGCCGAGGGGGATTCTGTTCGTCAGATGCAGGAGAGGCTCAAGGAACTGGGCTTTTACAACGGCGAATGCGACGGCGACTACGGCCCCGGCACCCAGACGGCGGTGCGGCTGTTCCAGAGCCAGCACGGGCTGGAGGTGGACGGCGCTGCCGGAGAGATGACCCTTGGTATGCTCTACAGCGACAATGCCAAGCAGGTCACCGTCACCCCCACCCCCGACCCCAATGCCCCGCCCCTGCTGGTGAACCGCACCCACAAGCTGGATGACAATTATCAGCCCGGGGATCTGGTGCTTCTGCGCTCCGTGCTGCCGGAAAGCGTGGTATACGTCAAGGGCAGCGAAATCGAGGGCGACCGCACTGCTGTAGCCGCTTTGGAAACCATGTTCCGTGCCGCCATCGATGATGGCATCGGCGACTGGCAGATCAGCGCCGGTTACCGGAGCATCGCCTATCAGGAAAAGCTGTTCAACAACAAGGTATCCGAGTACCGCCAGCAGGGCATGACCGGCGACAAGGCCCGCTCCGCTGCCCGCAAAACCGTTGCCGACCCCGGCACCAGCGAGCATCATACCGGTCTGGCTTTCGATATCACCACCCCCGGCAAGACCTTCATGGGTACACCCCAGCAGAAATGGCTCCACGAGCATTGCTGGGAGTACGGTTTCATCATCCGTTACCCGGAAGGCAAGGAGGACATCACCGGCTTTGTGGCCGAGTGCTGGCACATCCGCTATGTGGGTGTGGTTCACTCCATCCCCATGCGGGATAGCGGGGAGTGCCTGGAAGAGTATCTGGACTGATACACATCCGCCCCGCCCTCTGTCAAGAGGGCGGGGCGTTTGCGTCGGATGTGGGCAACAGAAGCCGCGGCTTAAAGGGGAAGGGACCCTTCCCTTCCCCCCGCCGCTCGCTTGGGCCCGTCCTCGCCCCTTCGGGGCTGCGTTGCGGGCCCCGTGGGGCGGGGGTGGCTGCGGGGAAGGTTGAAAAGGCTCCTTCTGCTTGGAGAGGGTAGCGCAGGTTGGCTGTCCTGTCCATAGGCCCTGCAAACACCCCTACCATCAGTCAGGCTGCGCCTGACAGCTTCCTCCCCCGATGGGGGAAGAAGCCTTTTGGGGGCGTTTCCCCAGCTGGAAAACCGGCAGAAATGGAAATGTAGCCAACCAGCACAAAACGCCTTGTTCGGGAGGCAAGAGAAACGGAGCACAGCCAAGGTGCTCCCCGCACCGCGACGGTAGCGGACGACGTCAAATCCCTAAGCTGTTTTTCGGGGCGGGTAAAGGGCACAGGTTGGGTGCCCAATG
>JAFVXE010000014.1 GCA_017501255.1 Clostridia bacterium | reverse complement strand
CTAAAAGTTAAGCGGAAACCAACGCTCCATCGCAACCGTCAGCATAAGCTGTTGTATGGGATGAGCATTGAAGAGCGTCCGGAAGCGGTGAATAAACGGGAAGAATTCGGCCATTGGGAAATTGATACAGTTGTAGGAAACAGAGATTCATCTGCCGTTCTGTTAACGCTGGATGAGCGGACTCTCAATTTTCGCCATATAATCAAAATCGCCAACAGAAGTACTATGGCTGTCGAACAAGGGATCCAGCAGCTTCGAGAAATCTATGGTGATCATTTTAACGCAGTATTCCGTTCCATTACCAGCGACAATGGCAGCGAGTTCGCCTCCTTGCCTCAGTTCCTTCCAGACACAGCAATTTACTATGCGCATCCTTATTCTGCCTACGAACGTGGATTAAACGAGAAGCAGAATTCTCTCATCCGTCGTTTCTTCCCAAAGGGACACTCTCTGGACGGCGTCTCTCTCGACGCCGTCCAGAGAGTGCAGGACTGGTGTAATCGTTTCCCACGGAAAGCCCTTGGTTTCGCTTCCCCGGCTGAACTCTTTCAGACTGTCCTATTTGATATTGCAATTTAGGCCTGATACTTATGTAGGGTATAAAAAATAAAAAAAGTTTGCATCTCACCCGGCCTCATGCTATCATAAATATGTATGCTTGTTTGGAGGAGGAGCCCCATGCCTGTTACGATTGATCAGCTGCTGGAGCGGGTGGAAAAGCCGTCCCGATACACCGGCGGCGAGATGAATGCTGTTGTGAAGCCCATTTCCGAAGCAGAAGTCAGTTTTGCTTTCTGTTTTCCTGATATATATGAAGTTGCCATGAGCAATCTGGCGATTAAGATCCTCTATGGCATTCTCAACGATCTGCCCTATGCGGTGTGTGAACGTTGCTGTATGCCCTGGGTGGATATGCGCAAGGAACTGATGGACCATCAGATTCCGCTGTTTTCGCTGGAAAGCCGCACGCCCCTTAAAGATTTTGACATTGTTGGTTTCACGCTGCAATATGAAATGAGCTATACCAACATTCTGGATATGCTGCATCTGGGTGGCATCCCTATTCAGTCCGCACAGCGCAGTGAGGCTGATCCCATCGTATGCGTGGGCGGCCCCTGCGCCTTCAATCTCGAACCTCTTCACGCTTTTGTGGATGCGGTGATGATCGGCGACGGGGAAGAGCAGATTGTGGAGTTCACCAATGCCGTGCGCAATGGTCGCAAGCAAGGCCTTTCCCGCATGGAAATTCTGCGCAGTCTGACAAAAATCGAAGGCGTATACATTCCCTGCCTGTATGAGGATGCCTACAACGAGGATGGTACCCTGAAGAGCCTGACACCAGTGGATGAAACCGTTCCTGCGGTGATCAACAAGCGTATTCAGGTGAACATGGATGAGGCTTATTGTCCCACCCATCCGCCAGTACCCTATACGCAGGTGGTTTTTGACCGCATCATGCTGGAGATCATGCGTGGCTGCACTCGTGGCTGCCGGTTCTGTCAGGCGGGTATGCTGTACCGTCCCGTCCGGGAACGCAGTGTGGACAAGCTGTGCGAAATGGCTTGCGAAAGCGTCAGCAATACCGGTTATGAAGAGATTTCCCTTTCTTCGCTGTCCTCCAGCGATTATTCCCACATCACGGAACTGGCTACCCGCCTTACCAGCGATCTGAAGGACAAGCGGGTCTCCCTGTCCCTGCCCAGCCTGCGTGTGGATAAATTTGTACAGGATACCCTGACCCAGACCCAGCAGGTGAAGAAAAGCAGCCTGACCTTTGCGCCAGAAGCAGGCACCCAGCGTCTGCGGGATGTAATCAATAAGGGTGTTACCGAAGAGAACCTGATGGAGACCCTCGGCAACGCCTTCTCCAATGGCTGGAGCGCTGTCAAGCTGTATTTCATGACGGGTCTGCCCACCGAAACGGACGAAGATCTGGCTGGTATTGCCGATCTTGCCCAGAAATCCGCCGGTGCCTACTATGCGGTGCCCAAAGGCCAGCGGGTGAAGGGACTTCGTATCACCTGCAGTGCCAGCGTATTTGTGCCCAAGCCTTTCACACCCTTCCAGTGGTGCGCTCAGGATCGGCCTGAGGAAGTGCAGCGCAAGCAGCAGATGGTGCGTGAACTGTTCCGTCCGCTGAAATCAGCCCGCTTCAATTATCACGATTCTGCCATCAGCCGCATCGAAGCCTGCTTTGCGGTGGGCGACCGCCGTCTTTCCAAGGTGCTGTACCGTGCTTGGGAACTGGGCTGCGTGCTGGATGGCTGGAATGAGTATTTCCGTTATGACCTGTGGCTGCAGGCTTTTGCGGATTGCGGCCTGAATGTGGATTTTTATGCGCACCGCGTCCGCAGCAAGGATGAAGTACTGCCCTGGGATCACATCAATGCTTATATCGACAAGAGCTTCCTGTGGCGGGAGTACGAAAAGGCTATGCGTGCTGAAACCACCCGGGATTGCCGGGAAGGCTGCAATGGCTGCGGCTTGCAGAAGGTGAAAGGGGTGTGCAGCGTATGCGGATGATGGCGGTGTTTGAAAAAGGCGAAACCCTGCGCTACATCGGTCATCTGGATTTGATGCGTACGGTTCAGCGGGCGCTTCGCCGCAGCAATCTACCGGTAAAGTACTCCAATGGCTTCAATCCCCATATCCGTCTCAGCTTTGCCGCTCCCCTCAGCGTTGGCGTGGTGGGACGACGGGAATTGATGGAAGTGCCTGTGGAGGAAGGCGTGACAGAAAAGCAGTTTGTGGAAGCCTTCAACCGGGTAAGCCCGGAATGTTTGCAAATCGTTATGGCCCGCAGCATCAGCGATGAGTTTCCTACGCTGATGTCGCTGGTGGCGGGTTCCCGCTACACCATCCGTCTGATGGCAAGCCCCGAAGCTGATATGGCGGCAGAAGCCTTTGACCGCTTTATGGCGCTGGATCACTACGTAGCTACCCGCCGCACCAAGAGCGGTGAAAATCCCTGCGATATCCGTCCCTTCATCAAGGAAGGCAACATTGCAAAAACAGCGGATGGTTATGAGATCAAGCTGGAAACCGTCACATTTGCCAACGGCGCCTTGAAGCCCTCCCTCTGGTTTGAGTGCCTCTGCACTTTTGCCGGGTGCGATAAGCCTCACCATATCATCTATCGGGATGCCATTTTGGCCCAGCCTGAAAATGGCCCTCTGATGCCCATGGAGGAATATCCCCATGCCTGACGGGATGCAGATTCTGGTTCGAGAGGCGGGGGAGCGAACAGAGACAGCGCTCATTGCCAGCGGAAAACTGCTGGAATATGATCTGCGGGATGGTAAGCAGCAAAGTCTCGTTGGAACGTTGTTTCTGGGCCGGGTGGAACGGGTTTTGCCGGATATCAAGGCTGCTTTTGTGAATATCGGACGCAGCCTGAACGGCTTTCTGCCCATCCGGGAAAGCGACAGTTTCCACGCTCTCAATGGGAAAGCGCCGCTGGTGACCGATCATGAGATCATCGTACAGGTGAAGAAGGATGAGAAGAGCAGCAAAGGCGCTTTTTTGACCCGGGATATCACCCTTCCCGGTCAATACCTGCTGTTAATGCCCATGAGCCGTTTTGTTGGGGTCAGCAAACGTATCGAAGAACCCTCTGAGCACGCTGCCGCCAAAGCCCTTGGCAGGCAGATTGCCAAAGACAGGTTCGGCATCATCGTACGCCATGCTGCCCTTACCGCCCGCAAGGAAGCCGTCATGCAGGAAGCGGAGGAATTATTCCAACTTTGGCAGGATACCACAGCTTTTGTGCAGCATACCAAAGCGCCTGCTGTGCTGATGGAGGATGTGCCATATCATCAGATTCTGGCCCGTGATTATGGGGCCAGATACGATGTGTCGGTGCTCACAGGCCTCCAAACCACCCCTGAGAATCTGGATGCTCTCTGGCAGGGAAACCGTATTCCTCAACAGCTGAAAGAGGCTTTGATGCGTAAAGTCCCCCTTCCGGGAGGCGCCAGTCTGGTGATTGATGAACGGGAGGCCTTGCAGACCATCGATGTAAACTCCGGCGGCAATGTGACAGCGCAGGAAGGACAAACCCTCGCCCTTGCCCAGAATCTGGCGGCCATTCCCGAAATTGCCCGGCAGATTCGCCTTCGCAATCTGAGCGGTATCATTTTGATCGACTTTATTGATATGGATACCGTGGAGGAGGAAACGAAGGTAGCTGAAGCCCTTGCCGAAGCCCTTGGAAACGACCGTATCAAAACGGTGTTGCACGGCTTTACCTCCCTTGGACTGATGGAATTGACCCGGAAGCGTACCGGTCCCAGCCTTCGTGAAATGCTCGCCCAGCCCTGCAAACATTGCGGCAGTACTGGTCATCAATATGTGTTCCCAGAATAACCAATATCCGAAAGGAAGTTTCATTTTGAAGCACCCCCCTGTACATGTATCCCATGAAGCGCTGGCTGATCAGGCCAACGCCATGGAAGCTGTGGCTGCCCATCCCCGATGCCCGGGCAGCTACCACATCGTCACCTATGGCTGCCAGATGAACGCCCACGACAGCGAAAAGCTGGCGGGAATGCTTTCCGGCATGGGCATGGCGGAAGCGGATGACCGCCGCAACGCCGATTTTGTCATCTTCAACACCTGCTGTGTCCGTGATAATGCGGAGCGCCGTGCCCTTGGCAATGTAACCTGGCTCAAGGAACTCAAGAAGGACAAGCCCCATCTGATTATTGCGGTATGCGGCTGCATGGTGCAGCAGCCCGAGATGGCAGAAAAAATCCTCAAGCAGTATCGCTTCATCGATTTGGCTTTCGGCACCCACAATCTGCATGAGCTGCCCACATTGCTTCTGAATCTGCTGGAGCAGAATCACCGGGTGGTTTCCATCAGTCACGAAGAAAATCTGATTGCGGAAAACCTGCCTCTGAAACGCCTTTGCAAGCATCATGCCTACATTACCATTATGTACGGCTGCGACAATTTCTGCTCCTACTGCATCGTTCCCTATGTTCGTGGCCGTGAACGTTCCCGACGGATGGATGATATTCTCCGGGAAGCGAATGGTCTGCTGAACAGCGGTGTTCAGGAGATCATGCTGCTGGGCCAGAATGTAAACAGCTACGGCAATGGCAGCAGCGAATCTTTCCCGGAACTGCTTCGCCGTCTGGACGGGATGGGCATTCCCCGCATCCGTTTCATGACGTCTCATCCCAAGGATCTCAGCGATGAGCTGATCGAAGTGATGGCAAACGGGAAGCATATCTGCA
The DNA here is from genome assembly GCA_017501255.1 of Clostridia bacterium. Taxonomy (GTDB): domain Bacteria; phylum Bacillota; class Clostridia; order Christensenellales; family Aristaeellaceae; genus Limiplasma. The sequence continues at coordinate 211,221 of JAFVXE010000014.1, read as the reverse complement.
ACCATCTGCACCTGCCTGTGCAAAGCGGCAATAACGAGATCCTTTCGCTGATGAACCGCCGCTATACCCGGGAAGACTATCTGCGCAAGGTGGAAAAGCTCCGGGCTGCTGTGCCGGGCATTGGCCTGAGCACCGATTTGATCGTATCCTTCCCCGGTGAAACGGAAGCCCAGTTCGAGGATACCTGCTCCCTGGTTCGGGAGGTGGGCTACGATTCTGCGTTCACCTTCATCTATTCGCCACGGATCGGCACCAGGGCAGCCGCCATGAAAGGCCGCATCCCGGATGAAGAAAGTACCCGCCGCATCACCAAGCTGATTGCGGAGGTGGAAGCCTCCACAGCCAGGGCTCATCAGTCCATGCTGGGCCTGACGGAACAAGTGCTGGTGGAAGGCTTGTCCAAGCGTGATTCCGGTATGGTTTCGGGAAAAGGAACCCGGAACATTACCGTCACATTCAAGGGAACTTCCGAGGATATCGGAAAGATTATTCCCGTACACATTACCTCTGCCGCAGTCAATACCCTGCGGGGAGAAAGAGCAGAAAGGTGAGTTGACTTATGGAAAAGGTTTTGAATCAGGCTGAAATGCTGGCGGAAGCCATTCTGGAGAGCGAAGAATACATCAATATGCGCCTGAGCGAGCAGGACGCCATGCGGGACAGCGAGGCCACCGGCCTGATCGCTGCCTATACCGAAAAGCGTACCGCCGTTGAAAACATTCTGGCGGATGCCAACATGAATCCCGGCGATCTGGCCAAGGCTGGCGGCGAACTGGAAGAAGTGGAACGTGCCATCGATGCCAACGAAGCCCTGAACCGTATGCGTGACAGCCGTGAAGCCTTCAACGATATGATGCGCAAGGTCAACAGCATCATTAAGTTTGTGGTTACCGGCGAACGGGATGACGAAGAAGAAGGCTGCACCGGCTCCTGCTCCAGCTGCTCCGGCTGCGGACACCATCACCACTGATCAACTGAAGCACCCGTACGAAAGGGAGGAAACTTCATGGCCGGATTGTCGCCCATGATGCAGCACTACGTAGAAACCAAACAAAAGTATTCCGATTGCATCCTGTTTTATCGCCTTGGCGATTTTTACGAGATGTTCTTTGACGATGCAGTTCTGGTTTCCAAGGAGCTGGAACTGACCCTGACAGGTAAAGAGTGCGGTTTGGAAGAGCGCGCCCCCATGTGCGGCGTGCCCTTTCACTCTGCCACCACATACATTTCCCGTTTGGTGGAGCGTGGCTATAAGGTAGCCATCTGTGAACAGTTAAGCGACCCGGCAACTTCCAAGGGTTTGGTGGAACGGGCGGTGATCCGGATTGTGACGCCGGGCACCGTGGTGGATCCCGCTCTTTTGGATGAAAAGCGCCCCAGTTATGTGCTCTGCGTTGCTTTTTCCGGCAAGCAGGCTTCTTTGGCATACGCAGATGTGAGCACAGGCGAATTGACGGTACATCTACTGCTGGATGCAGAAAGCACCCTTCGGGATGAACTGGTGCGCATTCAGCCCAGCGAGGTGGTCACCAATGATGTACAGCGGCTGAATTCCTTCCTGACGGTGGATGTATCCCGCACCCAGATGCAGGAGAGCGCTTTCCAGAAACGGGCGGCTGACAGCGAACTGTTCAGTCATTTCGGTGTGCAGAACCTGTCCTCCCTTGGTATGGAACAGAAGGATAAGCGGGCCATCGCTGCTGGTGCATTGCTGCGCTATCTGAGCGAGACCCAGATGAACGCCCTCAGTCACATTACCCAGCTGACCATTTATCAGGGCGAGGATACCATGTTTCTGGACAGGGCAACCCGTCGGAATCTGGAACTGACTCAGTGTTTGCGCAACAATGAGCGCAAGGGTTCCCTTCTGTGGCTGCTGGATAAAACAGAAACTGCCATGGGCGCCCGACTTTTGCGCAATTGGGTGGAAAGCCCGCTGATTAACCGCTCCCGCATCGAAGCCCGCCTTACCTGTGTGGAAGCCCTCAAGGATGATTTCATCCGCAGCGAGGAACTCAGCGATGCTTTGCAGAATGTGGCCGATATGGAGCGTCTTCTGGGCAAGATCAGCTACAATAACCTGAATGCCCGGGATTGCCTTGCTTTGCTGCGTTCCCTGAGAAGTGTGAAGCCGGTGAAGGATATTCTCAGCAGCTTTGATCTGCTTCATCTGACTGCATTGGCTCACACCATGACGCCCCTTGACGAATTATGCGATCTCATTGAGCGGGCCATTGCTCCGAACCCGTCGCTGCTCATCAGCGACGGCGGTGTGATTGCCAATGGCTATAACGAAGAACTGGACAGCTACCGGGATGCACTGCAAAATGGCAAGCAGTGGATTCTCAACATGGAGGCTGCCGAAAAGGAAACCACCGGCATCAAGAATCTGAAGATTACCTCCAACCGTGTTTTCGGTTACTACATTGAGGTTTCCAAGAGCAACCTGGGGCTGGTGCCTCTGCGGTATACCCGCAAACAGACCCTGGCCACCGGCGAGCGGTATACCACGCCGGAACTCAAGGAAATTGAACAGAAGATCAATCAGGCACAGCAGATGTCCCTCTCGCTGGAAATGCAGCTTTTTTCAGAAGTGCGGGATGCCATTGCCAAGGAAATCGGCGCTATTCAACAGAATGCCCAGGCGCTGAAAACAGCAGATGCGCTGCTGTCGCTGGCCCGTGTGGCCCGGGATTATGGCTATGTGAAGCCGGAGATCAACGAAGAAGGCATTCTTCATATTGTGGAAGGCCGTCATCCCATCGTGGAACGAACGGTGACCGATACGCCCTTTGTGCCCAATGATACCACGCTGGATAGCAATGAAAACCGAATGCTCATTATCACCGGCCCCAATATGGCCGGTAAGAGCACCTATATGCGTCAGACTGCGCTGATCACCCTGATGGCGCACGTTGGCAGCTTTGTGCCTGCCACCAGTGCCAATATCAGCCTTTGCGACCGAATCTTTACCCGCATCGGTGCATCGGATGATCTGTCTTCCGGTCAGAGCACGTTCATGGTGGAAATGAGCGAAACCGCCGGTATTCTCAGAAATGCCACCAGTCAATCGTTGGTGATTCTGGACGAAATCGGCCGTGGCACCAGCACCTTCGACGGTCTTGCCATTGCATGGGCCGTGGTGGAATATCTGCTGGACCCCAAAAAAGTGGGCGCAAAAACTCTGTTTGCCACTCACTACCATGAACTCAGCGAGCTGGAAGGCCGCTTCCCCGGCGTGAAGAATTACTGCATTTCCGTTATGGAGCACGGGGAGGAAGTCATCTTCCTGCGCAAGATCATGCCCGGCGGTGCGGATAAGAGCTACGGCGTGTACGTTGCACGTTTGGCCGGTATTCCCAATACGGTGGTGGCCCGTGCCCACGAGATCCAGGCCCGTCTGGAAGTTAGTGAATTCAATCAGGAGTCCATTTCTTCAAACATTCTGGAAAAGAAGAAAAAGCAGGATCGTCAGACTGACCTGTTCCATCTGGCGCAGGATGAACTGGTGGAAGAATTGCAGAATCTGGATGTGCTGTCCGTCACCCCGATGGATGCGCTGAACATCCTCTATCGCCTTAGGGAAAAAGCACGAAGGATTTAAGGAGGGAGAACCATGGCGGCTATTCGCAAGCTGTCTCAGGAGATCATTGGTCGGATCGCCGCCGGTGAAGTGGTGGAGCGTCCTGCCTCCGTGGTGAAAGAGATGGTGGAAAACGCCATCGACGCAGGGGCTGCCCATATCACGGTAGAAGTGCGTGGCGGCGGCGTGGAATACCTGCGCATCACGGACGACGGTAAGGGCATTCCTGCCGAAGAAATCCGTATGGCCTTTGAACGCCATGCCACCAGCAAACTGCAAACAGCGGATCAGCTGTTCGATATTCATACGCTGGGTTTCCGTGGCGAAGCATTGGCGTCGGTTGCGGCTGTCGCCAAGGTAAGCTGCACCACCAAAACAGCGGATGCGCCTCTTGGCATCCGTGCCAGAATCGAAGGCGGAGAGTTTGTGGATATCCGGCAGGCTGCTTCGCCAGTGGGCACCACGTTTGTGGTAGAGGATCTGTTCTACAATACGCCTGTGCGCCGGAAATTCCTCAAGAAACCCGCCCAGGAATCGGCTTTGGTCTCCGACTACATCCTTCGTCTGATGCTTTCTCATCCGGAAATTGCCTTCCGGTTTGTGAATCAGGGCAAAACGGTTTATCAAAGCATTGGCGATGGCAAGCTGGAATCGGTGCTGTACAGGGTGTATGGCAAAGAGGCTTTTGCTCAGATGCACCATGTCAGCGGCAATATGAATGGATTGATTCTGGATGGCTATATTGGCGTAGGGGAATTGAGCCGTGGCAACCGGATGCAGCAGTCCTTCTTTATCAATGGCCGTTACTTCCGCAGCAGCCTGATCAGCCGGGCGTTGGAAAGCGGCTGCGAAGGCCGGGTCATGGTGGGGCGTTTCCCGATGGGTGCTCTGTTTTTGCAACTGCCACATTCGCTGGTGGATGTGAACGTGCACCCCAACAAACTGGAAGTGCGTTTCCAGAATGAAAATGCCATTGCTCAGGCTGTCAGGACTTTGGTAAGCGAGGCATTGCACGGGCAGTCTCTGGGGGCGCAACTGACCGCAGGAACGGTTACCCAGGTAAAACCAACGGTTGAGGCAATTCAGGAACCCAAAGAATCCACCGGCTTTACCGTGATTGAACTGGGCAGACCCGAGGAAATGGCACCTCCAGCAGAGACGAAAAGAAATGCTGTTATTTCTGATTTCCCGTCTGAAACAACAGCAACCGTTGCGAATTTGCAACCACCGCCCAAAACACAGGTTTCTTCTTCAATTGCTCCCAAATCGTCGGCTGAGCCCAAACCGCCTGTTTCCAAACCGTTGCCGGAGGAAAAGGAAACACCTTCCCCCAAGGAGGAGGCCAGGAAGCACTATACCAGCTTTGTTCCGGATTTTTCTTCCTTGCCGGGCAACACCATGCGTGAATCCACCTCTCCGGAAGTCACCCGCATCATGCTGGAACTGGCCAAACAGCAAGCCAGCCAACAAGCAAAAGAAAACAAAAAGCCGGAACCAGCAAAGCCCAACGAAGAAAAGCCTGTGAACCCTCTCCAGCCAGAGGCGGTAGCGGAGCAGACTTCGCTTCTGCCGGAAGCTACATCCGCTGAACAGCTGCGCTTGATTGGTATTGCATTCTCCACCTATTGGATTTTTGAATGCGGCGACAAGCTGCTTTTTCTGGATCAGCACGCTGCTCATGAACGGATGCTGTACGACAAAATGATGCAGCAGTTTGAAGGCAAGGCAGTTTCTCAGCGCTTGCTGGCTCCTGTGCTGGTGGAGATGACGCAGCATGATCTGATGCTGTTGGAGGAACTGCAAGAAGTACTGTGTGATGCAGGCTTCGATGTTCAGCGTTTTGATGATTCCAGTGCGGCTGTATACGCCATTCCGACCCTGTTTGGTCACAATGAGAACCCCCGCACGCTGTTTTTGGAAGCCCTTGACGAGTGGCAAGCTGGCCGAGGCGGCATCACCCGTGAGCGAATGCGCAAGCAGATTGCGCAGATGGCATGCAAGCGTGCCATCAAGGCAGGCGACAGGCTCAGCGAGGAGGAAGTGAAAGGTTTCCTGACGGAAATGCTGGCTTCCGATGCCATGCCTACCTGTCCTCATGGCCGTCCGATTGTGATTGAAATGACTCAGTATATGCTGGAAAAGCGTTTCAAGCGTGTTCAGTAACAGGAGGCAGCGATGAAACCCAGACTCATTGCCATCACCGGCGCAACGGCCAGTGGCAAAAGCGCTCTGGCCATGGAGCTGGCGGGGCGTTTCCGTGGCGAGATCGTCTGTATGGACTCCATGCAGATTTACCGGGGGATGGATATCGGAACAGCCAAACCTTCCGATGCTGACAGGCAGCAGATTGTCCACCATATGTTGGATGTGGTATCGCCTATGGAGAACTATACCGTAGCAGATTATGCCATTGAGGCGGCGAAAGTGATCCACCAGGTTTTGGAGCGTGGAAAACTGCCCATGCTGGTAGGCGGTACCGGGCTTTACCTGAAAGCCCTGATGCACGGTTTATCGCTGGGGGTCAGCCCCAGTGACCCGGCTATTCGGGCACGTCTGGAAGCGATAGCAGACCAGCCGGGGGGCAGGATGATTCTGCACAACAGGCTCCGGGAAGTGGACGAAGCATCCGCCAATAAACTGCATCCCAATGATTTGCGACGGGTGATACGAGCCATTGAGGTGTATGAACTGACAGGCACGCCCTTGAGCCAGACACGGCAGGAGGAAAACGGGGCCTTTACTGTTTTGCCCATCGCCATCCGCATGGAGCGGGATCAACTGTTCCAGCGCATCGGGAAGCGGGTGGATTGCATGATTCACGATGGCCTTTACGACGAAGTGAAGGGCTTGCTGGAGGAGGGGGCATCACCGGAAGCCCAATCCATGCAGGGCATTGGCTACAAGGAAATGGTGCCGGTGGTCAGTGGTGCGGTGCCTCTGGAAAAGGCCAGGGAACAGATCATTCTGAACACCAAGCACTATGCCAAGCGGCAGGAAACCTGGTGCAGGGGAGAGAACGCTACTCTCTGGCTGGAGCAAGAAAGCGCCCTATCCCGTGCAACGGAGGCCATACAATCTTTTTTATCAGGGAAACAAGCAGAAGCGGAGGCGTAAAAGAACATGGATATGGAGATTATCAAAGCGGTGGAAGCAGCGGAATTGCGCTGCAAAGAATCCTTTGAACGTATGGAGCAGATTTCGCTTAACAATACAGCCAAGGTGCTGGACGCGCTGCAGCGGCACCAGGTTGCAGCCCGGCATTTTGCTCCGACCACCGGCTATGGCTACGACGATGTAGGCCGTGATACCCTTGAAAAAATCTATGCTGATCTGTTTGAGGCTGATGCAGCCATCGTTCGTCCCCAGATTGCTTCCGGTACCCATGCGCTGAGTATGTGCCTGTTTGGTCTGCTCAAGCCCGGCGATGAGCTGATGTATGCTTCCGGCGGCCCCTATGACACGCTGGAGGAAGTGATCGGCATTCAGGGTTCCGGTGTAGGTTCCCTCAAGGAAATGGGTGTCAGCTATTCTCAGGTGGAAATGACGGAAGACGGCAAGCTGGATATTGAAGGCATCCGTGCAGCCATGAAACCCAATACCGCTGTTGTTGCCGTTCAGCGCAGCCGTGGCTATTCCAGCCGCCCCAGCCTGATGCCGGAGGATGTGGCTCCCTTGGCTGAAATGCTCCATCGGGAGTTCCCCAATACCTGCCTGATGGTGGATAACTGCTATGGCGAGTTTGTGTGCGAAAAGGAACCCATTCATTACGGCGCAGATGTGTGTGTGGGCAGCCTGATCAAGAATCCCGGCGGCGGACTGGCCCCTACCGGCGGCTACATTGTTGGCCGTGAGGATCTGATTGAGCGTGTCAGCTATCGCCTCACTGCTCCCGGAATCGGCCGGGAAGTTGGCAGTTATGCAGGCAGCTATCTGCCCTTCTATCAGGGCCTGTTCATGGCGCCCCATGTGGTGGCACAGGCAGTGAAAACGTCCATTCTGGCTTCTGCTGTGTTCGATGACATGGGAATGCACACTACGCCCCATTACAGCGAACGCCGTACGGATATTATTCAGGCGCTGGATCTTTGCACCCCGGAGCGCTTGATTGCATTCTGTCAGGGCATTCAGAGCGCATCTCCCATCGACAGTATGGCTTTGCCGGAGCCCTGGGATATGCCCGGGTATCAGCATCAGGTGATCATGGCCGCAGGTACGTTCATCAGCGGTGCATCCATCGAGCTCAGCGCAGACGCTCCCATGCGGGAACCCTTTACCGCCTTCCTGCAGGGCGGCCTTACCTACAGTCACGGCAAACTGGCAATCATCCGTACCCTGGAATTCATGAAGGAAAGAGGTTGCCTCTAATATAGGTTCTATCCCTCCTCACCAGAGCATAGCTTTGGCCAGAGGAGGGATTTGCTTTGGACGAACAAACCCGTGTCAATCAGATTCAGGTACGCCAGCAGCGCAAATGGATTCAGCCGCCCATGCCACAGGAAAATGCTTTTCAGACCAGCGCAGAACTGATAGATTTGCCAGTGCGTGAAAAGGGACTGAAACGATTGTTTCAGCCAGAGAACCTGAGCCGGAATCTGGCTCTGGTGGGCTGCCTTGCGCTTGTGGTTCTGGCGCTGCAACAAACCGGCAGCGAAAAGAGTGTCAGTGTTTTTTCAACTCTGCGGGATGAAATGACAGCAACGTGGGATCAGGATGTTGGAAAACTGAGCTTTGTCAGTGATCTGTTGCCTGCTGAAATTCAGGCGGTATGGAATCCGGCAGCGGGCATTGCAGTGCAAACACCGGTGAATGGGCAGGTTGTGCATACCTGGTCCGTACAGGAACCCTATCTGGAAATGAGTACAACAGTCACCGATGTACGTTCCGCCGGTGATGGCGAAGTGATGAGCATTGCGCACGGACTGGATGAAGAAAGAATCATCCGGATTCGTCATACAGATGGAAGCGAGGCCTTGTATGGAAATCTGCAATCCGCTCATGTGGAGGTGGGCAGCGTGGTGGAAAGCGGAGAGATTATTGCCTCGCTATTGCCCGATAAGCCGCTTGCCTTTGAGCTACGGGTCAATGGTCAGTCCGTGGATCCGGTACCCTGTATGTCGGATTGGACAGAATGAAGACCCAGTGGCGATTTTCGGTGCATCCGGTTGGTATTGCCTGCTTGGCAGCAGCCATCCTGTTTGTGCCAATAGACCGGCTGCTGGCGGCTCTGGCAGCCATTACGCTCCATGAAGTGGGTCATTTGGTCGCCATTGGTTTGTGCGGAGTCAAACGCTGCGCTATCGAATGGACGCCCCTTGGGTTCATTGCACAGGCTGATGGATTCGCTTCTCTTTCTGCGGGAAGGAGAGTTTTGATTGCAGGGGCAGGGTTGCTGGTCAGTGGAGGTATGGCAGGTATCAGTTATCCATGGGCGGCTGAACATCCTTTTGCATATCTGCTCTTCATGACCAATCTGGCTTTGCTGCTGATCAACGCCCTGCCCGTTCTTCCGTTGGATGGGGGAAGAGTGTTGCTGGGTCTGGCTGCTCTTCTGGGCTGGGAGAAGCCGGTCAGACAGGTTTTGGTATGGCTATCTTATCTGATTGCCTTTGCCGTTTCGGCACTTGGCGTATACAGCGCATTCTGCGGCGCATTGAACCCTACCTTGCTGGTATTGGGGCCTTATCTGGCGTATGCTGTGAAGCAATGTAATGTTGACAATAGCGTGGAATGGGTTCAAACCCTTGAGAAAAGAAAAAAGGTAAGAAACGGGATATATAAAGCAGAATCGTGGGTTGCTGTTGGCGACCCGGATCCACTTTCACTGATGCAGATGCTGAAAAAATCACCGCAGGAAAAGTTCGTCTTATTACAAACAATCAACCCTGTTGATGGCAGCGCCATTGGCAACATTACCCAGCAGCAAATACTTGTAAAACTTATGGGAGAAACAACAAATAACCATTGACTTACATGGACTTTTTCATAGGGGTATGCTAAAATAGTTCCATTATTCTGCATAGGAAGTACAGAGGTGAAGCACGATGCGCTACCAGTATTCACAGGAACTGAAAAAGCTGTTTTTCATCCGTATGATGGCACTGGCCCTTGCGTTGCTGCTGCCCTCCATGGCTTTGGCAGAGGTGGCACCTCTCGCTTTTCAACAGGACGCTACTAGCCGTGAGGGCCTTGTTCGGGTACGCCTTTCTTCGCTGGGCAATCTGGAAAGCATGACATTGAATCTCCTGGGCGACTATGCAGTGAACAACGGAGAGTTTTCGCTGGCAACCGGCACGCAGGTGAAGATAAGCTGCAACGCCTCAACCGGACAAATGACGCTTTCTGCATCGGGTAACAGCTGGAATATGGGTGATTATTTCACCCTGAACCGCAGCCATGCAGGAGCCAGCGCCACAATCGCACAGGCTTCCAATCCATATCCTGCGGATTTCTCTATTCGCAGCACGCAGCAAAACGGCAGATACAGTTTGCTCCCCATTGCTCATATCCAGATGGAGGACTATCTCTGCGGCGTTCTGCCCTATGAGCTGGGCAACAATGCGCCGCTGGAAGCACTGAAAGCACAGGCGATAGCCGCACGAACCTACACCATACGCATGATGACCAATCGGGCAGGCAATCAATACGATGTGGTGGATACAGATGCAGATCAGGTATACCGTGGCACAACCTCAGGCAATGAGAACTGCAAAGCAGCAGTGAATGCCACCAAGGGCATGGTGCTGAAATACGACAACCGATATGCGGAAACCTATTATTCTTCCAGCAATGGCGGACAGACTGAATCCGCCCTGAATGTATGGGGCGGCAAAGGATATGATTATCTTCCTGTGAAAGATGATCCGTACGACGCTGCCAGCGGGTCGGCAAAAACCAAAACAGCAACTATCTATAAAGATCTGGCAAGCGGCAGCAATCGCCAGGCGCTTTTGACGCTTTTGAAAGAAAAGGCGGTTTCGAACCTTACCCAGAATGGCTATGCCGCCTCTACGAATAATACAAACCTGATCTGGTTGGAAAAAATAACACTCCACACCCCCAAATACAAAGCTCCCAGCAAGCTGTACACCAAGGCGGATTTTCAGCTTACGGTGGAAACGGTGGCAGCCGGAGGGGGAAGTGTCACCACTTCTGTAACGGTAACAGCCGATGTTTTCAGGGATCTGGAAAGTATACTCGGCATGAGCCTTACTTCATCCACCAACGAAATCTGGACAGTATCTGAAAACAGTACCGCATATACGCTGAAAGCAGGACGGTATGGTCACGGCGTTGGGATGAGTCAGTACGGCGCCATGGAAATGGCCCGTCAGGGATATGGGTTTGATGCCATCTTGGGCTTCTATTATCCTGGATGCGTGAATACCAAACTGAATCTGACCGATGAACCCATGGAGGATGCAGGTACGCCTTCTGTTCCGGGCAACACGGGCGAAACACAGGAACCGGAGGAGCCTTCGGCCTTCATTGCTGGCTATGCCACCGTGATTGCTAACGGCTTTGTCAATTTGCGTGCGGAACCTTCCATGAGTGCGCCCATTCTCGGCATTGCCAATGAAGGGGATACGGTTACCGTCATATCGCTGGAACCCAGCTGGGCATATGTGGAATATGAGGGCATCACTGCCTATGCGATGCGCAGTTTGCTTTCGGAGGTGTTCCAGAAAGACACTGTCCCTGAAATAACTCCGACTCCCACAAATGCACCATCAATTCAGCAACCGGATACATCTGTATCCAACAGTCATCAGTTGATGATTTTTTGCATGGACGGTTTTGTGAACTTCCGGGAGTCTCCGGATCGAAACGGCCGCATATTGATGCAGCTACCCCATGGCGCACTGTTGGAGTCCTTGGGAAGCAATGGGGAATTCACCCATGTATCCTATCAGGGGATTCAGGGTTATGTGATGACGGCTTATCTTGTGTCTGCCAATGCAATGAATCCGCAAACGCCTGCGTTGACAGCATCTCCGCAGCCAACGCCCTCCCCGGAAGCAACCCTTGTACCGGAAAGCACGCCCATTCCATCCGAACCGGATGATAGCGCATATCAGACGGCAACCGTTACCACCCAGCGCGGTTCGCTGAACCTTCGTCTGCAAGCCAGCGAACACGCTTCCATTCTGGCAAAAATTCCACAGTATGCGCAAGTGGAAGCAACGCAGCCTCAGGCAGGATGGTGCAAAGTGCGCTATGCCGGTATGGAAGGCTATGTGATGAGCAGTTTTCTCACCTTTGGTGTGCAGACCACGCCGCCGCCGAGCAAGCCGGAGGAGACTATTCAGATACCCTCCAATAGTGCGGGGCAGGCAAAGGTGACCACGAAATCGGGTTCCCTGAATCTGCGTCTGTCGCCCCAGCCCCATGCAGCGATTCTGACCACCATTCCCAGAGGACGAATGGTGGAGGTTTATTCCGTAAACGATGGCTGGGCTTTGGTCAGCTATCAGGGATTTGCCGGTTATGTGATGACGGCCTACCTGACCATGCAGGGCAGCAATCATGGCAACAGCAATGTGGAAACCACACCTGAACCTTCTGTCCAGCCTGATGCTCAACCTACGCAAAGCCCGGCGCAAGTGCTGCCACCAGTGCCCTCCATGGAGCTGCCGGATGGCTATACTGCGGTGAAGGATCTGCTTGCTGTACCCGGTGCTGGGAATGCCAATTTCCGCATAGCCCCCTCCATGAATGAACGTATTTTGCAAGCCATCCCCGCCAGCGAACAGCTTGTGGTAATCGCCACCTCTGATGAATGGTGCATCGCCCAATGGCAGGGAATGACCGGCTATGTCAACCTCAGCGAGGTATCATTGTATCAGGCGGATGACCTGCAATAAGAAGGAGTCACACGTAATGGAAGTATCCCTACTGCCCGATGAACGGATCGATGATCTGCAATTGAACGATCTGCACATCATTCAGAGCCGGAATGGTTTCCGCTTTGGCATGGATGCGGTAATCCTCAGCGATTTTGCCCGTGTCCGTCCTCGGGAACACGTGATTGATATGGGAACAGGTACGGGAATTCTGCCGATTCTGATGAGTGCCCAGCGGAAAGATGCCCGCTTCAGCGCCTTTGAGGTGCAGCCGCAAATGGCGGATATGGCATCCCGCAGTGTGCAGTTGAACGGGTTAAGCGATAGGATTCACATCCATACAGCAGATATGAAGGATGCGGCAAAGCTGTTGGGTTATGGCTGCGCTCATTTGGTGGTAAGCAATCCTCCTTACGGTAAGCAAGGCAGCACGCTGAAAAACAATACAGATTCCGTAACCCTTGCCCGTCATGAGGAAGATACGGGTATCGATCAATGGGTGGCAGCCTGTGCGTCAGTGCTTCGCAATATGGGCAGGCTGTGTATGGTATTTCCCGCCCAGCGACTGCTGGAGCTAACAGATGCTTTCCGGAATCATCGCATTGAACCCAAACGGATTCGCATGGTTTATGCCAAGGCGGATCGTGCACCTTATCTGGTGCTGTTGGAAGGAATGAAAAACGCCAAACCCGGCCTTTTGTGGATGCCTCCCCTTGTGGTATATGAGCCTGATGGCAAAGAGACGGCTGAAATCGACAGGATTTATCACAGAACTGTTTGATTGCGCCACCATCTGGCAATGATGAATCCATTCCAAAGAATGCCCAGAATGTGACCCACCGCCAGACCGATGATGACGCCATTCAGACGGAAGGCAGGTTGCGCCGTCAGAAGCCAAGTGATCATGAGGGCGGCCAGAGAAGAGGGCAGAGCGCCGTATACAGCCGTTTTTTGCAGCCCCAGAGAGGTGATGGCTCCATTGGTCAGGTTTTCCACTGCACACAACAAGCACAGGGGAGAAGCAGAACGGAAAAGAGTGGTCAGCTCCGGCAGGCGATAGATAACCACCGCAAACAAAGGCGCAACCAGAAGCATACCCAGTGTACATATCACGGATACCATCAGCCCGGCAGCGAACAGCTTGATGAGGAACTGTTTGCACAGCCGGGCATTTTCATCAGACTGTGCCAATCTTGGAGCCATTACCATGCCCAGAGCGCCGGTGAAAATACAAGGTGCCATCATCAGGGGAAGCACCATGCCGCTGAGCATACCAAGCCTTGCGGTGGCTTCGCTGGAAGATAAGCCGGAGGCGATCAGCCTGGCAGGGATGATGATCGATGTAATGGAACGGAGCAAAGTATGTATCAATCTGGTGATGGTGGACGGAACGGCCAGTTGTAAGATTGGCTTTTGCCATTTCTGTACATCGCCGTCGTGGGCCAGTGGAAGCCGAAGAATACAAATCACCAGGGCAAGACCAGCAATTTCCGCAATCATGGTAGAGGCCACCGGTACCGCCGCTAACCATGGCACTGTTAAGTGACGAAAAAAGGGCAGAACAGCGATGGTCAGCAAAACCCGGAGGGTTTGCTCAGTCAGTTCGGAAATGGCGGGTAGGTAGCTACGCTTTGTGCCATAACAGAATCCGTTGTATGCACCTGAATAGCCAAGGATCAGAATACAGGGCGCAGTGAACCACAGTGATGGCAGTACTCGAATATCGCCAGTCAGTCTTGCAAGCCACGGAGACAGCAGCAAAAAGACTGGTATCAGAAAAAAAGCAACCTTCCTGACCAGTTTGAGACCGGCTTTCAGAGGATGCGTCTGGTCTTGCTGCGTGGTTTTTGCTGTCAGCCTCCCAATGGCCATGGGCAAGCCCGAGGTCAGGGGCGTGATGGCCATCATATGTACGCCGGAGGCCAACTCTGCGATTCCCATTATCTCTGCCCCCAAAAATCGGGAGAGCAAAATGCGCAAAACAAACCCCATTACCCGTATCAAGCCGTTAAGTCCCGTAACCAGCAAGGTCTGATTCCTGATTGTTGCCTTCATGCCATTCCCTCCAAGGGAAGGTATGAGGGCGGCAGGGGGAATATACTTGCCATTTTTGGGCGAATTGTGCTATGATGCAGGGGAAATGGGGTGTGAATAATGGACAAATGGGATATTCGTTTTATGAAGATGGCGAACCTGGTTTCGGAGTGGTCCAGCTGTTACCGCAAGGGGCGCAGCATCGGCGCTGTTATCGTGAAGGACAAGCGGGTGATGACCACCGGCTACAATGGTGCTCCTGCGGGGCTGCTTACCTGCAAGGAACGCTGTTCCTGCCTGCGGGACGAGATGAATATTGAATCAGGCACAAGGGCGGAGGTTTGTTATGCCATCCATGCAGAGCAGAACGCCATTTTGCAGGCGGCAAAACTGGGCATTTCCATTGATGGTGCAACCCTGTACTGCACTCACCAGCCCTGTTCCGTCTGCGCCAAGATGATCATCAACGTAGGCATCAAGCGGGTCATCTATCAGCAGGGATATCCGGATTCCTTTTCTCTGGAACTGTTTGAACAGGCGGGCGTTAAGCTGGAGCGTTTTGAGGAACCGCTGGATTAAGCGTTTTCGCCGGAATCGATACATTTGGAACGCAGACGGTTAACGGTGCGCTCCAGCGCATTGCGGCTGTTGCCCCAGGGTTTCTGCTGGTTGCGGTAGTCAAATTTCAGCGTGAACCATTCCAGATCGGCTTCATCCTGTCCAAGGGTGCGCTTCATGCTGTCCAGAATGGACTGGGCAAAGGTCTGCTGCTGATTTCCGCTCAGCTGACGGGCGGCCATTTCCAAAAGATCAGCGGCATGAGGGAAACACAGCCCTTTGGATTCATTCCACTTGCGCAGGAAGGCTTTGTCTGTTTTCCAAAGGTGAATAAACGTATAGAGATATCGTTTCATATGGGAATCGATATCCTCACAGATTACGCAACGGCTGGTCAGGGAGCGCAATTCCTGGGCCAGCTTTTCACATGGATTGGGAGCGGAAGAAAACAGGCCGCTTTTAGCGCCGATTTTGGTGTTTTCCAGCTTGTCAAGAATCTCTTTGGAATGGGAGTCGCACAAAAGAGCATGACCTAAACGGTTCTGCATCCCAAACAACAGGGTATGGTGATGGGCGCAAATGCCGGTCTCATTCACCCGGATGCGGGCATCGGGTTCCATGACGCTGCCGCCCAGGGAACGTTCCACTTCGTTTTGCTCCAATTTGCTGTACAGCATACAAAAAGGGCAGGCTGTTTCCGCTTCCAGAGCTTCCCATACGGGAATCGTTTCCAGATGATATTGCATAATTGACCTCCATCAAGTATAATAGCTTTGATTCATGGTAACAGAATGAGACGAGAAACGCAACAGGCTGCATAAGGTTCTTTTCAGGAGCATAGGGTGTTCCCACAGAAAATATGGAGGGAACGCTCATGCAGGAACATACCAAGGTTTATCCCAGCGGACACGCTCCCCTTCGGTGGCTCAGCTGGTTATTGATGATTCTGTCAGCGCTTGTGGTTGTGACGGGCCTTTTCGGTCGGGAACAGACCAGCGGCACCATTACCCCGCTGCCGACAGCCACCCCATATCCGCTGGTGGAAGAATTCGACGAAACCATGGATACCTGTCAGTGGACACTGCCCCGGGTGGAATGGTTTGCCCTGCAACTGGGTGCATTTGATAACGAGGAATCAGCTCAGTTGATGGGGGAGCAGTATCGCAATAGAGGCGCTGCCGGATATCTGTGGCAGGATGAGCGCTATCGAGTGCTGGCAGCTATTTATGCCAGCGAAACCGATGCCAGGAATGTACGGCAGCAGATCAGCCAGCAGCATGAGGTGGATTCCTATCTGTTCCGAATATTCCTGCACCCTGTGGAAGTCAGCCTTCATGGGATGCGGGGACAGATTGAGATCATTCAGGCAGGCTTCACCCACGCTGCGGATATGATTGCTTCCTTGCAGGAAATCAGTGTTTTATCCGATCGTTCAGAACTGACCCGGGAAGAACAGCTCCAGCGGCTCACTGCCCTGAATGATCAGCTTCAACTGGTGAAACTCAGGCTTTATCAGCGCTTTCCTGAACCAAGAAATGCCTGTGTTACCGGACTGATGACGTTGTTCGATGATTATGCAGCCTTTGTGGCGGCAGCCAGCACCGAAGAATCACAGGTGCTCTTTGGCGCTGGATTGAAGTATCAGACCCTTCGTTCGCTTGACCTGCTTAGGCAGGTTTACGATATACTGGGAAACACATAGGAGGAATGTACGGTGACGATCCGAGACCTGATCCCCATTCTGGATGCAAAAGTACTCTGCGGCGAGGAACGCCTGGATGAAGAAGTCTGCACAGCCTGCGGCAGCGACCTGATGAGCGATGTGCTGGCTTTTGTGAAGGAAAAATGCGTATTGATCACGGGCCTTACCAACGTGCACGTGATGCGTACCGCTGAAATGCTGGATATTCATTGCGTGATCTTTGCCCGTGGCAAAATCCCCGGCGATGAGATCCTGGAGGAAGCCAAAGAAATCGGCATTGCGGTACTGGCTACCGAGCACACCAACTATACCACCTGTGGCCTGCTTTATCAGGCTGGCATCAAGGGCAGCGCATCCCGAACCGGCGCTTAACCATATACGAGAGAGGAAGTTACCATGGCGAATAATCTGTTTGTTGACAGCTACGATGTAGCCTCCGGTGCATTCCAGACCGCCGGCGATGCCTCTGCCAGCATCAAGCGCAAGCTCAAGCAGCTGGGTATCGACGCAGTGACTCTTCGCAGAGTAGCAGTCGCCAGCTATGAAGCCGAATTGAATCTGATCATTCATAGCAATGGCGGCAATCTGATCATGGAAATGAGCCCGGAAGAGGTACTGTTGATCTCCAAGGACGTGGGCCCCGGAATTCCCGACATCAGCAAAGCATTGGAAGAGGGCTATTCCACTGCCAGCGAAGAAGCACGCGATCTGGGCTTTGGCGCAGGTATGGGTCTGCCCAACATGAAGCGCAACGCTGATACATTCGATATTGAAAGTCAGGTGGGCGAAGGCACCACCATCAAAATGGGCTTTACCATCAAGCGATAATCCCCTTTGTTTCTTTCGGAGGAAGTTATCATGCAGGACAAAAGATTCCATTCCGTCCGGCTGGATAAGGACAAGTGCAAGGCGTGTACCAACTGCCTGAAACGCTGCCCGACGGAAGCCATCCGTGTGCGTGGCGGTCGTGCGCATATCATTGATGAGCGTTGCATTGATTGCGGCGAGTGCATCCGTGTATGCGATTATCATGCCAAATATGCACAGACGGATCCATTATCCGAACTGGAAAAATTCAAGTACAAAATCGCATTGCCTGCGCCGTCTCTGTACGGTCAGTTCAAGCATCTCATCAGCCCTTCGCAGGTGCTGGATGGTTTGCTTGCCATGGGCTTTGATGATGTGTATGAAGTGGCCAATGGTGCGGACATTGTTACCCGTGCCATTCGGGAGCGGATGCGCAATGCCCAGCCGGAGGATTATCCCATTATTTCTTCGGCCTGTCCCGCTATTGTGCGCTTGATCCGTGTTCGTTTTCCGGATTTGCTGAGCCATATCATCGACATCCGGCAGCCCATGGAAGTGGCGGCAATGGTTGCCAAGAAGGAATTCTGCAAGAAGCATAATGTGGAACCTGAGGATGTTGGGTGTTTCTTCATTACTCCCTGCGCTGCCAAGATGACGGCAATCCGGAATCCCATTGGTCATGAGACCTCTGCGGTGGATGGCGCGATTTCCATGCTGGAGATCTACGGCGTGCTGGCCAGCCACATCAAAAAGGTGCGTACGGATTCTCACAGTGCCACAGCATCTTCCTTCGGCGTTGGCTGGGCCAACAGCGGCGGCGAAGCGGCAGCTGTGTGTCCCGAACACAGTATGGCCGTGGATGGCATTGAGAACGTGATTCGTGTGCTGGAGGAAATCGAGAACAACAAGCTACAGGATCTGGTCTTTTTTGAAGGCGCTGCCTGTACCGGCGGCTGCGTGGGCGGCCCGCTTACCTTCGAAAACAGCTATGTAGCCCGCAATGCCGTACAGGCCCTCATGAATGGCTGTGATATCACCCATCCGGATGATAAAGTAAACGCTTCCTATCTGGGCAAGTATCCATTGATTGCGGATAAGCCGGTGCTTCCCAACAGCGTTATGCGGCTGGATGATGATATCGTGGAAGCCATGCGTAAGATGGAACAGATGGAAGAGATCGTTCGCAGTCTGCCCGGCTATGACTGCGGCAGTTGCGGCAGCCCTACCTGCCGTACCTTTGCCGAGGATATTGTGCGTGGCTACTGCAATAAAATGGACTGTATCCATATTCTGAAAGAACAACTGAAAGTAATGGCACAGCAGATGGTCGAGCTGGCCAAATCCACCAGAGAATAGGAGAGACGAACCAATGAAAGTAAGCGAATTGATGACTTTGCTGGATGCAAAGTGTGTTACGGAAGGTGCCAATCTGGATGCGGAGATTTCCTGCGGCTATAGCTGCGATCTGCTCAGCTGGGTTTTGGCGCATGGTAAGCAGGGCATGGCCTGGTGCACCGTACAGACCCATGTGAATGTGATCGCTGTGTCTGTGCTGATGGAAATGGCCTGCGTCATTCTGGTGGAAGGCGTGGAAGCAGAAGAAGCTTCCCTGAACAAGGCAATTGAAGAAGGTATGCCGGTTCTCTCCACTACCAAAACCGCTTATGAGGTATGCGGCATAATGAACAAAGCTGGCATCGCCGTTCCGGTAGAATAAGATGGATGTCTTTTGCGACCTGCATCTGCACAGCTGTCTGTCTCCCTGTGGCGACGACGAGATGACCCCGTGGAATCTGGTGGGCATGGCGAAGGTCAACGGTCTGGATTTAATTGCTCTGACCGATCACAACACCACCCGCAATGTGCCGGAGGCCATCGAGGCGGGCAAAGAATATGGTGTAGCAGTTTTACCGGGCATCGAGATCACCAGCAAGGAAGAAGCCCATATTCTTGGCTATTTCCCAACGCTGGAGGATGCGATGGCGGCTGGCGAGGAAGTGTATGCCTGCCTGCCGGATATTGCCAATGATCCTTCCCTGTTCGGCAACCAGCTGATCAAAACCAACGGGGACGAAGATGGGGGAATCCTTGATAAGCTGCTGATCAACGCCACTTCCCTGAGTGTGGATGAGGTGGAAAAGCTGGTGCAGAAGCACAACGGAATTGCTGTGCCTGCCCACATCAACCGGGGACATAACGGCATGATCGGCGCATTGGGACTGATGCCGTTCCTGCCTCAATTTCCCATTGTGGAAGTGTCATCGGGCATAGATTGTCCTGCCTATGCCACCAAGGGCAGGTTTCAGCTGCATTCCAGCGATGCGCACCGGCTGGAGGATATTCAGGATCAGGTGTTTTCCATTCCTATGAAGGAGATCACTGCGGCAGCGGCTTTCCGCTTCCTGAAAATGATGTGCGGATAACTTTCATCAATCCAATTCAAAAGTCTTGAAACACGGCGGTTTTACCAACAAAAACCGCCGTGTTTTGATATACTCCTATAAAAATGATTATTTTTTCACAAAATGCGTGCTTTTTGGCTGAGAGTATGTTATTATATAATAGATTTGTGCTGTTCAAGCACAACTTACAGTGATTCAACAATGGAGGAGGTCTTATACTGCCATGTCCGATCGTAACGAAATGTTTGAAAAGCTGGCAAAGGTAATCCAGGATCACAAAGAGCAAAAGGGCGCGCTGATGCCTGTTCTGCAGGAAGCTCAGAACATCTTCGGCTGCGTTTCCGAAGACGTGCAGAAAGTGATTGCTGAAGGGCTGGGCGTCACGCTGAGCGAAGTCTACGGCGTTGCCACCTTCTACTCTCAGTTCTCTCTGCAGCCCAAAGGCGAATACGTCTGCGGCGTCTGCCTCGGTACCGCTTGCTACGTCAAGGGTTCTCAGGCTGTTCTGGACAAGCTCTGCGAAGAACTGGAAATCCAGCCCGGCGACACCACCAAGGACGGTAAGTTCACCGTTCAGGCTACCCGCTGCCTGGGTGCCTGCGGTCTGGCTCCCGTTATGATGATCAACGACGATGTCTTTGGTCGTCTGACTCCCGCTGAGATTCCCAGTATCCTCGAAAAGTACAAGGCGATGTAAGCAATGAGAGATTTATCCATGCATGTTCTGGATATTGCGCAGAACAGCATCAAGGCCGGCGCAACGCTGGTTACGATCACCTTTGACAAGGATGAAAACAATATGCTCCGCTTTACCGTTGAAGACAACGGCTGCGGCATGAGTGAAGAATTCCTGAAAAAGGTAACCGACCCCTTTACCACCACACGTACCACAAGAAAGGTTGGGCTGGGGATCCCGATGCTCAAGCAAAGCGCGGAGATGAGCGATGGCGCCTTTTCCATCCAGAGTACCGTTAACGTGGGGACAACCATCTCCGCTACGTTTCATCTGGGGCATATCGACTGCATCCCTATGGGGGAAATCTGCGATACGCTGCTGACGCTGGTCACGCTGAATCCGGAAGCGCCCGAGTTTGTGTTCCAGGCCCGGGCAGGGGAGAGCGAAGCGCTGTTCGATACCCGAATGGTGCGGGAAGCTCTGGGCGGTATTCCGCTGAACGAACCCGACATCTATGTATGGATGAAGGAAAGCATTGAAGAAGAATTCAAACCAATTTTGGAGGTGTCATAAGCAATGAAATCCCTGGCTGAATTGCAGGCTATCCGCGAAAAGACTCTGGGCAAGATTTCCATGCGTAAGGACGCTGACGAAAGCACCCGTATCGTCATCGGTATGGCTACCTGCGGCATCGCCGCCGGCGCTCGTCCCGTTATGCTCAAGTTCATGGATGAGATCCAGACCCGTGGTCTCCAGAACGTGACCGTGAGCCAGACCGGCTGCATCGGTATGTGCCGCCTCGAGCCCATGCTGGACGTGCTGGTTCCCGGCAAGGAAAAGGTCACCTACGTGAAGGTGAAGCCCGAAATGGTTTCCCGCATCGTGGCCGAGCACATCGTCAATGGCCGTCCCGTTCAGGAATACACCATCGGCGCTGCTGAGTAACCGTAAGCAAACGTTAAGGAGGAGCTAACATGGATCTTTATCGTGCACATGTGCTTGTCTGCGGCGGTACCGGCTGTACTTCCAGCGGTTCCAACGAGCTGATCAAGCGCTTTGAAGAGCAGATCGCCAAGCACGGTCTGGACAAGGAAGTTAAGGTGGTCCGCACGGGTTGCTTCGGTCTGTGCGAAGCCGGCCCCGTGGTTATCGTGTACCCCGAAGGCACTTTCTACAGCCGCATCAAGGTGGAAGACGTTGACACCATCGTGGCTGAGCATCTGCTCAAGGGCCGTATTGCCCAGCATCTGGTTTACAAAGAGAAGGAAGAGCATGAGGATGCTCACCTGTCTCTGGATGACATCGATTTCTACCGTGACCAGCGCCGTGTGGCCCTGCGTAACTGCGGTGTGATCGATCCCGAAAACATCGACGAGTACATCGCTTTCGACGGTTACCAGGCTCTGGCCAAGGTGCTGACCGAGATGTCTCCTGAAGATGTTATCAATGAGATGATCAAGTCCGGTCTGCGTGGCCGTGGCGGCGGCGGTTTCCCCACCGGCACCAAGTGGAAGTTCGCTGCAGCTTCCAAGGCTGATCAGAAGTACATCATCTGTAACGCTGACGAGGGCGACCCCGGCGCTTTCATGGATCGTTCCATTCTGGAAGGCGACCCCCACTCCGTCATCGAGGCTATGGCCATCGGCGGCTACGCCATCGGTGCCTCCGAAGGTTATGTGTATGTCCGTGCTGAGTATCCCATCGCTGTTAAGCGTCTGCAGCTGGCCATTGACCAGGCTCGTGAATACGGCCTGCTGGGCAAGAACATTTTCGGCACCGGCTTCGACTTTGATATGTACATCCGTCTGGGTGCCGGTGCCTTCGTCTGCGGCGAAGAAACCGCTCTGATGCGCTCCATCGAAGGCAAGCGTGGCGAGCCCACTCCCAAGCCTCCGTTCCCCGCTGTGCGCGGTCTGTTCGACAAGCCCAGCAACATCAACAACGTTGAAACCTATGCCAACATTCCCCAGATCATCCTCAAGGGCGCTGACTGGTTCACCTCCATCGGCACCGAGAAGAGCCCCGGCACCAAGGTTTTCGCTCTGGGCGGCAAGATCAACAACACCGGTCTGGTGGAAGTCCCCATGGGCACCCCCCTGCGTGATATCATCTACAAGATCGGCGGCGGCATTCCCGGCGGCAAGGCCTTCAAGGCTGTGCAGACCGGTGGCCCCTCCGGCGGCTGCATCCCCGCTGACCTGCTGGATACTCCCATCGAGTACGATACCCTCACTGCTATCGGTTCCATGATGGGTTCCGGCGGTATGATCGTTATGGACGAAGACAACTGTATGGTTGACATCGCCCGCTTCTTCCTGGACTTCACCGTGGACGAGAGCTGCGGTAAGTGCACTCCCTGCCGTATCGGTACCAAGCGTATGCTGGAGATCCTGGAACGCATCACCGAAGGCAAGGGCGAAGAAGGCGATATCGAGAAGCTGGAAGCTCTGGCTACCAACATCAAGTCCACCGCTCTGTGCGGCCTTGGCCAGACTGCTCCCAACCCCGTTCTCTCCACGCTGAAGTACTTCCGTAGCGAGTACGAGGCTCACATCAAGGAGAAGCGCTGCCCCGCTCACCACTGCCAGAAGCTGCTCAACTATGAGATCACTGACAAGTGCCGCGGCTGCACCGCTTGCGCCCGTGTCTGCCCCGTCAATGCCATTACCGGCAACGTCAAGGAAATGCACACGATCGACACCACCAAGTGCATCAAGTGCGGTTCTTGTATGGAGAAGTGCCGTTTTGGCGCCATCGTGAAGAACTAATATCTGCATAAAGGAGTGGAAATTATGGACCAGATGATCAATGTGACCATCGACGGCGTGCAGGTAGAGGTTCCTGCCGGTTCGACGGTTCTTGAAGCGGCCCGCAAGGCCAATGTGAATATCCCCACCCTGTGCTACCTGAAGGACATCAACGAGACCGCTAACTGCCGTCTGTGCGTTGTGGACTGCGGTGGCCGCACCCTGCAGGCTGCCTGCGTGCTGCCTGTGACCCCCAACATGGTGGTCAAGACCAACACCCCCGCCGTGCGCGAGGCTCGTAAGACCAACCTGGAGCTCATCCTGAGCAACCATGACCGTAAGTGCCTCACCTGTGCCCGCAGCCAGAACTGCGAACTGCAGAAGCTGTGCTTGGACATGGGCGTGGAAGACGGCGCTCGCTTCGATGGCGCTAAGACTGAGCACACCATCGACCTGAGCTCCCCCTCCATCATCCGCGACAACGACAAGTGCATCGTGTGCCGTCGTTGCGTGGGCGCTTGCGCCAACGTGCAGAAGATCGGCGTTATCGGCGCTGTGAAGCGTGGTTTCAAGACCAGCATCGAGAGCCCCTGGGATAAGGGTCTGGGCGAGATGGCTTGTATCAACTGCGGCCAGTGCATCACTGCCTGCCCCGTGGGCGCTCTGACCGAGCGTGACGAGACCAAGCCCGTTTGGGACGCTCTGGCTGACAGCACCAAGCACGTGGTTGTGCAGCCCGCTCCCGCCGTCCGCGCCGCTCTGGGCGAGGAATTCGGTATGCCCATCGGCACCGGCGTGACCGGCAAGATGGCTGCTGCCCTGCGTCGTCTGGGCTTCGACAAGGTGTTCGATACCGACTTCGGCGCTGACCTGACCATCATGGAAGAAGGCACCGAGCTGATCGACCGCATCCAGAACGGCGGCGTGCTGCCCATGATCACCAGCTGCTCTCCCGGCTGGATCAAGTTCTGCGAGCACTACTATCCTGAGTTCATCCCGAATCTGAGCACCTGCAAGTCTCCTCACCAGATGACCGGCGCTCTGATCAAGTCCTACTACGCCGAGAAGGCCGGTATCGATCCCAAGGATATCGTTACCGTCTCCGTCATGCCCTGCACCGCCAAGAAGTTCGAGGCCAAGCGCCCCGAAATGAGCCACAACGGCCTGATGGACGTGGATCACGTCATCACCACCCGTGAGCTGGCCAAGATGATCAAGGCTGCTGGCATCGACTTCAACGCTCTGCCTGACGAAGACTTCGACAAGCTGATGGGCGAATCCACCGGCGCTGCCGTTATCTTCGGCGCTACCGGCGGTGTTATGGAAGCTGCTCTGCGTACCGCTTACGAACTGCTCACCGGTTCTGAGCTGGCCAGCCTGGACCTGCACGATGTGCGCGGCATGGAAGGCATCAAGGAAGCTACCGTTAAGGTTGGCGACCTGGATGTGAATGTTGCCGTTTGCTCCTCCACCGGTAAGGCTGCTGAGCTGCTCGACGCCATTAAGGCCGGCGAGAAGAACTATCACTTCATCGAGGTCATGGGTTGCCCCGGCGGCTGCGTCAATGGCGGCGGTCAGCCCATCGTGTCTTCCACCGTGCGCAACTGGACCGACATCCGTGTTGCCCGCGCCAAGGCCCTCTATGATGAGGATGCTGCGAAGACTCTGCGCAAGAGCCACGAAAACCCCGAGATCAAGGCCATCTACGAAGAGTATCTGGGCAAGCCCAACGGCCACAAGAGCCACGAGCTGCTCCATACCACTTACGAGAAGCGCGATCTCTACATCGACTAATTTCATGGTCAAACCCAGCGGCGGGAGAAATCCCGCCGCTTTTTGTGTGCAAAATCTTGCACAATTTTGCGTTTTATGGTATGTTTCTTGCAATTATTCAAAGGGAGGTGCTTCCATGACCGATTTTGACCGGGTGAAAATGTATTATCAGAACTTCGACGAAAATGGGCGACTGTGTAGAGACAATAGCGGCAGGCTGGAATATGAGATGACCATGAAAAAGCTTGAGAAGCACCTGCCTGCTACGGGAAAGATCCTTGATCTTGGCGGCGCAACCGGTGTATATGCTTTTCCGCTTGCTGAAAAGGGCTATCAGGTTTATCTGGCTGATTTGTCAGAGCGCTTGATTGACATCGCAAGGGAGAAGAAAGCACAGTCAGGCGCTGACAATTTGATTGCTTGTGATGTGGTCAATGCCATTGATTTGTCTATCTATGACAATGAGATGTTTGATGTGGTTTTGCTTTTCGGTCCTCTGTATCATCTGCTTGATGATACAGAAAGAGCCAAGTGTATTGAGGAAGTGCACCGGGTGTTGAAAAAACATGGCATGGTTTTTGCCAGCTTCATCCCGTATCTTTCCGGCAGCATTGCAATCGTTGATCGATATTTCTACGCCACTGATCAGGTGAGTATTGATAATCTCCGGGAGGTTTTTTCCTCTGGAAAATTCAATAACAATGCTCTTTACGGCTTTCAGGAGGGGTATTATCCAACCTCTGATGAAATCGTTGGATTGTTTGATGATCATGGTTTTTCGAAAGTCAATCTTTCTTCGATACGCAGCTTTGCTTATGAGAAAGAAGATCACCTGTACAGCATACAGAATTCGGATATGTTCAATGAAATGCTCCATTTGTTGGATGAAACCTCCGAGCGAAAAGAAATTATCGAAACCTGCGGACATGCCATGTATATTGGCAAAAAACGTTAATGATGCGCAAGCCTCCACAGAAAGGCTTGCGCTTTTTTCAAAAGGGTGCTTTAATAATACTGAATGATTATGCCTTTTAGGAGGTCTGTACATTGGATATTCAGTGGTATCCTGGACATATGGCGAAAGCCAAACGATTGCTTGCTGCTCAGCTGACAAAAGTGGATCTGGTGATTGAACTTTGTGATGCCAGATTACCGCTTTCCAGCCGGAATCCTGCTTTGGGAGCTATGGTAGAACACAAACGGCGCATTTTGCTTTTGTGTAAAGCTGACCTGGCGGAGAACGGTAAAACACAGAAATGGCTGCAATATTTCAAGAATCAGGGCATTGCTGCCATGGCTTATGACGCAACCCCTAAAAAAACCAAGGAAGCTAAAGCTTTTATTGAAGAAGCTGCACGGGCTGTCATTGAGCGTGGCGAACGTCGTGGCATTGCCAAGACCATCCGTGCTATGGTGGTTGGCGTACCCAATGTGGGCAAAAGCACCTTCATCAACCGCTTGTATGGCGGCACCATCGCCCATACAGGTGACCGTCCCGGCGTTACCAAGAGCAACCAGTGGGTCAAGGTATCTCCTTATCTGGAAGTGCTGGATACCCCCGGTATGCTCTGGCCCAAACTGAACGATCAGCGGGCAGCGACCCGTCTGGCCTATATCGGCACCATCAAGGATGCTGTCTACAATGTAGAAGAATTGTGCATCAGCCTGTTGGAAGACCTTCTGGAGGTTCGTCCCCAGCAGACCATGGAACGGTTCAAAATCAAGGATGCTTCATTGCGTGGCTATGATCTGCTGGAAGCAGTTTGTCGTGGCCGTGGTTTCCTGATGCGCGGAGGTGTCTGTGATACTGACCGTGGCTGTGCGGTAGTGTTGGATGAATTCCGGGCCGGCAAGGTGGGTAAGCTCACTTTGGAAGATGTTCCCGTACAGAAAGAAGAACTCCCTAAAACAGAGATTGCAACAGGAGATGGCGAGAATGGCTAAACCTTCTGCAAAAAGGCTCCAGCATCATCTGGCTATGGTAGCGTATGACCAGCAATATGCTGCATTTGGTACATCCCTTGCCGGCATGGATGAAGTGGGACGTGGCCCCTTGTGCGGTAATGTGGTTACCGCCTGTGTCATTATGCCGTCGGAGCCTTTGTTCCCATGGATTGATGACAGCAAGAAACTCAGCGCTGTCCGCCGGGAGGAAGTATATGAGCAGATCATGGCTTCTGCTATTTATGTGGGCATTGGCGAAGCTTCTCCCGAAGAAATCGACCAGTTGAACATCCTCAATGCTACCAAGCTGGCGATGGAACGTGCTGCCATGGATGCTCCTGCTACGCTTTGCATTGTGGATGCGGTGCGGGATCTTCACTTGCCTTTTCCCATCTCTCCCATCATTAAAGGCGACAGCACCAGTTACAATGTGGCCGCTGCCAGCATCGTTGCCAAGGTGACCCGGGACAGAGAAATGGTCAGGATGGCACAGCTGCACCCCGAATACGGTTTTGATCATAACATGGGTTACGGTACCGCTGAACATATTCAGGCGCTCCGTACTTTTGGGCCTACGCCGTTTCATCGCCGCAGCTTTATTGGGAACTTTGTTGGGGAGGAAAAGGCATGACACATCGCAGATGGTTTTCCGCTTTGAGTCTGTTACTGGTGCTGCTGCTGAGCGTTGCTTTTGTTGCAGGTACTCCTCATACTGCTTATGCTGACGGCAATCTACTGAAAAACGGCGGGTTTGAATCGCTTAGTAGTAAAGGCGAAGCGGATGATTGGTTTGAAAATGCCTACTATAATGAGGTGGGCTGTTCACAGCTAAGCATCACTTCGGAGAAAGCCAGAAGCGGCCAGTATTCCGCATTGGTGGAAAACGCCAGCGCCAATGATGCGCGGTTTGTTTGTACGGTTAGCGTCAAACCCAATACCACTTATCGGCTTTCCGGATATGTCTGGGTGGAGAGCATGGAACCCGGCGGCAATGGTGCCAACCTTGCTGTGGAGGATCTCTATGCATTTTCTGAGTGTATTCTGGAGCCTACAGACCAGTGGCAGTATATCGAGTGGTATGGCAAAACCGGCAAGGATCAGAAAACCGTAACCATTGGCGTACGTGTTGGCGGGTATGGTGCGGAAAGTGTCGGTAAAGCCTATTTTGATGACATTTCCCTGGAAAAGGTGGAAGAAGTACCGGAGGGCTTTACGGCATCCAGCTGGTATGTGCGAAAAGATACTTCTAATAAAAACACAAACAAGAATCCGACTGTAAGCCAGCATCACAGCAACGTGACAATTTGCGTGCTGTGCGGTTTGGTGTTCCTTTTGTTGTGCAGCTTGTTTGTTCGTTATTCGGGCAGATTTGAAAAACTGAACGACACTTATTTTCTGTTGATTGCCATGACATTGGCCGTGATGGTTCGGATTGCCATGGGCGGCCTGATGGATGGTTACCCGGTGGATATAGGCTGTTTTCAGGCATGGAGTCTGCGCATGGCCGATAAGACACCGCTGGGATTCTATTCACCTGAGTATTTCTGCGATTACCCTCCGGGCTATATGCTGCTTCTGTGGCCCGTGGGTTGGTTGTTGCGGCTGGCGATGCCGCTTGGGAATCAGGCGCTGAATCTTCTGATTCTGAAACTGGTGCCCCTAATTTGCGATATGGTAACGGCTATTGTGCTGTATCGCTATGGCAAAAAGCACATCAAGCCGATATATGCAGTGATCGTGGCAGCTTTGTATGCCTTCAATCCGGCTGTGCTCATCAATGGAGCAGTCTGGGGACAGGTGGACAGCGTTCTGGCAATGCTGTTAGTTTTGTGTGCCATTTTTGCGATGGATGAGCGTTGGCATATTGCTTTGCCCATCTATTTTGTATCCATTCTGGTCAAGCCTCAGGCCTTGCTCTTTGCACCCATTGCCGGTATCTGGCTGCTGATCAGCCTGTTTGGTCTTACTGGTAAACCCTTTACAAGCCAATGGAAAGGGCTGGTTAAAGGAATCGGTATCGGTTTGGCTGCTGCCGCCGCAATCATCATTCCTTTTTCAGTCCGTCAGGAAGAGTTCCTTGGCTGGCTGTTTGATTTGTATGAAGAAACGCTTTCTTCCTATGCCTATGCGACTGTCAACACAGCCAATTTGCATTATCTGCTGGCCATGAACTGGCAGCCCATATCCAAGGCAATGCCGCCGCTGCTGCCGTTGTTTACCGGTTTGTTGCTGGCAGGCCTTGCTGCACTGCTGATTTATTTCCGTATCAAAAAAGAAAAGCAATCACTTTGGACAAGCAGAGATGGACAGCTTTCGCTGACGCTGCTGTTGTTCTCAGCAATCAACTTTGTGCTTGCAGTGATTGCTTTTGTTCAGGATCCCTATGCAGAAGGTTTGCTGACCTATGGCGCCTATGGGTATGTAATGATGGCTTTTGCCTTTGCCATTCCCATCGTATTGATGTTCCACAGCAATAAAGCCGAACAATTGCCGTTCTATCTGGCGCTGGGGATTCTGGGAGTTTATCTTTTGAGCGTCAAAATTCATGAGCGCTATCTGTTTGCTGCTATCCCGCTGCTGCTGTTGGCTTTCCTGCGTACCAGAGATCCTCGGATGCTTGTTCTGATGGGGGGGATTTCCTTCACCACATTTATCAATTCAGGGATCGTACTGGACAATGCGCTGCTGTTTGGCTCTGAATATGGACATCTGAATGATGATACGCTTGGATTGAACATTGTTCTGTGCTTGCTGAACCTTTTCTGGCTTGGCTATGGTTATTGGATTGCCTATGTTGATGTAAAAGATTGGAAACCCATAAAAACGAAAACCAAGCAAAAAGCGGAAACGGAACAGCCCATTGCAAAGAATCCTCCGTCTTACGTAGAAATGCTGCTGAATCCCAAGGATCACAGTCTGCATCTGAACTGGAAGGATTGGCTGATCATGGGCGTGGTGACGGCTCTGTACGCTGTTCTTGCCTTTACCAATCTGGGCAGCACGGTTGCGCCACAGCATGGTTTTGTTTCCTCTTCTCCGGAGGAGACCATCACGTTCAAACTGGAAGAGAATACCGAGTTCAGTACCCTGTACTATGCAGGCGTCAGTTATTATGGTTTCTCCATTTCTGTCAGTGATGACGGCATCAACTGGTCGGAAAATTATCCCTGCGAGATGCGGGAAGGACTGTGCTACCGCTGGAACTATGCTTTGCAATCCCACATAACTTCCGAAGGTGAGATCAAGTATGGCTATAACCGCCCGGAAGGCGTTTTGTGGCTGAAGGGTCAGTATCTGCGCCTGAATGCGGAGCGTGGGGGACTGAACCTGTTTGAAATCGTCACCCGCGACCGGGAGGGTAATAATCTTTCCATGACGGTGGTAGACCATCAGGGGAGCAATCCGGCTATTCTGGACAACGAGACAAAGCCGGAATACCTGATCGATGAGCAGGATACCTGTATTGGCGAACCCGGCTGGTATACCGGCACCTACTTTGATGAGATCTATCATGGACGTACCGCCTATGAACATCTTCATGGGCAGCGCCCGTATGAAACCACCCATCCGCCCCTTGGCAAACTGCTGATGGCGGCCGGTATTGCTCTTTTTGACATGACACCTTTCGGCTGGCGCTTTGCTGGCACACTGATCGGTGTACTGATGCTGCCTGCACTGTATCTGCTTGCCAGGCAGCTGTTCAAACGCCGTGATCTGGCGGCTTTCAGCATGGCGGCATTCTCTCTGGATTTGATGCACTTTACCCAGACGAGAATCGCCACCATCGACTCCTTCCCGGTATTCTTCATTCTGCTCAGCTACTGGTTTATGGTGCGCTATATGCAGGCTGATGTGTTTGCCGTTGAGGAGGGAGAAAAGTCTGTACTTTTCACCAAAGCCTATTGGAAGAGCTTGATTCCTCTGGCTTTCAGCGGTTTGATGATGGGACTGTCCATCGCCAGCAAGTGGATTGGCCTGTATTCGGCAGTTGGTTTGGCGGTGCTGTATTTTACGGCAATCTATCGTCAATACCGTACAGGGAATATTGCCTTCTGCTATTCCACGGATGGTAGCGACGAAAGCCTTTCAGCCAATCAGGTTAAGCGCATAAAGGGTGCACAGAATCACGCCCTGAACCGTGCGTTTATCACCTGCGGTTTCTGCGTTGTGTTCTTTGTGCTGGTGCCCTGCATTGTATACTATTTGAGTTACATTCCGTATCTGGCGCCCACAGGCAAGGTCACCATTGAGCGTGTGATTCAGGCACAGATTGGTATGCTGGAATATCATAGCACCCCTGGGTTGGGCATGGATCATCCCTTCCAGTCGCCTTGGTGGCAGTGGCCGCTGATTCTGAAACCCATGTGGTTTGCTCAGGATAATTTCGAACCGGCAGGCTATGCTTCCACCATCATGTGCATGGGCAATCCGTGGATCTTCTATATCGGTGCTGTTTGCATGATAGCGACGATTGTGGCTTTGTTTGCACGGCAAATCAACTGGAAGCGTTCTGGACTGTCCCTTCGTCACGGAGATGGCAATCTGACGGTGTATGTACTGGTGATCGCCTTCTTCTCCCAGTATCTGCCGTGGGTATTGGTACCCCGCAGTATGTATATGTACCACTACTTTGCCAGCGTCCCCTTCATTATTCTGGCGACGGCATGGGTGTTGGGCCGATTGGCAGAGAGAAAACAGAATCTGATGCGGCTGCTACTGGGGATCTATCTGTTGCTGGCATTGGCGTATTTCATCTTGTTCTATCCCTTTGCCTCCGGTATGGTCACATCCACTCAATGGCTGGAAACGGTCAAGCAACTTCCTATCCGATTGTTTGTGGAGCGTTTTGGGCAGTTGTATTACTAAAGCAGGGAGGGAAATTCATGCTGGCTAAAAGCATCACCTGTGGTCTGGATGGCGTCAGCGGTTATCCAGTAAGCGTGGAAGCCTATATCTCCAATGGACTGGTTTCCTTTGAGATTGTCGGCCTGCCCAGCGCAGCTGTGAAAGAGAGCCGTGACAGGGTTCGGGCAGCTATGCTGAACAGCGGCTATGAATTTCCCTTTGGCAAAGTGACGGTAAACCTTGCCCCTGCGGATGTTCGCAAGGAAGGTACCAGTTTTGAACTGGCAGTGGCAGTGGCTCTGCTTTCCACCAAATCTGCTGTACCGTTTCAGAACCTGGATTCCACCATGCTCCTTGGCGAGTTATCGCTGGAGGGCAAGCTGTTACCTGTTCGTGGTGCGTTGGGTATGGCGATTACAGCAGTGGAGAACCATATCAAACACCTGATTCTTCCCCGTGAAAATGCCAATGAGGTAGCGTGCGTTGAGGGTTTGGAGGTTTATCCGGCAGAAACCCTCAAACAGGTTTGCCGCCATCTGACTGGCGAGGAAGTGTTGCAGAAACAGCCCGTTCTATCCTTTGAAGCATTGCAGCTGTCCAAACCTATCCGCAATGATATGCGGGATGTGAAGGGACAGGCTCTGGCCAGATCAGCGCTGGAAGTGGCAGCTGCCGGCGGGCATAATTTACTGATGGTAGGCGTGCCGGGCAGCGGCAAAACCATGCTGGCCCGCTGCCTGCCGGGAATCCTGCCGCCGCTTTCTTATGAGGAATCTCTGGAAACCACCCTGATCCATTCAGCCTCTGGTGAATTGGCAGCAGAAAGTACCCTGATGACGGAAAGACCTTTTCGATCGCCTCATCACAATACCTCCATGGCTGCCATGATCGGAGGCGGTGTAAAAGCACGGCCCGGCGAAGTATCCCTTGCCCATAATGGCGTTCTGTTTCTGGATGAACTGCCGGAATTTCAGCGCAATACGTTGGAAGCGTTGCGTCAACCCATTGAGGATGGCTTTGTGCACATTACCCGTGTGAATGGTCAGAATCGCTACCTGAGCCGCAGTATGTTGGTGGCTGGTATGAATCCGTGTCCCTGCGGCAATTACGGCAGCAAAAAGAAAAATTGCACCTGTTCTGCCAGCGAGATCAAGCGATATCTGGGACGCATCAGCGGACCTTTGCTGGATCGTCTGGATATTCAGGTGGAAATGGATGCTGTGTCTGTTGAAGAAATCGAAACATCCACGATGCAGGAGGACAGTGCCACCATTCGCAAACGGGTCATTGCCGCCAGAAATCGGCAGCTGAAGCGCTACGAAGGAACCAATATCTATTGCAACGCTCAATTGGATCAGCAGGGGTTGGAAAAGTGGTGCCGCATGAATGCTGCGGCAAAATCGCTGCTGATGCAGGCGGTTCAGCGCTTTGATATGAGTATGCGTGCCTACGCCCGTGTGCGGAAGGTAGCCATGACCATTGCCGATCTGAACGGTCATGATGAGATAACACCTCAGGATATGGCCAAAGCCATACAGCTTCGCAATGTGGATGGGCGTTATTGGAAATGAAGAATAACGCTGTACCATTGTCAAGACAGCGGTTCTGTGTTACAATTCAAAAAGGAATCAGAAATCTGTTTTTCTTAAGGAAGTTGATTTTTGACGAACGTGGTCAAAACGTTGATAACAGAACGTTTTGACCATTTCATACCCATTTTGCTTCAAACCGGGCAGAGGAGGGATTGTATGGAACTTACCATGGAGCAAAGATGCTTGTTGTGGCTTTCCTCTGCTGAAATCTCTGCTTCCCATACCGATACCTTAATCGCTCAATACGGAAGCGCCTGCGGTGTCTGGGAAAACTATCAGAAGCCGGACGGCCCCAGGTTTATGCCAAAAGGCAAAAAAATGCTGGATGAGAATTATTCTGATGCTGGAATTGATAAGCTGATTCAACAGCTTGAACAAAAGCACGTTCATTTGCTTTTTCGGGATGATGAAGCCTATCCGCCATTGCTGAAAGAAATCGAAGATCCGCCTTATTTGCTGTATTATGCCGGCAATCTGTCATGCCTTGAAAGTCCCTGTGTTGCCATTGTCGGCACAAGAACACCCAGTGATTATGGACGGCATATGGCTGGAAAGATAGCAGCTGGTTTATGTGAGGCAGGCGTTACTGTTATCAGTGGTTTGGCCCGTGGCATTGATTATGCAGCCCATCAGGGCGCTTTACGGGCAGATGGCTGTACAGTTGGCGTTTTAGGAAGCGGCATCAACAATCCCTATCCTTCCGATCATACCCCACTGCTGAGACAAATTGCCAAAGGCAAAGGGCTCATCCTCAGTGAATATCCTTTGGATGCACCGCCAATGCCATTTCATTTTCCGCATCGCAACAGGATTATTTCAGGTTGCTGCATTGGCACAGTCTTTGTGGAGGGGCGCCTGAAAAGCGGCGGTATGCACACGGTTTCCGCCGCTCTTGACCAAGGCAGGGAAGTGTTTGCTGTTCCGGGTCAGACCGGCTATGCAGGCGCTGAAGGGCCATTGGCCATCATGCGGGAAGGCGCAAGGGTGGTCACCAGTGCAGAGGATGTATTGGAAGACCTGTCCATGCTGCCCCTGTACAGGGCAAAACCCGCCGCCAAAGCGGAACCGGTCCTGCCAGTTGTTCAACAGCGCATTCTCAAGGCTTTACAGATTCAGCCCCTGACCATTGATCAATTATCTGAAAGCCTTGGGTTTTCAAGCGACGACATCATAACCGAAACAAGCATAATGGAAATATCCGGACTGATTCGGCGGGAAGCTGGAAACAGCTATGCCCTGCCCGATCAGTAACGATCAGGAGGTAGCGTATGGCAGCCACTCAGTCGCCAAAACTTGTTATTGTGGAGTCTCCGGCAAAGGCCAAGACCATCGAAAAATTTTTGGGCAAAGGATATCATGTGGAAGCATCCCAGGGACACGTAAGGGATTTGCCCAAGTCTCAGCTGGGCATTGATACAGACAGCGATTTTGAGCCCAAGTACATCACCATCCGTGGCAGAGGCAAGATCCTTGCCAAGATCCGCAAGGAAGCCAAGGCAGCTTCCCGTATCTATCTGGCAACAGACCCTGACCGAGAGGGTGAAGCGATTTCCTGGCATCTGGCCAATTTGCTGGAGATAGACCCCAGCAAGGCATGCCGTATTGAGTTCAACGAAATTACGAAAAAAGCCGTTAAAGAAGCCATTGATCATCCCCGCGCCATTGATATGGATCGTGTGGATGCTCAGCAGGCTCGCCGTGCCCTTGATCGGCTTGTAGGCTATAAGATCAGCCCGCTGTTGTGGGCGAAGATTAAAAAGGGCCTTTCGGCCGGGCGTGTGCAGAGTGTTGCTACCCGTCTGGTGGTGGAACGGGAACGGGAAATCGAGGCCTTTATTCCGGAAGAATACTGGGATGTGACCGCCACTTTCTCCGCTCCCACCCAGAAAGGCCGAAAGATCAGCTGCGAAGCAAAACTGGTCAGCCTGGATGGCAAAAAAGCTGTCATTACCAATGAACAGGAAGCCTCCACTGCAAAGCGCAGAATTCTTGCTTCCAAATTTGCCGTGCAGAGTATTAAGACCGGTGATAAACTGAAAAAACCCCAGCCTCCCTTTACTACGTCCAGTCTACAGCAGGAAGCCAGCCGCAAACTGAATTTTTCCACCGCAAAAACCATGCAGGTGGTTCAGCAGCTTTACGAAGGTATTGACCTTGGTAAGGCGGGTACGGTGGGTCTGGTTACCTATATCCGTACCGACAGCGTGCGTGTTTCTGACGAAGCGCTGGCTGCCGCCCGGAATGCCATCACCACGCAATTCGGTGCTGAATACTGCCCGGATACGCCCAATATCTACAAGGGCCGTAAGAATGCGCAGGATGCACACGAAGCCATTCGTCCCACCTATATGGAATATACGCCCGAACAGGTGAAGGAACATCTCACCCGTGAACAGTTCAACCTTTATCGGTTGATTTATACCCGGTTCCTGGCCAGTCAGATGAAACCCGCTGCTTTCCGCACCATGAGTGTGGATATCTGCTCTCCCAAGATCACCATGCGCTATTATGGCGAGCATATGTATTTTGCTGGGTATCGTGCTGTTTACACCGAGAGCACGGACGACGAGCAGGAAACCAAAGAAAGCATTCTGCCGGTCTTGCAGGAAAACGATCCCGTTGCCTTTACCGCTGTTGATACCCTCCAGCATTTCACCCAGCCTCCGGCCCGCTATACAGAGGCTTCTTTGGTACGTACACTGGAAGAAAAGGGAATTGGCCGTCCCAGCACGTACGCTCCCACCATCACCACCATTATTTCCCGTGGCTATGTGTCAAGGGAAAAAAAGCGGCTTTATCCAACCGAGCTTGGCTGCATGGTTACGGATATGATGCTGGAATACTTTACCGATATTGTGGATGTGGAGTTTACCGCCCAGCTGGAGGAAAAGCTGGATGCCATCGAGGAAGGCACATCCGAATGGAAACAGATTCTTCGGGATTTCTACCCTGATTTTGCCAAAACCCTTACCCGTGCAGAAAGCAAGATTGAAAAGATTCAGGTCAAGGACGAAGTCAGCGATGTGCCCTGTGAAAAGTGCGGTGCCATGATGGTTTATAAAATGGGCCGCTTTGGCAAGTTCCTGGCTTGTCCCAACTTCCCGGAATGCAGAAATGCCAAGCCAATCATTACGTATATTGCAGCAAAATGCCCGAAATGCGGCAGCCGTCTGATGGAAAAAACCAGCAAGAAGAACCGGAAGTTCTATGGCTGCGAAAAGTATCCTGAGTGCGACTTTGTCAGCTGGGAGATGCCCATCACCGATAACTGCCCCCAGTGCGGCAGCTATATGGTGGAAAAGCGGGGTAAGCATGGCGAAAAGATTCATCTTTGTGCCAATGAAAAATGCCGCTGCAAAGTGACTGTGAAAGATGGGGAAGGGGAACAGGAATGAGCGTGACAATTATCGGTGCCGGTTTGGCCGGATGTGAGGCTGCCTGGCAGCTGGCACAGCGGGGCATACCGGTCACCCTGTATGAAATGAAACCTCAGAAGAAATCCCCTGCCCATACGCTGAATACCATGGCGGAACTGGTTTGCAGCAACAGCCTGCGCTCCAACCGCCTGTCCAACGCAGTGGGGTTGCTCAAGGAGGAAATGCGCCGTCTGGATTCTGTCATTATGGCTGCGGCAGATGAAAATGCGGTTCCTGCCGGCGGTGCGCTGGCTGTGGATCGCAATGGCTTTTCCCAAAGCGTGGATCAGCGTATTCGTAACCATCCCAATATCACGGTTGTTGAGAAAGAGGTAACGGAAATTCCTGCCGAAGGGGAAGTGATCATCGCTACCGGTCCCCTGACCAGCGACGCTCTCTCCCAGGCAATTGGCCAGCTGGAAGGATTGTCCACTCTGCATTTTTACGATGCTGCTGCACCGATCGTCACTGCGGAAAGCCTTGACATGACCAAGGTATTCCGAATGAGCCGGTACGAGCGGGGGGATGATTATCTCAACTGTCCGATGAATCAGGAAGAATATATGGCCTTCTGCCATGCTTTGCAGACTGCCGAAACAGCGCCTGTGCACGGATTTGAGGAAAAGTCCGTCTTTGAAGGTTGTATGCCTATTGAAAGCATGGCCAAGCGCGGTGATATGGTAATGGCCTTTGGCCCTTTGAAACCAGTAGGTTTGAAGGATCCCCGCACTGGCAAGGAACCCTTTGCCGTGGTGCAGCTACGCTGTGAAAATTTGGCAGGAACGCTGTATAACCTGGTTGGCTTCCAGACCCGCCTGATGTTCCCGGAACAGCGCCGGATATTCGGTATGATTCCTGGCCTTGAAAATGCAGAGTTTGCCCGGTATGGCGTTATGCACCGCAATACCTTCCTGAATAGCCCCGGTGTTCTGGATAACACCTTCAGGATGATCGCCCAGCCCCGTATTGCTTTCGCTGGTCAGATTACCGGTGTGGAAGGCTATGTAGAAAGCGCTGCAAGCGGCCTTTTGTGCGGCATTGCTACCGCCTATCGGATGGCTGGCAAACAAGCTCCTGTTTTCAGCGGCAAAACCGCAATGGGCGCCATGGGACGCTATGTAAGCACGCCCAACAAGCGCTTTCAGCCTATGAATTGCGCATTTGGTCTTATTGATCAGCTGGAGGTTGCCCCGGGGCAAAAGCGCATCCGCAACAAGCAGCTGCGCTATGAAGCCATCGCACAGCGGGCATTGGAAGAGATCGATGCCATTGCCGAACAAATGAAGGCAGATACGTTCTGATAGATGACAAGGAGGAGAAACCATGAAACGTTTCATTGCAATCCTGCTGACAGCGGCTGTTCTTTTTGCTCTGCCGGTGCAGGCTTTGGCCAAATCCAAGCGGATGGATGCGGATGTACCGGTGTGGACGGAAGAAACGGTTCGCCAGTATATTCAGGATTTTGTTGACGGCAGCAAAATGGAAGAACTGTATAGCTACTATGATTTGCAGATTCGCCGCTATATGCCGGAAGTTACTTTTGAAAGCCTGTTGACAGAATTGGAATGGCTGACCGGTGATTTGATCTCTCTTGGCGAGTATTCCTGCTTTGAGGATGTTGTGCGTCTCACCGGTGATCAGACCATTCCCATCAAGACCCATATCGTCCATATGCATATGGAGAAGCAGGATGTGGATGCCTATCTGACCCATAAGAACATGGAAGATGACTGGGAGATCATGGCTATTGATTTCATTCCTGTTGCCAAGCAGGAGATTGACGCCGGTTTCTCTGTGGATCCTCAGTTTACAGCCGCTGTGGCTTATGAAGAAATCCCGGTTGTAATCAATGAGGGTACACAGTACCAGCTGAATGGTATGCTGACGCTGCCTGCCAATCTGAGTGAGGGGCAGAAAGTACCCGCCTGTGTGCTGGTGCATGATGATGGCCCCTTGGATATGAATGCTTCCGTGGGCGCCACTCGTTTCTTTGAACATCTGGCACAGGAACTGGCGGATATGGGTGTTGCCAGTATTCGTTATGAGAAGCGCAGCTTTGTTTATGGCGAGGCGGAGACTGTCTATGATGAAGTGGTTGCTGATGCAGTGGCTGCTGTTGA
The DNA here is from genome assembly GCA_017501255.1 of Clostridia bacterium. GTDB lineage: Bacteria > Bacillota > Clostridia > Christensenellales > Aristaeellaceae > Limiplasma. The sequence continues at coordinate 172,182 of JAFVXE010000014.1, read as the reverse complement.
GCTTCTGAGCAAAAATGAACAGATCAATGATCAGGCTATCGTGGTGCTGGGCCATGGTTTCGGTGCCTTGGTTACGCCCTATATTGCTGACGAATCCAATGGTTTGGTCAGCGGTATGATTTTGCTGGGCAGCAGACCCGAAAGCTATGCCCGTCAATTGTTGGAAGATGCGGATCTTTCCGGCCTATCCCGTGAGGAAGCAAGTCTGCTCAGCGATACAGTGCGCAATCTCCGCCGGAAGACGGAAGCGGAAGTCCGCGGCATGGAGATGTTCGGTCGGGATGGATACTATTACTGGGATATGGAACAGCATAATCACGTTCAGCTGATTATGAATCTGGAATTGCCTACCTACATTGTGCAGGGACGCAATGATGCGAATGTGACTGAAAACGAAGGTTGGCGTGCCTGGGCAGAGGAATTGAAGAATTATGGCCAGTTTGTCAGCTATCAGTCCTATCGCGGCCTGAACCATATGCTGGCAAACGACCTGAGCGTAGATCAGAATGGCAATCCCCAGTATGCTATTGATGCAGGCATCGAAGTGACTGCTGTTCGAGATCTGGCCAATTGGATTCTGGATCTGGCCGGTACTGCGGAGGTGGCACAATGAAGTTTATGGGAACCACCATCTGTGCTGTACGCAGAGGCGATCAGGTCGCTATTGCTGGCGATGGTCAGGTGACCATGGGCGAAAGCACGGTATTTAAGTCCACTGCCAAAAAAGTACGGCGTATCTATAACGGTCAGGTGGTACTGGGGTTTGCCGGTTCCGTAGCCGATGCCTTTACCCTGTGCGAGCGTTTTGAAGAAAAACTGACGCAGTGCGGCGGCAATCTGGAAAGGGCAGCGGTTCTTCTGGCGCAGGAATGGCGCAGCGATCAGGCAAGAAAGCTGGAAAGCATGATGATCGTTGCCGACAAGACCAGTATGCTGGTACTCAGCGGCACCGGTGAAGTAATGGATCCGGATGGCGGTGTGGCTGCTATCGGTTCTGGCGGCAACTATGCTTTGGCAGCTGCCCGTGCGCTGGTGGAAAATACCGATCTGCCTGCAGAAGAGATTGCCGTGAAGGCCCTGGAGGTTGCGGCATCCATCTGCGTGTACACCAACGATCATATTTCTGTGGAAACCATTTAGGAGGTACTCCATGAAGGAATTAACCCCCAGAGAGATTATGCATGAGCTGGATCGATTTATTGTGGGCCAGCAGGATGCAAAACGGGCGGTTGCCATTGCGCTGAGAAACCGTTATCGCCGCTCCAAGGTGGACGAAGCTATGCGCAGCGAGATCAGCCCCAAAAATATTCTGATGATTGGGCCCACGGGCGTTGGTAAAACTGAGATCGCCCGCCGTCTGGCCAAACTGGTAAAGGCGCCTTTTGTGAAAGTGGAAGCCACCAAATTCACGGAAGTTGGCTATGTGGGCCGGGATGTGGAAAGTATCATCCGGGATTTGATGGAGAACGCCATTCGAATGGTTCGCGCAGAACGGATGGAGCAGGTGAAAACCCGTGCAGCTGTGCTGGCAGAGGATCGGCTGGTGAATTTGTTGGTCAATCCGCCTAAGAAGAACAACAGCAACAATCCTTTTGAATTTCTGATGGGCACGAAAAAGGAACCCGAACCCACGCAGGCAGAGCAGGCACAGCTGGCTGTTCGTCGTGAGGACTTGCTCCGGCAGCTCAGGGATGGGCAGTTGGAAGAGCGGGAAATCGAAGTGGAAGTGGAAGACAGTATGCCCGAGCTGGAATTGGGTGGCAACTCCATCAAACTGGGCGATATGATGGGCGGAATGATGCCCAAGAAAACCAAGATCCGCCGGGTGAAGGTGAAGGAAGCCCGCCGTATTTTGCTGGAGGAAGAATCCGACAAGTTGATCGACGAGGACGAAGTCCGTGAGGAAGCCATCCGCAGAGCGGAGCAGCAGGGTATTGTCTTTATTGATGAGATCGACAAAGTGGCCGGCCGTTCTGCTGGCGGTCATGGCCCCGATGTGAGCCGGGAAGGCGTACAGCGGGATATTCTGCCCATTGTGGAAGGCAGCACGGTCAATACCAAGTATGGCGCTGTTCGTACGGACTATATGCTCTTCATCGCCGCCGGTGCTTTCCATGTGGCAAAAGTATCGGATCTGATTCCCGAATTACAGGGCCGCTTCCCGGTACACGTCAATTTGAAAAGCCTCACCAAGGAGGATTTCAAAGCGATCCTGACCCAGCCGGAAAACGCCCTTACCCGCCAATACGAAGCGTTGCTGGCTGTGGATAAGGTGTTTATCTCCTTCGAGGACAGCGCTATCGATGCCATTGCAAACGCTGCCTATGTACTCAATGAAACCAAGGAAGATATCGGTGCCCGCCGTCTGCACGCTGTTTTTGAAAAACTGCTGGAAGATATCAGTTTCAATGCTGGCGGGGATGAAATGCCCAATGTGTATCTGAACATTAACGGGGACTATGTCATCGACCATTTGGGCCCGGATGAAGTGACCATGGATATGAAACGCTATATTCTCTGATGATTTACCAAGGAGGGATTTGGATGCGCATACTGATTACCAACGTGAATATGACGCCCGGCGTTACCAACGAAACCACCATTCCCTTTATCTACGATGCGGAGATCCAGATTGACGGACAGCGGATCGTTTACGCTGGTCCCAAAGCAGAAGCGCCTCGTTTTGAAGCGGAAAAAGTGATTGACGGCGAAGGCGCTCTGGCGATGCCCGGTCTTTGCAATCTGCACACCCATACGCCCATGACCATGATGCGCAGCGCTGGCAGCGATCTGCCTCTGGAACGCTGGCTCAACGAGGTGGTCTGGCCTATCGAGAAGTTCCTGACAGACGAATCTGTGAAGGCAGGCAGCGATCTGGGGATTCTGGAAATGATCCGTTGCGGAACCACTTCCTTCAATGATATGTATTTCCGGATGGATCGTCTGGCCGAAAGCGTTGTGGATAGCGGCATCCGTGCCATGCTGGGCTATGGCGTCATCGACTTTGACGGAAGCTGCGCCGATTTGGAGCCTGGTATCGAATTCGCCATGAAATGGCAGCACGCTGCCAATGACCGTATTCGTGTCAACATTGCCCCTCACAGCGAGGCTGCCACTACCGAAGTACTGCTGCTGAAAGCAAAGCAGGCGGCTGAGGAAATGCAGGTTCCGCTGCATATCCATATTTGTGAAACCAGCCTGGATCGCACCGGATGCATCGACCGCCATGGCATCACGCCGGCAGTTTATTTGGAAAAGCTGGGTTTGCTGGATGTGCCCATGATCGCGGCTCACTGTGTATGGATGGATGATAACGATATTCAGATTTTTGCCAAGCATGGTGTGTTTATTGCCCATAACCCCGTCAGCAACTTGAAGTTGGCCAGCGGCATTGCTCCCATTTCCAAGATGCTGGATGCAGGCTGCAACATTACCCTTGGCACTGACGGCGTCGCCAGCAATAACAATCTGAACCTGTGGGAAGAGATCAAGTTGATGCCTATGCTGCAAAAGGGCACTTTGCTGGATCCCACCGTAGTCAGCCCCGCCCAGACCCTTGCTGCCGCCACCAGTGTGGGTGCCAAGGCTCTTGGCTATGATGATCTTGGCCTTCTGAAGCCCGGATATCTGGCGGACATTATTCTGGTGGATGCCGGCGATATGAATATGTGTCCCTCCGCCGAAATGGAAGGAAATCTGATTTATGCCGTGGAATCCCGTAATGTGAAGATGACCATGGTAGATGGCAAGGTACTGTACCAGAACGGCCAGTTCCTGACCATGGATGCCAAGAAAGTGGTGGAGACTGCCCATAAGGAAGCCCTTGCACTGATGACAAGAGCAGGAAGAGCGAAGTGATCTTATGAAGATTCTGGAAGTGAATCAGCACTATTGGCCTGAGAATTTCCGCATTACGGAGATTTGCGAAACGCTGGTCGAGCGTGGTCATGATGTGACAGCACTGGTAGGTTTGCCTAATTATCCTACAGGCATTGTGCCAAAAGAGTATAAGTGGTTCAGGAATCGCAAACAGGAGCGCAATGGCGTGCACATCCGCCGTTGCTTTGAGATCGGCCGTAAACCCGGAAAACTGGGCTTGGCGATCAATTATGTCAGCTTTACGTTTTCCGCTACGCTGAAGGCCCTGTTCATGAAGAAGGATTTTGATGTGATCTATTCCTTTTCCACTTCGCCTGTACTGATGAGCTTGCCGGGAGCCATTCTGAAACGGATTACCGGTAAGCCACTGGTGATCTATGTACTGGATCTCTGGCCTGCCTGTTTGGCAATCATGAATATTTCGCCGGATTCCTGGTTTTACAAGTTCATGGGAAAAGTAAGCAAATGGATTTACCAGCAGGCGGATGTTCTTTTGTATTCCTCCAAGCGTTTTCAGGAGAAAATGCTGGAAGCCCATGGTATTCAGATGCCGGATGAGCATTATCTGCCCCAGTTCGCCGATGAAATCTTTGAAATTACTCTGCCGGAGAAAAAGTTCGATGGAACCTATCATTTCGTATTTGCCGGGAATGTGGGTAAAGTTCAGGGCATGGATGTGCTTATGAATGCTGCCGCTGCCTTGAAAAACGAGCCTGTTCATTGGCATATCATTGGCGATGGATCCTATCTGGATGAATGTAAAGCATTGGCGGAACGGCTGTCCATTCAGAATTGTGTCACTTTCTATGGCCGAAAGCCCTTGGAAGAAATGCCTGCTCATTATGCCATGGCAGATGCCATGCTGGTGAGTATCAGCGATAATATCAGCATCAACGATACCCTTCCTGGCAAGGTACAGAGCTATATGGCAGTAGGCAAGCCTATTCTTGGCACTGCCGGTGCAGAGACCATCTGGGCTATTGAGACGGCGCAGTGCGGTTATTGCAGCCCTGCAGATGACACGGAAGCGTTTGTGGAGATTGTCCGGAAATTCATCAACGAACCGGAAAAACACAAGCAGATGGGGGAAAATGGACAGAAGTATTACTATGCTCACTTCACCAAGAAGTATCATATGGATAAGCTGGAAAAGCTTTTCTATACCCTTACCGGAAAGGAGTAAACCATGCGAGTATATCAACTGAATACTTTTTGTGGTATCAAAAGCACAGGACGCATCGCATGGGAGATTTGTAAACTGGTTTTGCGGGATGGGGGAGAGGTGCGCTTCGGTTATGGTTCCGAGGAGCCTTCTTCCGAAGCCGCACCTTATGCTTACCGAACGGCTGGGAAGCTGGACCGGAAAGTACATGGAGCCATCCGCAAGTTACTGGATGGCGAAGGCTACGGCAGCTTGATGGCAACCCGTGCTCTGATCCGGGATATCAAAGCCTTTCAGCCGGATTTGATTCATCTGCATAACATTCACGGTGCATACCTGCATCTGCCAACGTTGTTCCGTTATTTCGCCACAGTGGATACACCCATCGTATGGACATTGCATGATTGCTGGCCCTTTACCGGCCATTGCGCCTATTTCGACGCATCCGGCTGTGACCGCTGGCTGACCGAATGTCATCACTGCCCCAGCCTTGCTCAATACCCCATATGCAAAGGGGTGGATGGCAGCAGACGCAATCATCGGATGAAAAAGAAGGTTTTGTCCAAGCCTCGCAACATGACTTTCGTGGTTCCCTGCCAATGGCTGCAAGGGAATCTTGTGCGTTCTCATCTGGGGCATTATCCGTGCCGGGTTATCTATAACGGTGTGAACCTGTCTCAGTTCAGGCCAGTTGCATCTGATTTGCGTCAGCGGTATGGCCTCGAAAACCGCAAAATTGTGTTGGCTGTTGCATCCGATTGGGATGAGCGAAAGGGGTTGCCACATCTGGAAGAAGCCGCCAGACAGTTGGGCAGCGATTATTGCTTTGTGGTGATTGGCCTTTCTGCGCAGCAGGTTGCCGCTTTGCCAGAAGGAATGCTTGGCCTGACCCATACCGCCAATGTGGAGGAACTGGCAGCATGGTACTCTGCAGCGGATTGCTTTGCCAATCCTACGCTTGAAGATAATATGCCCATGGTGAATCTGGAAGCGCTGGCTTGCGGAACACCTATTGCGGTTTTTGCAACTGGCGGCTGTCCGGAAGCGGTCACGGAGGAATGCGGCATCGTCATTCCCAAGGGAGATCAACAGGGACTTTGCGATGCCATTGAAAAACTGTGCCAGGAAAGCGCAGAGCGCAAATCTGCCTGTATTGAGCGCAGCAAAGCCTTCGACTGCGATTTAACCTTCCGTTCGTACCTTTCGTTGTATAAGGAGCTGTGCCAATGAATCTGCTGATGATGACGATCTATTATCCCGATGAGTGCTATCAGGAAGTAGCTTCTCTCAGCAAAGATGGAATGCAGAATCAGATCAACAATTATCAAAAGGCATTCATCGAGGGGATAAATGCCTGTCTTGAACCTTCGGAAAAGTTGCAGGTTCTGAATTCTTTGCCTGTTGGTATTTTCCCGGTTCAATATGGCAAACTGTTCATTCCCAAAACCACTTATGAAGAAGGCAGGGTATGGGAGACGGGTTGTGTCAATTTGCCCTGTATCAAGCAGAAAATGCGTGAAATAAGGGCTGCAAGGCTGCTTTTGCGGTGGCTGAAGGCTCATCCGGACAACCACCGGAGGGTTCTGGTATACACGCAGTATTTGCCCTACCTGAAAGCGATTCTCAAAGCCAAACGAAAGTATCCCGATTTGAAAGCTGCTGTGATTGTGACCGATATGCCCAATCAGTATGGCTTGGATTCGGGGCGTAGCGGTTTGCTGAAGAGAATTGAACAGCGCATGGGGGAAAAGCAGCTTGAGTTACTTCAGCAAATCGATGGATTTGTCCTGCTGACAGAGCATATGGCTGAGGTATTGCCTTGCGAAAACAAAAAAACAATGGTGATTGAGGGGCTTATCCAGCAACGGGAAGATGCGAAATCGGATGTAATCAATGAGAAAGAATCCGATTCCTTTGAGGTGCTGTATACCGGCACATTAAGCCCTGAATTGGGAATACAGGAAATGCTGGATGCTTTTGCTGCTATGCCAGAAGTTCGTCTGCGGATTTGTGGCGGCGGCATCATGGCTGAACAGGTGCGGGCTTTTGCCGATCAACATGATAATATCGTGTTTGAAGGGTTTGTGCCACAGGAAAAAGCGTTGGCCCTGCAAGCAAAAGCCAACGCACTGATCAATCCGAGAACCCCGGCAGGCAAATTCACTCGGTATTCCTTCCCCAGCAAAACACTGGAATATATGCGCTCAGGAAAGCCGGTAGTCTGCTATCGCCTGGACGGCATTCCAGCTGAATATGATGAATACCTGAACTACATTCCTTCTCAGGATGCAGCTGGAATTCAGCAGGCTGTACGTTCACTGATGCAGTTAAGCGCAGAAGAACGGCAGCAGATGGGGGAGAGAGCAAAAGCGTTTGTTCTGACTCACAAGAATCCCAAGGCTCAATGCGATAAGCTGGTCAGTTGGTTGCGTTCACTTTGACCATGTGCAGAAACCGTTGATTCTCTTTTCCGCTTGTTTCATTCTTTCAATCACGGCGTCGTATTGGCGATGCCGTGATTTTTGATATTCATTCATCTGCTGATAGGCGCTGAATGGTTTTGCCTGTGAATTTTGCTGCTTTTGAGATGTAACGAAAACTTCCGGTGGGGGTGTGGGGCGGCTGGGATGTACAGAGGTTGGGGGTACGGGCTGGCTGTCTTGTTGTGCGGCAAGCGCTTCTGTTTCCTGTGCTTCGGTACATGGGGTATTTTCCTCATGCTTTTTCTGTTTTTCTTCCACAACCTGCGTATAGGGCAGACGAATGGATTGGTATTCCATCCATTTGATCTGCTTCTCTTCATTGGTCAGCGTTGCAAAGGGAGAAATCTTTCTGGCCATAAAAACACTCCTTTCCATAGTCCATGCTACAGGATATGGAAAGGAGCGTTCAGGGTGCAAAAATCGTTATTTTATTTTGCAAAGTTCGGTTGCAATGGCGGCACCAAGCCGTGCATTGTTCAGCACCAGCTGAATATTGGCTGCCAGAGAACGGCCCTCGGTAAGGGTCTTGATTTTATCCAGCAGGAAGGGCGTGATTTCCTTGCCCTTGATGCCCAGTTCGTTGGCCATATTCACAGCAGTATCGATCTGAGCTGCCATTTCTTCCTCGTTCATGGCATATTCTTCGGGAATGGGGTTGGCAACCAACATACCGCCAATCAGATTGCAGGTGTCCTTCACATGAATGGAAGCGGCGATTTCATTGGCAGTATCCATGCGATAATCCACCTTGAAACCGCTCTTGCGGCAATAGAAGGCGGGCAGTTCTTCCGTGCCGAAACCAATAACGGTAACGCCCTTGGTCTCCAGGTATTCCAGCGTTAATCCCAGGTCCAGAATGGATTTGGCACCGGCGCAGACAACGGTAACATTGGTCTGAGCCAGTTCCTCAAGGTCGGCAGAAATGTCCATGGTCGTTTCGGCACCACGATGCACGCCGCCAATGCCGCCAGTAGCAAATACCTTGATGCCCGCAAGGCTTGCACCGATCATGGTGGTGGCAACGGTGGTAGCGCCATCTTCGCCACGGGCGAGCAGCACAGGCAGGTCACGGCGGCTTGCTTTGATCACCTTCAGGCCTTTTTTGCCGAGATATTCGATCTGATTGGCAGAAATGCCGACGGAGATTTTGCCGCCAATAATGGCGATGGTAGCAGGCACTGCGCCGCATTCCCGAACCGTCTTTTCCACCAGCAGAGCGGTTTCCACGTTCTGGGGGTATGGCATACCATGAGAAATGATGGTGGATTCCAACGCTACAACGGGTTTGTTGTCGGCTAAAGCCTGTTTGACCTCCTCAGAGATCCACAGGTAATCATTCAGATTCATCTTCATTGCCAGGCTCCTCCTTGATAGTACTGTAATGTATCCTCCAACGCTTGGCGGGTAACTTTGGGCGAAACAGCGGATGGGGAAGCGGCACACAATCTGGCCATAGCCAAGCCCCAACGCAGAACATTGCAGATGGGCTGGTTCTCTGCCAAAGCAGTCAGAGCGCCAGCAAAAAAAGCATCTCCGCAACCACTGGTATTATTGGTTTCACCAGGCATCAGCGGCATGGCGAATGCTTCACTGCCATTGGAAACATAGGCGCCCAGCTCACCAAGGGTGATGATCACCCAACGAATGCCCATGGAATGCAGTTTTTGAGCAGCAATGGCCGCATCAGCTGCAGTCTTTACAGGAACACCGGAAATGATCTCAGCCTCTGAGCGGTTTGCCTTGACACAGTAGAGATTTTCAAGCATGGATGTCAGTTTTTCAGCTTTTGGACCGGAAACACAATCTACGCAAAGTTTGCCGCTGTAGTTTTCAGCCAGATATGTCAACGCTTCCTTCGTAAGGTTGGCATCGGCAACAACAATTTCAGCTGCATTCAGAACATCGCAACAGGTTTGCAGATAAGCAGGGCTGATCTCATTACAGATATCCATATCGGAAACAGCAACGGCAATATCGCCATCGTTCTGATTGATGCACACATAAACCGAGGTGGAAACATGGGGGAGACGGAGACTTCTGGAAAGATCCAGTTGGATCATTTCGGCTTGCTTAACGATAGCATCGCCAAAAGCATCTGTTCCCAGTGCTGTGAGCATACGGACAGGGGAACCGAGCCGGGCAAGATTCTCCGCAATATTACGCCCTACACCGCCGGGGGTGGTATACACAAAGCCAGGGTTGGAATCCGATGCACGCAGAGGATTGTGAGAAGTGGCGTAAATATCAAAATTACAGCCGCCTACCACAACAATGGAGAACGGTTCAGCTGCAATCATGCTTTCCACCTGCCTTAGAATGTGCGGTACAGCGAAACAACCTTGCCAAGGATGGTCACTTCCGGAACAATGATGGGCTCCATGGTGCAGTTCTCGGGTTGCAGACGGAAGTGACCGTTTTCTTTGTAGAAACGCTTCACGGTAGCATCGTCCTCAATCATAGCGACGACGATTTCGCCATTATAGGCGGTAGACTGCTTACGAACCACCACATAATCGCCGTCCATGATGCCGGCTTCAATCATACTTTCGCCGCAGACGTTCAGAACATAGTGCTCGCCTTCGCCAATCATGGCTTTGGGCAGAGAAATATAGTCCTCAATATTCTCGATGGCGGTGATGGGGGCACCAGCGGTTACCTTACCCACGATGGGCACTTCCACCATGTCCATTTTATACTTTTTATGATCGTCCGGCACCGTGATGGCACGAGGGCGCATGGAGGTACGGTTCAAAAGGCCCTTCTTTTCCAGCCGAACCAGATGACCATGAACGGTGGAAGTACTTTTGAGGCCGGTTGCCTCGCAGATTTCCCGTACAGAAGGCGGATAACCGTTAATTTGGGACGAAGTTTCAATATATTCAAGGATTTTGGATTGAGTATCGTTCCTCTTTCCTGCCATGGTACTGGCCTCCTTTAATAGAGTTCAACATTAGTATACCTTATCTGGGCTGGTTTTGCAATGAATTTGCGAACAAATGTTTTGATTTTGTTATTCCGGTTTTTCGTCCGAAGGGGATGGGGGAAGGGAAACCGTTGGCAGATATACGTTTTTGGCAGCTTCGCGCCTGCGCTTATCACTGATGGCCGCATAATGTTTACGGGTGGTATTAACATCGGAGTGTCCCAAAGCATCTGCTACCAGGTAGATATCTTCCGTTTCATTATACAGCCTTGTGGCATATGTACTGCGAAGTTTGTGGGGACTCATGCGCTTTTTCAGCGGCACGGCAATGGAACAATATTTCTTTACCATCAACTGCACAGCACGCTGGCTGATTCGCTTGCGCTGCAAGGAAAGAAACAACGCATTTTTGTGTTCTGGCAGAACATCAACCCTTTTCCGTTCCTGCAGATAATCCTTCAATGCCTGGGCAACTTCGGGCGGATAATAAAGGATTACCTGATTGCCGCCCTTGCGGGTGACCAATACTGCATTCAGGTGAAAATCAAGATCATCCAGATCAATGCCAACGCATTCGCTGACACGGATGCCTGTTCCCAGAAACAGCATCAGGATCGCAATATCTCTGGTACGAGTCAGCTGATGATATTGCTTTTGCTTATCAGTTAGTTCCTGGCCTTCGCTGGCGGTTTCCAAAAGTCGTTCCACTTCATCGTTGATGAGATACAGGATGGGTTTTTCATGCAATTTGGGCAGAGATACCAGTGCAGCAATATTGCCAGGAATTCGTTCTGCCTTGAACAGGAAGTCAAAAAAGGAGCGAAGGGACGACAATTTTCGCATAACACCGCACTCATGATTTCGCAGGATACGCTGTTCATCATTCTCGGTGCTTTTCATATAGAGTGTCAGATAATCAGAATAACCACGCAGATCCTTGGCAGAGATGTGCGACAGATCCTCATCGGTCCATTCTCGCGGCGTTTTGTCGGCAAAGTAGGGGATTTCCCTGCAAGCATATTCGCAAAACGTGCCAAAATCGATTGTATACGCCATGCGGGTCAGCGGGCTGGAAGTCATGGCGATGCTGGAAATAAAATCGGTACAGGCAATGGGCAATTGCAGCAGCATTTGCCGGGTGCGTTCCGTGCGTTCGTCTGCAAGCTGCTCGTAGTAATGCGTATTTGCCATGAGAAGTCCTCTTTTCGTACATTTGATTCATAACTATTCGTAAAAGTATTCTTTAGCGAATAGTTGAATACAGTATAACACGAAAAGCATTGTGTGTCAATGGTTTGAAGGGCTTTCGGGCCAATTATTCTGTCGGTTTTGATCCATTCCTGCGAATTTGATAAAAAAACGCAACCGAGCGTTCACTGGTAACACGCTGGTTGCGTTTCGCATTTTCAAGACTTATGCCTGCAGTTTGCTTGTGGGTGCAGCAGGCTTTGTTTCTTCCTCTGCCTCTTCCCCATTCATCCGCCGATATTCTTTAATGGCGGACGTAGCCAGTTCATCACATCGGTTATTCAGCGGGTCATCAGCATGACCTTTCACCTTATGGAAGGTCACATCGTGTTTTTTCACGCGGATAATCTGCAACAACAGCTTCCACAGGTCGCTGTTCTCAACCGGCTGTTTCTTGCTGTTCATCCAGCCATTGGTCTGCCAATTGTCAATCCAATGCTCATTGAAGGCATTGACAGTATAGGCAGAATCAGAATACACTTCCACTTTGCAGGGCTCTTTCAAAGCGCCCAGGCCGCTGATGACTGCAAAAATTTCCATTCGATTATTGGTGGTTGACGGCATATGACCTGATAACTCTTTGGTTTTCCCTTGAAATGACAGCACACAGCCCCAGCCACCCGGCCCAGGGTTGCCGGAACAAGCGCCATCTGTATACAAAGAACCGTTTTCTTGGGTTTGATCTCGCTCATAGTACGCTTCCTTTCAGCGCTTATTTTGCTGTCATTTCCCGGTTACGATTGGCAGCGGCCTTCATTGCGGCCATAATGCTGGCTTCAAAGCCCGTATCCTTCAATACATCCACCGCATCAATAGTGGTACCAGCCGGTGAGCACACATCGTCCCGGAGCTTGCAGGGATGTTCGCCGGTTTCCAGAACCATTTTTGCTGCTCCAAGCACCGTCTGGGCAGCTGCCTGAACAGCCATAGCCCGAGGCATTCCTTCTTTGACAGCCCCCAACGCCATGGCGTCAATCAGCGTGTAGATATAAGCCGGGCTGCTGCCGCTGACAGCAATAACAGCATCAAACAATCGCTCTGGCACTACCGCAGATGTACCAAGACAATCGAACAACTGCTTAGCCCAATCCATCCATTCGTTTGTCAGCGTGGTTTCCTGGCAAAGGGCAGTATAGCCCTCCCCAACCAACGCAGGGGTATTGGGCATCACTCGCAATAACATAGCGCCATGATCAACGCCCAGACCATTGTTCAGCATTTCCATAGACCAGCCAGCTGCGATGGATACAACCGCTTTCCCCCGCACCGCCAGTTTGATTTCCTCCAGAACTCCGGCCAGAAAAACAGGTTTTACGCCAAGCAAAATGCAATCAGCGTTCTGTGCCAATTCCAGATTGTTTGCAGCAATGGTAATATCGGGATATTGCTGCTTGATTTTTTCGGTCTGCGCCTTTACCACATCAAAAACAATCGCATTCTTTTCCTGAATGAAGCCTTTGTTGATAGCTGCTTTTAGGATGGTACCACCCATGTTGCCAGCGCCAATCAGTCCGAATTTCACTCTTTCCACTCCCCTCTTGAGAAAAGAGCCGAACGGGAAATTCCACGTTCGGCTCCTGTCAAATGCTTGATGATTACTCAGCCTTGGGAACGGCGTAATCGTTTTTGGTAGTGCCGACTTTCGCATTAGCATCACGCACATGTTTGCGCACGTGCATGGTGATCGCTTTCTTGGGGCACTTCTTGGCACATTCGCCGCAACCGGTGCAGGCTTCGTTCACTTCGTGAATCTGCTTCAGTTCGCCAGAGATTGCTTCAAATTTGCAGGTACGCTTGCAAATGGTGCATCCAATGCACAGATCTCTGTCAATTTCGGCAATCTGGCGGTTATCAAAATCGCCCCAGATTGCACCCGTGGGACATTCTTCAGCGCACATCATGCAGCCAACACACTTGCTCATATCGAAAACGGGCAGATGATTGACCATGGTGATAGCACCAAACTTACAGGCATTTGCGCAGTGTTCACAACCGATACAGCCGATCTTGCAGTTATCGCTGACCAGATAGCCTTCCTCAGCAGCACGGCACAGCAGACGAACAGGTACAGTTTCAGGCTGGAGGCTCAGCACGTTCTTGGGACAGGCGTTTACACAGGCACCGCAGCTCTGACACTTGTCGGGATCAACCTTGGCAATGCCGGTATAGGGGTCAATGTGAATGGCATCGAACTGGCATACGCGCACACAGGTACCAAGGCCAAGACAGGCATATTTGCAGGAACGATTGCCGTCGTTGACCAGAGAAGCAGCCACGCAATCCTGAATACCGTGATAAGGGAACTTGTTACGGCAACGCTCGTTGCTGCCCTGACAGACCACCGTAGCCACATGACGAACCTGATCCGGCAGGTCTTCTACGCCCATGATCTCTGCAATCTGATCAGCAACCGCCTGACCGCCTACGGGGCAGGCGCTGATAGGAGCACGGTTCTCGACAATGGCATCAGCCAGAGCATCACAGCCGGCAAAGCCACAACCGCCGCAATTGGCACCCGGCAGGCAGGCACGAACCGCTTCACGCTGAGGATTGACGGGAATTTCGAATACTTTGTTGGCAACCGTCAGCAAAAGACCGCACAAAAGGCCCAGTACACCAAGAACGGCAGCCGCAATCAAAATGGCACTCATTCTTTTCTCTCCTTTCCCCGATTACAGCAGCCCGGAGAAGCCCTGGAATGCCAGAGACATCAGGCCGGCAGTAATCAGTGCGCCGGGGAAACCATTCATCCACTTGGGCAGATTGCTCACCGCCAGGCGTTCACGAATGCTGGCAAATAGGACGATGGCCAGCGTGAAGCCCAGAGCACCACTGATACCATTGACAACGGATTCCACCAGATTGTAGCCCTCACGCACATTCAGAAGAGCTACACCCAGCACGGCGCAGTTGGTGGTGATCAGCGGCAGATATACGCCCAGCGCCTGATACAGAGAAGTGGAAATCTTCTTTAATGCAACTTCAACCACCTGCACCAGCATAGCAATAACAAGAATAAATGCGATGGTCTGCATATATTCCAAATTCAAAGGCAGCAGCAGGTAAGTCTGGACGAAGTAAGTGATCAAAGAAGCAAGGGCCATAACAAAGGTTACAGCCATACCCATACCGAAGGCAGTTTCAATCTTTTTGGAAACGCCAAGGAAGGGACAGATACCGAGGAACTGCGACATGACGAAGTTGTTGACAAGCACGCCGCCAACAATGATCAGCAACAGATTGCTCACAGAATCTCCTCCTCCTTTTCAGCCTTGCGGCGTTCGGTATACTGGACAAAAGCGTTCACAACCAGCAGCAACAATCCAAGGAAGATGAAGCCGCCGCTGGGACTGGTGGCGATCGCCATCGGCTGATAACCCTCGGGCATAATCTGCATTCCAAACCAGCAACCGGTGCCGATGATCTCACGTACAGACGAGAGCATTACAAGCGCCAGTGTGAAACCAAGCCCCATGCCCAGTCCATCAGCGATGGAAGGCAGCACAGGATTTTTGGAAGCGAAGGATTCAGCACGGGCAAAGATAATACAGTTGACAACGATCAACGGAATGTAGATACCCAGCGTGCTGGACAAAGCAGGCAGGAATGCCTTGATCATCAGATCGATGATGGTAACGAAAGTGGCAATAACCACCACAAAACTGGGGATGCGAACTTTCTCAGGAATAATGTTCCGAAGAAGGGATACAACCATGTTGGAGAAAACCAGCACAAATGTGGTTGCAAGGCCCATGCCAAGGCCGCTGGAAGCCGCCTTGGTGATGGCCAGCGTAGGACACATACCCAGCAGAAGGCGGAAGGTGGGGTTTTCATTTAGCAGGCCATTACTGAAAACCTTTATCAGACGATTGTTCTTCATGCGTTGGCAGCTCCTTTCTCCTCAGCCTTGGGAGGTTTGGTGTAGCCAAAGGGCTTGCGGGCAGTATAGCGATCAATCAAGGGAGTCAGAACATTCATAAACAGGATGGCAAAAGAGCAACCTTCCGGATAACCTGCGTTGAAGAAGCGGATCACATACAGAACCAAAGCGCAGCCCATACCCATGATCACCCGGCCCCACTTGCTGACGGGAGATGTTACATAATCGGTGGCCATGAAGAAGGCACCCAGAATCAAGCCGCCGCTGAGCAACTGATACAAAGCATTCTGAGAACCGGATTCAGGCGAGTAGATCACGCCGGTCTGAATCCAGAAAAGAATGAAGGCGGTGACGATGAAGCTGACGGGAATCCGCCAGTCGATTACACGGCGGAAGATCAGATACAAACCACCCAGCAGCAGGGTCAGCTTACAAGTTTCACCCAGCATACCAGGAATGTTGCCGCTGAACATATCCCAGAGCGAATACTGTCCGGGGGCTGCGCTGGAACTCAAGGGAGTAGCGACAGAAGTAGCTTCTGTGGTGGTGGAGGTGGCAGAAGCGACTGCCTCTACAGCGGAGGTGGAAGAAGATGTTGCTTCGGTAGTGGCTTCTGTAGTGCCAGTAGCAGCGCCAGTGGCTTCGGTGGTAGCCTCGGCGGTTACGGCAGGAGCAGCTTCCACAGCAGTTTCACCGGTAGCAGCGCCAGTGGCTTCGGTGGTAGCTTCGGCGGTTACAGCGGGAGCAGCTTCCACGGTAGCTTCGCCAGTAGTAGCGCCGGTGGCTTCGGTGGTAGCCTCGGCAGTTACAGCAGGAACAGCTTCCACAGCAGTTTCGCCGGTGGCAGCGCCGGTGGCTTCGGTGGTAGCCTCGACGGTTACAGCGGGAGCAGCTTCCACGGTAGCTTCGCCAGTAGCAGCGCCGGTGGCTTCGGTGGTAGCCTCGGCGGCTACAGCAGGAGCAGCTTCCACAGCAGTTTCGCCGGTGGCAGCGCCGGTGGCTTCGGTGGTAGCCTCGGCGGTTACGGCAGGAGCGGCTTCCACGGCAGTTTCGCCGGTAGCAGCGCCAGTGGCTTCGGTAGTAGCCTCAGCAGCAACAGCGGGAGCAGCTTCCACGGTAGCATCGCCAGTAGCAGCGCCGGTGGCTTCGGTGGTAGCCTCGGCGGTTACGGCAGGAGCAGCTTCCACAGCAGTTTCACCGGTAGCAGCGCCAGTGGCTTCGGTAGTTGCCTCGGCGGCTACAGCAGGGGCAGCGTCCACAGCAGTCTCGCCAGTAGCAGCGCCGGTGGCTTCGGTAGTAGTTTCAACGGTTTCAACAATAGCAACAGGAGTAGCAGTGACAGCCTTCGTTGAAAGATCAATACCAAAGATCTGACCAGCCTGAGGCATCACATTCGCAGCCATCAGGACGGTCCAGCTGAGCATCAGAATGGTGCGGGCAGCCAATGCAGGGTTGATGAAGTTCTGGCCAATGCCGCCAAACATCTGCTTAACCAGCACGATGGCAATCACAGAACCGATCAGGCCCATCCACCAAGGAGCGGAAGCCGGCATATTGAACGCCAGCAAAAGGCCTGTAACCACAGCGCTCAAATCGCCGATGGTGCTGGTCTGATGGGTCATCTTCTGATAAGCCCATTCGGAAGCTACACAGCCAATCACACAGGTAATCATCACGGACAGGGCAGGCGCTCCGAAGTACCATACAGCAGCGAAAGCGGTGGGCAGCATGGCGATGATCACATCCAGCATGATGCGACGGGTGCTGGCGCTCTGATCACGCAAAAATGGAGAAGGAGCAACAATCAGCTTCTTTTGCATCTCAGTTCTCCCCTTTCTTGGCCGCCTCAATCTTGCGGCGCTGAGTAATGATCTTCTTGGCAACCCGGCAACTCTGGGTCAGGTTACGCTTGGCGGGGCAGCTAAAGGAACAGACGCCGCACTCGATGCAGTTCATCACGCCGGCTGCTTCTGCCTGTTCAAACATATCCTTGCGGGTGTAGCGGTCGATGCTGGCAGGAGATAGTTTCATAGGACAGGCATCCACGCAGCGTCCGCAACGGATGCAGGCAGACTCCTTGACAACTGCATTGACGGATTCCAGCGCAACAATGCCGCTGCAACCTTTGGTAATTGGAATATCTTCACGGCTGATGGCCATGCCCATCATGGGGCCGCCATAAATCAGCATACGGGTGTTGGGCAGTACGCCCTCGGAGGTGTCCAGCAGCCATTCCACAGGAGCACCGATGCGCACCAGATAATTGGCAGGCTTCTGAACATTGCCGCCGACAGTAACCACACGATCAACCACAGGACGGCCTTCGTACACTGCACGGTACAGAGCATAGCAGGTGCCCACATTCATCACGATGGCGCCCACATCCAGCGGCAGCTTGCCATTGGGTACTTTCCGCTTGGTCAGCGCATACAGCAGCTGCTTTTCGCCGCCCTGAGGGTACTTGACTTTCAGGCCGACAGCTTTTGCATTTTCGCATACTTCGCAGGCTTTTTGCATCTCTTTGATGGCGTCGGGCTTGTTATTCTCAATGCCCACCAGCACACGCTCAATGCCAAGAGCCTTCTGCACCAGATGTGCACCCTTCATGATCTCGTCAGCGTGTTCCACCATCAGGCGATGGTCGGCAGACAGATAAGGTTCGCATTCCGCACCGTTGAGGACCAGCGTATCCACCAGTTTGTCCGCAGGTACAGAAATCTTGACGGCCGTGGGGAATGTGGCGCCGCCCATACCAACGATACCCATCTCTCTGGCAAGCTTGGACAGTTCATCCGCAGTCAGATTTTCTGGATCTGCCACAGGGGTCAGTTCCACCCAGTTATCCTGAAAATCGTTGTCGATAATCACGCTCAGTGCCTGGGTGCCGTTGGCGAGGATGCAGGGGCTGCAATCCACAACGGTACCGGAGACAGAAGCGTGTACAGCAGCGCTGACAAAGCCGCCGGCTTCGCCGATTTTCTGCCCCACACGCACAGTGTCGCCTTTTTGCACAAGCACTTTACAAGGGGCACCGATATGCTGCTGCAGCGGGATGGCAACACGGGAGGGCAAAGGCGCTTCCATAATAGCCAAACCCGCAGTTGCTACCTTTCCCCCATTTCCTTCATGCGGATGAATGCCACCGGGAAAGTTGAAAACGGAACTCATAGGTGATCGTCCTCCTGTAGTTGTTTTGCGACCAAAACATTCTGTTGATAGTATACCACAAGAATGTACAGCCGAAAAGCATTGTTATTTTTTCGTCATGTTTTCGCTTATTTCGGCAGGTGCCGCTTCCAGTCCCATGCAGCATTCAGTATAGCGCGTGCATGGGCATATCCGCTCTCCTGCTGTTCATTGCTGACGCCAATCAATCGGGCCACTTCCTTGATGCGTTCCTCTTTCTCCAGCATGGTGATGGAGGTGAAGGTACGATCATCACGAACATTCTTCTCCACAAAGAACTGTGTATCGGCCATTGCGGCGATCTGCGCCAGGTGTGTCACGCACAATACCTGATGATACCGTGCAATGGAAGCCATTTTTTCGGCCACCACCTGTGCAATATGACCGCTGATGCCCGTATCGATTTCATCGAAGATCATGCAGGGAATTCCATCATGGGCAGCGCCAGCCGCTTTCATAGCCAGCATCAGGCGGGACAACTCACCACCGGAGGCTGTTTTATCCAATGGTTTCAAGGGTTCGCCCGGGTTGGGCGCAATATAGAATACCACATGATCGTCGCCTTCGGCAGTGGGAATTTTTTTCACGTCGGGACCGGGCTGTTCAAAGATGCAGGCAAAGCGTGTGTTTTGCATACCAAGATCGCCCAATTCTTTCTCCATAATGGTTTCAAGCTGCCGAGCCAAGGCGTTCCGGTCTGCGGTCAGCTGTGCGGCTTCCTGACGGTAGTTGAGCAATTTCTGCTTGTAATCCGCTTCGGCACGTTTCAGTCTGTCTTCCATGCTGCCAAGCCGGGTCAGTTCGTCCCGGATTTCCTCGTGATGGGTCACCAGTTCGTCTGCTGTCATACCGTAACGCCGCTCCAGCTTGCGGATCAGATCAAGGCGCTCCAGCACTTCCTCGTTTCGCTCCGGATCAAAGCTCTCTTTTTCCAGAATGTCCCGAAGTTCAAGCCCGATTTCTTCCAGCTCATAATAGGCGGCATTGATCCGTGCAGTAAGCGCTGCAAAACGTGGGTCAAGCTCCTCGATGTTCCGCATTCCATCAGCAGCGGTGCGTAGTTTGTTCATGGCGCTCTGCTCTCTGCCGCCTGCATAAGTTTCCACATAAGCCGACCGGACAGCGGTATCGATTTTTTCGGAACCGGCAAAACGATCCCGTTCCAATGCCAGCTGATCTGCCTCGCCGATGGAGATTTGTGCAGCATCCAGTTCTTTTACACGACTGGTCAGGTATTCTGTCCGCTCTACACGTTGGGCGTTCTCCTTGCGAAGGGCGGCAAATTTGGTGCTGCTTTCCTTCCAGATGCGGAAGGCCTCAGCTGTCTTTCGCTTCTGCTCCAGAAAATGCTGATCACCGAAGGAATCCAGAAATGCCATGTGCTTTTTGCCATCCAGCAGGCTCTGATGCTCATGCTGACCATGCACATCCACCAGAAGCTCGGAAAGACTCCGCAAAAATGCCAACGGAACAATGGTGCCGCACACCCGGCAAATATTCCGTTCGCCATGGGTGATCTCCCGATAGATGCTCAACAGATCGCCTTCCGCTTCCAGCTGTTGTTCCAAAAGCAATTCTTTTACTTTAGCCTGACCTGAAATATCGATCAGCGCCTCCACGGAAGCGCGATCGCAGCCGGAACGGATCAATCCCCTGTCTGCACGTTCTCCCAGCACCAGATTGATACTGTCAATGAGAATCGACTTACCGGCGCCGGTTTCGCCGCTGAGCACCTGCATACCCGGTGTAAATTCAATTTGAAGGTTTTCGATCAGCGCAATATTGCGCACGGTCATGGACACCAGCATGGTATCGCACTATCCTTTCTTCGCTTTAGCGATGAATCATGGCGTTGAGACGTTCCAGCACGCCCGGTACCTCTTCAATGCTGCGTACGATCAGCAAAATGGTATTGTCACCGGCAATGGTACCCAGAATCTCAGGCCAGCGCATACTGTCGATGGCTTCGGCAGCAATATTGGCGCTGGCAGATATGGTTTTGAGAATGATCTGGTTGTAAGCACTGGTCATGCTCAAAACCGTATCGCTGAACATCCGGATCAGGCGCTCGTTCATGTTGCTGTCAGCATTATCCGCCAACGCATAGCGATAAGTACCGCCGGAGGATTGCACCTTAATTAGCTTCATTTCCTTGATATCGCGGGAAACGGTAGCCTGCGTTACTCGGAAACCACGCTTGCCAAGCTCTTCGGCCAATTCTTCCTGTGTTTCAACAGCCTGATGATTGATAATTTCCAAAATGGCAACTTGCCTTGAACTCTTCATAGTGCCTCCTGCTTAATGGCTCCATTCAGCCAGTTTGATGCGTATCGTTGAGAAAAAATCATGGGGATTCAGATGGATCAACCGGGCAGTTTTCCGTGAACGGGTGATCAGCAGTTTTTCGCCGTATGAAAGAAACACTGCCTGCTGACCGTCCACATCCACCTGCGCTGTCTGGTTGTGGTTATCGTCCAATTCAATGGTGATGGTTTGGCTGGAGGAAGTCACCACCGGCCTGTGTTGCAAAGAATGACAACAAATAGGGGTTACGATAATGCACTCCAGTTTGGGGTGCACGATCGGGCCACCAGCGGACAAAGAATAACCGGTGGAACCCGTAGGTGTTGACAAAATAAGGCCGTCGCCAATGTATGGATCAAGTCTTTCGCCTTCCAGGGAGACATTCAGGCCAATCAATCGGGCATAACCGCCACGGCTTAATACAATATCATTGAGCGCCAGAAAACGTTTTTCGCCAATACGTGCTTCCAAAAGCATCCGGTTTTCAATGGTATATTGCCCCTCCGCCAGACAATGGAATGCAGTACCGAGCTGTTCCCACTCCACTTCCGACAGAAAACCGACTGTGCCAAGATTGAGCCCTAACAAAGGCAAATCAAAATGCAGAGCCAACTTGTTGGCTCTCAGGAAGGTACCATCTCCGCCGATGGCCAGTATGGCATCGCACTGCGCAGGTTCATGCGCATATTGCAAAGCAGAAAAACCCTCTGGCAGAACAGAAGAAAGCCAGGGTTCAGCAATCGGCTGAAGCCCTGACTTCGTCATTTCATCCACAATCTGTTGAATGATGGAAACGGTATCGGGCTTCCGCTGATGCATGACAAGATAGATCTTTTTCATGATCCAACCGCCTTTCTACAGCAGTATAGCACAATCCGTATAAATATACAACTGTGTATAAATATAAAATACAAGGATTTTCGTTGGATTTCGCTTATTTCGCCAGCATCCGGTGAGCAGCATCCACCACGGTGGCGATCTGTTCATCGGTCACAGCGTTTCCATCGCCGGGCAATAGTTCAGTAATATATTCAATATTGCCTTCCGGGCCGGTAATGGGCGAGAAATCCAATTGAGCCATGCGATAGCCGATTTCCGGCACAAAGGCTGCGATGTTCTGGATTACCTGCCGGTGAACCGCAGGATCCCGCACCACACCTTTCTTCCCCACATTCTCCCTGCCCGCTTCAAACTGGGGCTTAATCAGAATGTAGAAACGGCCTTTTCCATCCATCAGCTTCGCAGCAGTGGGCAAAATCAACTTGACAGAAATAAAGGAAACGTCCATTACAGTCACATCGGGAACGCAGGGGATTTCTTCGTGGGTCAGGTATCTGGCATTGGTGCGCTCCATGACCGTGACCCTTTCATCGTTCCGGATTTTCCAATCCAGCTGACCATAACCCACATCAACGGCGTAAACGTGCTTGGCGCCGTTTTGCAACAGCACATCGGTAAAACCCCCGGTGGCAGCGCCGATATCCATACAGACAGCATCTTTTACATCCGCCTGAAATACCCGAAGAGCTTTATCCAGCTTCAAAGCGCCACGCCCTACAAAGGGATGGCTGTGACCACGTACGGTCAATTCCACGCCTTCCTCAATCTTTTCGGAAGCCTTGAGGATCTTCTGTTCCTTCAAAAAGACCTGACCAGCCATAATCAAAGCCTGTGCCTTTTCACGGCTGGGAGCCAGGCCAAGCCGTACCAGCGCAAGGTCTGCACGCAGTTTCTCAGCCATTGGCGCTCTCCCCTCTCGTAACAGCCTGAAGGATTCGTTTGGCAAGGGTATTGTCATCAAGCGCTACATCTTCCAATAGATGCTGATGGTCGCCGTGCTGCACAAAAACATCGGCCACACCCAAAGGCGTGATATGGGGCTGCACATTCTGTGCAGCGGCATATTCCAGCACCGCACTGCCAAAACCACCGGCCAGAACGTGCTCTTCCAGCGTGAAAACGGGCCTGTTCTCTGCAAAGAGCTTGTCCAGACAGGCAGTATCCAGAGGCTTGATGGTGGAAGCGTTGATCACTCGGACAGACACGCCGTTTTCATTCAGCTGTGCGGCCACACGCATGGCTGCCGCCGTCATGCTGCCAACGGACAGAATGGTTGCGTCGGTGCCCTCCATCAGAGTTTGCCACTTTCCAACGGCAAAGGAGGACACTGCCTGATTCTCAGGAAGAGCGATCGCAGATTTGGGATAGCGGATGGCACAGGGAGCATTCAATTCATAAGCAGCACGGATGGCAAGGCGCAGTTCCTGTTCATCTGCCGGGGCAATCAAAGTCATGCCGGGAATGTGGCGCAGGAAAGCCATATCAAAGAGTCCCTGATGAGACTGACCGTCTTCATTGGAAATACCGGCACGGTCGATCATGAAGACCACGGGCAGGTTCTGAATGCATACATCATGCAGCGCCTGATCGTAACCACGCTGCAAGAACGTGGAATAAACGAAGAAGAAAGGCTTCAACCCGCCGCAAGCCATGCCTGCGCAAAGGGTAACAGCGTGTTCCTCGGCAATGCCTACATCATCATACTGCTGCGGATGCGCCTTGGCGAAAGCAGCCGTACCAGTACCCAGCGGCATGGCAGCCGTGATCACACGGATGCGCTTGTCCTCGTTGGCCAGAGCAATCAATTCTTCGTTGGCAATTGCACCATTGCTTTTCCCGGAGGAATTGGCAGATTTACCGCTTTCAATCAGGAAGGGAGGCGTGCCATGAAAAACTTCCGGCTTCTGCTCGGCGCTCTTGTAGCCGTATCCCTTTTTGGTCAGGCAGTGGATCAGCACAGGTTCATCCATTTCCTTGGCCAGCGTGAGCATACGCTCTACCTCGCCAAGATCGTTGCCGTTGATGGGGCCAAGATAGCGAAAACCAAGCGCATCGAAGAAACCATCATCCACAACGATGCTTTTGATCATCTCTTTCATGCCGTGGATCAGGTTATACAGAGGCTTTCCCAAAAGAGGCATATTCTGCAGGCGGTGCTTCACCTGCTTTTTGGTTACAATCCAGCCGGTTGTGGAGCGCAGTTTGGACAAATAGCGGCTCAACGCCCCCACGTTTTCTGCAATGGACATTTCGTTATCGTTGAGAATGACGATCATTCTGGTGCGGGTGTTGCCGCAGTCATTCAAGGCTTCGTAGCACATACCGCCCGTCAGCGCACCATCACCCACAACAGCCACCACATGATGCTTCTGGTTCAGCGCATCACGGGCACGTGCAAAACCCAGTGCCGCTGAAAGGGCTGTGGAAGCGTGACCGGCTTCAAAGCAATCGTACTCGCTTTCATTGTGCCGGGGAAAGCCGGAAATACCGCCATACGTACGCAGTGTATCAAAGGAGGTGTAGCGTCCGGTCAACAGTTTGTGGGTGTAAGCCTGATGCCCAACATCGAAAACCAGCTTATCTTCCGGCGCATGAAATACCCTGTGCAGCGCCATGGTAATCTCCACAATGCCCAGATTGGATGCCAGATGACCACCGTTGACAGAAACCGTCTGGATGATCTTGGTGCGGATGTCATCCGCCAGCATATCGCATTCATCAAGGGTCAGCTGGCGAATATCCTCCGGGCTTTGGATCTTGGATAGCTCAATCATGTCATCCCTCGCGCTTTAGTGCATTTTTGCTCCGTTTTTGGGGCCAGCCTTGCCGCCCAGGGAAATGCCGGCCAGAATATCGGAAGTGTAGGCGTAGTTGCAATCGTCTTTGTCCTTCTGGGCTTCCATGGCACAGCGAACCATCTCATCAATGAGCTGGCTGTAGGGAAGGCCGCAGGGCTCCCACAGGTAGAATGCCAGCGAACCGGGAATGGTGTTGATCTCGGTGATATATAGCTGCTGACTTTCGGAATCGAACATGAAGTCGATGCGCACAACGCCCTTGCAGTCCAGCGCCACAAACATCTCCTTGGACAGCTGCTGGATCTTCTGGTACAGTTCCGGCTCAATGGGAGCAGGCATCACCCGCTTGAGGGAGGCCATGCCCTTGGTGGAATTGCCGCCAGCGCCGTACTTATCCATGAAGGAAAGCAGGTCGCCGCCGGAAATAGGCATTTCGATCTCGCTGGAACGCACTTTGCCATTGTAGCCCAGAACGGAACAGTTCAGTTCCAAGGGATCATTGAGACCTTTTTCGGCCAGCACTTTTCGATCAAACTCAAAGCCCAGCTCCAGAGCGGCTTTCAGCTCCTCCCGGTTGGTCGCCTTGCTGACGCCGATGGAAGAACCCAGCAGGGCAGGCTTAATGAATACGGGATATCCCACTTCCTGCTCCACAGTGTTCATCAATGCTTCGGCATCCTCTTCCCACTGAGCGCGCAGGCAGGCAATGCCGGGCAGCACAGGAAAACCGCAGCCTTTGAAGAACTGCTTCATATACACTTTATCCATACCAATGGCGGATGCGCCGATGCCGGAAGAGGCATACGGAATATTGCAAAGCTCCATCAGGCCCTGAATGCTGCCGTCTTCGCCGTGCATCCCGTGGAAAACAGGAATCACGCAGTCCAGGCGGGCAACGATAATCTGACGATCCTTGGCAAACAGGCCTTTCCCCTGCTCCATGCAGGTCAAAGCGCCGGAACCGGTGGTCACATCCAGCTGCACCCGCCGAATGCCTTTGCGGTTCTCGTCAAAGGGAGTGTAAGTAGAAATGTCCAGCAGCGGCTCGCCAGTGAACCACTCGCCTCTTTTGCTGATGTATACGGGAATCACATCATATTTTTCACGGTCCACGGAACGCATCAGCTGTACGGCGCTGATGATGGATACCTCATGTTCGCAGGTACGGCTGCCAAAAAGCACACCCAACTGAATCTTGCTCATATCGTTATTCCTCCGCTGTAATCAGGCTTCCTGATAATGATCAGGCAGATCGTTTTCGTACAGGACAGTATCGCCGGGCTGAACGATGGTGTGGAGCAGCTTGGTAGAATCATCCAGACTATCCACACGGTAAATATTCGCCTCGTCAAAGCCGCTTTCCTTCAAACCGTCCAGAATGGGTGTGGCACGGTTTTTGCCGATGATGATGGCAACATCGGCACAGCCCTTCATCTGGGTACCAAAGATGCGGTTGTACTCCGCTTCCTGATCCCCCAATTCCACCATACCGGGAGTGATGATGATTCGGCGGCCGGGGAACTGACGAAGAACTTCCAGCGCGGCTTTGGCACCAATCGGATTGGAATTGAAAGCATCATTGATGATGGTAAATCCACCGGGATTCTTCATCAGCTCCAGACGGTTTTTCACCGGCTGCAACTTTTCAATACCGTGAGCAATTTGCTTCAGCGTCAGTTTCAAATCGCTGGCAACCGCAGCAGCCAGCAGGATATTCTGCACGCTGTGATCGCCCAGCAGGCGGGTCTGGCACTGAATCTGTCCCTTATTCTTGATGTGCAGCATAAAGCTGGTACCTTCGGGGGATACAGTCACCTGATCGCACCATACATCGCAGGTGTCAGGGTTGCGGCCACAAAGGGTTTTTGTCTTGGTGGTCTTCTTGTACATTTCAAGGCAATAGCTGCCATCATCGTAGAAATAGCTTCGGGAATCCTCCTGCGGCAGAGCGTCGATCAGTTCGTACTTGGTCTTGGCAACACGCTCAATGGATTTGAAGGTTTCCAGATGCTGAGGTCCCACCGAGGTGATGATGCCGATGGTGGGTTTCACCAAACGACACATTTCCTTGATATCACCAACGTGACGAGCCCCCATTTCACCGACAAAAATCTGATAGCTGGGGGTCAGGCGCTCACGAATTGCTCGGGTGACGCCCATGGGGGTATTGAAACTGGCAGGGGTAATCAGCGTGGGATACTTTTCGCTGAGAATAGCGCCCAGAATATGCTTGACAGTGGTTTTGCCATAGCTGCCGGTCAAGCCGATACGGGTCAGGTTTGGATTGGACAGCAGCTTGCGGCGTGCATCTCGGAAATACAATTCGCTGATGAGCTTTTCAACGGGCCATGCCAAAAGTCCGGCCAGTGCCACCACCGCAGGCAACAGCAGCGGCCAAAGCATACTGATCCATTTCCAGCCGGGCAGATGATACACAATGGCAGAAATGCCCAGCAATACCAGCGCATAAACCACATACAGGCGCTTGATACGGCCGGTGAAAACAAAGGGTTTCTTTGCTTTTTTCACCGTCAGGAACCTGGCGATGAGAACGCCCAGCAAACCGGCAATGATGACAAAAGGAACGCTCCTGACCCAGAAATAAGCAGGGGCGCTGTTCTGCTGAAACTTTGCAGGATTTGGCAAGAGTAAAATAAGAAGTACCGATGCGTTGGCAGCGCACACGCCGGGCAGATAGCTGTGAACCGGATTGCGGTTCAGGGTGTGGTAATAGCCGGGAAACTGATAGCTTTCCAGCTGAAAATAGTGGATGATTCCCTTGGCGGCAAAAAAACAGATGCAGGATGGAATCAAAACCGCAATGATCTGATGGATGGTTTCGTAGCTCACGGGTTGACACCCCCAAAGAAGAACTGTTTGGTAATGATGACAAAACGCTGCCATTCCTCTGCAAAGGCAAAATGACTACGGCCTTCGAAAGTGATCAAAGCAGCATCCGGAATGGTTTTTTCCATCTGTTGCCCCATCCAGAGAGGCGTTTCCGTATCCGCACTGCCCCAGATGAGCAACGTAGAGGCTTTGATTTTGTCCAGCAGATGGGATTGATCGTAATTGATCACCTTTACAAAGGTTTTGCGCATCGTTTCATTCAGTTTGATGTAATCAGCAGAGCCGTATTTGTTGCGCAGTCTGGTTTGCATTATCTCTGCCAGCTTTCCCAGCACCGGGATTTTCTTGCACTTATCCAAAAAACCATTCATACGCTTAAACTTGCGCTGGCGTTTTTTCTGCTCCTCGGAAGGCTGCTTGCGGATACCGGCGCCGCCTGTGATGATCAGTTTCTCGATCAAATCCGGATATGTGGAAGCCAGCTCAATGGCCACACGTCCGCCAAAGGAATGGGCCACTACATAAATTCTGTTGTAATTCAAGGAGTCCAGCAAAGCCTTCACCTGTGCGGCATACTCCTGTACGCCCCAAGGTTCCGACGGCTCAGCGCTTTTACCGTGGCCCGGGAAATCCAATGTCAATACAGTGCACTGGGCGCTAATGTCCCGCTTGAGAAAAGAGAATATATTGCCATCACAGCCCCACCCGTGCAGCAAAACCACAACGGGTACATCGGGGTTTTCATTTTGTTCCAGGGTATAATGGAGCTGACAATCCAGTAAAGTTGCCTCCAAAGGAAGCACCACCTTTCCCAATCATACCATGTTATTTTAACCTATCTTATGCAAAAAGAAAAGCCAAAAACGCTCATAAAGAGCATTTTCAGCATTTCTTTTCTGAAACATTCGGGTTACACATCTGATAAAAACCAGATATAGCGCCGTTTTCGGTTACTGATCTCAAATTCTTTTTGAATAGGAACAGGCACATCTACCGTGCATTCCAGATGGCAGCCCAGCTTTTCACAGGTGCGAATGCTGGGCAGATTATCATCATCGGTGGTGATGACAAGGGTGGAAAGGCCCATATCCAGCAGCAGGGGCACACACATACTGCACGCCTGATAGGCACCGGCGTGTCCACGGTAAGGCGGGTCGATATGATAGCCGATATGTCCCAAGTAGAACATACAGGGGCTATCCCCTATACGCAGTGCCAACTCCCCTGCCTCCCGCCTGCTGGTGCGGTGGATGATCTTAAAGATCATGGATTTGGCGTGCTGAATACAGGCCATGTCCTTGCTGTAGGAATACGGCAGCAGAGCAAACTCATCATTCATAAACAGGGGGATTCCCATTCTTCCGCATCTGATGAATTTGCGCTCCAAAGGCGTCTTCATACTTCCTGTACCGTTACCTTGGGTACAAGGGCATGGAAATCATCCGGTCGCAGAAGCTGAGTACCATCAGTCATAACGCTGGCGGCACCGGCAGCGATGCCATACCGGAAGGCTTCCTCCATGGGAGCACCCTTATCAAGGCCCATGAGCACACCGCCAATCATGGCGTCGCCTGCGCCTACCGTGGAACGGGCTTCCACCTGCAATGCGGGCGCAAATAAAGTTTTCTGACCATTGGTGTACATAGCGCCGTACTTGCCCATGGAAATGATCACATTCTGTGCGCCGTATTCCATCAGGAACAGTGCGGCATCACGCAGAGAACGCAGGGTTCGCAGTTCCCGGTTCATGATAGCTTCCATTTCAGGCAGATTGGGTTTGACAAAATACGGTTTTTCCTTGATGCCATGCAGCAGCGATTTGCCGGCAGCATCCAATACACATTTTTTGCCTTTCAAAGCATTCATACACTGCTGATAGGTAGTGGATTCGCAGCCGATGGGCAAACGCCCGCTGAATACCACGCAGGAGCTGTCCACTGTTTTGGCCTTCAGAAGCTCAATGAAAGCGTTCAAATCTTCCGGGGACAGGGTGGGGCCCGGTTCGTTAAACTCCGTAACGCTATGGCTTTCATCGTCCAGCAGCTTCAGGTTGGTGCGCACCTGCCCCGGCACACGGATATAGCTAAGAGCTACGTCTTCCTTTTGCAACAGCTGCAGGAAGCTGCTTTCATCCGCTTCGCCAAGGCAACCGATGCAATCCGCTTCCACGCCCAACCGGCGCAGCACGATCGCCACATTGATAGCCTTGCCTCCAATATCCACACGGACATCCTTCAAACGGTTTACTTCACCGGGTTTCAGACTGGTCAGGGATGCAGTTTTGTCATAACAGGGATTCATACAAACGGTGGTAATCATGGGATTGCTCCTGTTCATCAAAGATTGGTACACAGGAACGGGACCGACACATGGTCGGCCCCGCTGTATACCGTTTGAGAATTATTCTTCTTCGTCCTCGTCCTTCTTGGCGCTTTCGATGATCTTCTGCGCAACGTTGGCAGGAACTTCTTCGTAACGCTCAAAGGCGGTGGTGAAGGAACCACGGGCCTGAGTCATGGAACGCAGGTCGGTTGCGTACTTGAACAGCTCGGACATGGGCGCTTCAGCGACCAGCTGCTGACCATCTTCCACCTTGTTCATACCCATGATGCGGCCACGGCGCTTGTTCATATCGCCCATAACATCGCCCATGTATTCATCGGGAACGACGATTTCCACGTGCATCACGGGCTCCAGCAGAGTGGGGCCAGCTTCCATGCAGCCCTTCTTGTAGGCAATACGGGCAGCAGTCTTGAAGGCCATTTCAGAGGAGTCAACGGGGTGATAGCTGCCATCGTACAGCTTGGCATGGAGACCAACCATGGGATAGCCAGCCAGAACGCCCTTCACGATATTCTCGCGCAGGCCCTTCTCAACAGAGGGGATGAAGTTGCGGGGCACAACGCCGCCGACGACTGCATCTTCGAACTCGAAGTCCACGCTGGGATCAACAGTGGGAGAGAACTCGATCCACACATCACCGAACTGACCGTGACCACCGGACTGCTTCTTGTGGCGGCCCTGAGCCTTAACGGTCTTCTTGATGGTCTCACGGTAAGGAATGCGGGGATCCTGCAGGTTGGCGTTGGCGCCGAACTTGGTGGCCAGCTTGCTGCGGATCACGTCCAAATGCAGGTCGCCCTGACCGGACAGAAGAGTTTCGGTGGTTTCCACGTTCTTCTCGATCTTGATGGAGGGATCTTCTTCCATCAGACGGGCCAGACCGGAGAACACCTTATCTTCTTCGCCCTGCTTGGCGGCGAAAACAGCCTTGCTCATGCAGGGGATGGGATACTCGATGGCGGGATACTTGATGGGGTTGGCCTGATCGCACAGGGTATCACCGGTGTTGGTGTACTGCAGCTTGCTCAGAGCACCCAGATCGCCAGCGTTCAGGTTCTGGGCAGCGATCTGCTTCTTGCCACGGAGCACGAACATACCGGCGCTCTTTTCCTGCTTGTCAGCGTTGGCATTGTACAGGTTGGCACCAGCAGCCAGCTTACCGCTCATCACCTTGAACAGGGACAGCTTGCCGACGAAGGGGTCAGCGATGGTCTTGTAAACGAAAGCGCTGAAGGGCTGATCCACATTGCACTTGCGGGTGACTTCTTCTTCGGTCTTGGGGTTGATGCCGGTGTACTCAGCACGCTTGGGAGAGGGCAGGAAATCGGCCATCACGTCCAGCAGCTTGCTTACGCCCACACCAGTCAGAGCGGAGCAGGGCACCACGGGGCAAATTTCGCCAGAGAACATACCGGCCTTGAAGCCTTCCAGAATCTCCTCGTGGGTCAGTTCGCCTTCTTCCAGGTACTTCATCATGAGTTCTTCGTCAGCGCCGGCAGCAGCTTCTGTCAGCTCTTCCAGAGCCACGGAGATATCATCAGCCATATCAGCGGGAACCGGGATCTCCTTGGGAGCGCCCTTGGCAACACGCTCATAAGCCTTGTTCTCAAGAATGTTCACAACGCCGCGATAGTTGGCACCGGAACCGATGGGCAGCAAAACAGGCACAACGCTGCTGCCGAACTTTTCGCGCAGCTTGGCTTCCACGGCCATGAAATCAGCATGGTCACGGTCCATCTGGTTGACGATGAACATCTTGGCAACGCCGTTCTTGGTGGCATACTTCCAGGCCTTTTCAGCGCCAACGGAAATATCGCCCACAGAGCTTACAACGATAGCGGCGGTTTCAACAACACGCAGGGGACCCATCATTTCGCCGATGAAATCGAAGTAGCCGGGAACATCGATGATGTTGATCATCTGACCATTCCATTCGATGGGAGCAACGGCAGCGCTGATGGAATACTTACGTTTGATTTCTTCAGGATCGTAGTCGATAACGGTATTGCCGTCTTCTACGCGGCCCTGACGATCGATTGCGCCGGCAGCAAAGAGCAAAGACTCCACCAGCGTGGTCTTACCCTCGCTGCCATGCCCCATGAGGGCGACATTGCGGATGTTTTTGGTTTCGTAGTTAGCCATATGAATCCCCCTAAACTGATATTGATTTTGCATCTACAGCATTGATTGATCATCCGAACTTGCCTGATGCGGATAAACGAACTCTACAGTCAAAATATATTTTAGCAGATTCATGCGAAAAAGAAAAGACCTAATCGAAAACTTTCTATCCCGTTTTCGGAAATACGGCAAATTGCACAAATCTCATTCGCTGAAATAATGGTTTTTCAGGTATCCTTCCAAATTGCCGTATTCGCTTACGATAATTCTTTTCAGTTCAAAAGCCTCCATGCACGCTGCCAGAATTGCAAGGCCGTGAACAATAATATCTGCCCGCTGTGGTTGCAGGAAAGGAAGGGTTTTCCGCTCTTCCAATGACATGGGGGCCAGCATGGCAATAGCGTCCATAACATCATCTTTTGTCAGAACAAAGCCATGAATGTTGCTACGGTCATCCCAGGGCTTTCGCTGCACAAAAGCGGCAGTGGTGGTAAAGGTTCCGCCAACACCAATCCATTCAGTGGTTTCATAGGGCAGATAATCGGAAAGATGAGGTTCGATCAAGGTATGAGCGTGCTCAATCACCTTTCTGGCATCCTCCACGCTGGCAATGGGCAACAACCGGAACAAACGCACTGCACCCATTTGCAGGCTTACGCCATGGTGGATGGTTTTGGCGTCGCCGACCACGATCTCCGTAGAACCTCCGCCAATATCGATCATACCGGAGGGAACGCCACGGGTTGCTCCCAGAAAGGACAGCTCTGCTTCTTTATCGCCGGAACATACTTCCAAACGCAAACCGGATCTGTCAAAAATGATTCGTTCCAATTCATCGGCATTCTTCGCATCACGAACAGCGCTTGTGGCGAAAAGATGAATGGTTTCAGCGCCCTTATCTAAGGCCTCCTTGGCGAAAGCGGCTATGTGATCCCCTGCCAGATTCAACATCTCCTCAGAAATATTGCCCTGTTCATCCAATGCAGCGAATACTCTGAGACCTTCCCGATACCGTCCCATTCGTTTCAGCTGGTTCTCCCCCACATCTGCAATCAACATCCGCAGGGAGTTTGATCCGATACCGATGGCTGCTGTTCGCAATATCAACACCTCATTCGTGTATTCTGACGGATTCATCTTCCTGAATCCGTTTCGTGACAAGTTCCTGAAAAAAGCGACAAAAAAACCCTCTCCAAATTACAGAGAGGGATCGCTTTCCTGTTCATCCGGGAAGGAAATCACAAAGCGGAGTTCATCGGGCATCATAAAATCGTATACGTCCCGAGCCTGTTGTTCCACAAACGCATCGGTACCCACGGTGTCTTCTTCCGCTTCCAGTTCATCCTGTTTGTTTTTCAAATCAGCCAGTTCCATGGTTTTCTGACGATGATCATTTTTGAGCGAATTGATGGAGCCTGCAATATTGAGATTGATGCAGCAGAAAAAGACGATCATCACGACCATGCACGCAACAAAAACCCAAAGATTTACTGTCCGTCGCATCGGCAATCATCCTTTCCTTTGATGTATTCCATATTATTCGCTCTTTGGAGTGGATTTCCTGCCAGCCGAATCATCTTTTTTCCTGATATGATTGCTACCATTCTGACAAATCCATTGAACAACCCTGCGAATTCCCAGCATATACAGAAGGCATCCGCACAATACCGCCAAAAGGTGATACATCCGCAGCCCCTGATCGCCCAAAAGAATGACACTTATCCCCAGCGAAAGGCCCAAAAGTAAAACCAACAACAGATCCCATAGCGGTTTGGCAATTCTGATAAAGCCCGCTATGTCTATCCCGGCGGCAAACAGAATTCCCAATGGTAACATCAACAGAAACACCATTGCCTGGGTAGATGTTTCAAAGAAAAGTTTCATGGCTGTGCCTTTCGCCACGGCCACCAATGGGCAGTGATTTTTCTTGGTTGTTCGTAGATCAGGCTGTCCACCTGACCGTCGATATCCAACCGGTTTTCTTCCGGCAACAGCTTGCCGATATGAAGTCCCTGCCCGGTGAGAAACAAAAGACCTGATTCCAGTTTCATAACAATCTCTGTTTCATGAAAACTGCATACATCCATTACGCCCGTGATAATGGTTCTTTTCCGCCGGTCGATCTGAATGCTGTGCGGCGTTCTGGTTGTTACATTGCCTGCCTTTTCCGTTGTGATCGTCATTTTGATACACCCCTTCCCCTTTATCCATATGCCTTTCATGAGATAAATAGACACAGGGAAAAAATCATGCTATGATTGATGCAATGAATCAGCAGGGAGGGCGCATATGAAAAAACATACGATTCGCTTGTGTTACTGCGCTTTGCTGTGCGCCCTAATCATTCTTTCGACGATCCTGTTCCGTTTCACCATTCCTGGAACCGATGTGATGGTCACCCTTCAAGTGCTTTTTGTTTTGCTCTGCGGACAGATGCTTCCAGTGCGCTACTGCCTGTATACCACCTGTGCCTACCTTCTGGCAGGGCTGATCGGACTGCCGGTTTTCTCATCCATTAACGGCCCGGCAGTGATTGTAACCCCGTCCTTTGGCTATTTGCTGGCATTTCCGTTTGCAGCAGCCGTTTGCTCACTTGTGCGCCAAAAATGGAGTCAGAAAAAAGGAAGCCGATATATGGCCTCCTTTTGTGGTTTGATAGTGCTCTATACAGTAGCAATGGGATATGTGTTTCTTCTTTCACAGCTATATTGGAAGGAAACACTTTCTGCAAAAGCCCTTCTGACCGGTTATCTGTTTGTGTTCCTGCCGCTGGATGCGTTGAAAGCGGCCTTTGCTGCCTGGTTGGGCCAGCGAATGCACAAACTGGCTTCACAGATTCGGTAATGTTTTGGGCAGATCCTGATGAGTCAGAGAAATGTCACCGTTATTCAGTTCCGTCAAGGTCTGACCATTGCCATAGAGCCGATATTTATAGGTACACAAGCCTTCCATACCCATGGGGCCACGGGCGTGGATTTTTCCGGTGGCAATGCCCACTTCTGCCCCAAAGCCAAACAAGAAACCATCGGAGAATCGGGTGGAACAGTTCCAGAATACATCGGCGCTGTCCACCAGCGTCATGAAGCGCTCAGCATTCTCTGTATTGGTGCTCAGAATGCTGTCTGTATGGTGAGAACCGTAGTGATTGATGTGCTCGATAGCCTCTTCCATGCTATCCACGATCTTGATGGAAAGAATGGAATCCAGATACTCGGTTTGCCAGTCCTCTTCCGTAGCGGGCAGACAATCAATCAGGGATTGGGTGCGGGCATCGCCCCGCAACTCGGTTCCTTTTTCTTTGAGCTTTTCAGCAACCACAGGAAGGAAATCAGCAGCCACTGCACGGTGCACCAGCATGGTTTCAGCAGCATTGCAAACGGAAAGATTCTGGGTTTTGCTGTCCACAGCCACCTTCACGGCCAGCGCCAGATCGATATGTTCATCCACATACATATGGCACAGCCCCTCGGCGTGGCCCAAAACGGGAATCTGGCTGTTTTGCATGATGTATTGCACAAAAGCATTGCTGCCACGGGGAATCACCAGATCAATCCACTGATGCAGCTTGAGCATCTCGGATACATCCTCACGGGTCTCAAGCAGATCGCAGAAACCGGCGGGTACGCCAGCCTTTTCAATCGCTTCCTTGATGATCCTCGTCAGCACCTGATTGGTGCGCAAAGCTTCCCTGCCACCCTTGAGCAGAACAGCGTTGCCGCTTTTCAGGCACAGGGAAGAAATCTGAACCAAAGCATCGGGACGGCTTTCAAAAATCACGCCGATGACGCCGATGGGGCAAGCCACACGATACAGATTCAAACCTTGTGACAATTCCTTGGCGTACTGTACATGACCAAGGGGATCCGGCAGTTTGGCCAATGCGTGAAGACCGTCGATCATCCGCTGGCACTTGGTTTCGTTTACTTTGAGGCGATTCAAAAGCGGTGTGCTCAGGTTCTCCTCGGTTGCCTGTGCCACATCCAGCTTGTTGGCAGCCATGATTTCTTCCTGATGGGCTGTAATTCCCTCGGCGATGGCCAGCAAAGCGGCGTTTCGGGTGTCTATGGATACGGCAGCCAGCTGTCTGGCAGCTTTGCGGGCAGCCTGCGCCATGGTTTGAA
This sequence comes from Clostridia bacterium, assembly GCA_017501255.1. Classification (GTDB taxonomy): domain Bacteria; phylum Bacillota; class Clostridia; order Christensenellales; family Aristaeellaceae; genus Limiplasma. Next base: position 136,044 of record JAFVXE010000014.1, on the reverse strand, counting down.
CAGTATGTTCCATCGTGCACACTCCTTCAATCAAACTAAAAAGAATTATATAGCAATGAAAAATCCTTGGCAAGAACTTGCACAGAACCAGAACAATATGCTATACTAATCTTCACCCGATTGGCACAAGCTGTAGAAAGGAGGTTTCCCATGGCCAAGCAGAAGGGCATCAAAATCGTTGCCACCAACAAAAAGGCCTACCACGACTACTTTGTGGAGGAAACCTATGAATGCGGCTTGAGCCTGATGGGTACCGAGGTCAAGAGTATGCGTCAGGGAAGGGTCAACCTGAAGGAGAGCTTCTGCATCATCCGCAATGGCGAAATTTTCGCCGAGGGTATGCACATCAGCCCCTATGAGTTTGGCAACATCCACAATGGTGATCCTCTCCGTCCCAAAAAGCTGCTGATGCACAAGGCGGAGATTCGCAAACTGGCCGGTCAGGTTGCCCGGCAGGGCTATACCCTCATTCCGTTGAAGGTGTACCTGAAGGACAGCCGGATGAAGCTGGAGCTTGGTATGTGCAAAGGTAAACATCTGCACGACAAGCGGGATGTTGCCGCCGCCAAGGATGCTCAGCGTGAAGTGGAACGTGCTCTCAGCCGCAGAAGGGACGATTGACCGCCCTGCCCCACATGGGGGTGCACTGGTTTCGACGGGAGTTGTCGAGGATATGGTAAGCGAGCCGCGGCCCCTGTACCGCGTATCAACGGGGACAAAAAATAACTGACAATACCGAATTGTCTTTCGCGGCCTAAGGCCGTGCGTCGGCCCACATTGCCCACAGGTGTGGATCCCGGCGTCAGCTATGTGGGGAACGAGTGCGTCAAAGCTTTGAGACGTTACCCGTAACCATGAAGCTACCGTAGCTGTAAGCCTGCTGTGAGGCGTATAGCGAGGGGAATCCCAAAATCGCAGATGCGCTCGGAGAAAACCATATAAGCGAGCTTTCGGACGGGGGTTCGATTCCCCCCACCTCCACCATAAAAGGACTGAAACTTTGATACAAGGTTTCAGTCCTTTTCTTTATGTTCTTGCAGATGCCTAATGCAAAACGGCAAATGCACCCCCGGAATATGCATATTTCCCGCTTCTTCCATTCGCCGGCATCGTCGGGATAAAAATTCTCTGAAAACCACATAAAGAAAATGCACCCACTTTCCTCGTGGGTGCATAACAAAACGATTGCTAAGGCTTTCGTTTTGACATTAGGGCTTTCGTTTTGCGAATAGCCCTTTCGTTTTGTTATTGGGTGCAATACGCTGAATAACGAGAAACAGTTTTTTAACTTTGCGAAACTTTCGCTAGATTGCATAATTTGATAGTTTTTAGTATAATAAGTCATGCATTCTGTCATGACTCAACTTCGCCATGTTTAAGTGCTTACTTTACTTGTGACATTCGCATAGTTTTAAACGGTGTATTTTCATTATATAGCTGCAATGCTTCCCCATTTGGCTCAAAGGAGGAATAACGGTGTTTTTAATTGAAGACAGCAGGCTGATTGCATGTAAAGACCTGAAAACTGAACAGGTCAATATCCCGGCAACAGTTTCTACTATCGGAGCTAAGGCCTTTGCAAATCATGATCGTCTGACAATGCTTGTTTTTCCTGCCTCGGTCAAAACAATCGGTGATGCCTCTTTTGAGGACTGTACCGCCCTTACGGATATTACCTTTCAAGATGGATTAAAACGTTTTGGCCGAGGATGCTTCCGGAATTGTATCAATCTGAAAAAGGTTTGTTTTCCTGATACTGTAGCATCTATTCATTCAAATGCATTTCAAGGGTGTATTCGTTTGTCCATCGTTCGGCTTTCTAAAGGTCTGCGCAGGAATCTGGAAAGTCAAACCTTCGGAGGGTGTGCTTCTCTGGAGGAGATCTCCATTCCGCAAGGGATTCAACAAATTAAAACCGGTGCATTTAGCGGTTGCACAGCGCTCAGGCATGTTTTCTTTGAAAATTCTGATGTTCAAATTGAAAAAGACGCATTCCTGAATTGCCTAGCATTGGATACAGAAACAATCACTTTCATTGAAGAGCATACCATTGACAGAAACGCAATTGATATTCGAAGCCGTGCCCCTGATGTAGCTGGCAGATTGAGCAATTACACCGAACGCCATTTTATCTTTGATGGTATTCAATGTGGTTCGATCGAGGGTGTACTCCAAAGCTTCAAATGCCCCGATTCTGGTAAACAGGAAGAGATTTGTGCCTTAAGCGGTGGTTGGGCAAAACAAGCCGGTAGCCAGTATGAATGGAAAGAAAAGCAGATGCTATATTGGAAAGGACAAGCTTTTCCCCGCCGTAGTCAGGAGTATCAGTATCTTTTGGATCGGCTTTATCTTTCCGTCTATGAACAGGACGAAAGCTTTCGCAATGATCTGCTTGCATTGCGCGGCAAAAGGATTGATCATCGGATGGGGCTGAGCAACCCTTCTGAAACCGTTCTGTCGCGACATGAATTCATATTCCGGCTGCAGCGTTTAATTGAAGGTACACTACAGCAGCATTGATATCAAGCGGGTAAAATTCCTGTGCTTTGCTACTCCAGCGGTGAAACATAAGTACAGTATTATCCTAAGAAGTGATTTTGTGTTCATTCCAAAACGAAAGGGTTATTGCAAAACGATAGCCGGGAATTGTATTAGTTTTTGAGTCATTCCACAGAACAAAAACTGTTGCAGCTCAACGTTGCAACAGTTTTTCGTTTTGTTAGCTACGCTTTTTGTTCAGCAATATCGCTGTCACTCAGATTAAATTGCGATATTTTCTCCTTGTCTTTCACTTTTTCCCTATTTTTGCATATACTCAGATACCCCATCACCGATACCCCGAAAGCAGCCAACGCATCCACGACAATATCCTTCATGGTGTCCCGAAGCGCTTCATATCCTACCAATGGTATGCTGTGCTCTGTCAGGCACTTCTGCATATTGAGTCCCAGCAACGCATCACCGCTAAACTCGTAAATTTCCCATACAGCACCCGCTGCCAGTGCAAAGCAGAAGGCGAACACTGCCACAAATAGCGGACTCAGGGAAACGCGCACCTTTTCATTCCGGTTGAGGATGTCCACCAGAATGAATCCCAATGCGCCGAGCATAGCGCCGGAAAAGAAATGCAGTATGGTATCCCAGTGAGGCACCAGATAGTAGAACTCAAGCACTTCGCCCAGAAAAACGGCACAATACAGAAACACATAATACAGCACATAAATTCCATTGGTGATTCCCAATTGCCATCTGCGTTCAATTACCGTGGGCAGCATCATAACGACGAGCCCCAATGTACATTGCAGAAGCATCAGCAGATAATCGCTTTTTACTTTGATATGTTCCATGCCTTCCGGTACTTCCGAAGGGGCCTTTACCAAACGGTATGCTGAAAATAAGATTGCCAGCAGCAACGATACCAACAGAATACGACCGATGATTTCACTGGTTCTTTTCGATTTCAATCCATACATCCCCCATACCTTGTTATAGCAGCCATTATTGCAAAACGCACTGCCCAGTATGATGATAAATGGCATTTGGCAAATCCTTTACAACTGTCCTTCAACGATCATTGAGCTTGGGTTGTTGAAGGATTGTGGTTGGAATGTTACAATAGTCCTGCAATAACAATTGGCTTAATACAGAAGGGAGCTGCACATATGTTCCGTATCTTGGTTGTGGAGGATCATCAGGAACTCAGGCAGTTATTTGTGCGTGTTCTGGAGAAAAACGGCTATACGGCGCTTTCGGCCAGCAACGGTCAGGAAGCGCTGAAACTGATGGAAAACAGCTATGTGGACTTAATCATCTGCGATATTATGATGCCTGTGATGGATGGCTACGAACTGGTGCGTACCATTCGTGAAAGCGGTATGACCATGCCGGTTCTGATGATCACAGCCAAAGGCAATTTTGATGATATGCGGGAAGGCTTCCTCTCCGGCACGGATGACTATATGGTGAAACCTGTGAACGTGAACGAGATGGTGCTGCGGGTCAGCGCCCTGTTGCGCCGGGCGCAGATGATCAGCGAGCGCAAGCAGCGCATTGGGGAAACCCTGCTGGAATGTGATTCCATGACCGTTACCTGGGGCGGCAAAAGTATGATTCTGCCTCAGAAAGAATTCAATCTGCTCTACAAAATGGCTGCCTATCCCGGAAAAATTTTTACCCGTCAGCAGCTGATGGACGAAATCTGGGGCTATGATGCCGTTTCCGATTCCCATACGGTGGATGTGCATATCGGCCGTCTGAGGGAACGCTTCCGGGATAATACCGATTTCAAGATTGTCACCATGCGGGGTGTGGGCTACAAGGTGGTGCGCCTGTGAAAAATCGTCGGTTTCAACTGGGATTGTGGCTGTTTTTGGTGCTGGCTGTGATCATGGAGCTGATTATCAGCCTGATTCTGGGTCTGGGCGTTACCTATCTGCTCAGCTACATTTTTAGCGTGGATATCGATTTGTCCATTTTCACGCTGATCCTTATTTTTACCAGCCTGACGGCAGGGGTTGTCAGCCTGTTTCTCAACCGCAGGGTTCTTTCCCCCATCCGCACATTAAGCAAAGCCATGAATCAGGTGGCATCCGGTGATTTCAAAGTGCGCTTGGAACCTACCAGCCATATTGAAGATGTAAAGGATATCTACGAACATTTCAACACCATGACCGCTGCATTGGATCAAACAGAAATGCTGCAATCCGATTTTGTTTCCAATGTTTCCCATGAATTCAAAACGCCCATCAACGCTATTGAAGGATATGCCATGCTTTTGCAGGGTACAACTGTGAATGCAGATGAACAAAACGATTATGTGGAGAATATTCTACTGAATACCAAAAGATTGTCCGACCTGATCGGCAATATCCTGCTGCTTTCCAAGCTGGATAATCAGCTGATACCGGAAACCCGCACTATGTTCCGTCTGGATGAACAGGTACGCCAGTCCATCCTTCTTTTGGAAAATCAGTGGGAAGCCAAAGAAATTGAATTTGATGTAGAATTGGATGAGATCAGTTACTATGGCAACGAAAGTATGTTGTCGCAGGTCTGGAACAATCTGCTCAGCAATGCGGTCAAATTCAGCCCCGTGGGTGGATTGATTTGTATTGAACTGAAAAGAGCAGATGAACAAATCATCTGCTCCATATCGGATGAGGGTCCCGGCATCTCGGAAGATGAACAGGCGCATATCTTTGATAAGTTCTATCAATCTGACAGTTCTCACAAGCAGGAAGGCAACGGTTTGGGTCTTGCTCTGGTCAAGCGCATCGTTGATATTGCCGATGGTCAGATTTTGGTGAAAAACAATCAGGAGAAGGGCTGCACCTTTACTGTTATGCTTCCCGATCGTCAATGGGCGTTATCCGATCATTGATCTTTCCATTCGGTAACAGGCTCCGAATAGGCATCATAATAAACCGTGTTGGGTTCAATGGTGTATCCATACAGATACAGCAATTCATCCACAGAGGCAAACAGAAAACCATCCGCTGCCAGGCGGCTCAGGAACATTTCCGAGCCCTTGGCAGTTTTGTAATACATATCGTGCATCAGAACAATATCACCATCTGTGGCGAAGTTGTAGATGCGGTCTGCCAATTGATAGGCATTATTGTTGCCCGTGTCGCCGGCAGAGTAGTGCCACATGATAATGGGCCAACCCACTTCATGTTTCAGATAGCCTTCATAGTTGCCACCGGGCGCACGGAACAGCGGCGGCTCCAATCCGGTCAGTTCCCGGTGAAGCTGAAGGCATTGCTGTCTGTCATCAATCAGGTATTGTCCGTTGACCTGAAAATCATACCGGTGCTTATAGGTGTGGCTTCCGACGGTGTGGCCATAATCCAATTCCCGTCGAACCATATCCGTCCAGTATTCCACTTGACGACCAATACAGAAAAAAGTTGCATTGGCACCGTAATTATTCAGAGAACGAAGAATCTTTGGGGTTTGATCATCCGTTGGGCCATCATCATAGGTAATGGCAATCACACGACGATGGCTGTTATCCGTCTGTTGATAAGCAGTCTCTGTCATCACAGGCCGGAAATCCGGATAAGGCAGTATGGTATGAATCAGCTGCCAATGGTCAGTCAGAACATCTTCCAAAGGCGTTACCAGCGTCAGGCGACCGGCAGAAGGCAGAAAAGGCATTTCCTTCAAAGCTTCTATCGAGCAGTATTCGTCGATCGCATTCTGGTCTTTGGTCAGATGCGAATAATATGCAGAATACCGTTCTTCCATTAGCGTGGCAATTTGATTCCATGCGTCACTGTCTTCCGGGAAAACATCGGAAAGAGTGAGGGCTTCGCCCGTTTCCATGTCATAAGCGAATACCCGATAATTCAGATAGATGGTGGTTTCCGTTTTTTCGCCTTCCCGTGCAGGATTATCCAGCATATCTATGACACGCCCCACCAGCAGAAAACCGGCCCAGCGTGTACCGGAAATCCGGTAGGTGGCTTCCTGTTCCATGGTTTGCTTCTTACTGGTTATGTGCTGGGTAAGATCCAGCAGCAATTCTTCCTGAGCGTTTGCAAGCTCTTGATTTATGCTGTCCAAACAGGTAACAGGCAGCGCTGTTTCGCAGGGATAGCCCTCTTCGGATTTCCAACTGTCACGGGCGATCGTGATCTGCAAAGCATCAGGATAAGGCTGGGCATCTTCGGGCTTAGCAGCTTGTGCCGGGCAACAGCCTAAAAACATACAGATGGCAAGCATCAGGCAGATGATCCGGCGTACCAAAAGTCCATTCTGCATGACAGAATCAACTCCTCTTAAAAAATACAACTAATGATACCACAAATCAGGTGTTCTTGACAAACAAAAAAGGAGCCGCCCGGTAAGGGGCGACTCCTGAATTGACAGGATTAGCGGTTGAGCAGAGTAGCTTCGGTATCCTTGTCGAAGAAGTGCAGGTGGTTGACGTCGAAGGCAACCTTGATCTGCTGGCCAGCGCGGCTGGTGGTGCGGGGATTGACGCGGGCGATGATGTTCTCGTCCTTGCCGCTGGTGGACAGGTACAGATAGGTTTCGGAACCCATGAGCTCGGTAACTTCAACGCTGCAATCGATCACGGCGTTGCTGCCGGCGACGACTTCTTCTTCATCGGAGATGTTTTCGGGACGGATGCCCATGTAAACTTCCTTGCCGATGTAGCTCTCGTCAACGAACTTGGCCAGCTTGGCCTGGGGAACAACGATGCTGTTGTCGCCGAACTTGGCCAGCACGTCATTGCCTTCCTTCTCCAGCTTCACGGTGAAGAAGTTCATCTGGGGGCTGCCGATGAAGCCGGCAACGAACAGATTGGCGGGATAGTCGTACAGGTTCTGGGGGCTGTCAACCTGCTGGATGAAGCCATCCTTCATAACCACGATACGGGAAGCCATGGTCATAGCTTCGGTCTGGTCGTGGGTAACATAGATGAAGGTGGTCTGCAGGCGCTGATGCAACTTGGTGATTTCAGTACGCATGGCAACGCGCAGCTTGGCGTCCAGGTTGGACAGAGGTTCGTCGAACAGGAAGACCTTGGGCTCACGAACGATGGCACGGCCCAGAGCAACACGCTGACGCTGACCGCCGGACAGAGCCTTGGGCTTACGGTTGAGCAGGTGAGCGATGTCCAGGATCTTGGCAGCTTCTTCCACGCGCTGCTTGATTTCAGCCTTGGGGGTCTTGCGGAGCTTCAGACCGAAGGCCATGTTATCAAACACGGTCATGTGGGGATACAGAGCGTAGTTCTGGAACACCATGGCGATGTCGCGATCCTTGGGAGCCACGTCGTTGACCAGACGGTCGCCGATGTACAGTTCGCCAGCGGAGATCTCTTCCAGACCGGCCACCATACGCAGGGTGGTGGACTTACCGCAACCGGAAGGACCAACCAGAACGATGAATTCCTTGTCGTCGATTTCCAAGCAGAAATCGCTGACAGCGGTCACGTTGCCGGAGTATACCTTATAGATGTGATTCAAAGACAAGCTTGCCATTCTAAGCTTCCTCCTTTTGTTGATATGCTTGGCTTCTGTGAGAACATACATCCAAGCCAGCATTTCATTGGCATTATTATAGCGGATTTTTTCCCGGGATGGAATTGACGAAATCGCCAAAATTCATCCTCAGGTTTGTACACCATGTACACATTCCGTGTACATTTTAGCAAAAATGCACCATTTCAGTCATCCTTCAGGGCATCCACCGGCTTCATGCGGCTGGCTGACAGGGCCGGTGCCACACCTGCCAAAAGGCCAAGAAGAACTGCCGACAGAAAAACAAGCGTGCAATCCCCTGCTTTGATAACAGGAATCAGATCAATGCTTTTTCCCGCCACTGCCACCAGCACGCCGCCACCCAACAAACCAAGGATACCACCGGTTATGGCATAAATCAACGCTTCGCACAGAAAAAGGCCGCAGATTTGCGCTTCCGTAGCACCAAGAGCCTGCATGACCCCAATTTCCCGCCGCCTCTCCCGCACGCTTACCAACAGAATATTGGCAACCCCGATACCGCCCACCAGCATACAAATGAAGGCAACCCATCTGAGCACTTCCACAAACGTATAGAGAATGGAATCGGCAGCCTCCATTTGCACCTGCATGGTCATTGTGTTTACCAGCAAGGAGCGTTCTTCGGATAACAACATACTTGCTTTTTGTGCAATTGCGTCAGGAGTGGAAGTGGAAGGCACATGAATGGAGATTTGCTGCACAGTGCCCGCAACCAATGGTGAGACCAGATCGGAAGGTGCAATAATGGCCTGGGTCACATCAACAGCTGTGGCTTGCTGACTGTGATTGACAATTCCCTTGCAGAATAACAATTTGCCGTTTGCCGAAAACCACTGGCCTTCGGTAAGATGAAGTTTTTCTGCAAGGGTTTGTCCAACCAATACGTTTGGCAAGCCGTTAATCCAATCAGTGGAGACTGGGTAGCTGCCAGCAGCCAATACTGGCGCCATCTGGATGAGGGTATCCCAATCGCATCCAAGCATAACGGCTTTGGCGCGATGTCTGCCACTATGTAGATCACATTCGACCATGCGGATTTCATCCACTGTGGTATGTAGCTGGGCTTGCAGAAATTGACTGTCGCTGATCCGCAGGAGTGCGTTCTCATCAGCAGCAGTCACCTGCACCCGATTGATGCCCAGCCGTTCCATTTCATCCCTGACCTGTACCTGACCCGCATCCCCCAAAGTCAGAACCGCTAAAATTGCCGCTACGCCTATGGACATTCCCAGTATCGTTAATCCCGAACGCATTGCAGAGGCAATGACGTTCTGCAAACCCAACTTCCAAAACTCAAACCGTCTCACAAACCCTCCGACAGGTTCAGTTTCATTCCTTCCTGCAAATCCAGCTGATCAGGGTTGAGCACAACTTTGCTTCCTGCCCATTCATCCGGAAGTTGCAGAGCGTTGTCCTCACAATCTGCCCAAGCTACTTTGACCGGCTTAACACTGTCGTTCTGAACAACCCATACCTGCTGTTGATCGTCCAGCGCCTCTGCGGTAACAACAGCATTAGCCGCCTGCTCTTCCAACACCAGACAAACCGGTGCTTTCTCCCCTACCCTGATCTTTGATTCATTTCCCCAAACGCAGGAAAAAACCAGCGGATAAATCTGTATGGTGTTTTGCAATGTGGGTGCCCCTACGCTTTCCAGGATCAATGGTTCCAATTGATTGCCATAGGCGTCGCACCACCAGGCATTCATGCCCGGCACAGGCGGTGCGCCATCCTGCGAAAACCATACGGATGAAATGGTCATTTCCTTGCCGGATATGCTTCCTGCCACACTGGAGGCAGCGACATATTCCCCCACTTGCACATACAGGTTTTCGATTCTTCCGTCACAGTCTGCCCGAATCTGCTTCGTTGCAATGGTACTCAGCAGGGTTTGCTGCTGGCTGTTCACATTGGCCAGCAGGTCAGCAGACGTCCATGGAAGTTGACCAACAATTCCACCCAAATAGTTTTCCAACTGATACTGTTGATATTGCAACTGTTGCAATGCCAGTTCTTCCATAGCGGTGGATAATCGAAACAAAAGCTGTCCCTTTTCAACCAACTGTCCGCTTTTCACATACACTTGCTCCACTTGTCCGCTCAGCGGTGAAATCAGGGGCTGACGATCGCCAAAACCAGCTTCACCATCCAGCATACAGGTTTTCTGTACCATGCCGGGTTTCACCGTCGTGGTGGAAATGATCTGCGCCTGCGGCTTTGGCAAAAAGAAAAGTGCCACCACCGCAAGCAAGGTTGCGATCATGACACATAGGGACAGACTCGTTTTTGACATCTGATTCCACCTCCGCCAAAGCCCTGCTCATTCGCAGTTATTATGGCCGCAGACTGGAAGAAACAATCATACCAAAGACTGGATGAAAGAGAAATCAGCGCATACTCTGGTCAATCTGCTGACGGGTCAGGCGAATGTCTGTCAGTTTTTCGCTGATGGAACGGTCAAGCTGAGCCAGCACATCATCAATGTGGCGGTACACGTCCGTGTACAGTCTTTCCACTTCCTCCTGGGTGGACTGTTTCAGCTCTTCTGCATCCATGCGGGCACGGGCAAGGATCTCCTGCTCGCTGACCATCTGATCAGCCCGTTTCTGTGCTTCAGCCATAATGGAAGCCGCCTGTTCCTGCGCTTCCCGGACCAAAGCAGCGGCCTGCTGCTGAGCGGCAGCCACAGCGTCGTTGGCCTGTTGGGTGGCAGCAGCCATGGTCTGTTTGGCTTTGGCCTGAGCATCGTTATAGTACTGGGTGGCACGGGAAGTGGCCTCCGCCTGCACATGCTGAGCACGCTCATTGGCATTGCTAAGGATGGCATTCTGATTCTTGACAATGCCTTCGCATTCCAGAATCACAGAAGGCAGTTCTTCCTTGGCGGTGGTGATCAGGCGAATAGCCTTATCCCGGTCGATCATATAGTTGTTGGTAAAAGGAACTTTGCTGGCACCCTGGATCAGCATTTCCAGGTTGTCCATCAACTGACGGAATGCATTCTGCTTCTCGGCTCTCTGCATACGCTTTCCTCCTTTATTTGATCGGGCGAAGTTTTCGGGCTACTTCTTCAGCAATGTGAGCTGGCACATAGGGTGAGATATCTCCTCCAAACATCGCAATTTCCCGCACTGCGCTGGAGCTGACAAATACGTGCTCCGGCGAGGCCATCAGGAAAAAGGTTTCAATGTCCGGATTCAGCTGCCGGTTCAGCTGTGCCATCTGGAATTCGCTTTCAAAATCGCTGAAATTGCGAAGACCGCGAAGAATGATGCCAGCCTCCTTCTTTCGCAAATAATCGGCCAAAAGGCCATCAAAGCTGTCAAAGGACACATTGGGCAAATCTGCACAGCTCTTTTTCAGCATGGAGAGCCGCTCTTCCATGGAGAAAGCTCCCTTTTTGGAAGGATTACACAAAATGGCAACAATCATTCGGGGAAAAATGGCTGCCCCTCTGCGGATGATATCCAGATGACCGGTGGTAACGGGATCAAAACTGCCCGCATATACGCAAAGGTCACGATTCATGGCTTTCCTCCTCGTAGCGGTAGAAATGAATCTGTGTTTCGCCATAGGTGCGTTCCTTTTCCAGCACAAAACCGGCTGGCATTTTCAATTCGATACCGGTCCGGTGTTCCAGAACCAGCATCGCATCCTCATTCAGCAGGGAAAGTTCCTGCATCCGCTGGCACATTTCCCCCAGTTCAGTCATCCGGTAGGGTGGATCAAGAAATACCAGATCAAAGGATCTTCCGCTTTGCTTGCATTTCACAAGCGCCTGCGACCAATCCACCGGAAGAATGGTCACCTGCTCTTCCACACGCATCTTGGCGGCATTCTTGCGGATACAGTCCAATGCCTCTCGGCTTTTGTCCACCAAAACGGCAGATTCTGCCCCGCGGCTCAGGCTCTCCAGCGCAAGGGCACCGCTGCCGGCGAACAAATCCAGCACACAGGCATCCGGCACATCAAACTGGATCATGCTGAACAGAGATTCTTTCACTTTATCCTGTGTGGGACGGGTATCCATCCCTTTAGGAGCCAGCAACTGCGTGCCCCTGGCTCGTCCTGCGATAATGCGCATGGATCAGATCAGCCTTTCCGGCGAGGAACTGCGCTGGCGCTGTTTGCGGGCTTTGCGTTCCTTGCGCTTTTTCTTTTCAACACCCTGCATAATGCCGGTGTTGATGCGGGTACGGAGAGCATGACCACGAGAGTAGCCAATGCCGAACCCTGCCGGAGGAATCAGAACAAACAAAGCAGCAAGGCGCTCGGCCCACAAAAGGGGCTTATTGCCGAATACCGTGGCAATGTTGATAAAGGGAAGCGTCAGGCAGCGTACGATAATACGGAAAATATCCGTGGTACCGATGCTTCGGCTAATGTTGTAGTAGGAAAGAGCATCGCCCATCTCATTGTGAGCCAGCATATTCTTGGTCCAGGAGGGCAAAATGCCCAGCTGATACTGCCAGGGCTTTGCCATAAAGGCATATACAAGGCAAATGATCACAAAGGGCAATGCACCCAGGAAGGAAGCAAACATTCCCCGGAAAGGATGAAAACAGCGGCGGCGGTCTTCTTCGGATACTGGCCGGCCTTCCTGCTGCCTTTCGTACATGATTTCAGAAAAGGCAGCATCTTTTTCGCCCAATTCCATTCCCTTGGTGTACTGATAGAAAAATACCACACCAATGATGGAAAGGGAAATAACGACCCGGAGAATCGGATTCTCAAAGCCTGCCATCACACTGAAAAACACATAGACCACAGCCACCAGCAGGATGGAAAGCGCCCGCTTGGGAGCCAGCCGATAGGCTTCCTTGCTGTTCCATTCGCCGATCAGAATAGGTTTGACCACCAGCTGAGGCTGTTTGTCGTTCTTCTTTTTCTGTTGCATAGTTGATTCCTTTCTCTGCCGGAAAATCATTTCAGGCATTCATATACAGCCGGGGAACACGGGCTGTGATGCCAAGCAGCACTTCATAGCTGATGGTATCGGCCCACTGGGCCACTTCTTCGGCTGTGATGGTTTCGTTGCCTTGCGTGCCGATCAGAATAACTTCTTCCCCCACCTGTGCATGCGGAATGTCCGTCACGTCCACCATGGTCTGATCCATACAGATTCTTCCCACGATGGGCGCTCTTTTGCCGCAGATCAGCATCTGGCCTTTGTTGCTGATCGTCCGGTGATAGCCGTCGCCATAGCCTACCGCAATGGTTGCAATCCGCATATCCTTATCTGCTGTAAAGGTTCTGCCATATCCGATGGTCTCACCTTTCTGGATCTCCTTGATATGGACGATCTCACTGCGCCAGCTGAGGGCATGGGTAAAGGAAAGCACCGTTTTGACAGGCGGATAGCCGTAGAGGGAAATCCCTTCCCGGATCATGGAAAAATAGGCTTCCGGTGCCAAAAGGCTCATGGCGCTGTTGGCTACGTGAGCGGGAATGCTTTCATCAAAGCAACTGCGAAGCTCGTGGAATCGTTCCAGCTGACGATGGCTGTATTCATTCAGGCTGCCATCTTCCAGGGGTTCATCCGCAGAAGCAAAGTGGGTGTAAATACCGGTTGGTTTTACATTGGCCGCTGCATTCAGTGCAGCAGACAGAGCATTTGCCTCTTCCTTTGTTCGCAGACCGATCCGGTTCATGCCTGTATCCAGCTTGATATGAACCGTTGCTGTCTTATGCTTGCGGGCCGCTGCCTGATTGATCCATTCAACCATCTCTGCGGAGAAAACAGTCTGGGTCAGGTCATTGGTTACTGCTTCATTCACCGCATCTGGCATGGTTGCGCCCAGCACCAGAATACGGGCCGTGATTCCGGCACGCCGAAGGGCAATCCCTTCTTCCACCAATGCCACGGCGAAGTCTTCAACGCCCAGCATCTGCAACGTTTTTGCCACAGGGATCATACCATGGCCATAGGCATCTGCTTTGATAACAGGCATCACCCGCACATGGGGCGGCACACAGTTGCGCAGAACCTGATAATTGTTGCGGATTGCCGCAAGGTCAACCGTTACATAGTTGTTTCGGAGCATTCGTCATCCTTCTTTGTCAGGGTTTCGTCCATCAGATTGCATTTGACCGGTTCCGCTTCCGCCTTGCCACGGCCCACCATAAAGGCATTCATATTGACAGCAAAGGTTTTGCGGGGAACAGAAGAACCAATGGCGTGCTTCCAGTCAAATTCAGAAAAAGGCAGGTGCTTGCTCAGCATCCCCAGCAGAATGGTAACCAAAGCAATGGGTGCGCCCATTTTCTTGGCCAAAGTGAGCGTATCCTGATGCTCCACCTGATAGCCGTCGAGCAGGGAAAGTGGCTCTTTCATGTCGGGGAAAGAGGTTGCGAGCATCTCATTGGTCAGCTTTTCAGGCCCATTGATCACAGCAAGACCATCTTTCTTGAGGAAAGAAACCGCCTTGAGCGCATCGACAGGCTCCAGACCAATCAGCACGTCCGCCTCGCCCTGTCCAATGGGATTGCGGGATGCCTTCTGACCAATACGCACGTGCGCCAGCGCTTTGCAACCGGTATCCTGCGGCTCCAGAATCTGTACATCCAGTCCTTTATTCTGCGCCATCCGAGCCAAAACAAAGCACGCAAAAGCAACAGGTTGACTACCCAAACCAGCAATTACCAGATCCAAAGTTTCCTTTGTCACCGCTGGTCGCCTCCTTCAATCAAACAAATGATGCGGTATAAGCAGAATGTTACCACATTGCAGTATACCACAAATCAGACCGGTTGGAAAGATGCAGCATCTATACTCGTGCATTGGGTATGTTTTTCCTCTTTTTCGGGAAAAGTATCCCTGTCTTCTGACACAGAAAGGATGTCTGTAATGTCCATTGGAATGGTGCTGCTGACAGTGGCGGCGATATTTGTTTTCTTTGGCGTGGCCCAGCGGGTTTTGGACAGGATGTACCTGACAGACCGTATGGCCTTGATTCTCATAGCGATGATGTTCTTTGGCACGCTGTTGCCCAATCTGAAATTCGGCCTGTTTGAAATCAGCATTGGCGGAGGCCTGATTCCCCTTGGTATCTGTGCCTATTTGCTTATTCGTGCCGGTACGAACAAGGAACGCATCCGGGCTTTGCTTGGTTCCGTGGTAACAGGTGCGATCGTGTATGCTGTTTCTGCATTGATTCTTCCAGACGAACCGGAACAGTTGCCCTTTGATCCCATGTATCTGAATGGGGTTGTGGCCGGTATTGTTGCATATGCTTTTGGTCGCTCAAGGCGAGGGGCCTTTATCTGCGGCGTGCTGGGGGTCATGCTTGCGGATATAACGGTTGCAATACTGAATCAAATGAACGGTGTACAGCAGACATTGATCATCGGCGGCGCCGGTGCTTTTGATGCCATGGTGATCGCTGGCCTTTTGGCGGTGGTATTGGCAGAAGCCATTGGCGAAACCCTTGAACGAGTGACCAGGGGAAAGAAAGTGCCTGCGCATTCCTCCATTAAACCTCCTACGAAAGGCAGGGTGAAATAAAGTGAAACGATTGGTTCTTTTACTGGTGTTGCTTCTGTTGCTGGGTATGTGCTTGCCTGCGTGGGCGGAGGATGCGGAAGGCAGCGAAATGCTCTATTCTCTTGTGGATGAATCCGGCGTTGTCATCGCAAGCATCCATGGGCATTGCAGCGAGGGTGATGAGTATATCAGCGGTGACAACCGTCAATACCGGGTTACTCAAGTGAATGAAAACGACCATACTGCATTGGTGGAAGACCTTGGCGATGCAGAAATGCCCAGCATCAGCTGGATGGACGAAAATGAAAGCGTTCCCGTCAGCGCAGTTGGCAAAAGAAAGATTGCCCTGTACTGCACCCATAGCGACGAAAGTTATATCAAGGGCGATGGAACGGAAAGCGATGAGCAAAAGGGTGGCATTTATGATATTGCCGGTATGTTCGGCGAGAAGCTGGAAAAACTGGGCGCAACAGTGGAGTTCAATACGGAAACCCATCATCCCCATGACGCAGGTGCTTATCGCAGAAGCCGGCAAACCGCCATGTCGCTGATCAAAACCCAGCCCAATGCCATCTTCGACATCCACAGGGATGGCATCCCGGACCCGGATGAGTATGCCGTTACCATCGGAGATAAACCTATGAGCAAGGTGCGTTTGCTGGTGGGCAAAAGCAATCAGAACAAGGATGCAAACCTTGCCTTTGCAAAGCAGATCAAAGCCGTGGGCGATAAAGTCTATCCCGGATTGATCAAGGATATTTACATCGGTAAAGGAACCTATAATCAGGATCTTGCGCCCAGAAGCGTTCTGTTGGAATTCGGTACCCATACTTTGCCAAAGGAACGGGTGGAGGCATCTACGGGCCCGATGGCGGAAGTGATCTACAAAACATTATTCGGCGGCATTGTCGGATCGGCGGGTGCCAGCGATGCAGGAAGCAAAAAAGCGGCAGAAACCAGCAAACCAGCAACCGAAAGCAACGAAGGATCCGGTGCTGCCGTCTGGCTGATTGTTGCACTGGTTATTGGCCTGGGCGTATTTGCATTTTTGTCTGCCGGAAAGTCCGGCGGTATGGAAAAATGGAAACGCTCCTTCAGTGAAATGACCGGCGGTCTGATCGGGAAAAAGCCAAAGAAATAACAAGGAAAAAACAATCCGTTTCTTTGCATTTAGGCTGCTAAAGTGGTATAATATACACAGCAACATTTGGATACTCGGAGGAATGCAGCTGTGTTTACGCCCAGATGGAAAGGTGAGCAAACGGACTTGCTGATGGAGGCTTTGCTCTGCCTTGAAAACAAAGAAGAAGCATACCGTCTTTTGGATGATATGCTGACCATACAGGAAATGAAGAGCATCACCCAGCGGCTGGAAGTGGCGGTTATGCTTCGCCAGAAGGTAACCTATCAGGAAATTGCCCAGCGCACCGGCGCTTCCACCGCAACCATCAGCCGTGTCAACCGTTCCCTGCAATACGGCGCTGATGGCTACAATCTTGCCCTCAACAGACTGGAAGCCGCCGGTCTGATACAACAGAAGGAAGAAAAGGATAACAACGTATGAATCTGGAATGTTTGAATCCTCAACAGCGGCGTGCTGCCGAAACGCTTGAAGGCCCTGTTTTGATCCTGGCTGGTGCAGGAAGCGGCAAAACCCGCGCCCTCACCTACCGTATTGCCAATTTGATCGCCAACGGCGTCAAGCCTTGGCATATTTTGGCCATCACCTTTACCAACAAGGCTGCCAAAGAAATGCGGGAGCGTGTTTCTGCTTTGGTGGGCGATGAAGGCGAGGAAGTATGGGTCAGTACCTTCCATTCCATGTGCGCCCGTATTTTGCGCCGGGATATTGAGAAGCTGGGCTATACCCGTTCTTTCACCATCTATGATGACGACGACCAGACCACTGTTATCAAAGAAGTGCTCAAGCAGCTGAACATCGATGATAAATTGCTTCCCGTGCGGGAAATCAAGACCAAAATCAGCGATGCCAAGGACAAGCTGCTCAGCCCCGATGAATGGTTCGCCCAATCGGAACGGGATTATCGTGCACAAATGCTTCACGATGTATACAGCACCTATGAGAAAAAACTGCGCAGCTCCAACGCACTGGATTTTGACGATCTTCTGGTGCGCACGCTGGAACTGTTTGCCGACCATCCGCCCGTTCTGGAGAGCTATCGCAACCGTTTTGCCTATGTGCACGTGGACGAGTATCAGGATACCAACTTCGCACAGTATTCTCTTGTAAAGCTGCTTACCAAGAACAGCCGCAACCTGTGTGTGGTGGGTGATGACGACCAGAGCATCTACGGCTGGCGAGGTGCGGATATCCGCAACATTCTGGACTTTGAAAAGGATTATCCGGATGCTACGGTGATCAAGCTGGAACAGAATTACCGCAGCACTGCCAACATTCTGGATGCAGCCAATCAGGTGATCGCTCATAATCAGGGGCGCATGGAAAAGGTGCTCTGGACAGAAAGCGAAGCAGGCGCTCCCATCAAACTGTTCAACGCAGGCGATGAGCGGGAAGAAGCCGCCTGGATCTGCGACCGTATCCAGCAAATGTGCCTGAATCATCAGGCGGAAAACGGCGATGTGGCCATTCTGTACCGTTCCAATTCCCAGAGCCGTGTTTTGGAAGAAATGCTGGTACGGGCCGGGATTCCCTATCGCATCTATGGCGGTCTGCGCTTCTATGACCGCAAGGAAGTCAAGGATATCGTGGCGTATCTCCGTTGTATCGTTAATCCCTCCGATGATGTGAGCCTTCGCCGGATTATCAACAATCCCAAGCGTTCCATCGGCGACAGCACCATTGCGGAGCTTGTCCGTCATGCTTCTGAAAAGGATATGCCCCTGTACAGCGCATTGATGGACATTCCAGAATCCCTGTCCGCCCGTCCCCGGAAATGCGTCAGCGAGTTCGGCGACTTGATGAACGAACTGGTGCTGAGTCTGGAGGATATGAGCGTCAGTGAATTTGTGAATTATGTAATCGACCGCACCGGCCTGAAAGCCCAGTATGAACGCGACCAGTCCGAAGAAGGACAGGGCCGTGTAGAGAACATCAACGAATTTCTGGGTGCTGTAACCGAATATGAACAAGCAGCGGAAAATCCCACCCTGTCTGATTATCTGGAGAATGTCGCTCTCGTATCCGATTTGGACAATCACACCGCCAATTCCAAGGCCGTAACCCTGATGACCATTCACAGTGCCAAGGGTCTTGAATTCCCGGTGGTGTTCCTGACTGGTCTGGAAGAAGGCATCTTCCCCAATGGTCGCTGCCTTGGTGATGATGACAAATTGGAAGAAGAACGCAGGCTCTGTTATGTGGCCATTACCCGTGCTCAGAAGCTGCTGCACATCAGCTACGCCTCCCAGCGTATGCTGTTCAATCAGGTCAATTACAATGCACCCAGCCGCTTCATCAATGAAATTCCCAAGCGTGTGATGGATGATCAGCTCATCAGCAAGCGGGAACGCAGTTTCCCCGGGGCGATGAATGGCTACCAGTCTTCCACGCCCAGGCGTGCACCCCGCTATCAATCAACTGCTGCGGGAATTGGTCAGGGCGTTAGTGCACTGGGCATTCCCGGATTGCAAAAGGGCTTTACCCCATCTGCTGCCCGTTCCATCCCCACTACTGCTGTCGGAAACCTGTTCAAACCCGGCGACCGTGTGCTTCACCGGAAGTTTGGCGAAGGCAATGTGCTGGCAATCAACGGCAAAGGCAGCGAAGCACGTATCGTGATCAGTTTTGTGGCGTACGGAAACAAAGAATTCGTGCTTTCCATTGCGCCCATTGTAAAGGTGAATGAAGAATGAACCAGGCAAATGAGCAAATGAAGCTTCTTATCGACGAATTGAATCAGGCATCCCGGCTGTACTACACCACAGGCGAAAGCCCTCTGGCAGATGCGCAGTGGGATGCGAAGTATGCTCAGCTGCAGGAAATGGAAAGAGAGTCTGGCGTGGTTCTGCCGGACTCTCCTTCTGTTCGGGTAGGCGCAGAACCCTTGAAGGGCTTTGAGGAGCATAAGCATATCAGCCGCCTGTGGAGCATGGACAAGGTTCAGAGCAAAGAGGAACTGCAAAATTGGTTTGCCCGCTGCGAAAAGCTGTATTCGCAAATCAACGATGGTCTGGAAGAACCTTTGCCGCCCCTTCGCTACAGCGTGGAATATAAGCTGGATGGCCTTACCATCAATCTGACCTATCAACATGGACAGCTCATGCAGGCAGCTACCCGTGGCAATGGCGAAATGGGCGAAGCCATTCTGCCTCAGGCCCGTACCATTCGCAGCATTCCCCTCTCCATTCCCTATCAGGGCACGCTGGAAGTGCAGGGCGAATGTATCATGAAGCTGAGCACGCTGGAAGCATACAACCAAACCGCCAGCGAACCTTTGAAAAATGCCCGGAACGCAGCCGCAGGTGCTCTGCGCAATCTTGATCCGGCTGTAACTGCCAGCCGTCGCTTGGATGCGTTTTTCTATCAGGTGGGTACCATTGAGGATGCCCCTTATGCCGATGCAGATGGTATGCTTGCCTTTATTCGTGAAAACGGCTTTCCCATGGCCGATTTTGAAGGTCGTGGACTGGATTTTGCCGCTGTCAGCGAGTTGATTGATGCCGTGGAAGCCAATCGTCCCAAGCTGGATTTTCTGATTGACGGCGCAGTGGTGAAGGTCTGCGACCTGCGTACCCGTCAGCTGATGGGCAATACTGAAAAATTCCCCCGCTGGGCGGTGGCATACAAATTCGCCGCCGAAGAGAACACCGCAATGCTGCTGGATGTTACCTGGGAATTGGGCCGTACCGGCAAACTGACGCCTCTTGCCCATTTGACGCCTACTGACATTGCCGGTGTTACTGTGCAGCGTGCCACCCTGAACAACGAAGCGGATATCAAGCGAAAGAATGTTGCCATTGGCTGCGAGGTCTGGATTCGCCGGTCCAATGATGTGATTCCCGAAATCATGGGCAGAGTCGGCGAAGCGGGCGAAAACGAGCAGGAGATTGTTGCACCAACCCATTGCCCGGCTTGCGGCAGCCTGTTGGAAAAACGGGGCGCTCATCTTTTCTGCCTGAACCGGCAGACCTGTAAACCGCAGGCTGTTGCCCGTATTGCCCACTTTGCAGGCCGCAATGCCATGGATATTGATACTTTTTCCGAAAAGACCGCCGACCTTCTGTATGATCAGCTTGGGCTCCGGGATTGCTCCGATCTGTATCGTCTCAGTGCAAACGACCTTATGCCTTTGGAGGGTTTCCAGAAAAAGCGGGCTGACAATCTGATCAAGGCCATTGACAAGAGCCGCACCTGTGCTCTGGATGCCTTCCTGTTTGCTTTGGGTATTCCCAATGTGGGTCGGAAAACAGCCAAGGATCTGGCGGATCGGTTCACTTCGCTGGATGCTTTGAAAGCTGCCACCATCGATGAATTGACGGTTATTCCTGATGTGGGCGATATTGTGGCCGCCAGCGTGGTGGAATTCTTCGCTTACCCGGAAAATCTGGAAATGATACAGCGTCTGTTGGATGCAGGGGTTACCCCTAAGCACGAAAGCGACTGTCTTTCCGATACACTGATTGGCAAAACCGTTGTTGTTACCGGCACCCTTCCCTCCCTCAGCCGGGATGAAGCCGAAAAGCTGATTGCACAGCATGGCGGCAAAGCAGCCGGAAGCGTCAGCAAAAAAACCAGTTTTGTGCTTGCCGGTGAAAAAGCGGGTTCCAAGCTGGATAAAGCGGAGTCTCTTGGTATCCCGGTGCTGGATGAAGCTGCATTTCTGGCCATGCTTTCCGGAAACACCTGATGAATTGTGGTTCATCGGGAGGAAAAATCCCAAAAAGACTTGCGCAAGTCTGAAAAAGCGGTTATAATACCATTCGATTGGCAATGACCATGAAATAAGGTTATGAATGCCTGCAGAGAGCAGCCGGTTGGTGCAAGGCTGCGGCAGACGAACCTGTTTCCATCATGCGAGCCATCGGCGAGGAGCCGGCGGGAAGCGCCCGTTACAGCGCATTTGAGGTGAAGGCACAAGCCTTAAGCCGGGTGGTACCGCGGAGTTAACGTTCTCTCCGTCCCTGCAACTGTTCAATCAGTTAGCAGGGACGTTTTCATTTCACTTAGGAGGTTAGAACCAATGCTTGACATCAAAAGAATCCGTCAGAATCCTCAGGAACTGATCGATGCCCTGAAAGCCCGTAACAAGGATATCTCTCTGGATGAATTCCTGGCTCAGGACGAGGCGCGCCGCAAGCTGATGACTGAAGTTGAAGAAAAGAAAGCTCTGCGCAATGCCACCAGCAAGGAAATCGGTATGGCCAAGAAGCGTGGCGCCGATGAAGCCGAAACAGCCGCCATCATGGAAAAGATGCGTGCCTTGGGCGATGAAATCGCTGCTACCGATGCAGAGATCGCCAAACTGGAAGAATCCATGAACAACTTCCTCATGAATGTGCCCAACTTCCCCCATGCCAGCGTACCCGTTGGTGTGGATGACAAGGACAACGTGGAACAGCGTCGCTGGGGCGAACCCCGTCAGTTTGGCTGGGAACCCAAGGCTCACTGGGATATCGGCACCGATTTGGGCATTCTGGACTGGGATACCGCTGCCAAGATTTCCGGTGCCCGCTTCACGGTGTACCGTGGTTTGGGCGCCCGTCTGGAGCGTGCGATCATTAACTTTTTCCTGAACACCCATGTAGAGAACGGCTACGATGAGATCTATCCCCCCTATATGGTTACCCGCAGCACCATGACCGGTACCGGCCAGCTGCCCAAGTTCGAGGAAGATGCCTATAAAGTTGATGAAAACACCTTCCTGATTCCCACTGCCGAGGTTCCTGTGACCAATATGTACCGTGAAATGATTCTGGACGGCGCTCAGCTGCCCATTCGTCATTGCGCCTACTCCACCTGCTTCCGCGCCGAAGCTGGCAGCGCCGGTCGCGATACCCGTGGCTTGATCCGTCAGCATCAGTTCAACAAGGTGGAAATGGTCAAAATCGCCAAGCCCGAGCAGAGCTATGAAGAACTGGAAACCATGACTGCCTCTGCCGAAAAGGTTCTGCAGCTGCTGGGTCTTCCCTATCGTGTTGTGACCCTGTGCACCGGCGATATGGGCTTCTCCGCTGCCAAGACTTATGATATCGAAGTATGGATGCCCAGCTACAACCGCTATGTGGAGATTTCCAGCTGCTCCAACTGTGAAGATTTCCAGGCCCGCCGTGCTGGTATCCGCTATCGTGAGAATCCCAAGGATAAGCCTCAGTTCGCCCACACCCTGAACGGCAGTGGCGTTGCTGTTGGCCGTACCGTGGCTGCGATTCTGGAAAATTACCAGAATGAAGACGGTACCGTTACCGTACCCGAAGCCCTGATTCCTTACATGGGCACTGATGTGATCAAGTAAATCAATTCCATACAGAAAACCAGCTGTCGCAATGGTGGCAGCTGGTTTTCTGATCATTTGCTATGTGAGGAGGGAAACTTTTGACTCCTGTGATGATACGCTCTTATGAACATTTTGACGAAAACGAGATCAAAACGCTCTATGAAAGCGTTGGCTGGACGAGCTATCTGCGCTATCCGGATCTGCTGGAAAAAGCATATGCCCATTCGCTGCAAGCGCTGGCAGCATACAAAGACAACCAATTGATCGGCATCATCCGGGCTGTAGGCGATGGGGTATCCATCCTGTATATTCAGGATTTACTGGTATCTCCTGAACATCAACGCAAAGGCTTGGGATCCCGCTTACTGAACGAGATGCTGCAATGGTTCCCCGATGTCAATCAGGTGGTTTTGCTGACAGATGATACGGAAGCTATGATTCATTTCTATGAATCAGCCGGGTTCCAGCTGGTGCAAAAGGCAGGTTGTTGTTCCTTGATCCGCCTGCACCCGTGTTATCAATAATTGTTTATGGCTCGTTGGGCGCTTCCATATACAGCATGGCATCATTGGGTTCCGTTCCATCCCGGATCACCGCCAGGAAGGCTTCGCCATAGATGCGCTGTTTGCTCAAGCCCACGCCGGATACATCCAGAAAAGCGTCCAGATCCATGGGGCGCTTTTTCACCATGTCCTGCAATGTTACATCGCTGAAAATGGTATAGGCTGGCATTCTGGAACGGTTGGCGAGCAATTTACGCAACTCCCGCAGGTTTTCGTACAGCGCTTTTTCCCATGGAGTAAAGGATGCAACCACTTGTGACATACTGGAACGCCGGGCTTCCCGTGCAATACGTTTTTCCAGTTTCTGTTCATCCCGTTCGGTCGCATATTTGGTACTTCTCCGTCCGCCGGAATCCACTTCAAATTCATCACCGTCGCAGACCGAACAATGGCCGCAGTGCTCCTCTGCTTCAAACTCACCAAAATATTGCAGGATAAAATGCCTGAGACAGCTTTTGCTGGTGGCATAGAAGGTCATCTGTTTCAATCGTTCCAGCTGCCGCTCTTTCAGACGTTCTCTTTCCTGAGGATCAATATCGTTGTTTTCATCATCGTGCTCGATCATCCATTTTCCGGTGATCACATCCTGCCCGCTGTACAGAAGGAGGCATTCTGCCGCTTCACCATCCCGGCCTGCACGGCCTGCTTCCTGATAATAGCTTTCCAAATCCTTGGGCATATTGAAATGCACCACAAAACGGACATCCGACTTATCAATGCCCATGCCAAAAGCGTTTGTGGCGACCATAATGCGGGCACGATCCATACGGAAATCTTCCTGATTCTGCTGGCGTTCCGTATCGGTCAGCCCTGCATGATAACGGGTAGCCGCAAAGCCGAGCAATTGCAGGCGGTCACAAACCGTTTCCACATTTTTGCGGGTGGAGCAATAAATAATTCCGCACTGCTCCCCTATGCCCTTGAGAAATTCAAACAGAAACCCCATTTTATTGGTGGGCTTAACGGATGAAAAATGCAGATTGGGACGGTTATAGCCAGTGGATACCTTCAGCGGATTCTGCAATGCCAGCATTTGCAGAATATCATCCCGTACCTGACGGGTGGCCGTTGCAGTAAAGGCGCATACAGGCGGCCTTGTGGGCAGTGCATCAATAAACTGTGCAATTTTCAGATAACTGGGACGAAAATCATGCCCCCACTGGGATACACAATGTGCTTCATCCACAGCAATCAGGGAGAGTTTCGCCTGTCTGGCAAAGGAAACAAATTGCGGTACTTCCAAGCGTTCAGGGGCCACATAAATGATCCGGTATGCCCCATTGACTGCCCTGCGGATGGCTTCCTGCTGCTGCCAGGGCGTCAAACTGCTGTTGATATAGGCAGCGGGTACACCGGAAGCCTTCAGCGCCATCACCTGATCTTTCATCAAGGAAATCAGCGGCGACACCACAAGAGCAATCCCTTCCCGCATCAACGCCGGCACCTGATAGCAGATGGATTTGCCGGAACCGGTTGGCATGATCCCAAGCGCATCCCGCCCTGCGATCAATGCATCGATGATTTCGCTTTGTCCTTCCCGAAAATGATCATGGCCGAAATGTTTTTTCAGAACTTCCAGTTTGTTCATCTGTGGAAGTGGCTCCTTTGTTTGCATAAATCAGGCGGCGGCATATGAAACGCCGCCGCCGCTTTGGTTTGTTCAGATCAATAGCTGTACGCCATAACAATGCCGCCCATGTTATCAAAGCTTGCCTGATAACCCTTGGCAGGATTGGGAACCGGCAGATTGAAGGAGGGTTCCGCCGTCATGGGGATGCGATAGATTTCATACTTGAGGGCACCATTCTCATACACGGAAATATGGGGATGATCCATCAAAAATTCGATGTATTCCTCCAGACAATAACCCAGTGTGCGCATGGTTGCCGCATGAGCTTCGCCCACATAGCGGAACAGATTCAGTTCAACGCTGACGCCGGTTTTGTGGCTCTTATCCTCCCAGGAGGCATTGGGGAAATCACGGGTCGGGAAGCGGAAAATGATACCATACTTCCAACCGTTGTCAATCAGCCATTTTCCCTGATCACTTTCCACAAAATCGATGCTGTCGGGGTTGGGATACAAGCGCAGATTGAAGGAGAAACCGGTTTGGTATTCGCTGGTACCGGGATAGTTGACACGCTGCTTGGTCTGCTCAATCAGAATATCGCCGCTGTATCTATCCTGCAGTTCTGCCATTTTATTATTGAACAGTTCGGTCTGGCGGTCATTGGAACGGTAGCCTTCCTGCACCAGATAGTTCTGCAGGCCCTGTCCACCGGCTTCCTCCAATGCAGCATACAGTGCATCATACGCAGGACGGAACAACTTGACGGAATTGTCATTCACAGGCACCTTGTATCCGCTGGTGGAACCAACCGGAATAAGGGATTCATCGGAGAATTCGGCAGGCAGCGGGTGCCAGGCATTCACCAGCATCAAGCCGCCAAGCATCAGTTCGGAACGGCTGGCAACGATGTTGCTGGTGTTTTCGGGCGCTCCCCTGCCTTCATCTTCGATTCGCCAGGTAGAGCCATCAATGCTTTTCTCCCAGTATTGCAGTTCCTGAGCTGCATCTTCACCGGAGCCGGACTCAAAAAAGCTTTCGCCCTTGGCCCGCATCTCATTCATTTGAGCATTGAAGGCGATTTCGTCTTCTTCGTTCTGTTGGATGGTTGCGTTGCGCTTCTGGATAAAGTCGTTCTCAACGGCTTTGGAGCACAGATAGAATACGCCGATTCCAACAATCACAAAAACCAACAGAAAAGCGACAATCTTTACAAGGGTTTTGAAAGGATCGCGTTTCATCTGGTGAACTTTGCGGTTTGCATTGACGCGCATACGATACCACCTTCCGTTATGGTTTACAGATTAAGCAGTTTGCTGACTGCCTGGAAAATTCCTTCCAGTTCTTCGGCGCTGTTGTAGGAAATGGTGATTTTGCCCTTCTTCTCATTGCCGCTGAGAACCGTTTTGGCTCCAAGCGCCTCCCTCATAGCATTCTGGAAAGCAGAAAGCTCGGGCGTAAGGGTTTTGATCGTTCCTTCCTTCTTGGGAGCAGCAACTTTGGGCTCGATCTTGGAGACTTCCTCCAGTTTGCGTACACTGTAGCCCTGCGCCACACATTCCTTTGCCAAAGCGATTTGCTTTTCTTCGGCATCAAGACCGGCAAGGACACGGGCATGCCCAGCGGACAAATCACCAGCCACAACCATATCAATCACCTGCTGGGGCAGGTTCAGCAAACGAAGCGCATTGGCAATGGCAGGGCGGCTCTTGCCCAGACGCTTTGCAGCCTGCTCCTGTGTGTAGTCACATTCGCTCATCAGGCTGCGGATAGCCATGGCTTCTTCAATGGGGTTCAAATCTTCACGTTGGAGATTCTCGATCAAGGCAGCTTCCATCTGCTGCACATTGGTCAGATTACGAACAATACAGGGAATGGTGCTCATACCCGCAAGCCTGGAAGCGCGATAACGGCGTTCACCAGCCACAATGCGGTAACGGCCGTTGTTTTCCACCACCAGAATGGGAGACAGTACGCCTGCTTCCTGAATGCTCTGGGACAGCTGTTCAAGTGCTTCTTTATCAAACTCTTTGCGGGGCTGGTCGGTATTGGGATCAATCTCGTCGATGGAAATGTCCCGAACAACGGTTTGCAGAATCTCTTCCGTTTGGGGCAGAAGAACATCCAAGCCTCTGCCAAGACCGGGTCTTTTCATTGGAAACGCTCCTTCGTTATGAAGCCGTCATTACTGATTGCGGCGAATGATTTCCCGGGCCAGCTGGCGATAACTTTCTGCGCCAATGCTACGGGGATCGTACAGATGAATCGGTACACCATGGCTGGGAGCTTCGCCCAGACGGACATTACGGGGAATGGCAACGGAGAATACTTTGTCCTTGAAATGCTTCTTAACCGTATCCACAACCTGAATACCAAGATTGGTGCGCCCGTCCAGCATGGTCAGCAGCACGCCTTCGATATCCAGACCGGGATTGAAGCTGTGCTTAACACGGTTGATGGTGCTCATCAGGCTGGTAACGCCCTCCAGTGCGAAATATTCGCACTGAATGGGAATAAGCACACGGCGGCTTGCAGCCAGCGCATTGACGGTAAGCAGGCTCAAAGAAGGCGGACAGTCGATGAAAATGAAATCAAACTGATCTTCGATGGCCTTGAGAATGGTCTTCAGGCGATATTCACGCTGATCCAGATCCACAAGCTCCAGCTCAGCACCCGCCAGACGAATATCCGCAGGAAGCAACTGCAGATTCTTCACCTCGGATTGAACCAGGCAGGCAGTAACCGGCACACGGCCCATCAGCGCTTCATAAACGGAATAGCTGCCGACTTGCAGACCAAAGCCGCTGGTGCTGTTGCCCTGGGGATCCAGGTCCACCAGCAATACTTTTTTACCGGCTTCTGCCAGACAGGCTGTCAGATTCACAGCGGTGGTGGTTTTGCCCACACCGCCTTTTTGGTTGGTAATGGCAATGATCTTTCCCATTGATATACCTCACATCATCTGTTGATTGGCGTATGCTCGTTTGTTTACAGGGACAGGGAAACTTCGGGGTCGCCGTCTTCTCCGTAGACATCCAGAATATTGCTTTCCGGTGGCGCATTCTGAGTCAGGAATTCGTATTCCATCTGCTGGGCGATATCGCCGCCCCGGGAGAGGAAATCATTCAATGCAGTCTGACTTTCAGTGGTGAACTCTTCAAGGGTGAGACCACGGGCCATAATGTATCCGGCAACTTCTTTGCCTACGTAGCGGAAATGCCAGGGCTCATAAGAAATGCCCGTTACATCTTCCTTTTCCTTGGGATAGCGGAGGATAAAGCCGAAAGAAGCGCAGTTTTCCTTCATCCAGATGGCTTCCACTTCGGTTTCAAATTCCTGGTTCATATAGTCCAGAGCAGCCCACTTCTTATTCAGAATGTCGGCGCAGAAACCGCTCTGATGCTCGCTGGAGCCGGGCTTGGCCACATAGCCATCATCCACGCCATTGTTACGATCCAGATAGTTGGCGTAGATGGTCGCCTGCGTGCCGTAGCTGCGATAGCCGCTCTTGAGATAGAGCACCATGCCCTCTTCAAACTCAGCTGTAACTTCCTTCTCAACACCTTTGCTGTCTGTTACATAGTAAGTATAAGAAGTGGTGGCTTTGGCTGCTTCGAACATCTCTTTCAAAGCGTTCAGCGTGGTCTCTTCCAGCTCCACAGTGGCAGAGGTAGCTCTTTTGATGCCCTTGACCTTTACCAAGGGAGAAGGCTTGTACTTCTTATCCAGCAGATTATCCACATTCACCAGAATGACATGAGGAGACTGCAAAGCAGTCAGCGAGACCGGATAGGTCCACTCAACCTTGGGCCGGGACGCAGAAGCCAGAGCCACATCAGCAAAAGTACACAGGAGCATACAGATGCACAGGGTCAACGTCAGAAGGGAAATAGCCGCCTTTTTCATGGGAGCACCTCATTCGTCACTTGATGAATCAGATAATCATAAACTTCCAGCCGATAGCCGGACATATATGTTTCCATGGGAACGCCGGAATGATAAATTGCTGTAGCGTGTTCAACGCCAACATAGCGGATATGCCATGGTTCATAATCATACCCTGTCACATCCTCATATCCTTCCAGATAACGGACGATAAACCCAAAGCGATGGGCATTCTGCGCAACCCACTGACCTTCTTCTGTATTGATAAAGCCCTTGTTGAGTTGGGATGAGCCCTTTCTGGCTACATCCATAGCAAGCCCAAGCTGATGTTCACTGGTACCCGGTCTGGCTGAAATCCTGTCGGCTTCTTTTGTGCCAATGCTATCCACCTTGCGCTGATAAATCGTCGCCTGTTTGGAATAGCTGCGATAACCGGAAACAGAAGAAAGCGGAACGCCTGCCGCTTCTGCTTCCTGAAACAGAGCTTCCAATGCAGCGGCTGCTTCATCCCGCAGATCCTGTGAGATACCATGAACCAAAACATCCCGGAGATCGGAAGGAACGTAGCGCTGGTTCAGTGCGTGCTGGCGATTGACCAGAAATACTTTGCCGTCAATGTTTTTATCCGGCATGGCTGCATCCATGCTGCCATCCATTAAAACGGCGGAAAGCGCTAAGATGGAGATCATTTTCTCCAACAGCATTCCTCTCACTCCTTTCAGTTTATTGTATCATTTCCGTAATATTTTAGCAACTACTTTCTGTTCTTATCCAACATTTTTACACCAAGCTGCACCGCATGAGCGATTTCTGCACTGCCAAGCCGCATGGTGATCAAAGCGCCTTCATCCACATACGCTTCCTGAAGGACGCTTCCCATCTTGCGCAGTTTCGCCATGGCCTGATACTTATCGAAAGGCAGCAGGAATTGTACTTCTTGTGTACCTGCATCCAGTGCTTCCTCGATCTTTGCCAGAAGGTCATCGGTGCCTTCGCCGGTTTTGGCGCTGATGTGCACTGCACCGGGCAAAAGATCCTCACTGGCATCCGCCAGATCGCACTTGTTGAGAGCATCGATGCGGGGAGCTTCCGTTGCACCCAGACCATCCAGCACTTCTTCCACCGTCTGATGGCGAAGCGGCAATTCCTTGTCTGCTGCATCGGAGACGATCACCAGCACATCTGCCAGTTTGGCTTCTTCCAGCGTAGCCCGGAAAGCCTTAACCAGATCATGGGGCAGCTTGCGGATGAAGCCAACGGTATCCACCAGCAGAATTTTGCCGCCATGAGGCAGGACTGCCGGGCGGGAGACGCTGTCCAGTGTGGCAAAGAGCTGATCCATTGCATAGACGTCTGAGCCGGTCAGCAGGTTGAACAACGTGGATTTTCCGGCGTTGGTATAGCCCACCAGCGCCACCACGGGAATGTTGTTCTTCTCACGGTTCTGACGACGAAGGATACGTTGCTTTTCGATCTGCTCCAACTCACGCCGCAGGTCGGTGAGACGTTCGCGAATACGGCGACGGTTCACTTCCAGCTTGCTCTCACCGGGGCCACGGGTACCGATACCGCCAGCCAGGCGGCTCAAGACAAGACCCTGACCCAGCAGGCGCTGGCTGCGGTACTGAAGCTGCGCCATTTCTACCTGCAGCTTGCCTTCCCGAGTGGAGGCACGGGCGGCAAAGATATCCAGAATCAATGCAGTGCGGTCCACCACTTTCACCCGTAGCATTTCCTCCAGATTTTTCTGCATCACACCGGAAAGTTCATTATCGAAAATGACTACATCCGCATTGATGGCCTGACAGCGGAGCGCCAGTTCCTCCGCTTTGCCCTTGCCGATGCAGAAAGCCGTATCCGGCGAGGGACGCTTCTGCAATACCCGCAGGACGGTTTCTGCGCCCGCAGTTTTGGCAAGCTCCTGCAACTCATCCAGAGACTGCTCGTTTTCGATGCCCACCAAGACAGCCCGTTCCAGACCATCCCGTTCTTCCTTCACTTCGGCATAATAGGCACGATCCGCTTCCTCGATCATCTCCATCCACTCAGCCTGCGGCATTTTGCGGGCGTTGAGGATCTCGGTACGGTTGACCCCATCCGGCGAGGAGGGATCAAGGAAAGCGCACTGGGTGCTGGTGATGTGTCCATCCGCAGCAACGCCAACGGCACACATGGCATCAAAGCGCATACTGGTCAAAGCACTGATGTCCACATCACTGAGCATACCCGTGCCACTGGGATGGGTATGGATGCAGCGGATCATGGACAGGCGGCGCTCAGAGCGGCGCAGACGGATATCCGGTAGGTCAATACTGGCGGACTTGCCGATGAACACATCCGCAATCTCGCCGTCTCGGGTGATATAGACTGCGATTTCCCGATTCAGAAACGCAGAATAGCCGCAGAGGCTTTGGAGCAAGTCCTGCGGCATAAAAACATCGCTGTCCAGCTGCACATCATAAAAGGCAGCCAGCTCATCCAATGTGCTTTTTCGGATTCCTTCCAGGTTTCCATGAACTTCAGGCATAGGCCATCCTTTCAAGCACCGGCAGGGACTCAGCCCTGCGGATGCTTCTTCTGATAATCTTCAATGGCGGCATGGATGGCTTCCTCTGCCAGCAAAGAGCAGTGCATCTTTACCGGGGGCAGACCGTCCAGCGCCTCGGCGACAGCTTTGTTGGTCAGGGCGAGGGCTTCCTCGATGGTCTTGCCCTTGACCATTTCAGTAGCCATGCTGCTGGTCGCCACGGCGGCAGCGCAGCCGAAGGTCTTGAACTTCACATCCACGATGATGCCGTTCTCCACCTGAATATCCATCTTCATAATGTCTCCGCACTTGGCATTGCCCACGGTGCCGGAGCCGGAAGCGCCTTCGATTTCGCCCACATTACGGGGATTGGCAAAATGATCCATCACTTTTTCACTGTACATGAGAGGTTCCTCCTTGTTATCAATCGGTGTATAGTCAGCTTAACGTAGGTATTCGGGGGTCAGGGGGCTCATGGCGCGCAGATTCTCAACGATCTTGGGCAGCTCGTTGAGCACCGTTTCCACTTCTTCCTCGGTATTCTCCATGCCGAGGGACAAGCGCAGGCTGCCATGGGCGATCTCGTGGGGCAGGCCGATAGCCAGCAGCACATGGCTGGGATCAAGGCTGCCGCTGGTGCAGGCAGAGCCGCTGGAAGCTTCAATGCCAGCCAGATCCAGACGCATCAGAATGGATTCGCCTTCCAGATAGCGGATGGAAATGTTCACATTGCCGGGCAGACGCTGGGTACGGTGACCATTGAGCCGGATTTCGGGGATGCGTTCGGTAAGGCCGTCGATGAGGCGGTCGCGCAGGCTGGTCATCTTCTCCGTATAGGCGGGCAGTTCTGCCACTGCCAGCTCGATGGCCTTGCCAATGCCCACGATGGCGGGCAGATTTTCCGTACCGGCACGGAAGCCGCGTTCCTGAGCGCCGCCGTGGATCAGGTTGCTCATCTTGATGCCCTTGCGGACATACAGCGCACCGATGCCCTTGGGGCCGTGGAACTTATGACCGGACATACTCAGCATGTCCACGCCCAGTTCCTTCACATTAACCGGAACAGCGCCGATGGCCTGCACCGCATCGGTGTGGAACAGCACACCCTTGGCCTTGGCAATCTGTGCAATCTCCTTGATGGGTTGCAACGTACCGATCTCATTGTTCGCCATCATGATGGTGATCAGGGCGGTATCATCGCAAATGGCAGCTTCCACATCGGAAACGCTCACCATGCCGAACTCGTCCACAGGCAGATACGTAACCCGGTAGCCTTCCTTCTCCATGGCCTGGCAGGTGTGCAGCACGGCGTGGTGCTCAATGGCGCTGGTGATGATATGCTTGCCCTTCTTCTGCATGGCTTCGCAGCCCAGACGGATGGCCCAGTTGTCGCTTTCGCTGCCGCCAGCGGAGAAATAGACCTCACGGGCTTCTGCGCCAATGGCATCTGCCACCTGCTTGCGGGCCGCTTCCACAGCCTTGCGGGCTTCCCGGCCAACGCCGTGGATGGAACTGGGGTTACCGAAGGTCTGGGTGAAATAGGGCAGCATGGCCTCCAGCACTTCGGGACGGGTGGCGGTGGTTGCTGCATTATCCATATAGATGACTTTACTCACAGGTTGGTTCCTCACTTTCGCAGGGTTTGTTCAGCATATCTGACAAACGGATTTTCTTTAGTTCGTTGTTGATGGAATCGCTTACCTGTTGCCAGACCCAGCGCACCGGGCAGGAACAGGATTTATCGCAGGCGCTTTCATCGGAGGTGCATTCGCTCAGCTCGATGGGGCCTTCCATGGCGTCCACAATATCCAGCAGGGTGATTTCGGAAGCATCCCTGGCAAGCTGGTAGCCGCCCTGGGCACCACGGACGCTGGAGATGAGGCCTTCCCGGCGCAGGTTGCCCAAAAGCTGTTCCAAATATAGCTTGGGCACGCCAATGGTGGCGATATCCTGCAAGGGCTGAGGCCCTTCGCCTGAGTGCTGCGCCAGATAATACATGGCGTAAAGACCGTATTTTCCTCGTGTTGACAGCTTCATTCAAAGCTCCTTTCGGAAAACCCGACTGTTTTTATCGGATTTCCGATCAAAGGATAGCAAAGAGATAAGCAAATGTCAATAGAGAGAAGAAAAAAAGTTATTGTGCAAACGGTTGAATGAACCACTTCAGATATGCTATACTGAAAATGTCGTATCATAAAGGAAAGGTTGATGAAATATGAACAAGCCAATTCTTGGCGTCATTTTTGATCTGGATGGTGTCATCGTTTCCACCGACAACTGCCATTATCTTGCCTGGAAAAAGATGGCCGACGAAGAAGGCATCCCCTTTGACCGCACCATCAATGAACGCCTTCGTGGCGTAAGCCGCATGGAAAGCCTGTCCATCATTCTGGAAAAGGCCGAAAAGAATTATTCCGACAGCGAAAAAGAGGCCATAGCCACTCGAAAGAACGGCTATTATGTGGAGTTGATCGGCAGTCTGACCCCCAATGATATGCTGCCCGGTGCGATGGATACCCTCAAGATGCTGAAGGAAAAGGCATCCGTATTGCCATTGGTTCCTCCAGCCGCAATACCCCCATCATTCTCAAGCAGATTCAGCTGACCGAAACCTTTGATGCCGTTGCGGATGGCAATGCCATCTCCCGCAGCAAACCCGATCCCGAGGTTTTCCTGCTGGCAGCCAAGCTTCTCAATCTCTCCCCCGAAAACTGTCTGGTGGTGGAGGATGCAGATGCCGGCGTGGAAGCTGCCCTGGCTAGCGGAATGCAAGTGCTGGGCGTTGGCGGTGCATCGCAGAATCCCAAGGCTACTTTTGCAGCTGAAAGTCTCGCTGCAGCAGATTTCCGTACCATTCTGATGTAAATCCATCATCACAATCATCCATAAAGGAGGAGAAACCATGGTGAACCAACAAACAGCGCAGGTTGTTCTGGAAGCTGCACTGTCCACCGGCGGTGATTTCGCTGAAATTTTCATGGAGGATCGCCGCAACCATTCCCTGATTTTGCAGGATAACCGTCTGGAAACTATCAACTCCGGCCGTATTCACGGCGCTGGCGTGAGGGTATACAAGGAACTGTCTGCCTACTATGCCTATACCAATGATACCAGCCGCGAGGGTCTGATCCGTTGTGCGCTGGAAGCTGCCTCCGCTGTGAAGGCTGGTGACGAACGCACCCAGTGTGCCAAGCTGGTGGCCAAGGAAATCCGCAATGCACACTATGTGGCTATGAAGCCCAGCGAGACCGATACCAAACTGAAAGCGGATATTCTCCGGGCAGCCAACAACAGCGCCCGTGCTGTCAGCGAAGAGATTTCCCAGGTAACCTGCGGCTACCGTGACAGCGAGCAGGATGTGGTGATCGCCAACAGCGAAGGCCTGTACGTTACCGATACCCGTGTGTATTCCCGTATGTCCTGCCAGGCGATTGCTGCCAGCGGCACGGAAAATCAGATGGGCTTCGAAGGCCCCGGTGCTCTCAAAGGCTTTGAGCATTTTATGAGCACCATCAATCCTGAAGTGATTGGCCGTCAGGCAGCTTCCACCGCCGTGAAGATGCTTCATGCGCCTGTGTGCCCCGCCGGTACCATGCCCGTCGTCATCGGTGACGGCTTTGGCGGCGTTATCTTCCACGAAGCCTGCGGCCACAGCCTGGAAGCCACCAGCGTTGCCCTTGGAATGAGCGAATTCTGCGGCAAACTGGGCCAGCAGGTGGCTGCGCCCTGTGTGACGGCCATCGATGATGGCACCATGCCCGGTGAATGGGGCAGCGAAAACGTGGACGACGAAGGCACGCCTACCGGCCGTCTGGTACTGATCGAGAATGGTATTCTGAAAAACTATATGGTGGACCGCCTCAATGGCCGCCGTATGGGCATGGCTCCCACCGGCAGCGCCCGCCGTGAGAGCTACCAGTATGCTCCCACTTCCCGTATGCGCAATACCTTCATTGCCGGTGGCTCCGATGATACCGCCGAGATGATCTCCACCATGGGCGATGGCCTGTATGCTGCCAAGATGGGCGGCGGTTCTGTCAATCCCGCCACTGGTGAATTCAACTTCGCCGTCAACGAAGGGTATCTGGTCAAGGATGGCAAGATCACCACACCCGTCCGTGGCGCCAGCCTGATCGGCAAGGGAAACGAAATTCTGATGCAGATCGACCGTGTGGGTCGCACCATGTCCATGGCACAGGGAATGTGCGGCAGCATGAGCGGCAGTGTGCCCACCAATGTGGGTCAGCCCTTTATTCGCGTCAAGTCCATCATCGTGGGCGGACGTGCCTGAGGAGGTTAGAGTATGCAAGCATTTCTGGATCAATTGATGAAAGCAGCCAAAGAGGCTGGTATTGAGGTTGCCGAAGCCTATATTGTGGAGAATGAGAGTTTTTCCGTGATCACCAACCAGGGCGAACTGAACGATTACCAGTCCAACATGACCCGTGGCCTCGGTTTCCGTGGCCTTGTCAACGGAAAAATGGGCTATGCTTCCACAGAAGCATTTGACGAAGAATCCATTGCCCAGCTGGTTAAAGGTGTGAAGGAAAGCGCCCTTTTGTGCGAAGATACGGATACCGTATTCCTGCACAAGGGCGATGATCAGGTGCCGGAATTGGGCCTCTACAATCCGGAGCTGGATCGGGTATCCGCAGCCGATAAACTGGCTATGGTTTACAAGCTTGATGAAGCCTGCCGTGCGGAGGATCCCCGGGTAAAGAACGGCTACAACGTGGTGGAAACCATCAAAGCCAACGTGCGCATCGTCAATACCTATGGCATGGATCGCAGCTTTTGCGAGAATATCTACGTTGTGCAAGCAAAAGTCAATTCCGAAGAGAACGGTTTTGTTTCCTCTTCCGGCCATCTGGCATACAGCCGTGATGTGAATGCTATTGATGTGAATGCTGTTGCAAAGGAAGCGGTGAAGCGTTCTCTGGATGGTCTTCATGCCGCTTCCATCCCCTCCGGCAAGTACCGCACCATCTTCCATCATGATGCCATGGTGAGCCTGTTGGGCGTTTTCAGCAGCATTTTCTCTGCTGAATCTGCTCAGAAGGGCATGAGCCTGCTCAAGGGCAAGCTGGGCGAGACCATTGCCGCTCCCTGTGTCACCATCACGGACGATCCTCTGCTGCCTGATGCCCCCAACAGCCGCCCCTTTGATGCGGAAGGCGTTGCATCCAAGGCTCATGTGGTGGTTGAG
Organism: Clostridia bacterium; assembly: GCA_017501255.1. GTDB lineage: Bacteria > Bacillota > Clostridia > Christensenellales > Aristaeellaceae > Limiplasma. Next base: position 99,383 of record JAFVXE010000014.1, on the reverse strand, counting down.
AATGGCGTGTTCCGCACCTTCCTGCATAACATGAAGACCGCCTACAAAGACGGCGTTGAGACCACTGGCAACGCTGGCAAGTCCGGCTACGCTTCCTCTGTGTACGTCAAGCCCTCCAACTTCTTCTTTGCTAAGGGCGAAAAGAGCTTTGAGGAATTGCTCAGCGATATGGGCGACGGTCTGGTGATTACCAGCGTCAGCGGTCTGCACGCAGGTGCCAATGCCGTCAGCGGTGATTTTTCCTTGCTTTCCAAGGGCTATACCGTGAAAAACGGTAAGCGAGAGAAGGCTGTGGAGCAAATTACGGTGGCTGGCAATTTCTACGAACTGCTCAAGAATATCCGTGCCTTTGCCAACGATCTGACTTTCCCCGGCAGTGCCATGGGCAGCCCCAGCGTGGATGTGGGTGAACTATCCGTTTCCGGCAGCTGATTTTTCGATACACAAAAGTGAACCGCTTTCAGGCACAACACAGCTTGAAAGCGGTTCTTCTTTTTTCTCATCAGTCGCCAATCATTCCTTGGTATACAGCCGATGGAACCGGTTCTTTGGGTGGCTCATCCACAGGGGCAAGCTGTTTTCGCATCCAGACAGCATTCAGCCAACGTCCGTGTTTATAGGCAACACGGGAGAATTCCGCCATTTTCTCGAAGCCCATAGAACGATGAAAAGCCAGACTGGCTTCGTTTTCTCCGCTGATGCAGGCAAGAGCATTCACAAACCCTTGCGAAGCCAAATCGTCAAGTACCCTTTGATACAGACGGGTTCCAATGCCGGAATGCTTGGGGGCATCGGGATGCAGATAGATGGTCAGTTCCACCGTATAGCGATAGCCGGATTGGGGCCGGAAAGGTTCTCCATTGGCAAAACCCAGAAATTGTCCGTCACTTTCCGCAACCCAAAAGGGATATGTGACAGATAATTCTTCAATCTGCTTACGGTAATCTTCCAGTGTTTTGGGATGTTCATGGAAGGTAGCCACGCTATGAAGGATATAGTGTGTATAGATTTCCAGCAGATGCTTTGCATCCTCCGGCACTGCTCGGCGCATGGTGATGTTCATGGGAATCCCTCCCAGTTATTCCGCTTTGGCAGCGGCTTTCATAATCTGTGCCTGATCCTCCGGGGTCAGGCCGATAATGGCTGTCTGAAAATGAGTATAGGTGACCATTCCAGCTGCCGCATTGGCGGATTTCTTCACATACTTGCGCTTGGTATAGTCTACCGGCAGGGCAGGATGATTCCGTCCCTTGCTGTAATAGGCGGCCAGCTTGGCTGCATACAGCAGAGTTTCGTCAGCAGGTTCACTTTCGCTGCGGATGATGACGTGAGAACCGGGAATGCCCTGTGCGTGCAGCCAGGTTTCGTTGCCTCTGGCGTGAAGCGTCAGGCGGTCATTCTGGATGGAATTCTTACCCACTTCGATCAGTGTTCCATCAGGGGCTGTAAACCGATAGGGTTTGCCTTCCGGCAGTTTCTTTTTCTTGCGTTGGGAAGCATCCGGACGCAGAAAGCCGCTTTCTGTCAAGGCATAGCGAATTTCTGCAAGGTCGGTGGATGTTTCGCACTTTTCCAGATCATCCAGTGCACCTTCCAGCAGTGCCAGATCTTTCTCGATCTGTACAAGCTGCTGCATAGCATACTGTTCCGCTACTTTTGCTTTACGGTATTTCTTATAGTAGCTCTGTGCATTCTGGGAAGGTGTCAGCCGGGTGGAAAGCGGAATGGTAACCATGGGCAGGTTCTCATCATAATAGTTCTGCAAGGTGATAGTTTCCTGTCCTTTGCCAATCTGATGCAAACTGGCGGTCAATAGATCGCCGTAGATGCGGTTCTGTTCTGTCTGGTCGGCGTTTGCCAGCGTTTCCAGCATGATCGCCTTTTTCTTTTCCGTGCGTTCCAATGCGCTTTTCAGATGCTTTTGCAATCCAAGACTTTTCTGCTGCATCCGCATCCGCAGATCACGCCCAAGATAGAATGCGTCCATTGCTGCGCTGAGGGTAGGCTTTGTTTTTTGATTTTCCAGATCCCGGGTGCGATATGGGAACGGAAAGAAATCAATTGCCAATCCAGCGTCATCGTAAAGGGTGACAGGCTCAAAACGCTGATCGCAGGAAGCAAAGAATGCGGCCAATTGAGCGGATGAAACGGACAAATTCAGCTCTGTGCAGGGGGTCTGGGCATCAATGCCCACCTGTGCGCACACTTCATTGGAGCATACCGAAGCCATGCCGGCAACGCAGTCCATCAACGCCTTGGAAACAGGCATGGACAAAGCGCTCAGGCGGTTTTCCAGCGTTTCGGGCGTGAGGGTTTCAGGGGTCAGTTTATCCGGCTGAGGCGGCAGATGATAGGTACCACCCGGCTGAACGGTTCGTACACGGCTCATTTCACTGTTTACATGGCGGATGGCATCAATGATGATACCATCCTGATTCACCAGCGTCAGGTTGCTGTGGCGGCCCATGATTTCCAGATAGAGCCGTTTCTGTACATGGTCGCTCATTTCGTCCATGCAGTCGAAAACCAGCATCAGAATACGGTCGCCGCCCACCTGCTGCACATCCAGAATGCGGGAACTCTGCAAATGCTTGCGCATAAGCATACAAAACATGGGCGGTTCGGCAGGATTTTCGTAGGTTTGGCCGGTCAGCTGTGCACGGGCCTGGTTGGCATTGGCACTGAGCAGCAGTTTGTGATTGCCGCCACCAGAACGAATGCTGATAACCAATGCATCCCGCTCCGGCTGGTTCACTTTATCTACTCTGCCACCCACCAACGTTTCGTGCAATTCACGCTGCATAAAAGAAAGAGTAAAGCCATCCATGGGCATGGCGATAAGCCTCCTGTCACAATTCCCAAAACAAAAAAGGGAACAAAATTCCTGAAAATCATAGCATACTCAAAGAAAAAGCGCAAATCTTTTCCATGGGAGTTATGCCACTGAATTCTCCTTCATAGTCTGTGAGTGCAATCGACTTGGAGGAGTGGAGAATATGAAGATCAAACGGGCGGATATTGAACGGATATTGATTTTGTGTGCGGCAGTGCTGGTGGTGGTTCTGGCGTTTCAGGGCGGTCAACAAACCACATCCCAGGTATTGGTAGACCAGACGGAAGTACCGGTACAGCAGACTTTGGCAGAAGAGAAGGGCGAAACCATTGCCACGGTCGTCTATTATTTGGATGGCGATAACTATCTGGTACCTGTTACCCGGCAAATCCCCAAGACAGATGGTATTGCCAAGGCAGCCCTTTCCCTGATGGTCAAGAGCCCTGAAAACGATATGCAAGCTGCCCGGCTGGGCCTTCGTACCGTGGTACCGGAAGGAACCACCTTTGATATCGACATTCATGATGGCAAAGCCAACGTGAACATGAGCAAGGAAGCCCTCACTTGTGCTTCCGCCGCAGAGGAAGCCGTCATGGTGGAAGCGGTGACCAACACCATGATGTGTTTTTCCACCGTGGAAGAGGTAACACTGGAATTTGATGGGCAGAAGCGCAGTAAACTGACCTTTGGCACGGATGTAAGCGGTGTTTTCGCCACCAGTGCGCCCAATCTGGAAAGTGTTGAAACCTTCTCTGAGGATGCCAATCTGGTGGAACTGTATTTCCCCTCTCAAACCGGCAGATTGCTGGTGCCCATCACCCGCACGGTATTCAGCGATGCTGACCCCACCACTGCCATGCTTGAGCTTGCCAAAGGTCCACGGGATGACAGCGGTTTAGAGCGTGCGCTGCCTGAAAACTGCGGCATCAAGAATGTGACGATGAAAGATGGCGTCGTCAGCGTGGATTTCTCCAAAGAATTTGCACAGGCATTGGAGCAAAGCGACGGCGGACAGCAGACCATCCGGGCGATTCTGTTCACCTGTTCCCAATTCCCTGGCGTAAAGAAGGTGGAAGTGCTGGTGGATGGCCAGAAACCCGAATTGCAGCCCAATGCAGAAGCTACCTTTATCAACCACGAAGAAGAAGTGATGGCCCAGTATCCGGGCGTTGTGGAGCTTGACTGATAAAGAAAGCCGAAGGGAGCATTTTCCCTCGGCTTTTTCCCTTGCTTGTCAGAATGGCCTTTGATGGCTATAATAAGCAATGGAAATCGATTGATCATTGCCAAATTACAGGAGGATGAACCCATGACCCGTCATGATGGAAGAAAAGCCTTTGATATCCGCCCCTGCCAGATTACCACGGACTTTGTGGAAAGCGCTTATGGCAGTTGTCTGATTGCTACCGGTAAAACCAAAGTGATTTGCACCGCCAGCGTGGAAGAAGGTGTCCCGCCGTTTCTGCGCAACTCCGGCAGAGGCTGGGTAACTGCGGAATATGCCATGCTGCCCGCTTCCACCGGCAGCCGCAAAGCCCGTGACGGCATCAAGAAGGATGGGCGCAGCGTGGAGATTCAGCGTTTGATCGGCCGTTCCCTGCGTCAGGCCATTGATATGGAAAAGCTGGGCGAACGCACCATCACACTGGACTGCGATGTTCTGCAAGCGGACGGCGGCACCCGTACCGCATCCATTACAGGCGCATTTGTGGCGCTATGCCTGGCGGTGCACAAGCTGATGGAAAACGGCCTTATTGCTGAAAATCCCATCATTTCGCAGGTTGCTGCCGTCAGCGTGGGCATTGTGGAGGATGAAGCGTTGCTGGATCTGTGCTATGTGGAAGACAGCCATGCTCAGACCGATATGAACCTTGTGATGAACCATAAGGGAGAATTTATTGAGTTGCAGGGTACCGGCGAAGGTCGTGCCTTTACCAACAAAGAACTGAATCAACTGCTGAATGCTGGCCGTGCAGGCATTCGTGCTTTGATGCGCAAGCAGCGGGAAGCGCTGGAACGCTGCTTTTACCTGCTGCCCAAGCCCCGCATCGCTGTTGCCAGCGGCAATGCACACAAGCTCAAGGAACTTTCCCAGCTCTTTGGCGGTCAGTATGAGCTGATTTCTATGCGGGATGCTGGCTTTACCGGCGACCCGGAAGAAAATGGCGATACATTTGAAGCCAATGCCATCATCAAAGCAGAGGCAGTCATGAAGGAAACCGGTCTGCCCACTTTGGCCGATGACAGCGGGCTTTCCGTGGATGCCCTTGATGGACAGCCTGGCGTGCACAGTGCCCGCTATGCCGGTGAACACGGCAACGACGGCGCCAACAATCAGCTGCTTTTGAAGAATATGGAGAATATCGAAGATCGTACCTGCCGTTTCGTTTGCGCTATGGCACTGGCTTTGCCCGGTGGCGAAACCCGTGTGATCCGTGGCGAGTGTGTGGGTCAGCTGCTCAACGAGCTTACCGGCGAAGGTGGTTTCGGCTATGATCCCCTGTTCCTGTATCACACCGGCAAAACCTTTGGGCAGATGACCGAGAAGGAAAAAAACGCCGTCAGCCACCGGGCGGTGGCAGCGGAAATGATGTACGGTGTACTCCGGGAGGAACTGTAAGCCATGAAGCGCATTGTGGCTTTTTCGGATTCTCATGGTGATCGGAATCAATTGGAGAAAGCGGTTTATCAGGCTTACGAAGACGGCCATGTGGACGAGTTGCTCTTTCTGGGTGATGGAGTACGGGAATGGGAGCAGGTCATCAGCCATTTGCCTTATCAATATCCACAGGCTGCCACCCGCCATGTGCTGGGCAACAATGATATGGGATGCCTGGGCGTGAATGAGATTCTGTTTGAAGTGAACGGCGTTCGGATATTCGCCTGTCACGGACATTGGATCGGTGTGAAAACCAGCCTGACCCGGCTGATGTACAAAGCCATGCAGATGGAAGCAACAGTAGCGCTTTACGGTCATACTCATTATGCGCAGATCGAAGAAGGCAATGGTGTTCTGACCGTCTGCCCCGGCTCTGTGCGTGATACCTATCGCAGAACCGCCTGTGCCTATGCAGAAGTATGCGTGGCAGATAACGGACAGGTAACCGCTCGTTTGGTCCCCTGGGACAGTTGTGAATAAGCAAAGAGGCCACTGGGCCGACAAACATATCCCATTTCTGCGGTCTGCCATCCGTTACCATCGTCGGAAAACAAAAGGCACTTTCGGGCGCGTTTGCCGTGGTTTGATCCTGTATGGATTGGACGAGATACGCTTGTATCGTGCAGCTGTGGCGATTGAAGAAATGCTCCCATAATTGAAAAAAACGCCAATTCCTGTCCCCGGCAAGTTATCATCTTGCCGGGGTTGTCCTTTTGCCATATATACGTTTTTCAAACACTTCATTCCCCCACAACCTGCCATTGCATTCCCCCATCATCCATGCTATAATGTCATTGGTCAAAGATGGTCTAACATCCTGACCACTTGTTACCAAGGAGGGAAAACCATGCGCCTGAGCGATGCCATCGAGCAATTTATCAAGACCATGATGGTGGAAGACGCCCATCAGATTGAACTGAAACGCAATGAACTGGCAGAATATTTCCGCTGTGCCCCATCCCAGATCAACTATGTGCTGGCCACCCGCTTTACGCCTGAGCATGGCTATGTGATTGAATCCCGCAGAGGCGGCGGCGGCTATATCCGCATTTTCAGAATTGAACACGACAACAGCCGCCAGCTGCTCTATACCCTGAATGAACGTATTGGTGATACCATCGATGAACACGCGGCAACCAACTTGATCGAGCAGCTTTATGAACGGGAGATCGCCACCCGGAGCGAAGCGCTCCTGATGCAGAGCGCCATTTCTCATCAGGCATTGTCCCTGCCGCTGCCTGCAGAAATGAAGGGCGCTTTGCGAGCGAAAATTCTCAAAAGTATGCTGATGCAAATCGCTTGCAAGAACCATCAATCAACCGAGGAGGCCAACCATGCTTTGCGATGAATGCGGCAAGAATCCTGCCATTTTTTCTGTAACCATCACCTCTGGCGGCGGCGTGAGCAATCGTCACCTGTGCGCTGAGTGTATGAAAAAAATGGAATCCAGCCTGACCCAAGGGAATATCCATAGCTTTCTCAGTTCCATCATGAGTATGCTGGCCCCGTCTCAGGCAGAAACCAATCAACTGAAATGCGAGCATTGCGGCCTCAACTATAGTGATTTTGAACGCACGGGCCGCCTTGGCTGCGCTGGTTGCTATCAGTCCTTCCACAAGGAACTGGGACCCATGCTGCAACGCATTCATGGCAGTTCCCAACACGTGGGGCGCACGCCTGCGCATTTGCAACAGCCAGCACCCGAAATGCAACAGCCCGAGGAACACATTCCCACCCAGCAGGAACTGAATGCACAGCGTATGGAAGAACTTCGCCAGAAAATGGATGAGGCTGTGGCTGTTGAAAACTTTGAAGCTGCGGCACAATATCGTGACGAGATGCGTGCACTGGCACAGGAAGCGGGTGAAACCTGATGGAGAATGCTGAAATGAGCGTAGTGGTCTCCGGGCGGGTACGCCTTGCCAGAAACTTTGCTGATCTGCCCTTTACCACTCATGGAGACAATCCGCAGGCACAAACCTGTATCGATCGTGCTGTAGACGCTATGAAGGAAGCGCCTGGCGGACGCTATACCCTTCGTTTGCTCAAGGATACACCGCCTACCGATCAGCTGGCGCTGGTAGAGCAACACCTGATCAGCAAGGATCTTTTACAGAATCATCACTCCGGTGCAGCGTTGATCCGGGATGACGAACAGATCAGCATCATGATCAACGAAGAAGACCACTTGCGTATTCAGGCGATCGTCAAGGGATTGGATTTGAAAACCGCAGCCCGGGAAGCTTTTGAAGCGGAAGAAGCGTTGGAACGAATTCATCATTTCAGTTTCGACCCGCAACTGGGTTATCTGACTTCTTGCCCCACCAACACCGGAACCGGTCTGCGAGCTTCCCTGATGCTGCATCTGCCCATGTTGGATCGCTTCAAGCAGATGGGCAGCGTGAATCAGAGCGTTGCCAAACTGGGCCTGACTCTGCGTGGGATTTATGGCGAAGGCAGCGAAGCGCTGGGGAGTGTTTATCAGGTCAGCAATCAGGTTACCCTGGGCCGCACGGAGCAGGACATCGTTGAGGCCGTTACGGTTGTGGGCAAGCAGCTGATTGCCATGGAGATCAAACTGCGGCTGAAATGCCTGCAAACCCATGGAACAGAACTTCGGGATACCATTCTGCGCAGTTATGGTTTGATGCGATATGCTGTTTCCATGGATGAAAAGGAACTGATGCAGCACTGGAGCAACCTTCGCCTTGGCGCTGCCCTCAAGCTCATCCCCCATACCCTTGAGGATATTGACAAACTGCTGACCACCGCACAGGATGCTCATGTCCGGCAGTATATGAACCGGTTGGCGCAGTCCGTTGATGTTAAGGAAGCCCGTTGCCTGCTGATTCAGGAAACATTAACCCGCACCCAAAAGCCGTCTGTTTCGCCCGGGGATGCGGAAAACGAATAAAGGAGGAATTGCCTGTGGCGATTTTCGGTCGATTTACCCAGCGTGCCCAGCGTGCCATTTCCGAGGCACATCAGGCAGCCATTGAACTCAAACAGGCTTATGTGGGCACGGAGCATTTTCTGCTGGGCCTTTTGAAGGAGCCGGGCCCCATGGTGGCAGAACTTCTACCCGATGAAGTAACCTATGATAAAGTGATGGAGCGTATCCGCACCGTGCTCGGGGAAGGCAAACACATTCCCAATGGCCGTGTGGAACTGACTCCCCGCAGCAAAAAGATTCTGGAAGGCAGCGTGCTGGAAAGCCGAAAGCTGAACCACAGCTTCGTCGGTGTTGAGCACCTTTGGCTGGCTCTTCTCCGGGAAGGGGAAGGCGTGGCGGTGAGTCTGCTTCGGGAAATGCAGGTAGATACCCAGACATTGCAGCGTCAGATTTTCGACAGTCTGAAAGAAAACCAGCCGGAGGCATCCGATGGCGAGCCTGCCGAAGGTGCGGAACAGCCCCGGAAATCCGGCAGCAGACTGGAACAGTATTGCCGGGACCTGACCAAAGCAGCGCAGGATGGCGAATTGGATCCTGTAGTTGGGCGCACCAACGAAATGGAGCGCATCATGCAAATCATGAGCCGACGCACCAAGAACAACCCTGTGCTTATTGGTGAACCCGGTGTTGGTAAAAGCGCCGTGGTGGAGGGTCTGGCACAGCTGATTGTAGCTGGCAAAGTACCCGAAACCCTGACCGGCAAGCGCCTGATGTCCCTTGATCTTGGCAGCATGATTGCAGGCAGCAAGTACCGGGGCGAATTTGAGGAACGCTTGAAGGATACCGTCAAGGAAGTGCACAAACAGGGCAACATCATTCTGTTTATCGATGAACTGCACACCCTGATCGGTGCCGGCAAGGCGGAGGGCAGCATGGATGCCGCCAACATCCTTAAGCCTGCTTTGGCCCGTGGCGAGTTGCAGTGCATCGGCGCTACCACCATTGATGAGTACCGTAAGAACATCGAAAAGGATGCTGCGCTGGAACGCCGTTTCCAGCCGGTAACCGTTGGTGAACCTACCACTGAAGAAGCCCTTGCGATCCTTAAAGGTCTCCGTGACCGCTACGAAGCCCATCACAAGGTCAAGATCACCGATGATGCGCTGGAAGCCGCTGTTACGCTGGCAGACCGCTATATCAGCGACCGGTTTCTGCCGGATAAGGCCATCGATCTGATGGATGAGGCAGCCTCCCGTGTGCGCCTCAACAGCTATACAGCGCCGCCCGATGTGAAAGCTCAGGAAGAGCGACTCAAGGCGCTTGATACTGAAAAGAAAGAAGCCATTTCCCATCAGGATTTTGAGACCGCTGCCAAGCTCCGGGATGAAGAACGCGCCCTGAAGGAAGAAGTGGCGCAGGCCCGTGCTCAGTGGGAGCAGCGCAAATCCGCTTCTCAGGATGTGGTAACCGACGAAGACATTGCCCAGATCGTTGCCAGCTGGACAGGGGTTCCGGTGAAGAAAATGACCGAGGATGAGAGCGAGCGTCTTCTCCACATGGAAGAACTGCTGCATCAGCGGGTGGTGGGCCAGGAAGAAGCCATCAGCGCTGTCAGCCGTGCTTTGCGCCGTGCCCGTGCCGGTTTGCAGGATCCCAAGCGTCCTATTGGTTCCTTCATTTTCCTTGGTCCCACTGGCGTTGGCAAAACGGAGCTGTGCCGAGCCCTTGGCGAAGTAATGTTCGATGATGAAAATGCTGTCATCCGTATCGATATGAGCGAATACATGGAGAAGCACAGCGTTTCCCGTCTGGTTGGTTCCCCTCCCGGCTATGTGGGCTACGATGAAGGCGGTCAGTTGACGCAGAAGGTACGCAACAAGCCTTATAGCGTTGTACTGTTTGACGAAGTGGAAAAGGCGCATCCGGATGTATTCAACATCCTGTTGCAGATTCTGGATGATGGCCGCCTTACCGACAACACCGGCAGAGTGGTCAATTTCAAAAATACCATCATCGTGATGACCTCCAATGCCGGTGCCAGCAGCATCACCTCTACCCGCAAGCTTGGTTTTGGCGGCACCATGGATACTGCCCGGGATTACGAAGCCATGAAAGAGCGTGTTATGGCAGAAGTGAAGGATATTTTCCGGCCTGAATTCATCAACCGTATTGATGATCTGATCGTTTTCCATGCGCTGGAGCCGGATGATATCCGTCAGATCACTGGCCTGATGCTACGCAGCGTCAGCAAACGCCTTGGGGAGCGTGGTATGGAGCTGGTTTACGACGATGACGTGATCGCCAAACTGGCAGAGGATGGCTACGATGCCAATTACGGTGCCCGTCCCCTGCGCCGTGCCATTCAGCGCAGCGTGGAGGATGCTCTCAGCGAGGAGATCATCGCCGGAAAGATCGCTCTTGGCGACCGGGTGAAGCTATATGTGAATGATGAAAAGAGAATCTGCTTTGAAAAACTGGAAGTTTCCAATGCTGAAGATTCCCTGACCACCACCGAACCTGTACAAACCATATAATTCTCTTACAGCAAGACTGCCTTGGGCTGGTCTTGCTGTTTTGCATTCATCTTCCCTCTTGCTTCCCCTATCCATACCTGCTATAATGGTACTGCGTACAAATGTTCGCTTTTGATTTTGAATGAAGGGCAGCGATGACCATATGAATCTGGATCAATTGATTACAACCCTGAAACAGGACAGGTCTTTTATGGATTGTGTCACCGAGTGGCGCACGCTGCCTGCCACCGAAGGCCAATATGCCGATTTCCCCGATGCGATGGATGCCCGAATCAAAACCGTACTCCAGAAGCGGGGCATTTACCGCCTCTATACCCATCAGGCGGAATGCTTCCAGCTGGCCTCCCAAGGCAAGGATTATGTGGTTGTCACCCCTACCGCCAGCGGCAAAACCATGTGCTACAATCTGCCGGTTGTATCCGCCATTCTGAACAACCCGGATTCCCGTGCTTTGTACCTGTTCCCCACCAAAGCGCTCAGCGCCGATCAAGTCAGCGGACTGTACAGCATGATTGAAGAACTTGGCGTGGATATCAAAGCATATACCTATGACGGCGATACCCAGGGTGCCGCCCGCAAAGCCATTCGTCAGGCCGGACATATCGTGGTTACCAACCCGGATATGCTTCATGCCAATATTCTCCCTCACCATACCAAATGGGTCAAGCTGTTTGAAAACCTGAAATACATCGTCATCGACGAAATTCATACCTACCGGGGCATTTTCGGCAGCCATCTGGCCAATGTGCTGCGCCGTCTGATCCGCCTTTGCGCCTTTTACGGCAGCCATCCCCAGTTCATCCTTTGCAGCGCAACCATTGCCAATCCGGCAGAGCTTGCCACTGCGCTGACCGGGCGCTCCATTGAAGCGGTCACCAACAACGGCGCTCCCATGGGTGAACGTCACTTTGTTTTCTATAACCCGCCAGTAGTCAATAAGCCCCTTGGTATCCGCAGAGGCGTTGTGCCGGAAGTGCGCCGGGTATCGGAAAAACTGCTGAGCAACGGCATCCCCACCATTGTTTTTTGCAAAAGCAGAATTCAGGTGGAAATCATGACCCGCTATATGAAGGACTGCGTCAAGGATGCCTATGGCTTCTCCGGCCGTGTGCGTGGCTACCGTGGCGGCTATTTGCCCGGCGAACGCCATGAGATCGAACGTGGGCTCCGGGCAGGCGAAGTGGATATGGTCATATCCACCAATGCGCTGGAATTAGGCATTGATATTGGCTCCCTGTCTGCTTGTGTGCTGTGCGGCTATCCCGGCACCATTGCCAGCACATGGCAGCAGGCAGGCCGTGCAGGGCGGCGCAAAGAAACTGCTTTGACCATCATGGTGGCTTCCTCTGCTGCCCTTGACCAATACATCATCGAGAACCCGGATTATTTCTTCAACGCTTCTCCGGAGCACGCTTTAGTGCAGCCGGATAACCTGTATGTTCTCACTTCTCATCTGAAATGTTCCGCCTACGAATTACCCTTTGAAGATGGCGAAAACTTCGGCAATGTAAAGGATACCGATCAGTTCCTTGAATATCTGACGGAGAACAATATTCTTCGGCATCTGGATGACAAGTACTACTGGATGGAGGAGGAACTGCCTTCCGGCGAGATCAGTCTGCGCAGCGCCACCTCCGAAAACTACATTATCATCGATATCACCAACCCAGCCCATCACCGGGTTATTGGCGAAATGGATCACTTCACAGTACCCATGCTGCTGCATGAAAACGCCATCTATATGCACGAAGCCAGGCAGTATCAGGTGGAAAAGCTGGATTATGATGCCTGCAAAGCCTATATCCGTGCTGTGGATGTGGACTACTATACCGATGCGGATTTGAATGTAAGCCTGCACATTCTGGATGATCTGGAACAGAAGCAGCTGCCCAACAATGTAACCCTGACCCTTGGCGAACTGCGGGTGAGCACCATTGTCAAGATCTTCAAAAAGATGAAGCTGGATACCCATGAAACCCTGGGCTTCGGCGTTGTGCGCCTGCCTCAGACGGATATGCATACCACCGGTATGTGGTGGACCATCCCGGATTCCCTTGCATTCAGATACAGCAACGATGACTTGCAGGGAGCGCTGGTGGCTATCAGCAATCTGCTGGGAATTGTTGCTCCCCTGTATTTGATGTGCGCGCCCCATGATGTGCGTGTGGTGTATCAGGTAAAAGCACCGATTACCGACAAACCCACCATTTTCCTTTATGATTCCTATCCCGGCGGCGTCGGTCTTAGCGAAAAGGCTTATCAGATGCAGGAAATGCTGCTGGAAGAAGCGTTGAAGGTCGCTACGGGCTGCGGATGCGAAGATGGCTGTCCTGCTTGCGCCGGACCACTGGCTGAAATTGGCGAAGGGGGCAAACAGCGGGCAATCGCCGTACTAAAGGAGTTGCTTTCCTGATGGCTGGACTGCTGAACAAATTGCGAATGATGGATACTGCCGGAAAAAAGCCGCCAACCACGAACGAAGACCTCCATTCCCCTGCTGTCCGCTTGTACCATAAAGAATTCCTGTATCCGATCACAACATTCTGCGATCGGCGTTCTGCCACGCCGGATATCCTTGAAAAAGTCTTTGAGTGTGCTTTTCCCGCAAAGGTTTCTCCCGAAGATGTTCTCTTTCTGGATACCGAAACCACCGGTCTTTCCGGAGGTGTGGGCACCATTGCGTTTCAAATCGGGCTTGGGTACTTTTCCCGGGTAGGCTTTGTGGTAGAGCAGTATCTGATGCACGATTATCCTCAGGAGCCGGAGATGCTTCGCCAATTGGCAGCGAGGATGCAACGTTTTCCCATCATCTGCACATTCAACGGGAAAACGTTCGATGTTCCGCTGCTCCGTAACCGCTTTATCATGAACCGCATGAGCGATGATTGCATTCCTGTCACCCATGCGGATGTGCTGTATCCTGCCCGCAGGCTCTGGAAACTGCGGCTTGGCCAATGTACGCTTGGAAATCTGGAAAACCAATTGCTGGGCGTGGAACGCGAGGATGATTTGCCCGGCGCCATGGTACCGCAGGCTTATTTTCAGTATCTGAAGGATCGGGATTTTTCTCAGATGGAAAAGGTACTGGAACACAACCGTCAGGATATTGTCAGTCTTGCACAGCTATACTTTGAGCTCTGTCGGCTGATGGCCCGCCCAGAGGAAATTGTCCAATGCGAGGATTTGCTTTCCTTGGCTCGGATGTGCGAGAGAACCGGCGACAGTCAGCGGGCAAACAAATGCTACCGAATGTGCGCCAAAGGAGATACCCGGGCGGAAGCCTTTCGGGCCATGTCCATCCATGCCAAACGGCAGGGGCAGACCGATACCGCCATCAAGCTCTGCAAAGCCATGCTCAGCCGGGGTGATGATCCCATCTATGCATACGAGGCCTTGGCAAAGCTCTACGAACATCAGCTTCGTCAGCCTGAACAGGCGCTGCACTACACCCGTCAGGCACTGCTGATACTGGCAGAACCAAGTCTTGAATACGATGAAAAACGCATGGAAAAGCAGGAATCCCTCAAACACCGTTACGCACGTCTTCGCCGCAAGCTGAACCAGAATACGTAAAGCAAACCAGCAACTGATTTTCACCAGGATTCACCCTTGTTTCTGGAAGGACTTGCCTGATGGCCGTCGAATATATGAAGATACGCATTTTTGCAGCCTTTCCCCTATGCTGCACAAACGCAATCCGCTATTATCCGAAAGGAGAACGATAACCTATGGGTCTGATGACAATTTTCAAAGCGCAGAAAGCACGCAAGGCACACCAGGAAGGCCGCTTCGAGGAAGCCATGGAACTCTATCAGCAAGCCATGGATGAAGGAAACCGGGATCCTCAAATTTTTCTGCCCTACAGTGTTTTGCTGATTCGTAACGGTCACTATGCGCAAGCCCGTGAGATGCTGGTGAAAAATCAGAAGATGCCCATGAACCCCAACCAGAAAAATCAGCTGTTTGTCAACTATGCTGCCTGCGTTTACAAGATGGGCGAGTTACAAAAGGGTATTGATCTGCTGGAACGCCAGCATCAGAAACAGCCCAGCGGCATGATCTACGAAACCCTTGGCTATCTGTACATCGAAGCCGGTGATGTTGAGAAAGCCATGGCTTACAACATGGAAGCCATGGAATACGATGACGAGGACGCCATCACGCTGGATAATCTGGGTCAGATCCACTACCGTATGCTGGGCGATAAGGAAAAGGCCAAAGAATACTTCGACAAAGCCATCGAGATCAAGCCCGGCCAGATCGATACCCTGTACTTCCTGGCTCAGTACGATCTGGAAGCCGGCGACAAGGAAGCTGCCAAGGAAAAGCTGGAAAAGGCCATGGAAGGCCGTTTCTCTCCCCTGAACCACGCCAGCAAAGAAATGGTTCAGTCTCTGCTGGATCAGCTGAACGCCTGATGTACATCACCCGGATGGTGTCTGCCATCCGGGTTCGTTTTTAGGAGGAATTATGCACTTCGTAAATGCCAAAGGGCTTCTTTCTTCCACCAATGGCATGAATCTGTACCGTGGCTGCACCCACGGCTGTATCTATTGTGACAGCCGCAGTGTATGCTATCATATCGACCACGATTTTGAAGATATTGAAGTAAAGCAGAATGCGCCGCAATTGTTGGAGGATGCCCTGCGCAGAAAACGGAAGCGCTGTATGATTGGAACAGGCTCCATGTGCGACCCCTATATGCACTGTGAAGAAAAACTGCAATTAACCCGCCAGTGTCTGGAGATCATCCACAGATATGGCTTTGGTGTTGCAATCCAAACCAAATCAGACCGCATTCTCCGGGATATGGATTTGCTCAGCGCCATTCACCAACGGGCAAAATGCGTTGTTCAAATGACACTGACCACCTTTGACGAAAGCCTTTGCCGTATTCTGGAACCCGCCGTATCCACTACAAAGGCCCGCTATCAGGCGCTCAAGCAGTTCCAACGGGCTGGTATTCCAACCGTTGTCTGGCTTTCCCCCATTCTTCCCTTCATCAACGATACGCCGGAAAACCTCAAGAGGATTCTGGCGTATTGCATTGATGCAGGCGTGAAAGGTATCATCCATTTCGGCTTTGGGGTTACCTTGCGGGAAGGCGACCGGGAGTATTTCTATCAGGCGCTTGACCGTCATTTTCCCGGAATCAAGCAGAAATACATCCAGCGGTATGGTCTTTCCTACGAATGCACCAGTGATCGCAACACCGAATTGATGCGTATCCTCAATGATACCTGTCAAAAGCATGATATCATGCACCGAACAGACGATGTATTTGCTTATCTGCATGAATTTCCTGAAAAGAATGAAGGCGAACAACTCAGGATGTTCTGAGCTGTTCGCCTTTCCTTTGATGCATCAATCCCGCTGAATCTGATAAATCACATACTCACCGGGCATGGTATAGAGTTCGAATACCGTTTCATCCTCCGTGGTGTACAGCGGTTCAATATACAGCGTATCGCCACGGCGGTCTTTTCTGGTGGGAGCCACAAGGGCATTCGCCTCACCCTTTACATGAATCCGGGCCAGCGCTGGCTGTGCGCCCCACTCTACGTAAGGATAGAGAATAAAGCTGTCATTATCATACATGAACAGGCTGGTCTGAGCATCCGCTTCCAGATAAACCCCATTCACAGGGAATTCTGCATGGAGACGGGTCAGCACCTCTCTGGGCAGCTTGTATACATCTGGGAAGCAATCCGGCACCGTAAGGGTGTACATCTGGCCTTTACCGTAGGTATCTTTCAGCAGGATACCATAGCTTTCCTGACCGCTTCCCACCTTAGCCAGTGCCCAGGTGGCATTGTTGCGGAATTCTGCCACCGGCACTGTGATCTCTTCTCTGCCGTGAGGGAAGGTAAGCTGAGTGCGTCCGTTGCGCTCCATGCTTTCCAGGCGGTAATCCCTGCCGCTGATCCGGCGGCCACGCATCCGGATGGAGGTAATCCGATGAATTCCCCGCTGGCTGGTGGCTTCCACAAAACCATTGGTGACGATTGCTTTGCCGCCATCCGCTACATATTTCTCCAGTTTTTCCACAATTTCCGGATCGTAGGCAGAGGCCCGGGTCAGAAGAATGACAGGCGCTTTTTCCGGGAAATAAGGTGTGCAAACGATGGGGAAACCAACCATGCCAAGGAAATCCTGAATATTGTCCTCGCCCTGGCTGTTGTCCGGCAGGTAACAGTTGATACCAACGGGATTTCCTGCATAATCCAGCGTTTCGTCCAGCTTATCCAGCTGGAAACCAAGGGCGGGGACCCGCATGGTATTCACCAACGCCTGGAAACAGAACATCATCAGTTCCTTGGGCTTGGAGAAAGCCGTCAGATAGGCCTGTTCCAGATACTGTTCCATAATGTGCAGGTCAAAGGGATCAAACCAGCCGCCGCCATTGTGTCCAGGCCACATATTTTCAAAGTAGGTCATCAAGCTGTAGCTCAGATAACGGGGCAAGTGCTGATCGGTTGTCACATAGTCGCGGGTTTCGGTGCCGGTATATACATTGTCGAACACCTTGCGCTGCTGGGCAGGATTGTAGCCGGTTTCCTGATAGCTTTCGGCCCAGTTGGGGTATTTGATGGTAATCTGCACATTGGGATTGGCCGCTTTGGCAGGTCCGATCACGTATTCCTGGCTGACTTTCTGCATCAGGTCAAGACGGTATTCCTGCCAGCTGCCGTCAGTGATGCCGTGTTCTGCGTTGTAGGCATCGCGTCCGGCACGGCAGGCATCGCAGGTACAGTTGGTAAAGAAGAAATCATCAATAATGAACTCATTGAAGGTTTTGCCTAAATAGGCGCATACTTCCTTGAGTTTCTCCACCATTTTGGGATCGTTGTAGCAGAAGGTGTCAAACAGGCGCTGCTTGGGGCTGTCGCCATCAGGGGTATTGATGGTGGTGGTGATACCGCCTGCCACTTCTATGCCATTTTCTTCGAATACAGCACGGCAGAGCTCCACCTGCTCAGGCGAGGCAAACTCACCGGAGCGGAAAGGCTCCAGATACACTTTATCAAGCCGCATATGGCGTTGAAAGAATGCCAATTCCTCTTGCAGTTTTTCCCGGGTCTCTCTTGCGGTTCCGTGAGCCACAAAATATACAACCAGCTTGAAATTACGATAATTTCCCATCGCCAGAATCCTCCTGATATGTAATTGTGAGGGGATGTTGGCTGCATTATATCATATATTTTATGAATAACAAGAGTATTAGAATAAAAAATGTCCGTTATTTCTACCGATTCTGACAGAATGCTCATTCAATTGTTTGCTGGCTAATCCTCATTTGCTCCAAGGCAAATCCTGCATAAGCAGCAGCACCATATGGCAATGCTTCTTCGTTGAAAACAATTTTGGGATGATGCAAAGGCAGGTCGGACATACCACCGGCAGCCATTGCCAGCATCAGAGAAGGTATGCGCTGACTGATATAGGAAAAATCCTCTGAGCCAACGGAACGTGCATTACCGCCACTCAATTGATCGGCAGTGAGAACATGATCCTTACCAAGTGTTTCCGATAACCATTTTTCAGCTTCTGTTACCAGTTTTGGCTCGTTGACCAGCGTTGGACAACCGTTGAGCCAGTGAACCTTTGCAGATGCTCTGAACGTCTGGGCTGTTGACTGAGCGATTTCTTCAATGCGCTTTCTGAGGAATTGCTGGGTTTTCAAATCATAGCTGCGCACGCTGCCTTTCAGAATGGCCTGATCAGGCATTACATTGGTTGCCTCTCCTGCCTGGAAGGAGGCGATGGTCAGGGCGTGGGCATCATTCATACCCAGTTCTCTTGCAGAGATCGCCTGCAATGCCAAAACCAGATGCGCTCCCACATTGATGGTATCCACGCCATGATGCGGCATAGCGCCATGACACCCTTTTCCCTGAATACGAATCTCAAACATATCCGCTGCCGGGGCACTGACCCCCGCAGGCGCAACCACCACTGTACCGGGTTTCATTCCGCTCATCTTCATCACATGGATCATCATAGCTGATTGCGGCTTGAGCTCTTCCAGAAGTCCAGCCGCAATCATATCTGAAGCTCCGGCCAAAGGCTCCTCTGCGGGTTGAAACATCAATTGAACGGTACCTTTCAAATCCGATTCATGTTTTTTCAGAAGCATAGCTGCCCCCAGCAGCATCGTGGTATGCAGATCATGTCCGCAGGCGTGAGCATTGCCATTTTTGCTGGCAAATGGCAGCCCGGATTCTTCCTGCAAGGGTAATGCATCCATATCTGCACGAAGCAGAACAACCGGTTCCCCAGAGCCAATGGTTGCCACAACGCCGCATTTGCCAACCTTATGAGGTTCATACCCCATCTCTTGAAGTGTTTTTGTCACATATGCCAATGTATTTGAGAGTTCAAAGCCCACTTCTGCATTCTGGTGCAGATACCTGCGGTGCTTGATGAGCTGTTCTTTTACTTCCGCAGCTTCTTTCAACAAAATCGCTGTCATTTTTCTTCCTCCTTCGTTTCTGTCATTCATCAGTTTTTCCAGAAACCTGCATTCTACGCCATGCCTGTTCAGTATGGCACCAGAACCTCAACCAAATATAAAATGAAGATCAAAAAAGCACCGCATTGACCCTTGAAAGGTCTTCTGCGGTGCTGTGCTTACCATAGTTTTTCATCCGGAACCAGAATGCTGCCATCGCTGTAGCGAATTTCCAGACTGCCATCCTGCAACACAAAGGCGTAATGGTTTGCACCTGCGCTGATGGCGAGAACAGGCTGAGCAAAATCAAAGGTGCATTTCAGATATTTGTCAAACACATAGCTGTATACGCTTCCATCTTCTGATAGGGCCAAGGCTGCATTGTCTCCTGCACTGACAGCCACGATATTCTCCCATTCAGGGATCCCGTCGATGGAACTGTGAACCCTGCCTTCCCGATCCAGACCGATGGCATATCCACGGGATAAGGCAAACTGTACGCAACTGCTGTCAAGCTGCATACTCCCGTGGGAAGCATGATTTATACCCTGACAGCGAACCAGCAGGCCATAACTGCCAGCTGCAATGCTTTCTGCGGGGAACAGTTCCATGGCAAAATCATATTGGTGGAAACCAACCGTGACCACCTGACCATTCTTGAGCAGCATACAGGTATCCCAGGCACTTGCGGCGATTTGCTTCACATCTGTATACAGGCCGACTTCGCATTGTCCCTGACTGTTGTCTCCTGCGGTCAGAACCCGTCCATCTGCTGTCAGTCCAACCGTATGATATGCACCAGCAGCAACCGCAACAATATTCTGCCAATGTGATACATCTGTCTGCCCATAAGTGTTGTCCCCATAAGCGAAAACGGTGCCATCATCCCGCAGAAATACGGTGTGATGATAACCCGCCGCTACTCTGCCTTCTGCAAGGGGCTTACGTACAGGCTCAGGGGTGACCGTTGGCAAAACAGCAGGAGTTGCTTCGATTGTATTGACTTCGGCATTCGCAGCGATTGTCTGCATCGGTTCAGGCGTTTGCGTTGGCGCAACCGTTGGTTCCGGCGTAGGCTGACTGGCGACCAACGCCTGATAGGAAAGCTGATAAAGCCTTTGGGCAGGCTCATAATCCTTGATTGCAGCGGCTGCTGCCGAAGCCTTTGCATAAGACCCTTCTTCATAAAGGGACATCGCCTGATGATAGGCGCATTGCTGCAATATTCTTTTCGCTTTTTCTTCCTGCTTCGTCGAAAGTTCAGCCACATCTTCGCTGGCATAGGTTTCAACCAATTGCGTTGCAATCTCCCAATTGTTACGGTAATCAGCGATCTCAGCAGCAGAAAGCGTTGCATCTATGGCCATGCTCTCATCCTTCATAATCAATTGCTCAATGCAGCCTACAGCCTTATCGTATTCGCCCGCAAATGCAGCCTCCCTGATTTGAAGGGTAAGCAGCCTTGGCTGGGCCTTCACAAACAGCCATACGCCAGCAACCAGCAGGGCAGCCAGTGCAAGCGAAAGCCAGACGGAAACCAGCACAAACCACTTGTTTCCATCATGCATTGATTCGTTCATCGTGCTGCTCCTTTCTGTTACTGCGTGATGGTTTCCCAGAACACATCCAGGCTGTTGGAAGAATTGATGCCATTGCTGGTGGAAAGGATGACGTACACATCATCAATCTGATGATAGGCCAGCAATTCGCTGAAGGTTCCACCCGCTTCTTCCGGATGGAAATAGTCCCTGCGCAGGTCGGTCATATGCACTTCATCATAATAGGGCAACAGATACGGAACAAAAGCGTTCCCAAAAGAGTCGCAAATCACAAGGGCTTTTCGGTCGGTGCCATAGCCGGTATCAAACCTGCGCCATGGCGTTTCTGTGCCGTTCAGATAAGCCATATAGTTGCGTGCTTTATAGTTGATCAGCATACTCTCCCGTTCCTGATCCAGTTCCTTCAGCACAACACCGCGCACCGGATTGAGGGGATACATGGCCTCGATCCAGTCTTCACGGCCATATTCGTTCTCCCCCATTTTCTTGCGCTGGTAGGTATATTCCTCATAGCTCACCACAGGCATACCACGGGATTGCATAATGGCTTCCAACGCATACCATGCGCCTTTGGCAGACCAGTGATGGTCGGTAAAGTAATACAGATCCATCTCGCCGGCAGCCAGATGATCATTGAGAATGGCGGGAGCATTGTGAATATAAACGCCATTGGTCACCTGTGATTGCAGGGCATCCTCCATGGTGCTTTCCCAGCCTGCAAACCGGGATCTCTGCACACAAAGGCGAACGCCAACCGCTGCTACGGGTACCTGCATATAGTGTACTTCCCCATCCTCAGGCAACAGTTCCCGGAGATGATTCAGACTTTTGGCAAAAGTCATGATGTTCTCTGCCGGATAATCATAGTTTTCCAGTTTCGTACCGGATTGCTCAATCAGGTAGAGATAATAGGTAGCATCCGCTGCCAAAGGAGTAATCACTTTGGGGGTCTCTGTAGGCGCGGGTGTCATGGTAGCAAAAGGCGTAGCAGATGGATGTTCATCATCAGCTGTGTGGGTAGCGGCAGGTTCCGTTGTGGGCGCCGCAGTTGGTTCGGGCGTTGCCGTTGGTGTGGCGGTAGGCGAAGCTGTTGGTGTAGCGGTAGGGGTTGAAGTGGGTACAGGTGTTCCAGTGGGTGTTTCGGTGATGGTTGGCGTTTCAGCAATCGCTGTTGTATCATCGTGGCTATCCGTTGACAGCTCTCCCCCTGCATCTGCCACCAACTTCTGATCCGTGTCCACTGCCAGCTGAATGAGCCGCTGTTCCTCCGTGCGCAAATCAAAAGCACCCAGAAGCTGATCGGCTTTGGAAATCACATCTTCACGGGCAAAAAAGCCATCGCTGAGAAAATCTTCGATGCCGGTAAAAAACGCTCCGCTGAGCAGCGTTTCTCTGGTCAGTTCAGGCGCGCCGGACAGCATACGGTTTTCCGTCGTGGACGGGCGTGCTTCACGGGGGGCCAGCAATACCAGCAGCACACCAAGACACAAACTGCCGATCAGCACCCAAAGCATGATCAAATACGAGCCCTTGCCTTCCTTCATGCCAGCACCTCCTTAAAAACGGAAATAGATAAACGGGTTGTAGCTCTGCCCAACGATCATCACCAGCGAGAGAACAAACACCATGAGCAGCCACAGCGTTCCCAAAGGTTTCCAACACTTTTGCATCGTGCTGCTGAACAGGT
Organism: Clostridia bacterium; assembly: GCA_017501255.1. Classification (GTDB taxonomy): domain Bacteria; phylum Bacillota; class Clostridia; order Christensenellales; family Aristaeellaceae; genus Limiplasma. The sequence continues at coordinate 76,766 of JAFVXE010000014.1, read as the reverse complement.
TTTTCAGCGGAAACGCTGCAACCATGGCAATCACAGGCAGGAAGGAATACTGACGAACCACCATCCACAGTTCCTGGGTATGGAACGGTACAGAGCCGCCTATACCGAAAAGGGCAGCTAAATAGCAGCTCATCTGTGCCGAATCGGTAAAGTAGAAGATGACCCAGCCAATCAAAACGAGGCCATAGGTCAGTATTCCTTTCACAAACCCGGGAAGCACCTTGAGAATGCGATGGAAAACAAAGCGTTCCAATACAATCAGAACAAAATAGTAAAGGCCCCAAAGGACGAAATTCAGGTTAGCGCCATGCCACAGGCCTGTCAGCGACCAGACCACGAGCAGATTGAAAATCTGCCTGAGCGTTCCCTTCCGGTTTCCACCCAACGGAATATACACATATTCCCGGAAGAAGGTACCCAGCGAAATATGCCATCTGCGCCAGAATTCACTGATTCCCGTACTCATATAGGGATAGTTGAAGTTTTCTGCATAATGGAAACCAAAGATGCGGCCCAGACCAATAGCCATATCGGAATAGCCGGAAAAGTCAAAATAGATCTGCAAGGAATACAATATTGCCATATACCAGCTGCCTGCCACGCTCATACCATACATGGACTGGTTGGCAATCACCGCTTCTACAACCTGACCACATACGTTTGCAAGCAGTACCTTCTTGCCAAGGCCGCAAATGAAGCGCTTCATACCGGCAACAAAATCATCCAGCGTGGTTGTCCGGTTGTCGATTTCTTCGCTGATGTCCTTATAGCAAACAATCGGGCCTGCCACCAACTGTGGGAAGCAGCTCACATACAGAAGCAATTTCAGCGGGCTTTTCTGATATAGCTGATCATCACGATAAACATCCACTGCATAGGTGATAATTTGGAAGGTGAAGAAAGAAATCCCCAAAGGCATCCGAACCTGCGGGATGGTTATCCCAAACAGACCCAGCAACGGAGACAGCAAAAAGCCAGCATACTTTACATAGACAAGCACCCCCATGGGCAGTACGATTGCCAATGCAAGACAGACTTTTTTCCAAAATGTCGATTGGGCATTGTGCACACCTGCCGCACACAGCCACACCAGAAAGGTGAGACCTATCAAAGCATATACCCACAAAGGCTCGCCCCAACCATAAAACAGGATGGAAGCAATCAGCAAAACGGTATTCTTCCACGACACACGTTTGGAAACAAATGTAAAACCCACCACAATGGGCATAAACAACAACAAATACGTCAGTGAGGAAAAAACCACAGGCAATCCTTCCTTACATGATAAACTACGGCTGATTATGCGATGATTCGTCCTTTTTGTCAAGGGATGGCACAAACAGAGAAAAGCCCCTTCCCGGCGTAAGGATTCTTAAGAAAATCTTTCCAGCAACAAACAAATGCACATCCGGTGATTGAATGTGCATTTGCTTACGTGGGTGTACTACCCCAATGCACCGGAACGGTGCGTATCATTGCGCCCTCTTAAGAGGGTGGAAATCTGTTTTGATTTTCTCAACAAATTGGGACTTATCTCTGCGTTAATGAGGAGTTCAACAATTGCTCCACAGCCAGTGCTGCTGCGTAAAGCCTGAACTCATCTGATCCATACAGCATGACTGCCTGTCTTACACCATTTGCGTCAAGAGTGCCCCCGGCAACAGTAATCGTCGGCAGTCCGCAGAGATGATTGGCATATGTTGGACCGGTGATCAGCACAGCGTCGTAATCCGAGATTTCCTCCGTTATTTTCTGTATCTTATCCGCACGGGATTTCATGGCCTTTTGGTATTCTTTCTCAATAAAGGCTTCCTGTGACGAATCATACAGCGCTCCCCGCAACAAATCACATCCATATTTCTGCATTGTATCAGGATGTGCCTCATAGTATTCAACAATTTGCTTAAGAGTCTTAAGCTTTGCCCCACTTTTTTTCAGATATGCCTCAAGCCCCGTGCAGAACTCCTTTTTCATAATGCTGGGGAGCTCTGGTGTTGGCGGCTGATTAACCTCCGAGATTACAGTGCCGTTATTCCTGAGTGTCTCAATTACATCATCCAGGTATTGTCTTCTTTCCTGAGGATTCATATCGGCATTGGCAATATTCACAGCGATCCGAAGTTTTCCTGCAGGAGTTTGTGCAATTTCGGGCAATGGCTCATCCCGCATGGCAGAATACAGTTTAAGGGTATCACTCACATTTTGTGCCATTGCGCCTGCGCTATCGAATGTCTTTGAAATTGGAATGATTCCCTCCTGTGAAAGAACACCGGCAGGAGGCTTTAATCCACAAATTCCGTTTCCCATGGCACAGGCTGTAATCGAATGGGATGTATCCGTTCCGACCGCCATCGGTACGATTCCGGCGGCAACCGCAACAGCCGAACCGGTTGATGAGCCAAGCGGATCAAGCTTGGACTTCACGGCATGTATTACTTGCCCACCACGTGAACTGTATCCACCGGGCATCTTTGTCGATACGTAATTTGCAAACTCTGTCATGTTACTCTTGCCGATGATTACGGCACCGTTACGGCGGAGGTTCTGAATAATCGGCGCATCGTTCAATGCCATATTATCGGCCAATGCCAAACTTCCAGCAGTCGTGTGGAATCCTTTGACATCGATATTATCCTTCACAAGAATCGGCACACCCGACAAGGGCAGATAATGTGCATTTTCTGTACATTCCCACGATTCTACAGCAGCAGTTTCATCAAGCTCCGCTATACAATTCAGTCCGTTTTTGCCACCGATCTCTTTTGCCAATCGGATTGCTTCCAAAACTGTAATCATTTCACTGCCTCCATAGAGCATTATTCAACAATATATCACAGCAGCGCGCGAAAACGCAAGCCTTGGTGGGCTTGCGTTTTCGGCATTTCTTTGGTGTTGGAAAGGGTCTTGAAGTGATTGAAGAATGCTTAATGGAGAACCACTGTGTAAGGTTTGGTGGCATCCGTCTCAACAACAGGCTGACCATTACGCATGGTAACCGTATAAGTAGCGGCAATGGTGCCATCCAATGCAGGCACCTTACATACAGCCGTTTCACCCTCGGCCAGCTGATACACGTGCAGTTCCAGACCGTCGGTATAGTCATACTCGGTGGTATTGTCCTTAGCGCCAACGGGCAGTACCGTTCCAGGACGCACCATCAGCGGCAGGGAGAGGAAATCGTGGGTTTCGCTCTGCCAATGACCGCCGGTTACTGCATTATCATTGAGCAAGTTGATCCACTGACCATCGGGCAGATAATACTGCACGGTGCCTTCCTTGTTGAAAATGGGAGCCACCAGCAGGCTTTCACCCAGCATATACTGACGATCCAGCATCTCGCAGGCGGGGTCGTCCGGGAACTCCAGCATCATGGGACGGAGCATGGGAGTGCCCTTCTCATGGGCTTCCACAGCTGCGCCGTAAAGATACGGCATCAGGCGGCACTTGAGCTTGGTAAACTTGCGAACCACATCGCAGCTTTCCTCATCAAACAGCCACGGCACACGATAGCTGGTGGAGCCGTGAAGGCGGCTGTGGCTGGACAGGAGACCAAACTGGCACCAACGCTTGTAAACATCCGCAGGGGCAGTGGACTCGAAGCCGGAAATATCATGACTCCAGTAACCAAAACCGCTGTGGCTCATGCCCAGACCGGCACGAAGCGTTTCCGCCATGGAAACATAGGAGGCGCTGTTGTCGCCGCCCCAGTGCACGGGGAACTGCTGGCCGCCAACGGTGGCACTGCGGGCAAACAGAATCGCTTCGCCTTCGCCACGGGCTTCCTTCAGCACATCAAACACCATTTTGTTGTACAGGAAGGTGTAGTAGTTGTGCATATGCAGAGCATTGGAACCGTCAAAATAAGCAATATCACGCACCGGAATACGCTCGCCAAAGTCGGTTTTGAAGCAATCGATGCCCATGGCCAGCAGCTTGCGCAGATAGGAAGAGTACCACTCACGGGCATCAGGGTTGGTCACATCCACGATGGCCATACCCGCCTGCCACATATCCGTCTGCCATACATCGCCGTTGGTCTTCTTGAGCAGATAGCCTTTCTCCATGCCTTCCTCAAACAATGGGCTGGCCTGACCGATATAGGGATTGATCCAGCAGCAGAGTTTCAGTCCCTTTTCGTGATAGCGCTTGAGCATTCCTTCGGGATCCGGGAATACATCGGGATCCCACTCGAAGTCGCACCAGTTGAAGGCCTTCATCCAATAGCAGTCGAAGTGGAACACACTCAAAGGAATGTCCCGCTCGGCCATGCCGTTGATAAAGGAAGATGTGGTGGCTTCATCGTAATTGGTGGTAAAGGAAGTGGACAGCCACAGGCCAAAGCTCCATGCAGGCAGCAGGGCGGGGCGTCCGGTGAGGGCTGTATAAACATCCAGCACACCCTTGGGGGTGCCGCCGTAGATGATGTCGTAGACGATGGTTTCCCCCTCGGCGGAAAACTGAACCCGTTCCACTTTTTCGCTGGCAACTTCGAAACTCACATCGGAGGTATCTTCGACCAACACGCCGTAACCACGATTGGTCATGTAGAAGGGAATGTTCTTGTAGGCATACTCGCTGGCAGTGCCGCCATCGGCGTTCCACATATCAACAGTCTGTCCGTTCTTCACATAAGCACCGAAGCGCTCGCCAAGACCATAGACATTCTCGCCCACATCCAGCATCAGGGATTCCACCATATAGCTCTTGCCGTGCGGCAGAAGGGAGCAGGGACCCACTTCCTTGCGCAGGGCACGGCCCATGGCACGGAAACCGCTGGTGGTCAGTACTTTGTCTCCTACCATATAGTCTACCTGCCACTGGCCGTCCGCCTTGAGCACCCGAGCAGTCAGTTCGCCGCTGGTAAAGGAAGCGTATTGTTCGGTTTCTTCCATCACCGGAACAACATCTTCCTCGTAGGTTTCAAAACGGGGCTCCTTCACCTTGGCTCCGGCAAAATGAGTCACCTTGACACGGATCACATTTTTCCTGGGCGCAGAGAAGGTAACGGTCAGGGAACCGCCGTCCAGCACATCACCGCGATGGCGTACGGGACGGCAGGCAGAAATGACCTGCATCTCCTTTTCTTTCTTGGTGACACGCACGCACTGGGTGGCATAGCTCATCACGAATTCGGGTTTAGTAAGCCAATAACCATTGGAAAATCTCATGTGTATTCCCTCCAAAGAATGATCTGACTATCATTGTTTGACATCAACAGAATGGCATTGACAATGAAAAAGACAGCCCATTACGACCGCTGTCTCCATGCAAATGCAGATATGAAAGTTACATCAAACCGTACAGCTTGTGCTCATGCTGAAACCATTCCACCGTTCGCGCCTGATCGTTGCTGTACAAAATAAGAAAATATCCTTTCAAAACCACCTTGCATTTATATTTATTATATCATAAAATAGAAGTGACCACAACACCTTTTTGAGAGGTAACCCTTGTTATGAATCAAGACAAAGCCACTCCCAAACAGGTTATTTTTGATTACACCATGCTGACACTGGCGACCCTGATTATGTCCGCAGGTATCTATTTTTTCAAATTCCCAAACCATTTCTCTACCGGCGGTGTCAGCGGTATATCCATTATTCTGGGCGAGGTGGTTCCCAGCCTTTCTCCCGGTGCCTTTGTTTTCATCATCAATCAGGCGCTATTGCTGATTGGCTTTCTATTTCTGGGAAAGTCCTTCGGCATACGCACTGCCTATGTAAGCCTTCTGATGAGTGGTGTCATCTGGGGATTGGAAGTGCTCTTTCCCATGACAGCGCCCATGACCAACGAACCATTACTGGAACTGGTTTTCTCCGTAGCGCTTCCCGCTATTGGCAGCGCTATCCTTTTCAATATGCAGGCTTCCAGCGGCGGAACCGATATCATTGCTATGCTGCTCAAGCGCAAAACCAGCATCAATATCGGCAACTGCTTATTGATGGTGGATTTTCTGATCACGGTTGCTGCTTGCGCCGTCTTCGGTATGGAAACCGGTTTATTCAGCATTCTCGGGCTTGCACTGAAATCAGTGATCGTGGATATGGTTCTGGAAAACATCAAGGTTCACAAGTGTTTCCAGGTGATCACCTCCAAACCCGATGAAATCATCACCTTTATTGTGAACGAGCTTCATCGTGGCGCTACCCGCATCAAAGGTGAGGGCGCCTTTACCCATGAGGACAAAACGGTTATCCTTACCGTAGTGAACCGTCCGCAAGCCGTTCTTTTGCGCAAGCAGGCCAAGATCATAGATCCTTCCTGCTTTATCTTGATTACAAATACAACGGAAATCCTTGGCAAAGGCTTCCGTGGACTGCTATAATATTCTCGAAAGAAGCGACAGGAGGAGTTTTCATGACTCACCAAAAGAATGCTGTTTCTTACGCTGCAAAAGGAATCCTATTGGTGCTGGTAGTCTTGTTGGCATTAGCCAGTTCTGTTGCTTTTGCTGAAAATATCGCCTATGAAGGTGGAACACTTACGCTTGAGCCGCCTCAGGATCAGCTGAGCATCCGCCTGACGCCGCAGCTTCTTGGCCTTTGGGATGAATACTACTATACACCCGATGCCACTGTGCAGAGTGAACTGCGTACCCTTCTGGACGGCCTGAATTTGGTGAACTATACCATTGATGCAAAGTTCTGGCAGGAGCACCCGGAGGCTGGCTATACCATTGTTGATCCCGTGAATCAGGTTGAATGGATGATGCTGGTGGGCGACCATGTGCTCTTTACCCAATATGAGCTCAAGGAAGACGCCGCCTATATGCATCGCCGGTATGCCGAATGCCCGGAGCTGACCTTGTTCCTCTCCCCAATTCTGGAAAGCACCCTGCAATATGCGTTCTTTGATGTAACCACCCTGACTGGTATCACTTCTGCCACGCTGACGCTGACAGACGGTCAAACTGAAACCCTGACGGAACCCAGCCAACTGTATCAGTTGGAATACTGGTTTTCCAACGCCCAGTATATGCGCGCTCCCTCCTGCCCCACCGGCGATGGAATGCTGACCCTAACCACAGGCACCGGTGAGGTAGTGGCTCTGCTCCTGACGGTAGACCGCTGTCCCTATTTCAGCATCAATGGTATTTACTATGATTATACCCCTATTGAACTGCGAGGTTCTATGGGCGAGGGCGAGATCTATCCCAACGATTATCTGTTCTCCTTTTTCCCCACCATCAACTTTACCCCGGTGGATCTGCACCCGTTGCATTAACCGGATGCAAAGATAGCAGCAAGAAGCGCACATCCGAAACTTCGGGATGTGCGCTTCTTTATGTTTATTCATTCTTCACCCATCGTATGCTAAAAGATTGCCAATCGGAATGCTGAAGCTAAGGGATTGATACATCTCTACATCGCAGTTTGCACAGCCGACGGTCAGGGAACCAACACCGCTCTGCTCATATGCATAAGAAACCAGCTTTCTGGCGATTCCATTATGACGATATGGCGGGAGAATATAGAAATCTTCAAATACGCCGCTTTTCTGATAGTTGAAAGTGGAGTAGGTTGGACTCACCGAACAGCATCCGATCAATCTTTCCTCCACTATACAGCCATAAAAGAGAATTTCACCATTCTGAATGGCTTGTGCAAGGCTTTGGAAATTCTCTTCCGTTGGCTCTTCCTCACCAATTTCCTGTTTATAGGCGATCTGAAGGGATTTCAATTCGCTCAGCCGATTCAGTCCAATTCGGATCAACTCCATATTTTCCTCCCATACACAAGCACCACGACAGCGAACTGCCGTGGTGCTGTTAACGATTATTACTTGGCGTTCTTTACGTCCATCCAGAGGATGTTGTACAGGGTGAGGAAGTCGCCCTGAATATCGTTGAAGTATTCGCAACCAGCCAGTGCTTCCTCGGAGGGATTCATGGTGGTGTTGCTGGTGTAGGCTTCGCCCATCAGCTCGATAGCGCCGGTGTTGGGAGAGGAATACCAGATAGCTTCACAGTTCATCTGAGCAATATCGGGGCGGCAGAGGAAGTCGATGAACTTCTCGGCGTTTTCCTTGTTCTTGGCGGTCTTGGGAATGACCATGCAGTCCACCCACACATTGCTGCCTTCCTTGGGGATGGAATAGGCCAGATCGGGGTTCAGATCGATAGCATACTGAGCATCGCCGGACCAGACAACCGCCAGAGCCGCTTCGCCAGCCACCATCTTATCCTTGGTTTCGTCCACCTGATAAGCCTTCACAACGCCGGACTGCTTCTGCTCAATCAGCTTGGCCTTGGCTTCTTCCAGTGCAATGATGTCATGGGTGTTCATGGAATAGCCCAGATACTTGAGGGTCACGCCCATGGAGTCACGGATGCTGTCCAGCATGAACACGTTGTCAGTATACTTGGTATCCCAGAGGATACCCCAGGAATCAACGGGTTCTTCCACCATGGTTGTATTGTACAGAATGCCGACAGTACCCCACATATAGGGAACGGAATGGGCATTGTTGGGGTCGTAGCTGGGATTCAGCAGGTTGGGCAGGGTGTACTGCGCATTGGGGATGTTGGCATAGTCGATTTCAGCCAGCAGATCCTTGGCCAGCATACGCTCCACCATGTATTCAGAAGGGAATACCAGGTCAAAGGCCCCGGGGCTGGTTTCCACCTTCACCATCATATCTTCGTTGGTGGTAAAGTTCATATAATTGACGTGGATGCCGGTTTCCTGTTCAAACAGTTCCAGCACGCTTTCGTCGATATAGTCTTCCCAGTTGTACACATTGACCACTTCCTGCGCGCTGGCGCACACAGGCAGAGCCATCAGGAGAACCAAGAGAACCGCAAGAAACTTCTTCATTTTCGTACCCTCCATAAATATTGATTTGTGGGAGTATGATTACGCAGCGTTATCCGCTGTACGCCGGTTGACGATTACCAGCAGAATCAGCAGCGCAACAAACATAAGCGTGCTCAGCGCATTGAGCGTGGGGTCGATACCAATACGGGCCTTGGAGTAGATCAAAGTGGACAGATTCTGCACCAAGGGACTGGTGGTGAAATAGCTGATGGTGAAATCGTCCAGAGACAGGGTGAATGCCAGCATTGCGCCGGTAACGATCCCCTGACGAATCTCCGGGATGATCACATGGGTCAGCGCATAGGTGGGGGTTGCGCCCAAGTCCAGCGCCGCCTCGTAGCTGTGTTTGTTCATCTGTTTCAGCTTTGGCATCACCGATAGGATGACATATGGTGTATTGAAGGTGATATGCGCCATCACCATGGTCACAAAGCCACGCTCCACCTTGGTGAACAGGAACAGCAGCATCAGCGAAATACCGGTAACGATATCCGGCATGGTCATGGGAATGTTGGTCAGGGTCATCATCATGCTCTGGGAGCGCTTCTTCATGGCATAAATGCCAATGGCAGCCAGCGTACCAAGAATGGTAGCGATAACAGCAGCAATAACAGCCACAGCCACCGTAACCTGTAAGGCATTCATGATGGAACGGTCATGGAACAGCTCCGCATACCAGCGGAAGGAAAACCCTTCCCATTTTGCACGGCTCTTACCAGCGTTGAAAGACTGAACCACCATGACCACAATGGGAATGTACAGAAAGAAAAGGATAATACCCAGATAGAACTTTTTGAAGAACAAGCCGGTCTTTTTCATGCGATGCCGCCTCCTTCTCCTTCAGGGTCAAATTTACGCAGAACGCCCAGACTGATGAGGATCAGAACCATCATAATCAGGCTCAGGGCGCTGCCGACGTTCCAGTTGCCTTCCGTCAGGAACTTGCTCTCAATCAGGTCGCCGAACATCATGGTATTGCCGCCGCCCAGAATGCGAGGGATGAAGAACGTGGTCACAGAAGGCATGAACACCATGGTGATGCCGCTGATCACGCCCGGCAGGCTCAGGGGAGCAGTCACCTTGGTAAAGGTGCGCCATTCATTGCAACCCAGATCCTGTGCAGCTTCGCCCAGCTTGGGATCCAGTTTGCTCAGGCTGGTATATACCGGGAATACCATGAAAGGCAGGAAGTTGTACACCATGCCCAGCAGCACAGCGCCGGAATTGTACATCAGCCGGACACCGTCGAAACCCAGCCAACGGAGCAGTTTGTTAATGAGACCCTGATCTTCCAGAAGGCTCATCCAGGCAATGGTACGCAGCAGGAAGTTCATCCACATGGGGATAATGAACAGGATAACGATGGTGGAGCCAATCTTCATGTTGCGGTCTGCCATGAACAGCGCCGCAGGATAGCCCAGCAGCAGGCAGATCACTGTGCACAGGAACGCCATCCACAGAGAATACACCAAGGTATCCACATTAACGGTGCCCCGCATGATATAGGCAGAGGCTGCCTCGCCCATGCTGGCATACAGCTGATTTTTGGCATAGTTGCTATCCCAGAAATTCAGAAAATTCTCAAGGGTAAAAGCACCGTTTGCATCCGTAAAGGCATAGTAGGCCACCAGAATGCAGGGAATCACGGTAAAAACGATCATCCACAGGGTATACGGCGTTGCGAACAGGCTGCGCTTTACGCCATGATGGCGGCGAACCGAGATGGCGATCATGGCGATAAAGATCACCAGACCAGCACCCATCAAGGCGTACGCCCACCAGGGGAGACTCATGTTATACATCGGAAGGTGCCTCCTCCTGCATAGGCTTCATGATGTGGATGTTGAAAGGCACGATGTTGATGCCGACCGTAGAGCCCTGAGGCTGCATGGTGGTGGAATGCACCTTGAAGGTGGTTTCGCCGGTGGAAACCATCATTTCGTAATGCACACCCTTGAACAGCACACTCTGCACCGTACCGGTCAGCTGACCGATATCCTCGCCAACGATCATAATGTCTTCAGGACGGATCACCACATCCACAGGAGCGTTCTCGCCAAAGCCGCTGTCCACACAGACAAAGTCATGACCGGCGAAATGTACCAGTTCGTCCTTGATCATGGTGCCCTTGAGGATGTTACTCTCGCCGATGAAGTCGGCTACGAAAGCATTGGCAGGTTCGTCATAAATGCGCTTGGGGTCGCCGATCTGCAGAATCTTGCCATCTCGCATAACCACAATGGTATCGCTCATGGTAAGGGCTTCTTCCTGATCATGGGTAACATAGATGAAGGTAATGCCCAGTTGCTGCTGCATATTCTTCAGCTCCAGCTGCATTTCTTTGCGCAGCTTCAGATCCAGAGCGCCCAAAGGCTCGTCCAGAAGCAGCACTTCCGGTTCGTTGACCAGAGCGCGGGCAATGGCGATACGCTGCTGCTGACCGCCGGAAAGCTGATCCACGTGGCGCTTGCCGTACCCTTTCAGGTTTACCAGTTCCAGCATCCGGTCCACTTTCTTGTCGATTTCCTTTTTGGGAACCTTCTTGAGCTTGAGGCCGAAGGCGATGTTATCCCGTACATTCAGATGAGGAAAGAGCGCATATTTCTGGAACACCGTATTCACACGGCGCTTGTAGGGCGGCAGAGCAGAAATCTCCTTGCCTTCGAAATACACCTCACCCGTGGTGGGATATTCAAAACCGCCGATGATACGCAGCGTGGTGGTCTTACCGCAACCGCTGGGGCCCAGTAGCGTGACAAACTCCTTCTTGCGCACATAGAGATTGATGTCCTTCAGTACCGTGGTTCCGTCGTAGTCCTTGGAAATCCCCTTAAGGTCGATCAGGTGCTCCTGCTCCATCATAGTCGGGCACTCCTTTTATGATAATGAATAAATCCTATTGATTGCTTAGAAACTGGGCGGTGTGGAAATCCACAGAACCGTCGCCATGGATTTGGAGGTGTTTTCCAAATGGTGTGTTGCGCTGGGGTGAAGGCAGAAACTGCCACCTTTTTTGACGGGATACCGTCTTTTACCGGACACCAGCACCACCTGACCGGACAATACATATCCAAATTCTTCTCCTTCAAAGGGAGGAAGAACTGCGCTTTTGCCGCCGGGCTGGAGCTCCAGCAGGATGGGTTCCATGCTGTTTTTCTGAGCATCCGGCACCAGCCAGGTGATTTTTTTCTCCTCGTCCTCTTTCTCGAACATATCTTGAGGAGTGAAAACCACTTTTTCCTTGCTGTCATCGGTGAAAAACGCTTGCAAGGAAACGCCAAGGCATTCCAGCATATCTTTGAGGGTGGCAATGGATGGCGAAGCAAGATCACGCTCTACCTGAGAGATGAACCCTTTGCTCAGCTCGCAACGGTCAGCCATCTCTTCCTGTGTCAGTCCCCGCTGCAAACGCAATTCACGAAGCTTTTCTCCAATCTCCATTGGGTTTCCCCCTTTCCTGCTCTCCCTCCATCCGTAAAGGGAGTTTAGAAATAGTAAACTCAAAAGCAGAAAATAGTAAACCACAAACAATTGGTAATGTCAATAGGTTTTGCGAAGTTTGTTGATTGCGATTGTATTAAATCTGCTTTTGTTGTTTTCCTTCAGGGAGAAACCAAGTTTCCCAATATAGAAACAGAAGCAATCCAATCCTTTGATGGTATGGACTGCTTCTGCATATGAAACTGTGTTCAAATCGAATCAGCATTCACCCTTGCTGAGGGCTGAGAGAATCACATTGCGTACTTTTCGTGTCACTGTAGTGGTACCGGCATCGGTAGTGTTCTGCATCAGCAGAATGGTCATGTTTTTGTTGGGCAGGTTGGCAAAGTAGGTACCCAGCCAGCCGTCCCAGCCATATTCGTCCTTGCAGGCAAAACCGGGATAGCGCCCGGGTTCAGTGCATACCCGCATCAGCTTGCCATAGCTGAAGCCTTCCAGAGAATCCCACATATCAAACTGCTGATTCCAGCCAAGCTGAGGGGTTGTCAGATACGCTACAGCAGCAGGGCTCAGAATGCGATGGCCATTGTATTCGCCCTTGTTCATCAGCATCTGGGTGAAAGCAGCATAGTCATCCAACGTGGAAACCAAACCAGCACCGCCCGACTGGAAAGCGGGCATATGGTCATACACACCCACGCACAGATTTCGTCCCAACCACGGCTGCAAACCATTTTCACTGCGGTAATAGGCCGTCACAAAATGATCCATTTTTTCAGCAGGTACATAAAAATCCGTATCCTTCATGCCAAGCGGCTGGAAGATTTCTTTTTGTAAAAAATCGCCGAACTTCTTTCCAGAGGCGATCTCTACCACTGCGCCCAGAATATCCGCACAGGTGGAGTAACGGAAATGGCTGCCGGGCTGGAATGCAACAGGCTGCTGACCGAGACGGTTGCAGAACGTTACAGTGTCCATTCCACCGCCCTGAGCGATCAACTTGTCGTTTTCCTCAAAAACACGGGCAGCATATTGACCGGCTTCATCATCACCTGGATAGGAAAGCCCAGCCGTCATGCCCAGCAGATCAAGTACCGTGGCGCTGCGGGCAGCGGGAACCAAACCTTTTTCCGTGATCACTTTCTGATTGCGGAATCCAGGCAGAAACTTCTCCACAGGATCCATTAGATCAATGATGCCACGTTCCGCAAGCAGCATAACAGCAACAGCTGTAACAGGCTTGGACTGGCTGTACAGGCGGAAGATGCTGTTCCTTTGAATAGGCTGTTGCTTTTCAATATTTGCCAAGCCGGCAGAAGCATAGAAGACCTCTTCCCCATCTTTCCGAACCAGAACGCTGAGACCTGCTGCCTCATGATTGGCGACAGCCGCTTCCAGACAGTGCGTAACCTGCTGTTGTACCTTCATGGTATTTCTTCCTCTCTGCATGAACAGCAATACCGACGGAAAACGCCGGTATTACTGTATTCTTTATTTCTTTTCGAACAACGCCTTCAGGCTTTCGGTATAGGGCGGGTGGGCAATGCCGTGCTCCGTGATGATACCGGTAATCAGTTCATGATCCGTTACATCGAACGCCGGATTGTATACTTTGACTCCTTCGGGAGCCATCCGCTTCTCATACCACATCTCGGTTACTTCCTCAGCCGGGCGCTGCTCAATAACGATATCATCGCCGGTGGGCGTGTTCAGATCAATGGTGGAGGTGGGCCCCAGCACGTAGAAAGGAATTCCGTAGTGTTTGGCAAGAATCGCCACGCCGGAGGTGCCGATCTTATTGCAGGCGTCGCCATTGGCAGCGACCCGGTCACAGCCAACAAAAACTGCATTCACCCAACCATTCTTCATCACCTGAGAGGCCATATTATCGCAGATGAGAGTGGTATCCACGCCATCTTCCACCAATTCAAAAGCAGACAGGCGGGCCCCCTGCAGCAAAGGACGGGTCTCATCCGTGAACACACGGAAATTCATTCCCCGCTCTCTGCCCAGATGAATGGGTGCAAGGGCAGTACCGTACTTGGAGGTAGCCAGCTGACCGGCGTTGCAGTGGGTCAGAATGCCGTAGCCATCTTTAAGAACGCTGAGCCCATGCTCACCAATGCGGCGGCACATATCGGTATCCTCGTCCTTAATGGCAGTGCATTCCTTCAGCAGCAGAGCTTTAATCTCCGCAACGCTGTAATCGGCATTGCTGAGAACAACCTGTTCCATACGGTGCAGGGCCCACGCCAGATTGACAGCGGTGGGACGGGCCGCTTCCAGATACTTGCTGCACTTTTGATATTCACGGAGAAAAGCATCGTACTCATCCGTCTGAATACTCTTGGCAGCCAGATACACCCCAAAAGCAGCCGCCACTCCAATGGCAGGAGCGCCTCGTACTTTCAGCAAATAAATCGCTTCCCGGATTTCTTCCTGCGTGCTCAGGTAAAGAATCTCCACTTTGCCCGGCAGCTGGGTCTGATCGATCAACACCAGTTGGCTGTTGAGATCATCCAGCGCAACGGTTTCGATTGCCATGATCATGGTTCGCACCTTCCTTTGTGATCAGAAATTGCGGGTCATATCGTAGCGGGAATAGAATTCCTTCTGGAAATCCAGCAGACGGTCGTTCTGAATGGCTTCCCGCACCTTTTCCATCAGGCGCAAAAGGAACCGAAGATTATGGATGCTGGCCAGCCGTGCGCCTGTAATCTCGCCCGCCTTGAACAGGTGGCGGATGTATGCACGGGAGAAATTGCGGCAGGCATAGCAGTCGCATTCCTCATCGATAGGACGGAAATCACGGGCGTATTGGGCATTCTTGATCACCAGACGGCCATCGGTAGTGAAACAGGTGCCGTTGCGGGCAATCCGGGTTGCCAGCACGCAGTCGAACATATCCACGCCACGGATAACGCCTTCCACCAAACAGTCCGGAGAGCCAACGCCCATCAGATAGCGGGGCTTGTCCCCTGCCATATGGGGCATGATGGCTTCCAGCATCTCATACATGATGGGCTTGGGCTCGCCCACACTCAGGCCGCCGATGCCATAGCCAAAGAAGTCCATATCCCGCAGGGTTTTGGCGCTTTCGATACGCAAATCCTTGAAGAAAGCGCCCTGCACGATGCCAAACAGCACCTGATCATCATCCGTATGATGCTTCTGGCAGCGGGCTGCCCAGCGGTGGGTACGGTGCATGGCATCCTCAGCAGTGGCGTGGTCGCAGGGATAGGCGGTACACACGTCAAAGGCCATCATGATATCAGAACCCAGTGCGTGTTGAATATCCATGCTCACCTCCGGAGAGATGAAACGCTTGCTGCCATCCAGATGGCTCTGGAAATGCACGCCCTCTTCCTTGATTTTGCGGATGCCGGAGAGAGAGAACACCTGAAATCCGCCGCTGTCGGTGAGCACAGGCTTGTCCCAGGACATAAACTTATGCAGGCCGCCCGCTTCCCGGATCAGATCCTCACCGGGGCGCAAATGCAGATGATAAGTATTGGAAAGCATAATCTCCGTGCCGATCTCCGTCATTTCCCGAGGGGTCATGGCCTTGACGGTGGCTACGGTACCCACGGGCATATACACCGGGGTATGAATGTCGCCGTGAGGCGTATGCAGCAAACCCAGCCGTGCGCCGGACTGCTTGCAGGTTTTCAGTACTTCAAACGAAAACTTGGAGGTTGCCACGGTATCGCTCCTTACCTATTTATAAAGAAGAATTTTGTTCCGCCAGAAACTGCTGGATTTCGGAAGCATAGAACTGGTATGCAGAGCCCTTGGGCATGGAAAGAAAGCACATAGGGTCTTTTTTGGTCGGATGGTCAAAGCGCAATACTGCGCCCCACAAAGCGATATTCTCTCCACGCACGCCATGGCCATAGCGCATATCATGAACGATAGGGTGACCACTGTTTGCCAGCTGTACACGAATCTGATGCTTTCGCCCTGTCTGTAGGCGAACATGAATCAATGCCGTGTTGTTTTCATCCCTTCGTGCAAGCACACGAAAGCGGAGTTTTGCTTCCTGCGCACCAGCTTTCCCTGGTTTGACCACCCGCACATTGCCGGTTGCTTCATCCTTCTCCAGCCAATTATGCAATGCCGCTTCGTCTGGCAGATCACCGCCTTCTACCACGGCCAGATACTCCCGTTCCATGTGGTGGCTGCGCAGCTGTTCACTGAGCCGGGAGGCTGCTTTGCTGGTGCGGGCAAAAGCCACCAGACCGCCCACCGGCCTGTCCAGCCGGTGCACAAGGCCCAGATAGACTTCGCCCGGCTTCTGATACTTTTCCTTGATATATGCTTTGCACATATCAAGCAAGCATATATCGCCGGTATCATCGCCCTGGGTGAGGGTGTTTGCAGGCTTGACCGTTACCAGCAAATGATTATCCTCGTAAACAATCTCAGGCATCGGGCGTCCACCTTGCCGTGGTGCCGCAGGGCAGCACGCCGCCGCTGGTGACAGCCAGCGCCAGTTCTTCCGCTTCTGCATGACCACCGAAGCGATCGCACAGACAGCGGCGGGCGATGTTGCCCAGCACGCTGGCAGAGAAGCCGGTGGTATAGCCATTGATCAGGAAGAACAAAGGCGTATCGCTCATGGCTTGGGCAGCCAGATCCACCAGATCATACAGCTCATCTTCCAACTTCCATACCTCGCCGCCGGGGCCACGCCCATAGCTGGGGGGGTCCATCAGAATGCCGTCATAGCTGTTGCCACGGCGCAGTTCGCGGCGCACAAAGGCCTTGGCATCCTCTACGATGAAGCGGGTGTAAAATTCATGAATGCCGGTCAGGTCACGGTTTTCTTTAGCCCACTGCACCATTCCCTTGGCGGCATCCACATGGGTCACATGCGCGCCGGCAGCAGCGCAGGCAATGGTAGCGCCGCCGGTGTAGGCAAACAGGTTCAGGATCTTGGGCTGGTGACCGAAGCTGGCGGTATTGCGGATGCGTTCCTGCATCCACAGCCAGTTGGCAGCCTGCTCAGGGAACAGACCGGTATGTTTGAAGCCAGTGGGCTTCACGTAGAATTTCAGATTGTTCAGGTTGATGGTCCAGCGTTCGGGCAGCTTTTCCTTGAAATCCCAGTGACCGCCGCCGGTTTCAGCACGGCTGTAGGTGGCCTGCGCCCGGTTCCACAGTTCGGGCTTGGCCTTAGGCCAGATCACCTGCGGGTCGGGACGGCGAAGGATGATCTTCCCCCACCGTTCCAGCTTTTCGCCATCGCCGGTATCCAGCACTTCGTAGTCCTGCCATTGGTCGCAAAGATACATGCGTTTTCTCCTTTAATACTTGAAAGCGGGCGGAGCCGAGACTCCGCCCTTGTTGATTGTGTATTACGCCTTGCAGATCGCCAGCGTGGCTTTCTTGCCGTTGATGTTCCATTCCTTGGCGATGGCGCCATCGGCAGCGGCAGCGCTTTCCATGCTTTCAGCCAGCACGCTCTGCATGATGAAGCTCTTGCCAGCCTCGATGGCAGCGGTCAGTTCTTCGTCCGCCTGATAGGTGACGGTGATGCGGTCGCTGACTTCAAAATCAGCTTCCTTACGCATGGTCTGCAGCTTGGAGACCACTTCGCGCTGATAGCCTTCGGCGATCAGTTCGGGGGTCAGATTGCAGTCGAACACAACGGTCACATCGCCGTCGGACTGGGCAGCGAAACCGGGCTTCTGGGTGGCTTCAGCCAGCACATCATCCTTGGAGAGCACCACTTCGGTATCTTCCACGGTGAAAGTGAAGTTTTCGCCACGGGCGAAGGTATCCATCACATCGTTGCCGTCCACTTCCTTCAGCGCAGCGCCGATCTTGCCCAGCAGCTTGCCGTACTTAGGTCCAAGGGTACGCATCTGGGGCTTCAGATTATAGGTGGTGAAGGCGCGGGCATCGTCGGTGAAGATCACACTCTTCACGTTCAGCTCGTCCTCTGCCAGTTCGCCGAACTGCTCGTCAAAGCTGGTACCCTTCACGTACAGAGTCTGCAGGGGCTGACGAACCTTCAGATTGGCAGAAGCGCGCAGGGCGCGGCCCAGACTGACAACCTCCAGCAGAGCGTTCATTTGGGTGTTCAGGTTCTCGTCGATCAGGCTCTCGTCAGCTTCGGGGAAGCGGCACAGGTGCACGCTCTCGGGAGCGTTCTTGTCCACAGTGCACACCAGATTCTGATAGATATCTTCAGCCATGAAGGGCACGAAGGGAGCGATCACCTTGGACAGGGTCACCAGCACATGATACAGGGTGGCGAAAGCGGCTTCCTTGGTGTCATCCATGCCCTTGCCCCAGAAACGCTCACGGCCACGGCGCACATACCAGTTGCTCAGATCGTCCACAAACTTGGTGATGGCATTGGCGGGCTCGGGGATGCGGAAAGCGGTCAGATCCTCGTCCACCTGCTTGATCAGCTGGTTGAGACGGCTCAGGATCCACTTGTCCATCAGGGTCAGGTTGACCTTATCCAGCGGATGCTTGGCGGGATCGAAGTTATCGATGTTGGCGTAGAGCACGAAGAACGCATAGGTGTTCTGCAAAGTGCCCATGAACTTGCGCTGACCTTCGTTGACGGCCTCATCGCTGAAACGGCTGGGCAGCCACGGAGCGCCGGCGGTGTAGAAGTACCAGCGGACTGCGTCTGCGCCCTGCTTGTTGAGCACAGACCACGGATCCACCACGTTGCCGATGTGCTTGGACATCTTGCGGCCTTCCGCATCCTGTACGTGACCCATGACGATGCAGTTCTGGAAGGGAGCCTTGTCAAACAGCAGGGTGCTGATGGCTTCCAGCGTGTAGAACCAACCACGGGTCTGGTCGATGGCTTCAGAGATGAAATCAGCGGGGAAGCGCTTCTCGAATACTTCCTTGTTCTCGAAGGGATAGTGCCACTGGGCGAAGGGCATGGAGCCGGAATCGTACCAGCAGTCGATAACATCGCTGACGCGGGTCATGGGCTTGCCGCACTCGGGGCAGGTGATCTGGATCTCATCCACATAGGGACGGTGGAGTTCGATCTCGCCCACTTCGGTGGTTGCCATCTCTCGCAGTTCCTGCTTGGAGCCGATCACATGGATGTGGCCTTCTTCGCAGCGCCAGATAGGCAGTGGAGTGCCCCAGTAACGCTCGCGGCTGAGGCCCCAGTCATGCACATTCTCCAGCCAGGTGCCCATACGGCCTTCTTTGATGTTGTCGGGCATCCAGTTGATGGTGCGGTTGTTGGCAACCAGCTGATCGCGCACAGCGGTCATCTTGATGTACCAGGTGGGACGGGGGTAATACAGCAGGGGCGTATTGCAGCGCCAGCAGAAAGGATAGTCGTGAGCGAAGGGAACGGCGGCAAACAGCAGGCCGCGCTCCTTCAGATCGTCCAGGATCAGCTGGTCGGCATCCTTGACGAACACGCCGGGCCACTTGGTGTCGGCGGTCATGCAGCCCTGGGTATCCACGAAATTCACAAAGGGGATATCGTTGGCCTGACAGACGCGGTTATCGTCCTCACCAAAGGCGGGAGCGATATGAACGATACCGGAACCATCGGTCATGGTAACATAGTCATCGCAGACCACACGCCAGGCGGGCTTATCCAGCTTGCCGAC
The DNA here is from genome assembly GCA_017501255.1 of Clostridia bacterium. Lineage (GTDB taxonomy): Bacteria > Bacillota > Clostridia > Christensenellales > Aristaeellaceae > Limiplasma. The sequence goes on along the minus strand of JAFVXE010000014.1, from coordinate 56,905 downwards.
AGCGAAGTCGAACAGCGGCTCGTATTCCTTGCCAGCCAGCTGCGCACCGGGCATTTCCTCGTGGATGACCGCATCCTTGGCTTTCTCGCCAAAGACGGTATCCATCAGGGCCTTTGCCATCACATAGTTCTTGCCTTCGATGGTGAAGCGGGCGTACAGATCCTGCGAATTGACGCACAGCGCCAGGTTGCTGGGCAGCGTCCAGGGCGTGGTGGTCCAGGCCAGGAAATAGGTATCTTCCCAATCCTTGGTCTTGAACAGAACGAAAGCAGAAGTTTCCTTTACATTCTTGTAGCCCTGCGCCACTTCATGGCTGGACAGGGCAGTGCCGCAGCGGGGGCAGTAAGGAGCGATCTTGTGGCCAAGATAGAGCAGACCTTTTTCGTAGATGGTCTTCAGGCTCCACCATTCGGATTCGATGTAGTCATCCTTGTAGGTGATGTAGGGATTCTCCATGTCAGCCCAGAAAGCCACACGGTCGCTCATCTCTTCCCACTCGGACTGATACTTCCAGACGCTCTTCTTACATTCTTTGATGAAGGGCTCGATGCCATAGGCTTCGATCTGGGGCTTGCCGTCCAAACCGAGGATCTTTTCCACTTCCAGCTCAACGGGCAGACCGTGGGTATCCCAGCCGGCCTTGCGGAGCACGTCCTTACCCTTCATGGCCTGGAAACGGGGGATCAAATCCTTGATGGCACGGGTTTCAATATGGCCGATATGGGGGCGGCCGTTGGCCGTGGGGGGGCCATCAAAGAATGTGAAGCGTTCATTGCCCTCGTTGGCGTGGAAGCTCTTGCGGATGATATCCTTTTCCTTCCACATGGCAAGGGTTTCTTTTTCACGCTCGACGAAATTCATATCTGTGGGAACCTTGCGATACATGATGTTTCCTTCCTCCTTGCAGTTTTGCCTGCTGAATAGTGCTTGCCCCAGCGGTCGGTTTAGGCATGAAAAAACCGTCCCGAGGCTATCGGGACGGACGATGACAGCATCAATCCGCGGTACCACCCGCTTTGGCAGCCATGCTGCCCACTCTGCGCCGACTCATGATCGGCATACTCTGTCACGGGAGCACCCGGGAAGCCCTAACAGATTTGCTCAGGCTTCCAGCTCAGGGGTGATAGGACATACGCACTTCGGTATCCGGCTCGCACCAACCCGGATTCGCTTAACCGAAGGGAATAGCGGCTGCCGTCCCCGTCATTGCTGTTGATGAGGGAATTATACTAAATTATATAGGAAATGTAAAGAAGGAAAATCTTTTTTGTTTGCTGAAAAATCGGATATTCTGGCATTATTCCATAAAGTACGTTTTCTTTCGTAACAGAATGCAAAATAATTTGTATAAATATCGAAAAAAAATACCATTGACAACATCTGCATAGTGTTGTATGATGGTTACACGGTAGTTACGCAACATTATTGCTTAATGCTGAATCCCTTTTGTAGCAACAAAAGATCGGCATTGGGTATCATGTGTGTTTCCAATGACCCTCGGTTTTGGGTCAAATATATAAAAGGAGTGACTGACTTATGAAAAAGTTGGTATCCATCCTCTTGGTTCTGGTTCTCTCCCTGTCTCTGCTGACCGTTGCTTCTGCTGAAGCTGCCAAGAAGGTCGGCGTGGCTATGCCCACCCAGTCCCTGCAGCGCTGGAACCAGGACGGTTCCAACATGAAGGCTCAGCTGGAAGCCGCTGGCTTCGAAGTTGACCTGCAGTACGCCAACAACGACGTTGCTACCCAGGTTTCTCAGATTGAGAACATGCTGCTCAACGGCTGCGAAGTTCTGGTTGTTGCCTCCATCGACGGCGGCGCTCTGGACACCGTTCTGGGCCTGGCCAAGGAAGCTGGCGTTCCCGTTATCGCTTATGACCGTCTGCTGACCGGTACCGCTAACGTGGACTACTACACCACCTTCGACAACTACGGCGTTGGCCAGATTCAGGGCCAGTACATCGTGGACCGCTTCGACCTCGAAAACGCTGAAGGCCCCTTCAACATCGAGTTCACTGCTGGCTCCCCCGATGACAACAATGCCGGCCTGTTCTTCGCTGGCGCTTTCGACACCCTGAAGCCCTACATCGACGCTGGCAAGCTGGTTGTCGTTTCCGGCCAGACCGAGTTCGAAGTGGTTGCTACCCCCGCCTGGAAGTCCGAGACCGCTCAGGCTCGTATGGACAACATCCTGACTGGCTTCTATGCCGACGGCACCAAGCTGGACATCTGCCTGTGCTCCAACGACTCCACCGCTCTGGGCGTCACCAACTCCCTGATCAACTTCGGCTTCACCGCTGAGAATATGCCCGTTATCACCGGTCAGGACTGCGACGTTGCCAACACCAAGAACATGATCGCCGGCCTGCAGGCTATGTCCGTGTTCAAGGATACCCGTACTCTGGCTGCTCAGACCGTTGTTATGGTTACCGACATCCTCAACGGCAAGACTCCTGAGACCAATGCCACCTACGCCAATGGTGTGATGGACGTTCCCTCCTACAACTGCACTCCCGTGTTCGCCGATGTGAACAACTACGCCGAGCTGCTGGTTGAATCCGGTTACTACACTGCTGAACAGCTGGCTGAGTAATATCTGCCACGCAATTTTCGGGGGATGGACGGTTTCCGTCCGTCCCCCAGTTGCGTATAACGGCATAATCGCCGTTATGTATCGGGCCCGATATAACAAAGCCATTTTCGTATCAAACGAATGGCCAAGTTAGGGGGATAATGAATTTGGAATTGCAAAACGCATACCAGGTGAAAGATAACCAGAATATTATTCTGGAAATGAACGATATTACCAAAGAGTTTCCCGGCGTTAAAGCGCTGGATCAGGTGAACATTCAGGTTCGCGAGAACGAAATTCATGCACTGTGCGGTGAAAACGGTGCTGGTAAATCCACGCTGATGAACGTTCTTAGCGGTATTTATCCTTATGGTACTTATGAAGGTGAAATCTATTACCAAGGCAAGCTGTGCCGTTTCCGCAACATCAAGGACAGCGAGCGCATTGGTATTGTCATTATTCATCAGGAACTTGCACTGGTGCCCTACCTCAGCATTGCTGAGAATATGTTCCTTGGGAACGAACAGGCAAATGCCGGCGTCATCGACTGGGATGCCACTTATCAGAAAGCTTCTAAATATATGGCTATGGTCGGCCTGCATGAAAACCCCCGTTCCCTGATCAAGGACATCGGCGTTGGTAAGCAGCAGCTGGTCGAAATTGCCAAAGCTCTGGCAAAGAACGTGAAGCTGCTGATTCTGGATGAGCCTACCTCCTCCCTGAACGAACAGGATGCCAAAAACTTGTTGGATCTGCTGCTTCGTCTGAAGGATCAAGGCATTTCCAGCATCCTGATTTCTCACAAGTTGAACGAGATCAACTACTGCGCTGATAAGATCACGATCATTCGTGACGGTAAGAGTATTGAAACACTTACCAGAGAAGAGGACATTTCCGAGGAGCGCATCATCCGCGGTATGGTTGGCCGTGAAATGACCAACCGTTATCCCGCCCGTGAGCCCAATATCGGTGAAGTGGCGATGGAAATCCGCAACTGGAATGTCTATCATCCCCTCTATTCCGAGCGTAAGGTCGTTGATGATGTTACCATCAACGTACGCAAGGGCGAAGTTGTTGGTATTGCAGGCCTGATCGGCGCCGGACGCACCGAGCTTTGTATGTCTGTGTTTGGACGTGCCTATGGCACCGGTATCTCTGGTCAGTTGATCATCAATGGTCAGGAAGTCCATCTCAAGGATATACCTCAGGCCATCAAAGCTGGTCTTGCTTACATCACGGAAGACCGCAAAGGCGACGGCCTCGTGATCTCCAACAGCATTAAGCACAATATCACCATGTCCCGCCCGGCCTTTATCAGCAATCATGGCATCATTGACAAGGATCTGGAAACCAAGCGCGCCAAAGAGCTGCGTGCTCAGCTGGGTGTCAAAACGCCTACCGTTGAACAGAACGTTGGAAATCTGTCCGGTGGTAACCAGCAGAAAGTTTTGATTGCCAAGTGGATCTTTGCCGAACCCGAAATTCTGATGATGGACGAACCTACCCGCGGTGTTGATGTTGGCGCCAAGTACGAGATTTACGAGATCATCAATGACCTTGTAGCTCAAGGCAAGAGCGTGCTGATGGTATCCTCCGAATTGCCGGAGATCCTTGGTATGTGCGACCGTATTTACGTAATGAATGAAGGCCACATCGTTGCCGAGCTCGAGAATAAGGGCGTTACTCAGGAAATGATCATGGGCTATATTATGGAAGACAGCAAGGGAGACATCGGCGTATGAAGAAGAAGAAAATGTTTACAGGCAATATGCGTGAGTTGACAATGCTTGTTGCCCTGGTACTGATCATCGTGTTTTTCTACATCTTTACTGATGGTAAGATTCTCAAACCCATGAACATCAGCAACCTGATCAACCAGAACGCTTACGTGGTTATTCTGGCCATCGGTATGCTGCTGTGCATTCTGACCGGCGGTAACATCGACCTTTCCGTCGGTTCCACGGTTGCTTTCGTGGGTGCTTGTGCCGCAATCTTCATTATTGAGTGGCATTGGAACGTGTATCTCTCTATCGGCCTGTGCCTGCTGATCGGTATTTTGCTGGGTATGTGGCAAGGCTTCTGGATTGCTTACATGAATATTCCCCCGTTCATCACTACCCTGAGCGGTATGCTGGTTTTCCGCGGCGCTACCTTGCTGATCCTCAAGGGCGGCGAAACCATCGGACCGTTCCCCAAGGAATACCAGAGCCTGTCCACTGGCTTCCTGCCGGACATTGGTGGCGGTATTACCCTCTTTGGTCAGAAGCTGAATCTGCTGGCTTTGGCGGTTGGTATCGCGATCGTTGTGATTTTCTGTGCCATGCAGATTATCAATAACATCAACCGCAAGAAGAAGGGTTACGAGACTGACAGTGCCATCGCTCTGATCGTCAAGATGCTGGGCATCTCTGTTATCGTTCTTTACCTGTTCTACAAACTGGCCAGCTTCAAGGGCATTCCCACGGTTCTGGTTATTCTCGGCATTCTGCTGCTGGTCTACAGCTTCTTTACCCAGAAGACCGTACGTGGCCGTCACCTGTATGCCATTGGTGGTAACATGAAGGCTGCCCGCCTCTCCGGTATCAAGACCAAGCAGATGATGTTCTTTGCTTATACCAACATGAGCTTCATCGCTGCCATTGCCGGTCTGGTATTTGCTGCCCGTTTGAATTCTGCCAGCCCTGTTGCCGGTCAGAGCTTTGAAATGGATGCTATCGCCAGCTGCTTCATCGGCGGTGCTTCTGCTTACGGTGGCACTGGTACCATCAGCGGCGCTTTGATCGGCGCTCTGATCATGGGCGTGCTGAACAATGGTATGTCTCTGATGGGCTTGAGCCAGAACCTGCAGCAGGTTGTTAAGGGCCTGGTTCTGCTGCTTGCTGTTGCTATGGACGTGATCAGCAAGACCAACGTGGTTCGTGCTCCCCGTGCAAAGAAGACTGCTACCGCAGTCGTCAAGAGCTAATTTTCCGCAAACAAACAGACAACAGAAACCCCGTCCACACCTGTGAAAGTGTTGGACGGGGTTTCTGTTGTCAATGATTATCCTTTTCTCCACACGCCAGGATGGAACAGAACCAGAATGGGGAACAATTCCAAGCGTCCGCACAACATCAAAAGGCTCAATACATACTTGGCAAAAGGGCCATATCCAGCAAAGTTTTGCGTTGGGCCAACCTTGCTCAGGCCAGGACCAACGTTGCTGACACAAGTGAGAGAAGCAGTAATATTGGTAATCATGTCGTATTTTCCTTCCAGGGATACCGCAAAGGCACCGATCAAAACCAGTGCAATATATGCCACCACGAACACAGCAACTTGTGCCAGCATGGTTTCCTCAACGCCTTTGCCCTCAAACCGCACCACCTGAACCTTCCGAGGCTGGAATGTACGGCTGATTTCTCGCTTAACGGTTTTGGTCATCAGCGCAATACGTACCACTTTCATGCCGCCTGCTGTTGAACCAGCGCAGGAACCAATAAACATGAGCAATAGCAGGATCATTTTAGCAGCATTGGGCCACAATTCGAAATCAGCCGTCATGAAACCTGTGGTTGAGATAATGCTGGATACCTGAAAACTGCCGTATCGAAGAGCGGTAAAGAAGTTGCCGTATTGAGGCAGAATAATCAGTGAGATGCTGATCATGCTGACTGCAACGATACCAATGTACCAATGCAGTTCTTCGCTCTTGAAAAAGCCTTTCACATCGCCAATCAACAAGCGATAATACAGTGCAAAGTTGATGCCGAAAACAATCATGAAGATGGTGATGATCACATCAGCAGATACACTGTCAAAAGCAGCAATGCTGCTACCATAGCAACTGAAACCACCCGTGCCTGCCGTGCCCATCGCATGAATTGCGGCATCATAGACAGACATACCGCTGACCAGTATCAATAAAACAAACTGCAGCAAGGTCAATACACCATAAATCACATACATGATCTTGGCTGTATCCCCCATTTTGGGCAGTACTTTGCTGAAACTGGGACCCGGTGATTCTGCACGGGCCAAATGGGAAGTTCGTCCTGACATTTGAGGCAACAGTGCAAGTGTCAAAACCAGCACACCCATACCGCCAATCCAGTGAGTGAAGCTGCGCCAGAACATAACCCCTTTCGGGGCTCCTTCGAATTGTGTCAATACCGAAGCGCCCGTTGTGGTAAAGCCGGATACCGCTTCAAAAAACGCATCTTCAAATCGGGTGAACAAGCCGCCGAACAGAAAGGGCAATGCACCAAATACGCTGAGCAGTACCCAGGCCAACGCCACCGCTACAAAGCCTTCTCTGGCTCTCAGGTTGCGTTCGTTGGGCCGTGCGAGGAAATGCATAGGCAAGGCGATCAACAGAATGAGTGCGATTGTCTGAACAAAAGCCATCGCATCGCCGTCCCCATAGATCAACGCAACCAGCAGAGATGGCAGCATGGCTGCCGCCTCAATCAACAGGATAGAACCCTGCAATCGGATAACAAGACGGGTATTCATTTGCGGATTACCTCATTCAAATCGCTGATACCGCTTTCGCAGGCAATGATGATCACATTGTCTCCAGCTTCGATATAGTCATTACCAAAGGGAACGATAACCTTCCCTTTGCGCACGATTACTGCAACCAGCGTTCCTTTGCGGATGTTCAGGTCTTTCAGGGGAACGCCGATATAGGAATCCCCGGCTTTTGCAATAAATTCCAATGCTTCCGCTTTCCCATTGACCAGCTGATACAGCTTTTCCACCTTGGTACCATGACCACCTGCACGGGCACGCACATAACGCAGGATATTGGCACAGGTGATGGTTTTGGGGCTGACAATGCTGTCCAGACCCATGGCATTGATAATCTCTTCATAGGCGACCCGATTGTTTTTCACAATCACTTTCGGTACGCCCTGCTTTACCGCATACAGGCCGGTCATCAGGTTTTCTTCGTCACGGTCGCAAAGTGTAACGAAGGCATCCATTTGCTTCAGGCCTTCCTGCTCCAGAAGCTCCTGATCGGTGCCGTCGCCGTAGATCACATTCACATCCGGCAAGGCTTCGCTGAGCGCAACAGCTTTCTTTTCATTGATTTCCACCAAAGACACATGAATGCCCATGGGAGCAATCATTTTGGCCAGATAATAGCTGATTCGTCCCCCGCCAAGGAGCATCACATTCTTGATACGCAAAGAATTTTTGCCCATAAAGCGGAAATACGCTGTAATGGTGACCATATCAGCAGCCACGTGTACACGATCCCCGGGATGAATGACAAAATCACCGTTTGGAATAATAACACTGCCATCACGTTCCACAGCTGCATACAGCACTTGAGGAATTCCATGGGATTTTTTGCTTAACTCCCTCAGAGGCGTGCCTACCACCACATCGTTTTCCTGTGCACGGAATTCTACCAATTCCACTCTTCCCTTGGCAAAGGATTCGATGGTATTTGCAAATGGGAAACGCAGAAGACGACTGATTTCCAGTGCAGTGGCACGTTCAGGATTAATGGCCAGATCAATGCCCAATTCGTGCTGGAGAAGGTTGAGACTCTCATTATACTCCGGATCCCGGATACGGGCGATGGCGTGCTTGGCACCGAGGCGCTTCGCCATCAGGCAGCAAAGCATATTGGTTTCATCGCTTGTGGTCGCCGCAATCACTATATCCGCTTTATCCACCTGCGCTTCCAGCAGCGTTTGTGCATTGGCGCCATTGCCACGTACACACATAACATCCAGCACATCTTCACTGCGCTGAAGCACTTCTTCATTGTTATCAACAATAACGACACTATGTTCTTCACGGGCGAGACTTTCGGCCAACGTATGGCCAACCTTACCATCGCCAACAACCAGAATACGCATAGCCATCCTCCTGTACGCTGTTCATTGATGATATTGCATCGATTATCATCATGTTTCAGTATACCACATCAGCTGCAAAAAAGGAACGTTCAAATACCCATATGTATTGTTTAGAAGCCATCTTCTGTGGTATAATATTTTGGTATACTTATGACTATTTCCGGGAGGCGGTATTGTGACAACAACCAAACCCCAATTGCATAAATCAGTACGCACTCTTCTGTGGGTTATTCTGGATGCGGTTTTGATCAATGTTTCCATGATTCTCTCGCAGATTATCCGCTATGCTGATCCCGTCATTCCAGAAGAGTTTTTTGCCATCTATCTGCGGATTGCGCCTGCTATGACTGTATTCACGCTGATCGTCCTGGCGCTGTTTGGTATCTACCGGATTATGTGGCAATACGCCAGTGCGGAAGACTTGATTCGTCTCGCTATTACCACTTTGGTCGCTGCTCTGGGCGTCTATTTCTTCGGTGTCATTGCCAATCAGTTCGTACAGCCTGAAAGCCTGTTCCGCCTGCATCGCATGGTCTATCTTGTCCATTGGCTGATGAGCACCGCCTTGATTGGCTTAAGCCGCATTCTGTACCGGATGTATATCCGAAGAGAAAACTTCCCCCTGCTTCACAAAGAAAAAGACGGCGTGCGCAGAGTCATGGTCGTCGGTGCCGGATGGGCCGGCGCCAATCTTGTCCATGAGATGCAGCGTGGAAATTATGGTAAAAGAATCCCCATTATCGTTGTGGACGATGATCTTGACCGCAATGGTTCCGCCATCGGCGGCGTACCTGTTGTCCGTGGCTCCGGCAATATTCTTCGACTGGCCTGCGATTACCGCATTGATGAAATCATCATTGCCATTTCCACCCCACATGGTGATCTGAAACCCTTGATTGAAAAGTGTCTGGCGACCGGTTGCAAAGTAAAGCGCATTTCCCCCATGGAAGATCTGTCTGGTCAGACAACGAAAAATTCCGTTCGTGATTTGAATCTGACGGATCTGTTAGGCCGCCCGGAAGAAACGCTGGATATGACAAAGGTAGCGGCTATGTGCCAGGGAAAAACCATCTTGATCACAGGTGGCGGCGGTTCCATCGGCAGTGAACTCTGTCGCCGTCTTCTGCCTCTGAAACCCGCTAAAGTCATTCTGTATGACATCAGCGAGAACTATATGTATGATCTCTATTCGGAGCTTTCCCTGCGTTATGGTGATGACATGAAGGACATTCTGGAACTGTGCGTCGGTTCCGTTCGGGACGAAGAGCGTTTGGATGAGGTTTTCCGAAAATATAAACCACAAATCGTTCTTCACGCCGCAGCCCATAAGCATGTGCCCCTGATGGAAGATTGTCCTGCACAGGCCGTTAAGAACAATGTGTTCGGTACATATCTGACCGCCAAAGTAGCCATCAGTCATCATGCACAGCGTTTCGTGCTCATCTCGACAGACAAGGCTGTGAATCCCACAAATATCATGGGCGCAACCAAACGTATGGCTGAGATGATCATTGAGGCCATGAATCAGGATTCTGAAACAGAATTCACAGCGGTTCGATTTGGCAATGTACTGGGCAGCCATGGAAGCGTCGTGCCGAAGTTTGAACAGCAGATTCGTTCCGGCGGCCCCGTCACCCTGACACATCCGGAAATCATCCGCTACTTTATGACAATACCGGAAGCAGCCAGTTTGGTTCTGCAAGCAGCTTCCATCGCCAAAGGCGGCGAACTGTTTGTGCTTGATATGGGACGGCCGGTGAAAATCCGGGAACTGGCTCAGCGAATGATTCAGCTGTATGGGGATGAGAACCAAAAGATTGAAATCGTCTATACAGGTTTGCGTCCTGGCGAGAAGCTATACGAAGAACTGCTTTTAGCTGGCGAAGGCATCGCAACCACAGAAAACGAAAAAATCTTTGTCGCCAAACCCGAAGTATTCTCCATGGAGCAGATTGATGCCATGCTGGAAACCCTGCGACAGTGCATTGATTCCTGCGGAGATATGCGCAGTTGTCTGCATCAATTGGTACCCACTTTCCGTGAACCTGCTGAAATCAACAATGCTGTTGTTTCGGCTGCATCTGCTGAAAATGGAGCTGTAAGCGCATGACACTCCACGAAAGGATGATGCAGCTTGCTTTGGAAGAAGCACGGAAAGCTGCCAACGAAGAAGAAGTACCTGTCGGCGCAGTGATTGTCAGAAATGGTTCCGTCATAGCAGCCGCACATAATCAGAGGGAATCTTCCAACGATCCGACTGCTCATGCTGAGATCCTCGCCATCCGAAAGGCAACGGAGATATTAGGCCGAAGACGTCTTTCGGATTGTGCTCTCTATGTAACGCTTGAACCCTGCCCCATGTGTGCCGGTGCCATTGTGATGGCTTGCCTGGGACAATGCTATTTCGGAGCATATGACCAGCGGCAGGGATGTGCCGGTAGTGTGTTGAACATTCCTCACGAACCCGCTTTTTATCACCACCCGCTCTGTGTGGGCGGAATATTAGAAAACGAATGCGCTGCATTGATGGATGCTTTCTTTTCCAAGAAACGAACCAACCTGTAAAGGAGCGTTCCCCTTGCTGATTGATACCATCGTATCCGATTTGGATGATACCCTGTTGGACGACGATTGCCACCTTTCTCCGTACACGCTGGATGTACTCAACCGCTGTATACAGCGTGGAATCCGTGTGATTCCTGCCAGTGGTCGGGCTATGAACAGTATGCTCCCCCACCTGCGTCAGCTGAATACCGGCTATCCTGCCATTGGCTGCAATGGTGCACAGTTGATTGGAGCGGATCTGTCATTGCTTCGCTGTCTGGAATTCGATGCTCCCCTTGCCAGAGAGCTTTGCGCATTCATGGAGGAGAACGGCTTTTACGTTCAGGTGTACAAAGACGAGTATTTCTATTACGCAACGGAATGCGAACCCTCCAAGCAGTACAAGAAATCTTCCGGTATGAAAGGAAAGGCTGTGGGCGATTTGCAGGCTTTCCTGACATTTCCCACCCCCAAGGTGCTTGGTATTACACACCCTGAAGATGTTGCACGAATACTGCCTGTTGCCGAAGAACGCTTTGCCGGCCGTGCCGTTTTCTCCGTCAGCAAGCCGTATTTTCTGGAAGCGGAACCCCCGGAAGTATCCAAAGGCAACGCATTGCGTGAATTATCAAAGATGATTCACATCGACCCGGAACACACACTGGTTTTCGGTGACAGCCTCAACGATCTGAGTATGTTGGCGTTCACCCCCAACAGTGTCGCCATGGAAAACGGCAGACCTGAAGTGAAAGCGGCAGCAAAATTTATCTGTCCACCCAATCACAAGGATGGCGTAGCCCGCTTTATTGAAGAATATGTACTCCAAGACAATCCAAAGAAGGTGCTCCCATGATTTCGATAAAGGATCTCTGTAAACAGCTTGATTTGGAATTACTGGTTCCTTCCACCAAAACCGAGTTGGATGTAAACGTAAACGACGTGAACCGCCCCGGTATGCAGCTGGTAGGTTTTTACGAGTACTTTGCCTATGAGCGCCCTCAGGTGATCGGTAAGGTAGAAATGACCTATCTGGATTCCCTGGAGCCGGAAGTACGCCGTCAGTCCCTTGAAAAATACATGAGCTACCCCATCCCCTGCATCATTATCGGTTGGAGTATGAATCCGCCTGCTGAACTGATCGAAATTGCACAAAAGCAGGATATCCCGGTATTGCGCAGCAACCTGAAAACCACCCGTTTGGTGGTCAAGCTGATTCATTATCTCAGTCAGGTATTGGCGCCCCATGTAACCCGCCACGGCGTGCTGGTGGATGTGTATGGCGTTGGTGTGCTTTTGACCGGCGACAGCGGCGTTGGTAAAAGCGAGGCTGCTTTGGAGTTGGTCAAGCGCGGCCACCAGCTGTGTGCAGATGATGTGGTTGACATTTGCCGGGTTTCCGATGACCGCCTGGTTGGTGAATCTCCTGAACGGGTTCGTCACTTTATGGAGATTCGAGGCATTGGTATCATTGATATCCGTGCCATGTACGGCATCGGTGCCGTCAGTGTTTCCACCTCCATCGATTTGGTCATTCACATGGAAAAGTGGGATTCCAACAAGGAATATGACCGTTTGGGCCTGACGGACGAAAGCACCACCATTCTGGATGTAAAGGTACCCTATCAGGTTATGCCGGTAAAGCCGGGTCGAAACGTTGCCATTATCATTGAGGTTGCAGCTCGGAACCTGAGCCTGAAAAGAATGGGCTATAATGCAGCGCATGAGTTGGACCGCCGTTTGACGGAAATGCTCATGCAGAATTCATAAACAAAACCATTCAGGGAGGAAAACAATATGGTATACATTGGTATTGATGTTGGCGGAACCGGTATCCAGATCGGCGTTGTGGATGAAAACGGCCGTATCCTTGCCAAGGGCGATACCCCTACGCTGGCGGGCAGACCTTTTGAGGACATTATTCACGACATGGGTAATTGTATGCTGAATACCATCAAGGAGGGCGGTTTCAGCACGGCTGATGTGGCTGCCATTGGTGTTGGCGTTCCCGGTCTTGCAGATAATCAGACGGGTACTGTCATCTTCTGCACCAATCTGGGCTGGACCAACGTTCCCCTGCGCACCGAATTGCAGAAGTACCTCAACAAGCCCGTTTACATCGATAACGATGCGACCGTTGCCGGTTTTGCTGAAAGCGTTTGCGGTGTCAGTGCCGGTTGCCACAGCAGCGTTTTCCTGACGCTTGGAACCGGCGTTGGCGGTGGTATCGTCATCGGCGGCCGCCCCTGGAGTGGTTTCCACGGCATTGGCAGCGAAATCGGCCATATTCCCATGGATATGAACGGCGAGCCCTGCACCTGCGGTAATTACGGTTGTCTGGAGCGCTACACCAGCGCTACGGCCATCATCCGCATGGGCAAGCAGCAGCTGTTGCAGCATCCTGAAAGCATGATGCACGAGCTTTGCGGCGGCGATGTGACCAAGCTGAACGCCAAGATGGTTTTCGATGCTGCCAAGGAAGGCGATCCTGTTGCCACCAAGGTATTCAATCGTTATGCCGATAATCTGGCACAGGCTATCTATACCATCATTGCATTCCTTGATCCTGAAATGATCGTTCTTGGCGGCGGCGTCAGCAAGGCCGGTTCCTTCCTGCTGAACGCTGTGAAGGAACGTCTCCCTCGCTACCTGCTGTTCAAGACGCTCCCCTGCCCCACCATTGAAATTGCCCGTCTGGGCCCGGATGCCGGCATCATCGGCGCCGCTATGCTGGGCAGAGACTGATATACATCAACATCGGCATATTGCGTATTACAATACAGGAGGGATTTCCCATGGCTGACATGAGTATTCGTAAATTATTCCAGTCCGGACTGGAAAGCGGTATCCCCGAAGTGACCGTATCCGGTTGGGTGCGTACCGTCCGAGACAGCAAAGCATTCGGTTTTATCGAACTGAACGATGGTACCTATTTCAAGAACCTTCAGATCGTTCTGGAAGATGGCCTGACCGAGGATTTCGCCAGCATCGTCAAGACCACGCTGGGCAGCGCCATCCGTGCCACCGGTGAGCTGGTTCTCACTCCCGGTATGAAGCAGCCTTTCGAGCTGAAGGCCAAGAAGGTTGAAGTTCTGGGTATGTGCGACCCCAGCTTCCCCCTGCAGAAGAAGCGCCACACCTTCGAATATCTGCGCACCATTGCCCATCTGCGTCCCCGTACCAACACATTCTACGCTGTGTTCCGCATCCGTTCTCTGGCCGCACAGCTGCTGCACGCATTCTTCGCCGAGCGTGGCTTTGTGTATGTTCACACGCCCCTGATCACCACCAGCGACTGTGAAGGCGCCGGTGAAATGTTCCAGGTGACAACGCTGCCTCTGGAGGAAGTACCCACCACTGAGGAAGGCAAAGTGGATTACAGCAAGGATTTCTTCGGTAAGCAAACCAGCCTCACCGTCAGCGGCCAGCTGAACGTAGAAACCTTCTGCATGGCCTTCCGCAACGTATACACCTTCGGCCCCACCTTCCGTGCCGAGAAAAGCTATACTCCCCGCCATGCTGCGGAATTCTGGATGATCGAGCCTGAAATCGCCTTTGCCGATCTGTATGACGATATGGAACTGGCCGAGGATATGCTCAAGTATGTCATCAGCCATGTGCTGGCAGAAGCTCCCGAAGAAATGGCTTTCCTGAACAACTTTGTTGAAAAGGGCCTCATTGACCGCCTCACTGCCATCGTGAACAGCGACTTTGCCCGCTGCTCCTATACCGAGGCGATCGAGATCCTGAAGGCCAGTGGTCAGGCCTTTGATTATCCCGTGGAATGGGGCGTTGACCTGCAGACCGAGCACGAACGCTATCTGAGTGAAAAGCACTTTGGCAAGCCTGTATTCGTTTACAACTATCCCAAGGATATCAAGGCTTTCTATATGCGCATGAACGACGATGGCAAAACCGTCGCCGCTACCGACCTGCTGGTTCCCGGCGTTGGTGAGTTGATCGGCGGCAGCCAGCGTGAAGAACGCATGGATGTTCTCCTGGGCCGCATCCGTGAAATGGGCCTGAACGAGGAAGATTACAGCTACTATCTGGATACCCGTCGTTTCGGTACCAACCCTCACGCCGGTTTCGGTCTGGGCTTCGAGCGTCTGGTGATGTACCTGACCGGTATGACCAACATTCGCGACGTACTGCCCTTCCCCCGCACCACTGGCAGCGCCGAATATTGATTTCATCACAATACGACCTCTCCTGTTGCGGAGGGTTCGTTATTGCAGAAATTCCCTGAGCGATATCCGCTCAGGGAATTTCTGTTACATCTCATCAGCCTGTTTCTGATGTTGAACTTTCTGATATGCTTCGCAAATGCTTTGCGCAACTTCAGGAGAAGGAACCGGCGGAATATAATCCGGACGGGCAATGTAGTACCCCTGATAATAGTCTACGCCCAGTGCGCAAAGAACTTCCAGTTCTTCCAGGGTTTCCACACCTTCCGCAATCACACTGATCTTACTCTTCTTGGTAAAGCTGAGCAACGTTGCCAGCCAATTGCGTTTGCGGCTGTCCAAATGCACATTTCGCACAAAGGACATATCCAGCTTCACATAATCCGCATCAATGGATACCAGAGACTGCTCATTGTTGTAGCCAGAGCCGAAATCATCAATCGCCACATGGGCGCTGAAACGCCGCATATATTCCACTTTATTGGCCGTATCCTGTTCCGAACGGGTTTCGCGTTCTGTGATTTCAAGCACCACTTTGGGCAGCAGATGCGCATAATGCTCTTCTACCCATTTTTCATCTTTAGGCGCCAAAGAATGGCTGGCGATGGAATTGATAAACAATTTCGCATCCTCGGGCAAATGCTGATTCCGCAGCATCTCTTCGGACGTCTCAAGCGCTTTCTGCCACGTCATCACTTCCACCTGATGCAGTTTACCTTGTTGACTGGCAAGGCGCAATACATATTCTGGCGTTGGCAATTCCGGAACAGTGGGACGCATCAACAGCTCATAGCCCAAAATCGAGGCATCCTTTGCCCGTACAATAGGCTGGAAGGCATAGCGTACCAATCGTTCCTCCAACAAGCGGTTCAACGCCTGAATGCCATTCATCAGATAACCCGATTTCTCGTAAGATTCCTTGGTGAACTGCATCAACGTGCCCTTTACGCCATTCTTCACGCAATACATTGCAAAATCAGCAAAGTGCAGAAGCTGCGGGAAAATGACGGAATCCTGAGGATACATGGCAACGCCGCCGGAAACGCCCAGTGGCACACTGGCACTGTCACTGATTTGGCATCGTTTCTGCTTAATGGCCTGCCAGCCACGCTGAATCACATCCAGCAAAGCCTCTTTGCTGGGATAACCATAGAACAGCACATAGAACTCATCGCCTGAGCGACGGCCAATAATACAGCGTTCATCAGCAAACACATCCAGCGCATCGGCAAAGCTGCGGATATAGGTATCGCCGCTGTCGTGACCATAGGTATCGTTGATGGATTTCAGATTGTCCATATCCATCATCAGCATGGCCGATACAGGCGAAAGCATATCCGGCTGCCGCTCGAACAGATCCAGTGCAACTCTTTCGAAAGCCCGGCGATTGAAACGGTTGGTAAGCAGATCGTAATCGCGCTCGTGTTCAATGCGTTTCCGCTTTTCGATTTCTTCGCTGACATCCAGCAATGTGCCAATAATGCCCTGCTGGTCATGAAGCATTCTGAGACGCAGATAACAGGGAGGCTGTGAATCTTTGAGCAAAAACACATCCGAACCTTCAGCCGGCGTATCGCCGATACGATCCGACAAAAGACGATTAAAGGTTTCCAACGGCATACGATTGCTTTCTTCATACAGTTCCCGGCAATTGAGAAGCGTATAGAAACCATCGGAACAGTAAACAAGCTCATCATCATTCTTGCGCTCAAAAGCACCAATGGGCATATTGGACAGTGTAATAATCTTGCTGATTTTGGATGCTTCCTCGGCAACAGCCCGGTTCAGGCGACAAATGGTCTGGGATAGCTCATCCACTTCCGTAATGCCTGTGGCTTCATATTCCAGCGTTGTATGTCCCTGCTGCTTACTGATGCGATTGATCAGCCCCTCGATGGGGCCGGCAATATGTTTACTGACGAAATAGGCCGACAGCAAGCCAATGATCAAACTGAGGAACATCGACAAACCAACAGCCCAGCGGAAGTCATTTTCGGCAGCGAAAAGGGTTTTGGAGGACTGAATACCCAGCAGTACCCATTTCTGATCTCGGAAAGGATTGTTTTCGCCATAGAATTCCAGCGGTTTGACGGCTGCCAGAAATTCATTCTTTTCCTGTTCATCTCTCAGAATCAAAAACTGATTTCCCTGCAATTCCTGCGTTTCATCAGGGGAAAGCATCTTTACATCAGAAAAATGGTTGGCATAAAGGGAACCGCTGGATACGATGGGCAGATACGTCTTTCCCCCGTCTTCCGTAATCGCCAGCACAAAGCTGTTATTCACAACCTGACGGTCCTTTTCAGCAGTCAGAAGCGTTTGCAGGTACTCCTTGTTCATTTCTACGCCAACAGCGCCCAGCAGTTCGCCCTTTTCGGACACCAAAGGTTTACTGTATGTCATAATCTCTTGACGATCGTTTCCGCTGAGAACAAACAGCTTGCTCAGATATCCCATATCATCCGCCATTTGCTGCGAAGATTCACGATTCAGATACGTCCGCATCGGCGTTTGATAAAACGCAGTCTGCTGGTGATCACCGTTCAACTGAAAGCCTTCCTGCCAGCTGATGGACTGATTGGCCATAAGGGCACGGTTCACGTTGATAGGCCCTCGCAACAGCAAAAGGCCCTTTTCGTCCAGAGAGGAAATAATTCTTTCACGAAGATAGATGCCGGAATAGATTGTTTCGCCCGACTGATCCGTATTGGTAACATCCAGAACCACAAAAACACCAGACAAATTGATTCGGTTCAGATATTCCCTTAACCCGATCGCAACCTCCTGCAAAAGACCATTGCACAATTCCGGCTGATTCTGCAAATCGGAGAATTGCTGTTTGTTTGCATAGAGCCATTGAGAAATAATACTTTGCGCATCATCTGCCAAAGCATCCACTGTGTATTCCTGATTGATACCTGCTGTAACACCCGTTGCCTGGTGCAGGGTGATTTCAGAAAGCATATGCAATTCATCTTCATGAATCTGTTGAAACGTACCAAACGCAGCCAACAGGCCGAACAGCAAACCGCCTATCACAATTACCAGCATAATGAACGGAAGAATGATACGGCTGAAAAGGCTGGTTTGCTTCATGCCATTCTGTTTTCCTTTCATCGAAACCAGTCCTCTTTCCACCTAAACTACGCCGTTCCCCTGGTACATTTTGCATCATTATGGAAACGTTTTTGTTACTTCTATTATCAATCATACACAAGCAAAAGTCAAGCTTTATGTAACATAAATCAATTGAATTTGGTTGTCACCGATTGTTTGTGCTTTTGCAAAAGCGGTACAAATACCAGCAGCAAACACAGAATACCAACCGGTGCGTACCAGCGGTCCACAAGGTTCTCAAAACCGGTATGGGATAGTCCCAGCGGCAACAGAATCGTCAGAATCCATGCTGTCTTCGAGGATACCTTGGTTTCCAATCCTGTACGCAGTGCAAACAAACCAGCAGAAAGCGTCGTCAGAATGGCCAGATACATCACAAGCAAGCTCAGGTTATGCCCCGCTTTGCCAAATCTGCCCAGCAAAGCCACCATGGGAAAGGTGGTATGAACCAGTTCTGGATGATGCAGATACAGGTAATTGCTCACAAACAGCAGACCGGTCATCACCAGTCCAAACAACACGGCAGACCGACTGGACACTTTGCAGGACGTATTTCCGCAGCGGCAGATCATACCTATGGAAATTGCCAGATTCAGAGAGGCATAGGCAACAGCCCGTATACTGCCTGCAATGCCTTTTTCAAGCGTAACAACTGTCAATACAACTGCTTTTGTATCCGCAGCATCAAAAACCAACACCGCCATGATCGCCCCGACGAACAGCACCGCCAACAAACTGCCAAGAGCTGTCATGGGTTTCATGCCCACACTGCCCAGCCAAAGCGCCAATGCTATTGTAACCAGCATTCCCAATGGGTATGCTGCTGAAAACGGCAAAGCAAGCGCTGCAATGTGTCCAGCCGCCGAAATCATCGAGCCGCCCATGATCACCTGCAAAAGCAGAATGGAACACTCTGCAAAATTCTTTACAAACGGTGATGTACGACAGTACATCTCGCACCAGCCACAGACGCCTTTGTTTTCAGCACGCCTTAGGCAAAGCCAGCACAAAATGGCCATCGTGCCTGTGGCAACCAGAATCAAAAACCAGGAGAATGCGCCATAGCAGGAAAAGAAACTGAATATTTCACGCCCGGAAGCAAAACCCGCCCCGATCACCGCTCCTACAAACATCAGTGCACGCTGCATACACGGCTCCATCATACCGCCCTCTCTAAACACAGGATAGGACAATATATGTACCCTCGTATCAGCCTATGAAAGAGTGATCAAACGCCTCTTGAAACCAAATAGCGTTTCTCATCCATCCGGGCATCCACAAAAGCCTGTTCCAGATCGATTCCATAATGATCCGCGAGACGCATTACCTGAGCGATTACATCCGCCATTTCATTGCCCATCTTCTCATCCACATCCGGCACTTCATCCGTCAAGGCATAGTATTTTTCCTTGATCATTACCTGCTTTGCCAACTCGCCCACCTGTTTGCTCAACTCGATCATAGCTCCCTGGGCTTCCCAGGGTTTCAGTTCAATGGTAGAGAATCGCTCAACCACTTCCCGGTACATCTGCTGCATTTCCGCAAAGGTTCTGCTCATTGCTTTTCCTCCTGTTTCCAAATGGATTGATAAAGCAACAGCATCCCTGCATGGCAAGGATGCTGTTGCGATGCCCTTTCAGGCGTTGATAAACCTTTGTTAGCGACGGGTAGGCCTGCGCAGGAATGCAGGAACGCCCAACTCATCCTTTTCAATGGCAGCGGGCTGCACAGGTGCGGCAGGCTGTTCCATGGGCTGGGGAGCAGCGGCAGCCGGAGCAGGTTGCTGCTGAGGCTGAGGCTGTGCTTCCTGCGGCATGGGCTGAGGCGTTGCAGGCTGATACTGCTGGCTATAGTCCACAGGCTGTACAGGCTGCTGCATAGGAGCCTGCATTGCGCCATACTGCATTCCCTGCTGGGGCTGCTGCATACCGTAATCCTGCTGGCCATAGGGAATCTGGGGCTGATAGCCCTGCTGGTATCCCTGCTGCTGAAACATGGGCATTCCCTGCTGCTGCATCATGGAAGGCATGGCAGCGGGGGTGGGAATGCTGGACGAGCCCAGATAACTGCCGAAATCATTCTGCATGGGTTCGTCATCCATGGGCATATTGAAGCTCATGTCATCGTAAGACGTGGCAGGATATTCCTGATGAATCAGCGGCGTGCCGCTGAAGCTGGAACCATAGCTCTGGCGGGGTTCCGGACTGCTGAAGGAATTGGTCCAGTCACGGGTAGCTGCCGTAGCGGCAGCATTGGTGCGGCGAGGTTCTTCCTTCTTGGGGAAGGGCGTCTTTTCAAAGCCGGTAGCAATAACGGTAATGCGAACCTCGTCCTCCAGAGAATCATCGATGCCGGCACCGAAGATGATGTTGGCTTCGCTGTCAGCAGCCTGCATCACCAGGTTGGCAGCTTCGTTGATATCGATAATGCTCATGTCCTCGCCGCCGGTGATGTTGATCAGCACGGCGCGGGCGCCATCGATGCTGGTTTCCAGCAGGGGGCTCTGGATGGCGTTCTTGGCAGCGTCCACCATACGGCTTTCGCCCTTGCCGATACCAATACCCATATGAGCCAGACCGCCGCTTTCCATGACCGTTTTCACGTCGGCAAAGTCCAGATTGATCAGCGCAGGCACAGCGATCAGATCGCTGATGCCCTGAATGCCCTGACGGAGCACATCATCGGCAATGCGGAAGGCTTCCAACATAGTGGTGCCCTTGTTGACCACAGAAAGCAGACGGTCATTGGGAATAACCACCAGCGTATCCACCCGCTGCTTCAGATCCATCACGCCCATTTCGGCGTTCTTCATGCGCTGTTTGCCTTCGAACTGGAAGGGCTTGGTAACCACAGCGATGGTCAGGCAGTTCATGTCACGGGCGATTTCTGCAACAATAGGCGCAGCGCCGGTGCCAGTACCGCCGCCCATGCCAGCGGTAACGAAAACAAGGTCAGCGCCCTTGATAGCCTGAGCGATTTCTTCACGGCTTTCTTCGGCAGCACGACGGCCCACATCGGGCACAGCGCCGGCACCCAGACCCTTGGTCAGTTTTTCACCAATCTGGATGGTGGTGCTGGCCTTGCTCATGGCCAAAGCCTGACGGTCGGTATTGATGGCGATAAACTCCACGCCCTTCAATCCGGCATCCACCATGCGGTTGACGGCATTGTTGCCTGCACCGCCGCAGCCAATCACTTTAATGGTAGCAAAACTCTGCTGATCCTCAATCTGAAATTCCAGCACGATTGCATCCTCCTTTAATACAGCTGTATAGGGAGCTGACCAGCTTTAGCCGCCCAGCAGGCTCTTGAAGAATTCCTTCACGCCGCCGCCGATACCGCTGGCAGGCGCCGTATGGGCTTCGATGGTATCAGCGATCAGGTCCAGAAGACCCATAGCGCTGGCATATACCGGGCTGGACAGCTTAACCGTACGCTTGACCGTATCCCGCACAGGCCGGTTCAGTCTGGCGGAAAGGTAGTCCCTGCCGCCCCGGTTGAGGCACAGGCCGCCGCCGGTCAGGTAGATATTGGACCAGTTGCCAAGCTTGATGCCGCTATCCTCGATGCACTGGCTGACCATGTCGGCAATCTCATCCACACGGGGTTCCAGCACTTCCGCCACTTCATCCTGGGTAAAGGTCTGTCCCTTCACACCCTCTGCGGCGGTTGCAGTATAGCTTTGCGAAATGGTAGAAATTCCATACACATATTCGCGCTTGATCTGTTCCGCCTGCTCCATGTTGATCTGCAGACCGCTGGCAACATCCACCGTAATATGGCCGCCGCCCACGGGCAGAGTCTTCTGGAAGATAACGGCATCGCCTTCCACAGCCAACACATCGGTGCACAGATAGCCAACATCAATCAGAATAGCAGTGCGGTCACGCTCCTCCTGCGGCAGGTACAGCATCGCTTCGCCGGTAGAACTGGAGAAGAAGCCGCTGACCGTGATGCTCAAATCCCGCATACGGGCCAGAATATCATCCAGGAAGAAGGTATCAGCAACCACAAAGCTGACCAATGCCTTCAGTTCAGAACCCTTCATGCCCACAGGCTCCAGCACCTTCTTGCCGCCATCCACCATGAACCAGGCAGGGCTGCGGTGAATCACGATGCCGCGCACCGGAGAAAGCTGCTTATCCGCCTGAGCGAAGATCTTTTCCACATGGCGGGGGGTAACCGAAGGATCGGTTCCCTGAATATCAACGCTGGTTTCCACTGCATACACACGGGTGAACTCACCGGGTACGCCTACGTTGATCTCACGGATCTTACGCTTGGACTGCTGTTCTGCCGTCGCAATGGTCTCCATAATGGCATCGTTCAGCGCAGAAGGATTGTTCCATTCCCCTTCCATAAAGCCATCGTACGGAGTGCTGCCTGCGCCCACAATATCACAGCGCTGGCCGCCGCTGATCTCCGCCACAAGAGTCACAATCTTGGAAGTACCAAAATCAATAGCCGCAATGGTAGATTTCATATCAAGCATTCCCCGTTCATCAGGAGTCGATGCAGGCAAATTGCCGGCATACGGAAAGATGCTCTATTTCATGCGCAGATGTGCGCACAAAACAGGCACCCAAAGTACCACAATTTATTGTAACCGTTTTGGCAGGAATTCGCAAGCATATTCCACGCTTTTTTTCATTTTTTCTTGATGAAATGCAAATTGTTACAAGAGAACCATTCTTTTTTAGTTGTCAGAACGATATTTTACATCAGTAGGGTCACACACATCCAGCACGCCTGCATCTTCGCCAAGGCCACGCAGATACGACATCGTGGTGCGGATAGCCTGTACCTTGCGCTTCAAATCCTCTGCCTTGCCAATGCGCACGCTGATGCCTTCCGCCGTTACCAGATAGATGTTTTCCGGGTTGTTCAGACGAATCTCCGTAATCTGATGGGCATAATTCTGTTTGTTCAGTTCTACGATCAAGCCGCAATAGGCATCCAGCTGCGTCTGACTTTTTACAGTCAGAAAATGTCCCTTATGGGCACCGGACACCCGGATTCCCGTAACCAGCGGCAGCGTGCCGATCAGCTCGGTACCGGTGGTCTCCTCCATCACCAGTCCATCCTTATCCAGCACATAGTGAACGCCCAACCATTGCATCAGAGCAACCGGCACCCGCTCCTCCACCTGCAGATAGACCAGATTGGGATGCTTCACCTGCAAGCCCTTGAAAATCAGGGTATGATCTTTTTCCAGCTGGCGGGCAACATCCTCTTGCCGAATCGAGAAGATGCTCTGGCCATAGGTCAGGCCGCTGGCATTGATCACCTGCTGTGCAGTATGGGTTTTGTGGCCGATCACGCAAACGGCCTCCAGGCGAAAAACCGTCTGGAGTACCACGACCAGGCCAACCGTAAGCAGCGTGAGCAGTGCAAAAACCCGGAAGAAGATGCTGCCGCCCCGACGAGGTTTGGCTTTTTTCTCTGCCGGTTTGGCAATGTGCGGCTGTGGCTGCGCAGCATTGGTTTCTTCCTTCAGCTTCTCATCGTGCTGATAGGTGTAGGAGTACTCTCCATACGCCTGAAATTGCTCCTCAACTGGCGGTTGATTGCGAAAATCGCGATTCTTTTTATTCACGTACATCCCTTCCCTTCTTATGTGTCCGTCACGGTTTCCCTTCTTACATCGGCACCAAGAGCAGCCAACGCATCCTCAAAGCGTTCATATCCTCTGTCAATCAGGTGAACCGCTTCCACAATGGTTTCTCCCTGCGCACGCAGTCCAGCCAGCGCCAGCGCTGCACCGCCTCGCAAGTCTCTTGCGGTGACCCGTGCGCCATACAGTTCCTTTACGCCCTTCACAACAGCCGTTCGGTCATTGATCAGCACATCCGCACCCATCCGGTTCAGATCCCCGGCATGACCATAGCGGTTTTCAAACACATTCTCCACCAGAATGGAAGTGCCGGAAGCTACGGTGGCCAGCGCAAGCAACTGCGCCTGCATATCCGTCGGAAAGCCCGGATGAGGTTGCGTCTGCAACCGGGCAAAGGGGCGCAAACGTTCCGGGGCGTGCAGAACAACTGCATCGGCGTGCTGGGTCAGCACACAATCCATCTCCCGCAATTTGGAGAACACAGCGTGAAGATCCTCCACGGGAACATTTTTCAGATGGATGTTCCCGCCGGTAATGGCAGCCGCCGCCAGCATAGTGCCTGCCACAATCCGGTCCGGCATGGGCTTGTAACTGATGCCATGCAGCCTGCGGACCCCCTCCACAACGATGGTATGGCTGCCTGCGCCGCTGATGTTTGCACCCATTCGATTCAGGAAGTGCTGGAGATCCACGATCTCCGGTTCACGGGCAACATTGTGCATCACCGTTTTGCCACGGAGCAAAACAGCCGCCATCATCACGTTCTCGGTAGCGCCAACGCTGGGATAATCCAGATGCACATTCCCTGCCTGCATATATCTGCCATCGCAGTGAATCACGCCGCCTTCTTCGTGAATCTCAACGCCAAGCTGTCTCAATCCACTCAAATGCAGATCAATGGGTCTCAGTCCGATTTCGCAGCCACCGGGGAATGTGACCGTGGCTTTGCGAAAACGGGTCAAAATCGGCCCCAGCAGAAAGATGGAAGAACGGATCTTCTTGGCCAGTTCATCGGGCATTTCGTGGCTGTCCATCCCCTGGGGATCAATCTTCAGCATTCGGTCGTTACGGGTTACCTTGCAGCCCAGACGGGTTAGTATTTCTCCCATGTAGGCTACATCGCTGAGCAGCGGACAATCCTCCAGCAGGGTTGTATCCGGCGTCAATACTGCCGCCGCCATAATCGGCAGCACCGCATTCTTTGCCGTATGTACCGTCCATTCACCCGTGAGCCGTCTGCCTCCTCGGATGCGCAAAACGTCCATCCTTTCACCTCCGGTAAGCATTGCATGGAGCATCCTATGCTGCCTGCCGGAATGTGTGAAAAACGGTCAGCGGTGCGTTCGGGATATGTTGAGAATGATACCAGTGGATGCCATCAACAGGCTGACAGAAGTACCGCCCGCACTGAAAAACGGCAAGGGAAGGCCGGTGGTGGGCATCACGCCGATAACCACGGCAATATTGAGAGCTGCCTGCAGGGTGATCATAGCGGTAAGCCCGGCAGCCAGCAGGCTGCCATAGCGATGAGGACAGTTGACAGCAATACGCATACCGGCAAAAGCAAAGGCTATAAACAGCAGAATCACCACTGTGCAGCCCAGCAAGCCGAAATCCTCGCCAACAATAGCGAAAATGAAGTCGCTTTCCGGATAGGGCAGATAAGAAAACTTCTGCCTCCCCTGTCCCAGTCCCCGTCCAAACAAACCGCCAGAACCGATCGCAATCAGCGATTGTGCCAGCTGATACCCTTCGTCGCTCATCTGAGCAAAGGGATCCCGGAAGGACAAAAGCCGCTCCCGGCGATAGGGCTCAATCCATGCATACACCATCCCAAGGCATAGCCCACATATGCCCATCAGGGACAGATGCCGCCACTTGACCCCAGCAATCAGCAGCATCAGTACCGCCGCAATCATAATGCTGCCTGCTGTTGACAGGTTAGGCTGTTCCAGAATCAGCACAAAGAAGATCCCTGGCACAATCAGAAGCGGCGCAATGCCTGTGATCAGTTTCCCCAGATGTTCCTTGTGCTGGTCAATGGCAGCTGCAAGATACAGCACCGAAACGATTTTTGCCAGCTCCGAAGGCTGAAAGCTCATACCGGCAATGTTCAGCCATCTTCTGGAACCATTCAGGTACACGCCCACTCCGGGAATGATGACCAGCACCAGTAAAAGGAGGCTCAAGGCAAGTCCGCTTTTCACTATCACCGGTTTTCGCCAGAAGGTGTACGGAATGCGGCTTGTTATCAGCATCAGAACGGTACCCAATCCGATACCAATCAATTGCCGCTTCACTTCCAGCAACGCATCCCCCTTGCGCAGGGCCTGATAATACGTGGCGCTGAACAGGATCAGGATGCCGCTCATCAGAAGAAGCAGCAGCACCGTCAGCAAAGTATTGTCAACCCGTACCTTTGCCTTTCTCAGGTAACGCTTGTGAATCATTTCCTGCTGAGCAATCATTGGACGACAAAACCCTCCCCACTTGCGATGAAAGATGCTTGCTTTTGTACACATCTCTTCCACTTGTGGGAAGGGTTCAGCTTATTTCAGTGCGTTGACCAGTTCCTTGAAAATACGGCCACGGTCTTCAAAGTCCTTGAACATATCAAAGCTGGCACAAGCCGGGGACAGAAGCACATTGCCGCCAGCCACGGCTTTGGAACGGCACCTGTCGATGGCTTCCTCAAAGCTGTATGCGCGTTCCACAGAAGAATAACCAGCCTCATTCAGCTGCCGCTGAATCTGCTGCGCCGTCTGACCGATGGCGACGATATGAGAGATCATACCGCTGGCCACAATCTCTTTGCAAAGCGGCATAAAATCGGTGTGCTTGTCATAGCCGCCCAGGATCAGCACAGTAGGGGCTTTCATGCTCTGCACCGCTTTGATGGTGCTGTCCACATTGGTACCCTTGCTGTCGTTGATGTAGGTAACGCCCTGGAAAACACGCACTTTCTCAATGCGGTGCTCCACGCCGGTAAAGGAAACCAGCGTATGGCGGATGATCGGTGCGGGGATGCCAAGTGCACAGGCCATTGCCGTGGCTGCCAAAGCATTTTCCAGATTGTGCGGGCCGGGAATCAGCACCTGATCCGCTTCGCAGATAGTTTTCTGAACGCCGTCCCAACGCCAGACGATCTTTCCATCCTCAATGCAAGCGCCATTTTCCACTGGCTGGGTACGGCTGAAAAAGGCAATTCTGCCCTTCAATTTACCCGCCATTTTGAACAGCACCGGATCATCCATGTTCAAAACAGCCACATCATCGGACTTCTGATTTTCAAACAAGCGTTGTTTCAGCTTGATATACTGCGCCATGGTGCCGTGACGGTTCAGATGATCCTCCGTAATGTTCAGGAGTGCAGCCACTTTGGGGTGGAACGTCTTGATGCTTTCCAGCTGAAAACTGGACACCTCAACCACCGAAATATCCGTTTTCTTGCTGACACGGGCCACCGCAGAAAGCGGATAACCGATATTGCCAGCCACATGGGTAATTCGGCCTGCGTTTTCCAGCATTTTTCCCATCAGCGTAGTGGTAGTGGTTTTGCCGTTGGTGCCGGAAATCGCCACCATCTCGCCGCCAAGCAGCGCAGAGGCCATTTCCAGTTCGCCGGTGACTGTCACGCCCTTTTCCTTTGCTGCCAGCACCACAGGAGCATCGATGGGCACTCCGGGGCTGATGAGCAGCATATCCACATCATCCAGCAGCATCACCGGATCCTCGCCCAAACGGAATTCACAAGCAGTTCCATGCAAACTGTCCAGAGCGTTGCCGAACGCTTCTTCCTTTTTGTTGTCTGCCAGAACAGGAACAGCGCCATGGTGCAGGAGCAACTCAGCCGCAGCAATGCCACTGCGTGCCATTCCCAGCACCAGAATGCGCTTATTGGTCAGATTCATAACCTATCGCCTCCATAAATCGGGTGTGGCCCTCCACTTTTATACCCGGATGATGGACAGGAGCGCCACCAGACAGAGCAAACCCTCCACAATGGCATACATGGCCACAATCTGGGTCTCCGTCATGCCGCTGAGTTCAAAATGATGATGAATCGGCGACATCTTGAAAATGCGCTTGCCATGGGTCACTTTGAAATAGATCCGCTGGATGATGACGCTCACAGAAGAAGCGATCATGGTAAAGCAGATCAGCAGCATAAACAGGGGCATTTTCAGCAGCATCGCCATTCCGACCATTGCGCCGCCCACGAACATACTGCCCGTATCCCCCATGAATACGCTGGCGGGATAGTGATTGAACCGCAAAAAGCCCATCAGGGAACCGGCAAGTGCCATGGCAAAGATCGCCAGATTGCCGTAGTTGGCCATAGCATCCTGCTGACCGCTTATGCCAAAGGTGAGCATAATGATCAGCGATATGATCCCCCAGGCTGCGCTGCCGATGACGGACACGCTGCTGAGCAGGCCATCCAGACCATCCTGCAGATTGGCGGAGTTGATCATGAAGATCATCACCATGCTCATGAGGGGAATATAGATCCAGCCCAGATCCCATTCCACATTGAAGAAGGGAACCAGAATCTTGCTGCCCACATAGGGATTGAAGTAGCAGTAGGCAGAGAAAGCTACCGCCACCACAACCTGACCGATGATCTTCTGCCACCAGATGAGACCCAGATTGCGCTTCTTGACCACTTTGATGTAGTCATCCACAAAGCCGATCAGCATACTGGCCAGAGAAACCACGATCAAAGCAAGGCTGAAATCCTTCCAGCCATTCTTCATGCTGAACAGCGCCAGCAGAAGCGTAACAACACTGGTTACCGCCGCAAACATCAAACCGCCCATGGTGGGGGTTCCCTGCTTGGTCTGATGGCTCTGGGGACCCAGTTCATAAATGGTCTGCCCGAATTTCATCTTCCGGAGCACAGGCAATACCCGGGGCCCGATGAGCAACATGGCAACCAGAGAAAGAATCAATGCAAGAATCAGCCTTAGCATGGCGTTTCACTCCTTCGTGTTTATGCCCGCATCTCTGCAAGCAGTTCAGCGACAACTTCCTTTTCGTCAAAGGGCTTCTTGACGCCCATGATCTCCTGATAGGTCTCATGACCCTTACCAGCCAGAATGATCACATCGCCGTCCCGACCCATCTGCAAAGCATAGCGGATGGCTTCCCGGCGGTTTTCAATGACGGTGTAGCTGCCGCCCACAGCCTTGGCACCATTCTCGATGGCATCCAGAATGGCAATGGGATCCTCGGTGCGGGGATTGTCACTAGTCAGAATGGAATAATCCGCCAGCCGTCCGGCAATCTCACCCATGATGGGCCGTTTGCCCTGATCCCGGTCGCCGCCGCAGCCGAACAGGACGATCAGCCGGTTGCGGGTAAAGGTGCGCACGGTGGACAGGATATTCTCCAACGCATCGGGCGAATGGGAATAATCCAGAATCACTTTATAGGGCGTGCGGGTATCCAGCATCTCCACGCGGCCCGGCACATTCTCCAGGCTTTCCAGGCCTGCTTTGATATCGCCGCTCTGTACCCCCAGAATCATTGCCAGAGAAGCAGCAGCCAGCGCATTGTATACGTTGAACATACCCGTCAATTGCAGATTGATCTGCATATCCTCCACGCCCCGCAGCAGGATGGAGAAGGACACGCCCTCTTCGGAAATTTCAATATCACGGGCGAAAACATCCGCCTCCGAGCTGATGCCGTAGGTCAGGTAAGGAATGCTGATGTCCTCTATGATCCGGTCGCTGGTTTCGTCATCCTCATTCAGGGCAGCGTTGAGCACTGCGCCATGCATGAAGAAACTTTTCTTGCACTGGAAATAGTTTTCCATGGTGCCGAAATAGTCCAGATGATCCTGTGACAGATTGGTGTAGCAGGCTGCCTCGTAAGTGATGCCATCCAGACGGTGCATATCCACCGCATGGGCGCTCACTTCCATCACCACAACCTCTACCCCTTCGTCCACCATCTGCCTGAGGCATCGATGCAGATCAATGGGATCGGGCGTCGTCAGATTGCTCTTGATCCGCTTTTCACCGATCATGTTGCCGGTTGTGCCGATGAGACCCGTCACAAAACCGGCTTTTTTCATCACGGCCTTCAGCAGGAAGCTGGTCGTGGTCTTGCCTTTGGTGCCGCTGACGCCCACCATGCGCAATTGGCGGGCAGGATGACCGAAGAACGCACCTGCCATATAAGCCATAGCAGAACGCACGCTTTCCACCCGGATCTGAGGAACCTCAACGGGCAAAAACCGCTCCACCACCAGCGCCGTGCAGCCATTGGCCACCGCCTGAGGCGCAAAGTTGTGCGCATCCACCCGGGCACCGGGAATGCAGAAGAATAAACCATTGGTTGTTTGTTCACGGCTGTCGGTGATCAGATCCCCGATCTCCGTGATCATATTTCCGCTGGTTTCCAGAATGCCCGGTATTTCCATCAGCAAGTCCTTTAACAGCATTGGTATTCCTCCATCCTTATGGGTTTGGGAAAACAAATGTTACTTTCACCACAGTTTCGGGCGGTACAAAGTCGCCGGCTGCAGGGCTCTGCGAAACAGCAAAACCGCTGCCATCAATCTCCATCTCAAGGCCTCTCTGGCGCAGCATGGATGCAGCTTCCGCCAGCGACAATCCCGACAGATCCGGTACGCAGACCAACGTTTCCGCTGCCGGAGGCTGCTTCTGGGTATAGAGCATTACCTGCCCGCCCTTGGCAAGCGTTGCACCGGGGCTTGGCATCTGCTCCGTAACCGCAGTGTTGCCATCGTCGCCATCCGTCAGAACCGTAAAGCCCAGCGCTTCCATCTGCTGGCGGGCCGTCCACAGGGGCTGGCCTGTCACATCCGGAATCGAAACCATTTCGACCGTCTGGGCATCCGTTGGCTCGATCCCCATATAAGGTAACACATCTGCAAGGATTTGTCGAGCAAAGGGCGCTGCCGTTGTGCCGCCATAGTCCACCGGCACATCCGCCTCATCCACGATGACCAGAAGCGCAATCTTGGGATCATCCGCAGGGGCAAAACCCAGAAA
Source organism: Clostridia bacterium (assembly GCA_017501255.1). Taxonomy (GTDB): domain Bacteria; phylum Bacillota; class Clostridia; order Christensenellales; family Aristaeellaceae; genus Limiplasma. The sequence goes on along the minus strand of JAFVXE010000014.1, from coordinate 25,995 downwards.
AGAGCCAATGTGAACATCCTTGACAATGCGCCCATCCTTATAGACCTGCGCAGTGCCGGTTTTGCCGCCGATACGGTAGCCATCAATCTTGGCGTTTTTGGCACCGCCAATACTGACCACCTGCTCCAGAAGCGTCCGCATGGTCATGGAGGTTTCTTCGCTGATGGGTTGTGCTACCACTTTGGGTTGCGTCCTTTGCAGCACTTTACCATCCGGCGCCAATACTTCCTGCAGCAGATAGGGCTGCATCAGCCGCCCGCCGTTGATAACCGAGCAGGCTGCCGTGAGCAGCTGAATCGGCGTGACCGCTACGCTCTGACCGAAACCGATTCGTGCCAGATCCACATTTTTGACAGATCTGGCTGGTATCAGTATACCACTTCCCTCCCCCTGTAAGTCAACATTGGTTTTGACGCCCAGACCAAAAGAGCGCAGATAGCTGTAAAAAGTTTCTGTACCCATGCGCAGGGCAAGTTCCACAAACACTGGATTACAGCTGTTTTGCAAGGCCTGGGCCATGCTTTCACTTTCATGGGGATTACCCCAGCAGCGGATGGTATCCCCGTCCACTTTGATTTTTCCCGAACAGTAGAATCCTTCCTCCGGGTTGGTAACGCCGCTGTCCAGAGCAGCCGCTGCCGTGAGAATCTTGAAGGTTGAACCCGGCTCATAGGCATCCGATACCAGACGGATACGCATCAGCTGACGCAGAGCATCCACTTCGCTGCGTGGCGGATCGTTGGGATCATAATCCGGTTTGGAGCACATGGCCAGAATAGCGCCGGTATACGGATCCATAGCGATCACGTGTACCGCCTGCGCCTTATTCACCTGATAGCATTCCCGCATGGCTTTTTCGCAAATCTCCTGAATAACCGCATCAATGGTCAGCTTCAGGTTGTTGCCATCCTGGGGTTCCACGTACAGATTTCCGCTGTCGTACACCGTATTGTTATGCCCGTCCACCGTTCGCAGAATGCGTCCTTCCACGCCTCTGAGCAGCTTGTCATACTGCTGTTCCAAACCGGATTGGCCCACATTGTCCACATTGGTCAGGCCCAGCGTCTGCACAAGAAAGGCTCCATGAGGATACACACGCCGTACATCTTCATCAAACAGCAGTGCGCCGGCAAGTTTCTTCGTTTGAGCATCATTGCACAGCTGCCATTTCCGCAGCTGATCCACCACATCCACCGATACTTGCCTTTTCAGCGTAACCGATGCCTTAGTTCGGTCTTTGATCTTGTTCAGCACCGTTTCCTCACTGATGGACAAAACCGGCGCAACCAGCTTTGCAAAGGCCTCCTGATCCTCAATCTTTCGAGGGTCAGCATTTACAATAAAGGCCGTGGCGCTCATCACCAACGTATCCCCATTGCGATCCAACAGTTTGCCACGCCTGGCATACACTGTGCCTTCCCTTGTCCACTGACGAATGCCGCGCTGCGTGAGCGCGGCAGATTGAAACGTGGTCAGATATGCAATGCGCACAAACAGCAGAAAAAACAGAAAGACAAACAACAAAAGAAGCCCAAGAATCCGCTTGCGCACATGTAGTTCAGTCTGCATACACCTTCCCCCATTATGCTTGATAATGGGATGTATGCAGTTTTGCATTTGTGTATGACGTTTTCGACACAGGATGTGTCAAAGCAACAAAAGCTTATTCAATACTGGCAGAAAAACTGAGCTGGGTCTGATGTTCTTCTCCCCAACCATCCACCACCACTTCGGCCGTATAGCCGGTGGTCACCATCTGTTGAGGGTAGGCATCCACAGCATTCAGAGCAATACTGTGTGCATCGCTGGCGTGAACCATGCCAAGTTCGTTGGCGGCACGATACTGGATATCATTATCCCGCTTGGCTTCATCAATGCGATCCTGAATTTCGGCATTCTCCTGACGGATATAGTCGATATCACGGCCAGCCATCTGAACCTTGTCATTCCAGTCCTCTCTGGCAGAATGATGACTGAGGGTAAACATCCCGAGCATCACAAACAGCGCCATGGCAAACAGAAGCGCCGTAGAAAGATTGAGGCGCTTGCCCAGCAATCCCTTATCTGCCCACTTCTGGGCACGGGCTTCCTGCTTGTTCAGCCGGTTCAGTTCAATGGTCATACCCTGCACACGCTGACGGCGGGCTTCCGGATTCAGCTGGGGTACCAACCGACCCGTACGGGCATCCCATACGCTGTCGGGCAAATCAACCGTGTGGCTGATGGTCATTCGACGATTGGGGTTGGGAATGATGCCTTCGGCGCTGGCTGCGTTGGAGCTTCCATAAACATATTGATATTCACCGGTCATTTGGTCGCCTCTCCTTTCCGGGCCATCTGGTCCGCTTTCAGTTTGCTGACATTCCGCAGGATTTCCTTGCGGTTCAGGTCGAAGAAGTCATCTTCTTCAGCGCCCTTTGCGCTGTCAACGATGCGCACATGATCCATCGCACCGCTGATTTCAAGTTCCTTGGCATCCCCCAGAATGCGCTGACGCAATTTGGCGGGAATCAGGATGCGGCCCTGCGTATCCGCTTCCATATGCCGGTAGCTCATCTTGCCCAGATAGGCCAGATATTTCTGTACATATTCATCCAGGCGGTTCAGTTCATACAGATCGGCCAGCATATCATCAAAAACCTGCTCGGGATAGAGAGCAATGCCCTCCCCATCCGGGGTGACGCTGATGGTGAAGGTCTCGCCCAAAGGTTTCCGATAGGCGTTGGGGATGATCAGACGGCCTTTGCTGTCGAGCGTGTGGTCATAGCCACCAAAGAAGGTGAAGGTACGGGGCAATTGCTGAACGGTTTCGTCTGCAGACGGATTCTGACGATTCTCATCCACGGTCCTTCACCCCCCACTAAGTTACTATCACTCGCCCAATTTAGGGCGAACAACCCACTTCATGCCACATTTATATCACATCAAAGAGGGGCTTGACAATCCCAAACCCTTGCAAATCAACACCTGTAGAGGTTTATGGTACCGTTTTCATTCAGCAAAAAACAAGAACGCCCGTTCTTGACTGTTCTGTTTCCCCGCCAAAACGAGGATGTTGGATCGCTTTTCTCTCAAAGCGTTACCATTCAACAGTCGAACGTGCGTTCTCGATTTATATGTTACAACTTTGTAACATATTCTTTATTATTTTGTTATTGTTTTACTGATGCTCAATGATGCACTTCGGGCAAAAACCAAGTGCATCACAGGAAACCAAGTGATACTGAATCCCTTTGCGTTCCCCTTCAAAAGCCACTTTGATGCCATGACCATGCAAATGACCATAGACCACCTGCGCCACCGGATACTCATCCAGAATATCCGTAAATGCCGTTGAGGAACTATCTGCAAAGAGCGGCGGAAAATGCATCATCACGATAACCGGTTCTCCGCCGGACAGCTTGACTGCCTGATCCAAAGACATCCGCAGCCGCATACACTCCCTAAGAAAGACTTTTTCATCCTGTTCCCCAAGCGCCTGCACAGGGGTAGGGAACATCCAGCCACGGGTACCGCAGAACACGTGACCATTCACCATAACCGCATCGTTCTGCAACGCATGGCTGCCCTCACCAAGCATACTGCGCACCTTGCCAATGGCGTTCCACCAGTAATCATGGTTGCCACGCAAAAACAACTTTGTGCCTGGTAAGGCTTCAATGGCACGCAGGTCATCTTCCACCTGAGGCAGCTGCATTGCCCAACTGATATCGCCTGGAATCAGAACCACATCCGTCGGTGCGATCATCTCCCGCCAGTGCCCGGAGATGGTCTGGAAATGATTCTCCCACTGGCTGCCGAACACATCCATGGGTTTTTCGCAGTGCCCTGGCAAATGCAGATCGCCTATTGCAAATACAGCCATGCGTCCCTCTCTTTCGCCTGTAGCGGAAGTTTATTCGTCCTCTTCGTCCTCATCCTGGTTTTCTTCTTCGATCATATCTTCCAGAGACAATTCATTCTGGATATCACCGTACTCATTTTCGGGAATATCCTCGTGAATCTGAGGAATGATCTCATCCATCGTGCTGACAGAGCTGAGTTCGGGCAACGAATTTTCGCCCACGGTGTTCTCATCCTGATCGCTGGTGGTATTACCGGTGTTCATTTCCTTCAGGCAGCCCAAACATACATCATGGCCAGGCAGCGCAGGCGCAGCATTACAGACGGAGCAAAGTTCCATTTCTTCGGAAGTCTGTTCGCCTTTCATTTCGCGCTGACATACCTTGCACAGTTTTTCTGTTTCCTGGATGTAGTTCAGGTCACACCTTGGGCATTTCACCAGATTCATTTTCGAGTTCCCCCTCTAAACATTGCGGACCGATGTCCTTTGGTAGCTTAGGCATGGATTCCCATGGAAGCGCACTGGTAAAATCGTTGTAATTCTATTACGAATATATTACGATTTTATTGCGTTAAGCAAATATACTGAACAGTACGGAGGTTCCTATGGAAAAGAAACAGAAGACGCTGTCCCTGCTTCTGGCAATGATGCTGGGCGCCGGTACCACGGCGCAGGCTGAAACCCAAGCCGCACAGTTCTGTGTACCCAGCTGGCCGCAACTTTCTCCAAACCAGACAGACAAGCTGGAGGCAGCACACACACCAACGCCGACAATGAATCTTGAACCGGTGCTGACACAGGTGCCGCAGTTGACGCCCAAGCCTACTCAAACGCCTGTGATTACCCAGAAGCCATTGCCGCAAGCCACCCCGACCAAAGTGCCGGAAGCCACGGCCATTCCTTCTGCAACACCGACCATTCCATTGCCGACTGCCATGCCTGAGAGAACGCAGACACCGAAGCCTACTGCCACCGTCACGCCCAAGCCCGCATCCACAGCCACCCCTCGGCCGGAAGCGACTCAAAAGCCAGTCGTGACAACGCCTGCCCCCTCTACAGACGATGATTATACTACGGGTTATGTAAGCACGCAAGAGGAAATTGCATTTCTTTTGCTCAATCAGGACCGGGCAGCCAACGGAATGTCCGCTTTGCAGCTGGATCCGGTGCTTTGCAGCATTGCCCGCCTCAAAAGTCAGGATATGAGAGACAACAACTATTTCTCCCATACTTCTCCCACTTATGGCAGCCCATCCCAGATGCTCAAAAGCCTTGGTTATTCCTTCAGCGCAGCAGGCGAAAACATTGCCCATCATGCCACCGTGGAAAAATCCCAGGCAGCTTTCATGAGCAGCAGCGGCCATCGGAAGAATATTCTCTCTTCCAGCTGGACGAAAGTTGGCATCGGCGTGGTCACAGATGCGCAAGGATTTGTCTACGTAACGCAGCTTTTTGTGCGCTGAGGGTGTGAAATCCCTCCGCCGCAAGAAGCGAACAAACACCATCAAACCGAAACAGCAAGCCGGAAAAAGGCTTGCTGTTTCTTGTACTGCCATGATAAAATAAAAGCAACAAACCAGTATTTGTGGAGGAAATTGATGAACATTACGATTGAACCCATATCAATTGAACAAAAATCTGTTTTCATGCAGATGATGGAGCTATACTGTTATGATTTTTCCGAGTTTTCCGATGATGATATCAATGAATATGGATACTTTGGTTATCCGCGTATTGATGACTACTGGAATGAGGAAGGAAGATATCCGTTCTTTATCAGAGTCGATGGCAAACTTGCAGGATTGGTTTTGGTCAGGTCTTGCAGCGAGCATAATCATTTATCCAATCCTCACAATATTGCTGAATTTTTCGTAATGAAAAAATACCGGCGCAAAGGAGTCGGTAAGGCAGCTGCCACGAAGATTTTTGATCTGTTTCCCGGCGGATGGGAAGTATCGCAGTGGCAAAACAACCTGCCCGCTCAGAACTTTTGGAAACAGACGATAAGCGAATATACCAACGGGCAATATGATACATTTATCGCAGCAGAGAAAGGTGAGGTTGGATTTACATTTGACAATTCACTTAAGCAGTTTCTGAAATGATATTCACATTGTTCGTCAAGTTCCCATTTGTTGAGCAGATGAAAAAACGCATTCTTCCACCGTTTGGACAGCACAATGATTCGAACAACAACCGAATATTGCTTATGTTCACCCAGGCAAACAAGCGAACATCCGGTAACACGCCGGATGTTCGCTTGTTTGCCTGGGTGTAAACTCCATCCTCAAGAGTTCCATTGCTGCATGATGGTTGAAAAAGCACTGTGCCGCCTGCCCATTCTGCTTCTGCGGGCATATGGATTCTCCATTGCGCCCACAGCTCTCAGAATCCCGCGGCCAGCCATGCTTCCGCAGGAGCGCACCTGAGTGCTGAGCTCTTTGGTCTGAACAGGGTGACCATTCCAGACGCCAGTAACCGGTACAAAGTTGTCATTCCCCGACAGGTGAGCAGGCTCCATCACCAACGGTTCCTGCCACCGCCGCCTGGACAGTGCCGGCAGCAGCACCGCCTCGCTGGGTTGCAATGCCGGTCTCATATACAGATAACGCTGCATACATTCGCTCCTTTCCACGATTTCAACGGGAGGATACTGTATGCTATGCTTCATTTGCAAAAGGGTTCCGGCGTGCTCAGGATTCCACGGGATTTTCTTGCGCTGTTTCTTCGTTCGTGGGCAGTTCGTCCTCACCGTAGAGCACATCCTCAATCACGTCCAGCAACTTATCCCGGCCAAAACCGTCCTCGCTGGAATACGGGATGATCTCCCACGGCTGCACCAACAGAGCACGGCAGATAGGCGCAATGTGCTTCATACGGGCAGCACGACTGATCTTATCCGCTTTGGTCGCAACCACAGTGAAGGGAATATCCATCTGACGGAAGTACTTGTTCATGGCGATATCGTCCTGCGTCGGTTCATGACGGATATCCACCAGATGCAATACGTGCATCAGGTAGTTGCTCTCCTGAAAATATCCATCCATCATATCGCCCCAGCGCTTCTTTTCCGCCTTGTCCACCTTGGCAAAGCCATAACCGGGCAAGTCGATCAGATGGAATTCTTCATTGATGAGAAACACATTGATCAGTCTGGTTTTGCCGGGAGTAGCGCTGGTTTTGCACAGTTTACGGCGGTTGCACAGGGAATTGATCAGGGAGCTTTTACCCACATTGCTTTTGCCCACTACTGCCAGCTGGGGCAGCTGAATGGGCGGATTTTCATGATACTTTGCCAAGCTGGTCACAAAAGAAGCCTGCTTAATCTCCATGCTGTACCTCCGCCACAGGCAGGCTGTCTGCCAAAGCAACCGCCAGTACCTGCTCCACATCCTCCACAGGCTGGATGGACAGTTTGCTGAGAACCACCTCTGCCACGTCCTCCAGATCCTTCATGTTTTCCTTGGGAATGAGTACGGTTTTGATGCCTGCACGGTATGCAGCCATCAGTTTTTCTTTCAGACCGCCAATGGGCAGCACACGACCACGCAGGGTCACTTCGCCGGTCATGGCTACGCTCTGGCGCACAGGAATGGACAGAAGCGCACTTACCAAAGCCGTTGTCAGGGTAACGCCTGCGCTGGGACCATCCTTGGGAACAGCCCCTTCCGGCACATGGATATGAATATCATGCTTGCGGAAGAACTCTGCGTTCACGCCCCAGGGGGTGCAGTGGGCACGTACCCAGCTCAGCGCCGCCTTGGCGCTTTCCTGCATAACATCCCCCAGACTGCCCGTCAGTTGCAGAACGCCGGTACCTTCCATCATAGCGCATTCTACCGGCAGCAGCTCACCGCCAACAGAGGTATAGGCAAGGCCGTTGACTACACCAATCCGGTCAACGCTTTCCAGACCATCACGGGTAAACCGGGCTGCGCCCAGATAGCTGCGGAGCTTGTCCAGACTCATGGTGATCTGCTGGGTATTCTTATCCAGCATTTCCACCGCAGACTTCCGTACCACCTTCGCCAGTACCCGCTCCAGCTGACGGACGCCTGCTTCCCGGGTATAGTCTTCAATCACCGTACTGATGAGCTTTTCGGACATCCGCACACTGCCGTTCTTCAAGCCGTGAGCCGTTACCTGCTTGGGCAGCAGATGCTTTTTGGCAATGCGCAACTTTTCTTCTTCGGTATAGCTGGATACCTCAATAATCTCCAGACGGTCCCGGAGGGCTGGCGGAATGGTATCCACGCTGTTGGCCGTGGTGATGAACATCACCCGGCTCAGATCGAAGGGCAATTCCATGTAATGATCCCGGAAAACATGGTTCTGCTCGCCGTCCAGCACCTCCAAAAGCGCTGCGGACGGATCGCCATGGTTATCCCGGCTCAGCTTGTCGATCTCATCGAACAGGAATACGGGATTCATGGTGCCCGCCTGCTTGAGGCCGGAAATAATCCGTCCGGGAATGGCGGCCACATAGGTGCGACGGTGACCGCGGATCTCCGCTTCGTCCCGTACACCGCCAAGAGACATCTGAACAAACTCTCGGCCGATCGCCTTGGCAATAGACCGCACGATGGAAGTCTTGCCCACGCCGGGAGGGCCTGCGAAGCACAGGATCGGGCCTTTCATATCCTGCTTCATCCGCAGAACTGCCAGATACTCGATAATGCGTTCCTTGACCCGTTCCATGCCGTAGTGTTCCTGATCCAGTACCTTGCGGGCCCGTTTCAGGTCCAGCTGATCCTTGGTGGTCTTCTCCCAGGGCAGATCCAGAATCCACTCGATGTAAGTACGGGTCACATTGATCTCCGGAATTCCCGGAGGCATCTGCGAAAGACGGTCGATTTCCTTCTGCGCCTTCTGACGGGCTTCATCATTCAGAGGCGTTTTCGCCAGACGTTCCCGCAGTTCTTCAACTTCGGTACCGTCCTTATCGCCCAGTTCCGTCTGTATGGCCTTGATCTGCTCCCGCAGATAGTAATCCTTCTGGTTCTGTTCAATCTGGGTCTTGATGCGGCTCTGCACCTGTTTTTCCACACCGGCCAATTCAATTTCCCGAAGCAGAATGGCGCAGACAGCTTCCAGACGTTCCGCCACTTTCAACTTTTCCAGCACAGACTGACGATCCGGCAGTTCGGTGAGCACATTGGCTGCAATCAGGTCAGCCAGTTGTTCCGGATCATCCACGCCCAGTACGGATTGCAGCGTTTCCTGAGACACCCGCTTGCTGACCCGGGCCATTTCCTCGAAATATTCGTGCGTAGTGCGCACCAGCGCTTTCAATTCCACCGGATCGCTGCTGGCGGCAGCCTTGGACACATTACGGATTTCTGCCACCAGAAAGGGTTCCGTCTCCACTACATTGAGCAGCACCGCCCGATGCAGCCCTTCCACCAATACACGGATGCTGTCACCGGGCAGATTGAGCACCTGCTTGATTCGTGCCACGGTACCCACCCGGTACAGATCGCTGTGCTTCGGGTCATCCACCTCGGCATCCCGCTGTGCCACAAGGAAGATCAGCTGATCATCCATCATTGCTTTTTCCAGAGCAGCTACGCTTTTGGGACGGCCTACATCAAAGTGCATGACCATATGAGGGAACACCATGATTCCCCGAAGGGCCAGCAAAGGCAGCACCCTGCGCAGTGTTCTGCGATTCGTTTCCTGCATATGTACCTCCAAACGCCTGCCAGGGGCGGGCGAAAATCATAAAAGGCAAAAGCCCTCATGATTATATCGGGTTCAAGGTACAAATGCAAGCAAGATACGAAGATTGTCACAAATGGGCAGAAACTTCAGGGAATACAGGTTCCCGTCTCGCCGGATGCCAGCTTTTCACCGGCAATGAGCACAGGAACGGCTGGCTGTTGCAGCGGTTCTGCGGCATGAGGAAGGGTTCGGTTCTCCCCTTTGGCCATATTCACCGATGGCAGCAGCATTCTCTCCAGCGCTTCTTTCAGGGTTCGGATGGGTCGCACCTCGATGGTGGTGTGTTCAAACCGTTCTAGCTGATTATCCGCAGGAATCAGTACCGTGCTCAATCCCGCACGTTCTGCCGCTTCCACCTTGCCGGGAACACCTCCCACCGGCTTAACCAGACCCAGTACAGAAACTTCGCCGGTAACCGCCACCCGTCCGTCCACCGGGCGGCCTGTCAGGGCGCTGGCAGCGACCACTGCCATGGCCACGCCCGCAGAGGGGCCATCCACCGGTGTTCCACCGGGAAAGTTGATATGCAGGTCATATTCCTCCGTAGGGTATCCCATGCTGCTGAGCAATGTCATCACATTTTCAAGTGAACTCTTGGCGGTGGATTTGCGCCGGATTCGGCGGCTGTCGCTGCCCATTTCCTCCTCTTCCACAATACCGGTGATATGCAGTCTGCCAGAACCTTTCTGCGCCACGGCTTCAATCTCCATGGTCGCCCCCTGATGGCTGCCAATGATCGCCAGGCCATGCACCACGCCCACACGATCCGTCACATCGGCACGCTGTTCGGGTCTGGCTGCGTAGTGGCCGGAATAAACCACCCATTCCACATCTTTTGTCAGAATTTCTTTGCGATTATCCAGCTGGGCAAGTCCAGCGCACATCTGCACAATATTGACCGCATCCCGACCGCAGACAGCGAAGCGGCCTACCATATCCGCATCCTCCCGTGACATGGTATACCCGGCCCGTTCTGCGGAATGAAGAGCAATATCCGCCACTTCCTCCGGTTCCAGTGCACGGAAATAGATCTCCATGCAGCGGGAACGCAATGCAGGCGAAATTTCACTGGGACTGCGGGTGGTGGCGCCCACCAGCCGGAAATCTGCCGGGAGACCATTTTTGAAAATATCGTGGATATACCGGGGCACTGCATGATCATCCGCATTATAGTAGGCGGATTCCAGCATCACCTTGCGGTCTTCCAATACTTTGAGCAATTTGTTCATCTGTACCGGATGCAGTTCACCGATCTCATCCAGAAACAACACCCCGCCATGAGCTTTGGTGACAGCGCCGGGCTTGGGCTGAGGGATGCCCTGTACGCCCAGCGGGCCTGCCCCCTGATAAATCGGGTCGTGAACACTGCCGATCAGCGGGTCTGCAATGGCACGCTCATCAAAACGCACGCAGGTGGCATCCATCTCAATAAAGGGGGCATCCGCTGCGAAAGGCGTGCCCGGGCTTTTCTTGGCGGCTTCCAGCACCAGGCGGGCTGCACAGGTTTTCCCGATGCCGGGAGGGCCATAGATGATCACGTGCTGGGGATTCTTGCCGCAAAGAATGGCTTTGAGCGACTTGATGCCATCCTCCTGGCCCACAATATCACTGAACTTGGTGGGGCGAACCCGCTCTGCCAACGGTTCGCTGAGCCTGAGCGCCCGAAGCTTTTGCAGCTTTTCATATTCCCGGCTGCTATCCCTGCGTTGGGCGGGTTGGGTTTTCCGCTGCGCCCGCAATTGGGTATAGAAGTAGATTCCTACCACAATCGTCACAATCAATTGAATTCCGAACAAGACCACGCTGATCAAAAACCTGTACCTCCCGTTCTCGGTTTACTGGAGGTATCTTGTGTCTTTTTTGGCTGTTCCATGTATGGGGTTTGCTGGATATGCGCACCAAACCAAAACAGCCCTTCCCAATCATGAAAGGACTGTTTTGATATGGTTTGTTTTTCTGTGTCTGTGGCTGAAAACGTCTGTGTTCCTATTTGCTTTTATTCTCTGAACCGACGTTCCTTCTCCAATGCTTCCTTCTTGCCGTGGATTCGTCCCAGACCATAGGTGAGCAATGCTGCGCACAGCAGATTGATCCAGCCAAGATGGATGGACGAATTGCAGGAATTGATGATGCCAACACCAATGTTCATTACCGTGATGATCAGCAGCAAACGGGCGATTTTTTTCAGATGACCGATACGGGAGTCCAGATCGGAAAACAGCTCGAAGGAGCCGTCTTCGCTCTTTTTCCGGTAATAGACCCACTGCACCATACGCCCAAGCCGCTCTGCGCCGCTTTCTTCCATGAGATCTGCATACTCGCCGTTTTCTTCGGCGATGGGCAAATATTGCAGGCGCACGCTGTACTCGCCCGGTTCTGTTTTGATAAAATGATAGGTGCAGAACCCGACGCTATCCAGCGTCCAACCGTTTTGAGCCATGTTTTCCAACCATTCTTCTTCCTTATCAAAATCCCAAGCCCAGAACCATTTACGAATCGTTCTGCGTTCCATCATGCTTCCTCCTTGCCCAAGATTGTCTCGCCATTGGCCACCAATTGACGCAGACGTTTCAATTCATTATGAAGAATCTGCAAGCCCTTTTCTGTCAGCTTATATTCCTTTTTCCGACTGCCGCTTTCCACCGGCAGTTGAATAATCCACCCCTTATCGCACAGCGCATTCAAAGCGCCGTACAGCGTGCCGGCTGCCAGCCGTACCCGTCCGCCTGACATTTGCTCTGTTTGCTGCATAATGCCATAACCATGCTGCGGCTGACAGAGCGACAACAAGATATAATAGGTTGATTCTGTCAAAACCAATGAATCGTTCATGATACACTCCTATATTGTTTGTCGATATATCGCCTAACGATATATCGTAATCATATTATATCGGATAACGATATAATTGTCAAGTCCATTGTTGAAGTCAACCAACAGTTGCAGAATATTCTCGTTTTTGGTATGGCTGAAAGGCCTGCATTCCTTTATGATAGACACAGAAAGGAGCGATCGTATGAACAGCATCGGCATCAAAATCCTTACACTGCGAAAAAACAAGCACCTTACACAGGCACAGCTTGCAGAAGCATTATCCGTCACGCCGCAATCCATCAGCAAGTGGGAAAATCAACTATCAGCCCCGGATTTGTCGCTTTTGCCGATGATTGCCCGTTTCTTTGGCATCACCATGGATGAGTTGTTTGGTTTTCGGCTGGATGCCCTCAACCGGAAAGAGCGTTTCATCCGGCTTCTGGCGGACAACGGTGCTTTGCAATTCGGCTGTTTCACATTGAACTGCGGGCGTACCTCGCCATACTATATCAGCACTTCTCACTTTCACACTGCCAGCCAGCTGACCAGACTGGGCGAAAGCTATGCGGAATGTCTGCGTGACCAGAATGTGAAAACCGGCCTGCTGATGGCTAACACTGCAAATGAACTTCCACTGATGATCGCCACCAATGCAGCCCTGTACCAGCGCTATGGACAGGATACAGCCTACAGCAGCGGTACAGGCATTGGAAAAACCATTCTGCCCGTGGACAGGCTGACGCTGATCAAAGATACTTTGACCACCGGTCGCAGCCTGATGGAACCTTTGAACCTTTATCAAACACAGAAAAGCAAACAGGTGACGGATGTGATTGTATCCGTAGACCGAATGGAACGCAGTGAGCATTCCCCGCTGTCAGCTCGCCAGGAACTGGAAAAACGCTATGGAATACGCATCCACGCCATTGTCACATTGGATGATCTGATTGCCGCCATGGAAAACCATATCATTGGCGGGCAGGAATACTTGGACGACATGAAGGATTACAAAGCGCAATTCGGAGGAAGAGACGATGATTGATCGGCTGATTGATGGGATCAAACGCAAACGGAATCCCTGTATCGTTGGTATTGACCCGGAGTGGGAAAAGCTGCCTGTCTGTTATCGCAGCATCAGTGACCATGTAGCTGATTGCATTCTGTGCTGGGCGAAAGATGTGATTGATGCAGTGGATGATGTGGTTGTGGCCGTGAAACCCCAGATGGCATTTTTCGAGGTTTTTGGCAGCGAAGGGATTCAGGCGCACCAGCAAACGGTCGCTTATGCCCATGAACATGGTTTACTGGTGATCGATGACAGCAAGCGCAACGATATTGGCAATACCGCAAAAGCCTATGCTACCGCTCATCTTGCCAAGGACGGGCCCATCGATGCAGATTTTCTCACTGTGAATCCCTTCCTGGGGACGGACAGTCTGGAACCTTTTCTTCGTGTCGCAGAACAGGATGGTAAAGGACTGTTCATACTGGTGAAAACCTCCAATCCATCCTCCCATGAGATTTCCGATGCCATCAAACCAGACGGGCAGACCGTCTGTCAATGGCTCGCTGCGCAGGTAAACCAGTATGGCGTACAGTGTATGGGGCGATATGGTTATTCCTCCATCGGAGCGGTGGTGGGTGCTACCTACCCCGCACAAGCTGCCGCTTTACGAAGGCTCATGAAGGAGCAATTCTTTTTAGTGCCCGGTTATGGTGCACAGGGCGGCAACGCTGACAGCATCGCTGCTTGTTTCAACAGCGATGGCTTGGGCGCATTGATCAGCTCATCCAGAGGGATTCTCTATCACTATCAGCAAGTACCGAACTGGCAGCCTGACCGGGAAGCCTATCGGGAGGATGTCCGCACACAGGCCCGCCAGATGCAGCAGGATGTGTATGCGGCCCTTCAAATGGCCTGCGATCAGTTATCCTACTGAAACCTTCTGCCAAAACACGAAAAACCCGCTCAACAGCAGGCAGAGCTTGCTATTGAGCGGGTTCTTGTTTGCAATTCTGTTGATCAATGCTTTCTCTGATAGATTCGAAGCGCTTCATCCAGAATCCGGTCGCCCACCTGTCGTTTGGTCAGTTTGGGTAAGGGATTCAATCCTTCTTCCGTGATCAGGGTAACGATGTTGGTATCCACACCAAAGCCTGCGCCTTCTGCGGTCACATCGTTGGCAATGATCATATCCAGATTCTTCTTGTGCAGCTTCTTCATGGCGTTTTCCGTCACCTGCTGGGTTTCAGCAGCAAAGCCAATCAGCACCTGACCGGGCTTTTTCTGCTGCCCCACCGCCTTCGCCACATCCGGATTCTCCACCAGCGTCAGCGTCAGGCATTCGCCGTCCTGCTTCTTGATCTTCTGATCCGCAGGATGTTCCACCCGGTAATCCGCCGGGGCTGCTGCCTGAATGACAATATCCTGCGCAGGGCAGTTTTCCAGCATGGTATGGTACAGATCCATGGTGGACTGCACCGGCAAAACCGCAACCCCATGCGGCGCAGCAATGTGCACTGGGCCGGAAACAATGGTCACTTCTGCCCCACGCCCCGCAGCGGCCTGCGCAATGGCATAGCCCATTTTGCCGGAGGAATCATTGGTCAGGTAGCGCACCGGGTCGATGCGCTCCACCGTAGGCCCGGCAGTGACCAGCACCTTGAGACCCTGCAGATCCTGCTTGGCCGTCAGCAACTGGCAAACAGCTTCCACAATCTCCACCGGCTCGCTCATGCGGCCGGCACCGGTATCGCCGCAAGCCAGCACGCCGCTGGCAGGGCCAACGGTTTTCACACCACGGGCAAGCAAAACCCGCAGATTTTCCTGCGTTGCCTGTGCCGTCCACATTCCGGTATTCATGGCGGGTGCCAGCAGAATGGGCGCCTTGGTGGCCAGCAATGTGGTGGTGAGCATATCATCCGCAATTCCATGGGCCAGTTTGGCCATCAGATTGGCCGTAGCCGGGGCCACCAGAAACACATCGGCTTTCTGAGCCAGTGAAATATGTTTCACATCCCAGCTTTCCACCCGGGTGAAAGTATCCACGCACACAGGACGGTTGCTGAGGGTTTCGAAGGTCAGCGGCGCAACCAGCTTGGTGGCGTTCTCCGTCATGATCACATCCACTTCCGCATGGAGTTTGCGCAGACGGGATACCACTTCACAGGCTTTGTAAGCCGCTATTCCGCCGGTTACGCCCAGCACCACGTGTTTACCGGTGAGCATATCAGTCCTCCGTAATGTCGGCGTCACGCTCGTAGGTCAAAAGGCCACGATTGATTTCTTCCACAGCAATCTTCAGAGGCTTCATATCCTTGGCGTCGATGAGGGGTTCCTTTTCGTCCACCAGCTGGCGGGCGCGCTTGCTGGCTTCCACCACCAAAGTGTAGCGGCAGTCAACCTTCTCGGACAGTTCAACGATGTTGGGCTCGACAATAGACATACTTGCTTCCTCCTATATTCTCATTCTTCGGGAATTTCGGGCATATAGCGCTTGGTGCGGCGTTTTTCGGCTTTGATGATGTACAGCAGTTCATCAAAAGCGGGGCCGATTTCATCATTGATGAGGGTGTACTGGTAACGATCCAGCTTGGCGATTTCGATACGGGCATTCTTCATGCGTCGCTCGATCACATCGGGCTTGTCGGTCTGGCGGGCTGTCAGGCGTTCCTCCAGCAGTTTGTAGCTGGGCGGCAGAATGAATACGCTCACATACTCATCAGGGTTGAGGTTATCCATCACAGCAATGGCACCCTGCGGGTCGATCTCCAGAATCACATCATAACCTTTGGCCAGCATTTCTTCCACAGGCTTTCTCGGCGTACCGTAGCGGTTGTCATGCACCACTGCGTGCTCCAAAAAAGCGTTTTCAGCCAGCATCTGGTCGTACATTTCGTTGGTGATGAAATGATAGTGGACACCATCAATTTCACCGGGCCGGGCTTCACGGGTGGTAACGCTGCAGGAAAGCTTAAAGTTGGGATCGTAATTCCGAAGAAGCGCTACCAGGGTTCCCTTGCCCACACCGGACGGGCCGGATACGATGAGCAGCATTCCCTTTCTGTCGATCTTTACAGCCATGCCTTATGCCTCTCTTTCGTCGTCTTTGGTGAGGGGTTCTCTGCCAGCCACACGGCCGGCAATGGTTTCCGGCTGAATGGCGGAAAGCACGATATGATCGCTGTCGGTCTGGATGACCGCTCTGGTGCGCCGGCCCTGGGTTGCATCGATGATCCGGTGGCGTTCCCGCCCTTCCTGAATCATCCGCTTGACCGGTGCGCTATCCGGGCTGACGATGGCAACGATCCGCTCTGCGGCGATCATGTTGCCAAAACCGATGTTGATAAGTTTCAGCATATGGTATCCTTCCTGCGTCAAGCCACGTTCTGCACCTGCTCACGCAGTTTTTCCAGCGTGCACTTGGCATCCACAACCGCTTTGGCAATTTGTGCATCGGATGCCTTGGAACCGATGGTATTGACCTCCCGGTTCATCTCCTGCAGGAGGAAATCCAGCTTTTTGCCGGGCTGGCTTTCATTGGCGAGGATTTCTTCAAACTGTGCGATGTGACTGCTCAGACGGCTCAATTCCTCGTCAATGGCGCAGCGGTCTGCCATAATAGCCACTTCCTGCGCAATGCGCTGAGGTTCAACGCCATCCACCTGCCATTCGTTCAGGCGGGCTTCCAGCCGCTTGCGGTATTCCTCAGGTACCGTGGGGGCACGCTGTGCAATCTGCTCCCGGAGGGATGCTACCATTGCCAGATGGCCTCTCAGATCGGCCCGCAGGTTATCGCCTTCCAGCGTGCGCATTTCCACCAGAGCGGCAATGGCCTGCCCAATGGCTTCCGAAGCCAGCATCTTGACTGCTTCAGCATCTTCATCCGCCTGGGAAACCGTCAAAGCGCCGCTGAGGGTCAGGGCTTCGCCCACCGTTGCAGGACGGAAAATGGAAAGGAGTTTTCTGGACTTCTTCACCGCCTGATGAAAGCTGCCCAGCAGCATTTCGTCCACCGCCAAGGTGCGGGCATCCTCACGGGTGTTGGTGTACGTAACGAATACATCCACATGACCCCGGTTCACTTGCGATTTCTGCAAGGCGGTGCGCAGGGTGTCTTCCACAAAACCGAGATTCTTGGGCAAACGGAACGAAGGATCCAGATAACGATGATTGACGGATTTGAGCTCAATCACCATTTCCCGTCCATCCTGACAGGCCCGTCCCCGTCCGTAGCCGGTCATGCTCTGCATGGCCTTCCCTCCTTTCGGTGTAACTTTTATTATATCATTGTTGTGCCACGAAAACAAGATATTTGCCTGGCGATGAATAGAAAAAAACCTTGAAGACTGACTTCAAGGTTTTTGTGAAATGACTCAAAAACTAATACAATTCCCGGCTATCGTTTTGCAATAACCCTTTCGTTTTGTATTGGGTGCATTTGGGTGCAAAATGGGTGCAGCCGGGTGCAAACTGAGGCTCGGTGGGTGCAACACCGAGCTTTCGTTTTGCTATTTACTGTTTCGCGCACGTTTGCCCTGTGTCGGGCTTTAGGACTGAGTGGGGTGTTTCCTCGACCAAGTCGCTAAAGCCCGAACGTACGGCAAACAGGGGCTTGTGTGGGCTTAAGATCCAAACCATTTGCCATCAGTCCTGAGTGTTCACATCGTACTTGTTGGATAGCGAGTAAGTCATCTTAGGCAGTTCGCTGGAGAAGGATGTGAACTCCGCCCATACCTCCGTCAGATAGTAGCCGATAACGAACTCACGCATATTGCCAAACTGAGAGGTCAGCACCGGACTCTCCTCGAAGCAGCGATTGATAATATCTTGATCCTTGGTGAAGTTGACTTTACCGCCGAGACGCACATAGGTCATCGTTTCCTGATCGCAAACACAAAGCTGAATATAGGGATGGGCTAGCATTTCAGCATAAGATGCATAGAATACAACCGTATCAAAATACAGCACGCCGTCCTCTTCGAACTTGAATTCGATCGGACGGATCTGCGGATTGCCATCCTTACCCAGCGTGGTTGCATATTGCAGAGGGAATCGTTCAAACACATCGACAACCACGCTCAGACCGTCGTCGAAATTCAGAGATTCGAAAAATTCAAGGTTTGTCATATCTGTATCTTCCGCAGTGTCTGCATAGACTGTGACAGAGGTCGAAATAAGCATCAAAGCCAGAATCAAAACAGCAAATTTGGTTTTACGCATACGATCTCCTTTATTCCGGTTCATTTAGCAGTTGGTCGTAGATCAACCAGTCTTTATCGCCAAATACGTTGAAGATCACATGGCATGCTCCGCCCGCGCGGTGATATACCTGTACTTCATGTAGGGCGATCAGCGCGGCTTCCTCATTGGGGAAATGAAACTCTCCTGTGGATATGCAGCAGAAGGCGATGCTTTCAAGACCGCTTTCATCAGCCAGCTTCAGGCAGGAACGGTAGCAGCTTGCCAGCAGTTCCTTATGCTTCTGCGTCAGCGTTCCCTGTACGATGGGGCCAACGGTATGGATCACATACCTGCTGGGCAGGTTGAATGCAGGCGTGATTTTCGCCTTTCCCGTCGGTTCGGGGTGTCTCTGGTCCTGCATCATCTCTGCACAGGCTTTTCGAAGCTGAATACCCGCGTAGGTATGGATGGCGTTGTCGATGCATCCGTGACAAGGGTAGTAGCAGCCGGTCATGCCGCTGTTGGCCGCATTGACGATGGCGTCCGCCTCCAGCGTGGTAATATCGCCCTTCCACAGGCTGATGCCGTTCTGCCGGGAGGGCAGGCTGCGCCAGCGAGTGATTCCCTTCGCAGCGATTTCTCTCTGCAGGAACAGATCCTGCAGGAGATAAAAATCTCCAGGCATGTCGCCGGGTTCACGGACGTTGACCAGCGAACGGAACAGCCGCCACTGGGCAGCCTCCTCCTGCGGAAAGGATTGCGCTTGCGCTTTGTATTCAGGCATGTCCTCAAGCAGCATTTTGTTCAAATGCTGCAGATTCTCCAGTCTGCTCATTCCTTACACCTCCCGCAATCCGAGCATCCATTGCAGATCAGCTTGCTGCCGCAGATGTGGCAGTTCTTTTTGTAGTGCGGCACATACAGACTCTCCTTCGGAAGCGGCAATCCCAGCGCATCGGTCAGGATGAATTCCATCGGCTTACCCGAATAGTTCACGCCGGACTTGTGCGCCATCTGGCTTTGAACCAGTTTCTTTGGTATGTTGTAGTGTTTTCCGTCCTTGATGAAATGCGTTCCGGTTTCGATGAAGCAGAAGGTGATGTTATAAGCCTTACATTCCCGGCGCAGCTGCTTCACCCAGTCAAAATCGCAGGGGCGTGCGCCGTCATAGTTCTCGCCGCCGCAGATCACTTGCTCGATCTGGCCTGAAGGCAGATACTTTTCTATGCTCACCGGGCCGATAAAGGGCGCGCACATAATGCCTTTATGCTTGAACGGAAGCTCCAGCAAAATCGGGACGCGTTCGTCCGCGCGACGTTGGTTTTCGCACGTCACATTGAAGAATACATTCTCCCAGCCGTCACCCCAGTCATCTGGCAGACAATCCTTCACGCGTTCCGGGCGCTTGGTCAGCAAAAAAAACTTCACATCTCTGCGCTGACGGATGATATCCCACGCATCATTGCGCCACGCATCCGCTTCCTTCAGAAAGAAGTCGGATGTCATACACACGCGGATCAGTTCTCCGCTTTGCACACGATACCGACCCTTTCGGTCGCGCTGGATGGGATAATCGAATTTCGCTTTTGTTCGGAATATCTCACTGCCGTCGTGGCCGCGCATTCTGTCTTGAAAGAACATATAGCAATGCTGGCAGCCTTCGCTGCACTTCACGCAGCCGTGCCACGGATTCCAGATGTCGTGCATGGCGGTCTCCTTTACAGCAGTTGCTCAATGACTTCTCCGATATCTGCATTGATGCAGATGGATTGATTCACAATTTCCTTGGGACACGCTGCCTCGCCGAAGTTGATGCAGGCGTAAGTAGCCTGTGGATTCTGATAGGTCATCTGCCAGAAGGGATACTTGATGATCACGGGCGTATTGTAGCCAACGCCCAGCTCAAGGAACAGGATCCTCTCCATTTTATGGTCCAGCAGGAAAAGCTCGTACCTCGTTGCCGCTTCCTTCCAGCCTTCATCCTCCACGAATCGGTTGTCAGAGCGCAGGTTCATGGTCATGGGTTTTCCGCACTTCGGGCAGCGCGGGATCAGTTCAGATGGGATGCGCAGATCCTTCTGCTGTGCAAGCATCTGACGGACAGCCTGTTCGTTGTCGTAGGTCTCCTGATGGCAGGGCACGCTGCACTGGAACAGACCGTAATCTCCTTGCGTGTAGAACAGCCTTGCCTTGTCGATCCCGGCTTTCTGGAAGCAATGATCTACATTTGTAGTGATGACGAAGTACTCCTTGTCCTGTACCAGCGACAGAATCTGACGATATAACGGCTTGGGTGCATCCATGTAGCGGTTGACGAGAATGTTCCTGCTCCAGAATGCCCACATCTCCTCCTGCGTTTGATACGGATAAAACGCACCGGAATACATATCCTCAAAGCCATACTTTTCCCTGAAATCAGAAAAGTACTTTTCAAAACGCCCACCGGAGTAGGTGAATCCCGCCGACGTGGAAAGACCGGCTCCCGCGCCAATGACAATGGCGTCTGCTTCTGCAATGGCGCACTTTAGCCTTTCGATCATTTATGCGTTCTCCTTTTTGATGTAAAGCAGCCGACCTTCCTTGCGAGGTTTGGCCTGCGGATATGCGCCGTCAATATAGCCCAGGCATACGAAAACCAGCGGCATATATTTCTCGTCAAGGCCCCATTCAGACAGAAGCGCCTGCATTTCGGGCTTTTCGAACGTTGCTTCAGCACGTCCGACGATACAGCTGGAAACATCCAGAGAATAAGCTTCCATTACCATGTTTTCGGCAGTAGTAAACGCTGCGCCGATGCCGTTGACAAACGTTTTTCTATCTTTGGGAATGCACACAATTCCTAGCGCCGGGCAGCCATAGAAGCCGCTTTTGATGGACAGATCATCAATGATCGACGGCTGATCCGCCGAAACGCTTCTGCCACTCCAGTTGCGGTTTTCGCATGCTGCGTTGATGACTCCGATTCTGTCGATCACTTCAGCGTCATCCAGCATGATGACGGTTGTACCCTGAGCGCCGCCGGGGTTGGGGGCATAAATACCCGCCTCGGCGATTTTCTCCAGTTTTTCCCATTCTACCTTCTTGTCCAAGTATTTGCGGATCGAGCGTCTTTGCTTCATCATCGAAAGCATATCCATGTAAGCAGTCTCCCTTTATTTTTGATTATCCTTATAGTTCTCGCCCCACTGCTGCATGGCAGCAAGGATCGGGCGCAGCGATTCGCCAAGCTCCGTCAGAGAATACTCCACGCGCGGCGGCACCTCGGCATAGGCCGTCCTCAGTACAAGACCGTCTGCTTCCATGGCGCGCAGGCTGTCTGTCAGAACCTTCTGGCTGATGCCGTCTATGCTTTTCTGCAGTTCATTGAAGCGCCACGGACGTACGAGCAGATTGCGCAGGATGAGCAGCTTCCACTTGCTGCCGATCATTTGAACACAGGTTGCCACTGGGCATTCGGGCAATTCGTTCTTTGTTTTCATAACTGTCTCCTCATCCGGGTAGTTTCCAAACTCGTGTTACATAATATTATAGCGTATTGATATTGACTGCGCAAGATAGTTACAAATAGGTGCGTATAAACACTTTATAGTTAATAGACTTTATGACCAATAAAAAAGGAGACCTTGTTCATCGCTGAACAAAATCTCCTTTGCAAATGTCAATCAAGTCATCCTTCGATGAAAACATCCCCACAGTCGCAACTGATCAGCTGGCCACTGCATGCTGGACAGCGTTCCGCGTCGCATCCCCAATGGTGAAGGTGACCGAACAATGCATTACAATCGTGGCATCGGGTGTTTTCCGCCCTTCCCTCATCAAAGTCCCCAGGAGCACCAACCTTGATGCGGTCGTACACCTTGCCGCTAATGTGGATTTTGGGGATACTGCAGCCTTTGGCCTTCATCATGTTTTTGCCGCAAATCTTGCAAACTGCGCCCATCAGCGCACCTCCTCACTTCTCAAAAAGTTCTTCTCTGCTGCCATCTTCGTAGATGTAGTTGTGCCTGAGCCAGCCGTTGTTCTGCACGGTAGTCAGGTGAAAACGAGGATCGCCTTCGTTCTTTTCATGCTCGATGATGACAGTCTCACCTTCATCGTTCGTGCCGCCGCAGGGCAGTTCTTTACCGGCCACCAATTCCTTAAGTTCCTTGTAAGTCATGGTCTGCACCTCTTTCTTGTTTGTCGCTGGTGTCCAGCGCATGACCATATACGCTCTGAATGGCGATTAAGTCAAGTTATATTTGACGCCTATGGATGCAAGGAACTCCTTCAACGGCTGGGCTTTGCCATACTCATCAATGACAACCAGTTCATCCGTTTCTTTGAAGCCAGCCTCAGCAGTTTCCGCGCTGTGCCAGACGATCCTGCTGTTGGTAAAGGTGCAAAGGCGTACCTCCGGGTCGTAGCCGATCTGATGATTCAATTCCCTGCACATCGGGGAAATGGCGTCTTCCAGATCATCCGTCAGCTGAACATCATCCTTGAGTTCCGGAGGAAGAGATGCATCCAGATAGCTGAACAAGGTTCTGCGGATACGCTCGATGTAGCTGATGATCGCTTCGGAGCGTTCATATTCATGCTTCCTACAGATGTAGTATGTAGTGGACATTTTATCACCTCTTCGTTTTTAGTCGCTGCTGACGGCGCATGACCATATACGCTCTAAATGGAGCAGAAGTCAAGAATCCGGCTTTGATGCGTTTTCTACCAGAAAATCGTATAGAGCATTTATCTCCGTCAGATCCACAGAGACTTTCTTGCCATTCTCTTCCCAAGAGACAATATGATCGGTGCCTTCATACAGCCACCAGCTGATATAGTCATATTCATCGTTCATTGCTTCCTTCAAAACCTCCAGCAAGGCCTGCAGGTGGAGATTGCCAAAGTCAAGGCTGGGGCGAAAGGCACCAAACTCCCTGCATACGGAATCCAAGCGTTCCATCAACTCTTCGTGCTTTTTGATCTTACTGATCGCATCTACAAAGGTTTCTCTTGTCAGCATGTACAGTCTGCCTCCAGTACCGCATAATCGTTGAACATGATCTGCAGCCTGTCGATCTTCTTTTCCGTGTGATAATGACCGCAGTACCAATGCCCATACTCCAGCCGTGTTTCGATGCCATCCAGCCATTCTTCTGTGCTTTTGTCCACCTTCGACTGATCAATGCTCGGAAGGAAAACCTCTATCGGCTCATACTTCAGCGGGGTTGTGTGAGACAGCACAATATCTATCTGCCAGTTCAGCCGATCCAGAACCTGTTCCACCCGGGTCTTGATCTCCGAGGAGGGCTGTTCATCTGCCCACCAGCTTTGTCCTTCGATTCGCCATGCCTTGTCGATGCTGTAGGCGCCGCCAATGGCAATGGCTTTCCTGCCATACAGATCGTACACTTCGCCATCCTTAGCAAACAGGATATTCGGATACCTTTCTTCCACATAAACCTTGCCGCCGCGCCATTCCTGCTCGCCATAGTACGGCAGGCTTTCAGGCCGGCGTTCGTGGTTGCCGTGGATGCACAGGAGCGTAATCGGCAGTTTGCTAAGGTACTCCTTGCGGAGTATGTCAAGGGCGCCGGCATGGAAGTTGATACCGGCATCGCCAAGAATAATCAGAATATCATCACGGCTTGTCTGCATCTTGTCACAGAAAGCGCCAATGCGGTCAAACTTGCCATGCGTATCACCAGTCAGGTATATCATTTCTTCCTCCGATCCAGCCCGAGGACTTTTCGGGACACTGCAAATCCAGCAACTGCTTCCTCATCCTGAATATCAATGCCCATTGCCAGCATTGCATCCTTAGCACTAAGCATATCATCACGTGTCAGCCCTTTTGCACATGCAGGAGTGCTGTCAATGTAGCAAGAATCGGGGCAAAGATCGATACGGTTGTTCCACACTTCATTGCTGTCTATGTTGGGATCGATGTCCCAGCATACAGCGCCGTACTCAATAAACACCCGGGCAAAGTTCTCATATTTCCGAAGATGCACAAATACACCGCCCTTATCAAGAAGCGGTTTGCAGTCATATATGCGTTCTTCTCGTTCTTCGTAAGTGAGGATAAGCGTATAATCCGGATTGGCTTTTACACCCGTCAGCCTTTTGCGGCCACCAGCATAATACTCGGCAGCAAGGCGGTCACAGCCTATTGCCAGATAGTAATCAACCGTTCGCTTCATTGCGTCCGGCAGCTTGCTTATTGTAATCTCTCCGCCTTTTGCGACGAAGAAGAGTTCATCACCGAATTTGAGTTCCAGCCGCCGGATTATCTCCTGCGGCAATAGCAGTGTTCCGTCCTTCTGGATTACTGCATTTCCGATAATCTCCATAAATACCTCCGATCAGTACAGCGTCCACCAGTAATCGAAAACCCGGCGATAGCTGTTTCCCTTATGCGGGAGATCCATATACTTGCGCATCCTTGCGCTGGATGCCCTTTTGCACCAGTTCTGGCAGTTGCTGTTCTTAGGGTACTTTATGTATTTTCCTGTGGGCATCCACTTGCCATCAACATATGACCAATCCACATAACCAGCATGCGGCCGGTATCCATGCGTGACGATTCTGAAGAGATGCTTGAATTTCCGCTCATTCATCATGCCTCTGTACGCACGTCCCGTCCGTCGTTTCGACT
This sequence comes from Clostridia bacterium, assembly GCA_017501255.1. GTDB lineage: Bacteria > Bacillota > Clostridia > Christensenellales > Aristaeellaceae > Limiplasma. The sequence continues at coordinate 795 of JAFVXE010000014.1, read as the reverse complement.
GCGGAGGGATCAGTTCAGCCCTCTGCTGCTCGGAAGCCTCGATCTGCCTGTTTAGCTCTATTGCGGTCATAAGCCCTCTTGTTCGGTATCACCCGCGTAACGGGTACCACGCCATTCCACGAACCGCGCTGTTTGTCATGATGCTCTTTTTGAGCACGCTTGCTCTGTTTCTTCAATGGGATGTGCTTCATTGGGCTTACACCTCTTTTCCCGGAGCGCCTTTGCTCCGTCGTTCATTTTTGCGATAAAGGATGTGCAGAACTCCTCATACCCGGGATACCCGCACAGGATCATCTTGCGATTCAGTTCAGCCAGCGCAGAAAGGAACCTAGTACGATCTCGTTTCCTAACCTTGCAGAAGATTACAACATACGGCTGATCCGGATGCTGGAATTCATTTCCGAAACGAACCGTCACCTGATGCTGGATGAACAGCTGATCAGCATAGTATTCCGGCACATCAACGAATGCGTAGTGGTCATACAGCAGGGAAAATCGCTCAAGTGTAAAATAGTTTTTCATCCAGCCCTCCGCGTCAAAAACCGCTTGTCATAAGGTGCTTCAGAGAATATAATATAAGGACACGACAATGCAAAGGAGGCGAAAGCCATGCATCAGAAGCCTTTTCCGGTAATCGACATGGTCGAAACCGGTAAGAACATCATGCGCCTGCGCGAGGAACGCGGCATGACCGTTCGGGATCTGCAAACCTACTTCGGCTTTGAAGAACCCCAGGCAATCTACAAGTGGCAGCGAGGAAAGAGCCTGCCCACCGTTGACAACCTGTACGCTCTG
>JAFVXE010000013.1 GCA_017501255.1 Clostridia bacterium | reverse complement strand
AGAATGATGAAGGATGGCTGACACATTTGTCGTCGGGCGTGGTGTCCCAATTGGAAATTCCGTCAGGCCGACCTCCTTCATCATAAAGGAAAAGCGAAGGCTGTTAAACCTTCGCTTTTATATTACCAATTGGAATTTGTCGAACAGTCAAACTGAAATTTATCTTTTCTTATATGTCGCTACAATTCCAACTACAAAGGCCAAAAAAGTAATCGGCGCAATTCTTACAAATAAGAACTCGAACCCATGCATTATTGTTCCCGCCACCGCTAACTCAGGATCATTGTAATTCCAATCCAGATAAGAACTATTCATAGATGCAAGTGCGACAAATATTATCACTATAACCGCACACAATGAAATAAGAATCCATCGAATCGTTTTGACATTTGTTATACTTCTTTTTGCGAGTTGCAAATTAATAACTTCCAACTTTTCAGAAAGGGTCTTTAAATCATCGGTAGTTGGTTCTGCTATGGGTTCTCCAAGCAATTCACTTACAGTAGTATCCAATTCATCCGCCAACACAATCAGCATACTGGAGTCAGGAACTGACATACCATTCTCCCATTTTGATACAGTCTGTCTTACTACATTCAGTTTCATTGCAAGTTCTTCTTGCGATAGCCCTTTTGTCTTTCTAATTCTTTTGATATTTTCATTAAGCATAATCTGTGCCTCCTTGTTTTGATGGCTCAATTCTATATTCAAAAGAGCCGTTGCCACAAGCAACGCAAATTAACATACGCTTATTTACGGGCTTTTCACAGACAAATTCAAGTTTAACATTTTCATTCTATCATACCAGCACATCAAACCACAATCCACCATTCCCACCCTTTCATCCATTGCACAAAACCAGTTTGTCTGCTATACTGCAAGCAACATTTCCCCATCAAGGAGGACAACTGCATGACCCGCGCCCTTTCCAACCCACAGGCAACCCCTGCCGCCCAGCGGCTGTACGCCTGTCTTTGCGACCTGCAAGGCAAGGGATGCCTCACCGGACAGATGGAGTCCATCTGGAAGGGCACGCCCGAGTACGAAATGAATTATCTGCTGGAGAAAACCGGTCGCCTGCCCGCCATCCGGGGGCTGGATTTCATCGCCAACGATTTTGAGGGCGTGGTGCGCCGGGCGACGGACTGGCACACCCGGGGCGGCATTGTGACCATCTGCTGGCACACCGGCCCGGATTTTGCTTCTTCCTACAAGCAATCACAGGAAGATACTCTCTGCTGGGATACGGCCCTTACTCCCGGCACGCCTGCCTATGAGGCGCTCATCGCCGGTATGGACAGGGCAGCGCCGTATTTGGAACAGCTGCAAGAACGTGATATTCCTGTACTGTGGCGGCCCTTCCATGAAATGGACGGCCAATGGTTCTGGTGGGGCAAGGGCAGAGCTGAAAACTTCGTCAAACTCTGGCGCATGATGTATGACCGCTACGTGAATCACTGGGGCCTCCACAACCTGATCTGGGTGCTGGGTTTCTCCGATGCCACCGCCGATCTGGCTCCCTGGTATCCCGGCGACGATGTGGTGGACATCCTTGGCGGCGACAGCTACAAAGGCGGGGCGCAGGGAGAATTGTTTGCCCGGTGCGCCTCTATCGCCCCCGAGGGGATGCCCATCTGCTACCACGAAAACGGCGAAATTCCCACCCGTGCCCAGATGGAAGATGAGAAAGCCCCCTGGGTCTGGTTCATGACCTGGCACACCGGCTGGATTGTGAACAATGAACACAACCCGCCGGAGAAGCTCCACGAAGTCTTCCATGATCCCTACTTTATCAACCTGAACGCCGTGCCCGACCTGATTGAAGCAACCCAAGCCTGACCCTGCAAAGGAGACAAAACCATGCTGACCTTGCAACAACGCCTGAAGATGCTGGAAATCCCCACCGGTGTGATTGATGTGGTGATCGACAGCGACACCTACAACGAGATCGATGACCAGTTCGCCATTTCCTATGCCCTGCTGTCCCCGGAACGCTGCCGGGTGCAGGCCATCTATGCCGCGCCCTTCCTCAACCACCGCTCCACCTCCCCTGCGGACGGCATGGAGCGCAGCTATCAGGAAATCCAGCGGCTGCTGGCCTTGCTTGGCAAAGATACCCCCTATTTCCGGGGCGCGACCGGCTATCTGCCCAGCGAAGAAACGCCCGTCGTCTCCGCTGCCGCCAAGGATCTGAGCCAGCGGGCCATGGCCTACACCCCCGAAAACCCGCTGTATGTGGTGGCCTTGGGCGCTATTACCAACGTGGCCTCCGCCCTTTTGCTGAACCCGGAAATCGCTGACCGCATCGTGGTGGCATTTCTGGGCGGCCATGCGCTGGACTGGCCCCAGAACCGGGAGTTCAACCTGAGTCAGGATGTGGCGGCTGGCCGTGTGGTCTACGGCAGCGGTGCGCCGCTGATTATGCTGCCCTGCCTTGGTGTGGTCAGCACCTTCACTACCACCGGGCCGGAGCTGGACTATTGGCTCCGTGGCAAGAATCCCCTGTGTGATTTCCTTGTGAAGAACACTGTTGACGAGGTCAAAACCTACGCTGAGGGCAAGGTGTGGAGCCGGGTTTTGTGGGATGTGACCGCCGTGGGCTGGCTGCTCAACGATGACCACCGTTTCCTTCATTCCCGGCTGATCCCCACCCCGGTGCCGGAATACGATCACCACTGGGGCCGTGCGCCTCTGAATCCCCTGTGCCGGTATGTGTACCATGTCAACCGGGATGCGCTGCTGGGCGATCTGTTTACCAAGCTGACCAGAGGAGGCGCAGAAGCATGAAAGTGCTGGTTTTCGGCTCTCTGAACATCGACCATGTATATCAGGTGCCCCATTTTCTCCGGCCCGGCGAAACCATGGATTCCACCGCCTACAGCCGCAATGCCGGTGGCAAAGGCCTCAATCAGGCAATTGCGCTGGCCCGGGCTGGGCAGGATACCGCCTTTGCCGGCGCTATTGGGCCGGATGGTTTGTTCCTGCGGGATACCCTGATGGAAGCCGGTGTGGATACCCGCCATGTGCAGGTGCTGGCTGCCGCCACCGGTCACGCCATCATTCAGGTGGAGGCTACCGGCGGCAATGCCATTCTGCTCTTTGGGGGCACCAATCGGATGATCACCCGGGAAATGGCACAATCGGTGTTGTCAACCTTTGCTGCCGGGGACTGCGTGCTGTTGCAGAACGAGATCAGCTGCGGCAAAGAGATTTTGCAATCGGCCAAAGAAAAAGGGCTTCGTGTTGCCCTGAACCCTTCCCCTGCTTCGCCGGATTTGCACGCCTGGCCCTTGGAACTGGCTGACTGGCTCATCCTCAACGAGGTGGAAGGTGAGGATTTGACTGGCGCAAGCCAACCGCAAGCGATGCTGGACGAGCTGAACCGCCGCTTTCCCCACACCGCCATCGTGCTGACCCTTGGTGAAAACGGCGCCTTCTACCGGGATGGACATCAGCAGCTACATCAGCCTGCCATACCGGTCAAAGCCGTGGATACCACTGCCGCAGGGGATACCTTCACCGGCTATTTCCTTGCATCCGTGCTGGCAGGAAAAGACCCTGCCTTCGCCCTGCGCATTGCGGCTCATGCAGCCGCCGTGGCTGTCACCCGCCCGGGGGCAGGGGCTTCCATCCCCACCGCCACGGAAGTAGCGCAGAAAATCCTATAGTCCCATAACAGGACGGGCCGTTGCAGCTTGATTGCAACGGCCCATTTTTCTTTAGTTTATCAATGCCGGATTGAAGGCATAGAAATTCTTTTCATCCAGCTGGTCACGCACCATGCCCAGCGCTTCGGCAAAGCGCTGATAGTGCACAATCTCCCGCTGACGCAGATAGCGCAGTACATCCTTCACATCCGGGTCGTCTGCCAGATGCAGCAGGTTCTCGTAGGTGGTGCGGGCCTTCTGCTCTGCTGCAAGGTCATGAATGCAACCAACATCAAAACCGCCAATGAATGGTCACCGGCACATCCCGTGTGCCGGGAATCCGCTTGCCCACCTCTATGCGGTCAATCATCTCTTCCACTATCTCCCGGGTCAGGTGTTCAGGATGCAGATATTGTTCCAACTCAGCCTGTTGGTTCTCCTCCGCTTTCAGCCGTTCCTCCAACCGGCTGATTTTTTCTGCAATCTCCCGGAGCTGTTTTTCGCACCGGCTCCGTTCCCGCTGAAAATCCTGAAGCAGCGGCGTATAGTCCTCCTGGCAAAGAAGCCCCTTTGCCTGATCCATGTATAAACTGCGGATAGCGCTGGTGTATTCCTCCATGCGCCGCCGATGCTGGTTTTCTTCCCGTTTCCATCTGCGCAGTTCCTGCTCCCGGGCCTTGCCAAAGGCAACCTGCTGCTTCAGCGCTGCCCAATCCACATAGGTTTCGGAAAGATGCTGCCATTCTTCCAGCACCATGCGCTCCAAACGCTCCACACGGATGAAGGAACCTTCGCACGCATCCTTGGCAACGGGGCGGCTGCCGCATTTCAGATAGCGCACACCCCTGCTGATGCTGGAGCGCATGGCATAGCCGCAGCCGGCGCATATGGCTTTTCCGGCAAATAACCCAATCTGTCCATTACCGAAGGGTTTGGCCCGCTGGGCAATCAATGCCTGCACTTCCTCCCACAATTCCCGCCGGATGATGGGCTCATGGGTATTTTTCACCACATACCACCGGCTTTGGGGGCGGGGCCTGTTCTGCTTGGTTTTGTAGGATACGCTTCCGTATCTGCCTTGCACCATGTTGCCGATATAGATCTCATTGGTCAGCATATCCGCAATGGCAGCATACCGCCACAGGGTGCTGTTTGGGCGGTTGGGCTGCTGATAGCGCAAGCCTTTCATCCGCTTGTACTCCGTGGGGTTGGGAATGCCCCGGTCATTGAGCTGGCGGGCGATAGCGGTCTTGCCCATGCCAGAAGCATACAGGCGAAACACCTCCCGCACCACTGAGGCCGCTTCCGGGTCGATCAGCAGATGCCCCTTCCTGTCCGGATCCTTTTGGTAGCCATACAACGCAAACGCCCCGATGTGCAAGCCATTTTTGCGGCGGCTGTCCAGCACGCTCCGGATGTTCTCCGACAGGTCCTCCAGATACCACTCATTGACCAGTCCATTGATCTGCCGGGATTTTTTGTTGCCCTTGCTGGCCGTATCCGCATGATCCACAATGCTGACGAACCGGATGCCCCAGGCAGGGAACAACCCATGGATGTACTTTTCCACCAGCTCCAGCTCACGGGTAAAGCGGGACTGGGTTTTGCAAAGGATAATATCAAACTGCCTTTGTTCCGCATCATGCAGCAGCGCTTTGAAGGCCGGACGGTTCCGATCAGCGCCGGTATAGTCGTCATCGCTGTAGATGCGGGTCACTTCCCAGTGGTTTTCAGCGGCATACTGAACCAGCATGGCTTTCTGGTTCTGAATGCTGTTGCTGTCATCGGTGGCGGAATGTTTGTTCCGATCTTCTTCGGAAAGGCGGCAATAGATGGCGGCTTTCATCCTTCTGCTTCCTGCCGGGGTGCGGGTGGGTACTCTTTCTGTTCCTGAAGCCGGGTGATGAGCCGAATCCACCGCCGGGTGATGGCGGCGCTGATTTCCACCTCTGACGGGCTTTGCAACACATTTGTGCAACAGGGGTGCCGGGAACTGACGATTGGCATAGGCTGCCTCCTTCCTTCTCTTTCGTCAATGGATATGAAGGGATAAAGGGCCCCTATGCCTTATCGGCAGCCTTTTTGCAAAAGAAAAGCGGCAGAAGCAGTGAATCCTCACGGAAATCATTGCTCCTGCCGTTTCGCAGTACAACGGAATTATTCACCCACCGCTTTGTTGGTGAGCATGGTTTTGATCATTTTCAGCCTGCTGGGTTTGTCCATATGGGTTTCCCCCTCGCCCAGCATCAGCGCCGCATTCTGCCGAGCGCCGGAGGCCTTCCACTGGGGCAGCTGACCATCGCCGTTGGGGTCGCCTGTGCGTACAAAGTTGCACAGGTAGCTGACCATCTGCCCGCTGAGGGCATAGTCCTTTTCTTCAAAGGGACGCCAACTGTTTTCCAGCGTGCCGAACCAGTACCACAAATCCGAGGAATGCCATGCGCCGTTGTCGTCTCCGGGCAGCTGCCGGTCGAAGAACCAGGTATAGCTGGGGGTCAGCTGTGCAGCGCACCATTTCTGAGCCATGCCGTACAGGATGGGCGGCATCATATCCTCGCTGGTGGAACCTGCCATATAGGGAATGGGATGCTGCTTGCCGGCTGCCAGCAGTTCATCGCCGGTGCCCACAATCAGGCGGCCATCCAGGCAGGGAACCGTACCGGGGGAGTGCAGTTCCTTCTTGGTCTGATTCCAGCTTTCAAACAGCTTTTCCGGGGTGATGGCACGGAACTGTTCCAAAGTATCGCAGCCTGCATTCTCCATGGCTTTCTGCCAGAATGCGTAGTGGTTTTCCGCCGGTTTGGCAGAGAGCACCTTGCTGACACCGCCGCCGCTGGACATGATGGCCCGCTGGAACAACCCTGCGCTCAGGGGGCTCAGGCTGTGCTGCTGCACGCTCATAGCGCCTGCGCTCTGCCCCATGATGGTCATGTTGTCCGGGTCGCCGCCAAAAGCAGCGATATTGTCATGCACCCACTGAATGGCGCACAGCTGGTCATACAGGCCATAGTTGCCGGTCACTCCGGCTTCTTCCTTGAGCTGAGGCAGACACACAAAGCCCATGGGGCCAAGGCGGTAGTTCAGCGTGACGCCGATGATGCCCTTCTGAGGCCACACCGGGCCGTCAAAATGCTTTTCGTGACCGCAGCCGCCGGTGAACCCGCCGCCGTGGATGTAAATCAGCACCGGCAGCTTGTCCCCTTCTTTGGCGGTATCGGGGGTGAAAATGTTCAGGAACAGGCAATCCTCGCTGTAGCGATAGCTTTCGCCCTTGCGGAACTCGTTGTAGTAGAAAATCTTTTTCAGATTTTCTTCTTCGTTGTAGAACGAGCGGGGCTGGTAGGAACAGGCGCCGTACTGGGTGGCATCATAGGTGCCTTCCCAACCGGTGACCTGCTTGGGATACTCCCAGCGTCCAGCCGTCGCATAGCGGATGCCCTTATAGGCGGCGGTGCCCGCCACCCGGCCTTGAGCGCCCTGAACAGCGCCGCAGGGGGTATGGATGATATAGTCCATGGGCATGAATCCTTTCTGTCGGATGGATGCGGAGGGGCGGAGGGTTCTCCTGCGCCCATTCCATACCATCCCTCAGGATAATCTCTTACATTTCAGTGGACTTCGTCTCTTCTTCCACCGCTTCCGCCGTTTCTTCCACGGTTTCTACGGTCTCTTCCACGGCTTGTGCAACTTCTTCCACGGTTCCTTCGGGAGCATCCACCTTGGCAGCCTTGAGGGCAGCCATTTCGGCACGCTTTTCAGGGGTGATGTTCCACACGAACTTGAAAGCAGCCCAGGAACCCAGAATGAACACAGCGGGAATCAGCACGCACAGTGCCTTGAGGCCGAAGATGGTGCCTGCGCTCTGCATTTCCTTGGCAGCGTCGAAGCCGATCCAGGCCAGCACATAGAAGCCGAAGGAGCTGCCGATGGCCTGACCGATGCGGCGGGCCAGATTGAAGGTGCCGTAGATGGAGCCTTCGGTGCGCTTGCCGGTAATCAGCTCGTTGTAGTCAATGGCTTCGCCCACAAGGCCCCACTGCATCTGAATGGAAACCATGGCCAGACCGGAACCGATGCCCAGAATCACGCCATGAACCAGGGGATGCACATCCATCACCAAGTGCATACCGAACAGGGCTGCGCAGATGGCGCCGCCGATCAGCAGGGAGTAGCGGATCAGCTTTTCCAGACCCAGCTTTTTGCAGATGAAGGGCACAGCGATCATGGAGCCGATCATGAAGGGAGCGGAAAGAGCAGAGCTGATGGACTGGTAGGTCACATCATGGTACACTTCGGAGTACATATACAGGCTGATGTTGGAAACCAGATACTGCATGGTGCAGATGCAGATACCATGGATGCACAGCGCCAGGAAGGGGCGGTTCTTCTTGACCACGGTGAGGATATCGGAGAACTTGATATCGTCCGCCTTGGTGTCGGCACCAACCGTGGTGCGTTCCTCGGTCCAGAAGTAGTGCATCAGGCAGATCACGAAGCCGATCACAGCACAGATCACACCGGTGATGGTGTAGCCGGTGGAGGTTCTGTCGCCGAACATACCGATGATCACAGGGCCTACCATACCGGGGATCATGTTGCCGATCATGGAGCCAACGCCGCGGGCAGAGGACAGGGAAGCACGCTCGGAGTCGTTGGTGGACATGGCGGACAGCAGGGAACCCATGGGGATGTTGAACATGGTGTAGGCTGCTTCGTACAGAATTTTGCAGGAGAACAGCACAACGATGGTGGCAATGCCATCAAAGAAGGTGGGCACGGTCCACAGGGCGATAGCGGTCACCGCCAGCAGGGGGGTGGCGCGCAGCAGCCAGGGACGGAACTTGCCGTTCTTGTTCTGCTTCTTGGCGAACGCCTTGTCCATCAAAGCACCCATCATGGGGTCGTTCACAGCATCCCAGATGGTCCAGATCAGCACCAGAGTACCCATCAGGGTGGGGTCGATGCCCAGCACATTGGTGCAGTACATGGAGAAGATGCTGGCCATCAGGGTGAAGGTCATGCAGCCGCCCCAGTCGCCGAACATATAGCCCAGCCAGTGCTTGGTGGTCAGGCTGCCGGGAGTCTTAACTTTCTTGGCCATGGTGTGGTTCCTCCTGTTAATGTTTGTGTATTATGGCGATATGAGTACCATAAATGCAATGATATTGTATCACGATTGTTCTGCAAAATAAATTGCAGGAATTGCAACAAATATTGGAATTCCTGCAAATCCTGTCAATTTTCGAAACAAATTGACGCACATCGGCCCTCTCCGCTATAATAGAGAACGACAAATGAATAGCCGGTGTATCTGCACAGCGATGTGCGGCCAGCGCTCCGGCGCTGCGCCATAGGAATCGGATGAAAGTTCCGGGCTATCCCAGTAACCGTGAAGCTGATGAACGCACCATGGAAGCCACTGCGAAAGCGGGAAGGTGTGCCAGTAAGATGAAGCCAAGCCGGGAGACTTGTTTACACCGTGACATCCATCATTCCCCTGGGGTTGGGATATGCTATTTGGGCTGCAAGCCTTTTTTCCGTGTGCAAAAAGGATCGGCCTGGTTAGTGTTCCTCAGGGAGGGACGCTTTTTCTTTTGAAAAAGACCCTCTCGCTGATTCATTTGATCACATATGAGGAGGGACTACCTATGTCCAAGAAAACCGTTTCCCTGTTCCTTTGCCTGCTGATGCTCTTCAGCGTGGCCACCGCGGCGGCAGAAGGCACCACCTTCACCGTGACCGATATGTTCGATCGTGAGATCACCATATCCGGCCCCGTCACCCGCATCGTCGCCACCGAGCCCGGCGATTGCGAGATCCTGTATGCCCTTGGCTGCGGCGATGCGCTGGTGGGTCGCGGACTGTACTGCGACTACCCCGAAAGCATTACCGCTCTGCCTGCTGTGCAGTCCGGTGCCGACACCAATCTGGAAGAGATTCTGGCGCTGAATCCTCAGGTGGTGGTCATGAATGATATGGCCCATAGCACCGAGCAGGTAAAGCTGCTCGAGCAGAACGGCATTCCGGTGATCGCCACCAATGCCAACAGTCTGGAGGAAGTGTACGAAAACATCCGCCTGCTGGGCAAGGTGATGGGCAAGGACACTGAGGCCGAAGCGCTGGTGGCTGAAATGCAGACCACCTTTGCGGAGATTGCCGCCAAGAGCGAAAAAACCGATAAAACCATCTATTTTGAAGTTATGCCGCTGGAGTGGGGGCTGTGGAGCGCCGGCACCAACACCTTCATGCACGAGCTGGCTGAAATCTGCGGTATGCAGAACGCCTTTGCAGATCTGGACGGCTGGCAGCCCATCAGTCAGGAGCAGGTGATTGAGCGCAACCCGGACTACATCGTGCTGGTTACCGGCATGGGCGAAACCGCTGTGGACGAAGTGCTGAACCGCACCGGCTGGGGCGATATTACCGCCATTCAGAATGGCGCCGTCTATAATGCCAATTCTTACTCCATGACCCGTCCTGCTCCCCGTCTGATGGAGGCAGCCATGGATCTGTACCATTTCCTCAATGACATTGTGGATGAGGAAGTACCTGCCGCATAATCCTTTCGACCCTTGGGGGAGGCCGGTTCCATACCGGCTCTCCCCCACCTTTGAGAACCATGAAGAAACGCACCGAAACCTTTTCCCTTGGTATCTACCTGCTGTTTGTAGCAGCACTGACATCTTCCATGCTGCTGTGCATCTGTCTGGGCAGTGTATCCATTGCCCTGTCCGATACCGTCACTGCGCTGCACAACAGCCTCTGGGGGCTGGAGATTCCCGCTGGGATCGCCAAAAGCATCATTTTGAATGTACGCCTGCCCCGGGTGCTCAATGTGGCGCTGGTGGGAGCAGCGCTGTCCCTGTGCGGCGCAGCCATGCAGGGGCTTTTGCGCAACCCGCTGGCAGACGGTTCCACGCTGGGCGTCTCCAGCGGCGCATCACTGGGTGCCGTGCTGGCGCTGGCGCTGGGGATCACCCTTCCCGGCACCACCCATGGCGGCGTGATGCTCATGGCCATGCTCTTTGCTTTTCTGGCGCTGGTGGCCATCCTTGGGCTTGCCTATGGGCTGGACCGTTCCCTTTCCACCAACAGCATCATCCTGATTGGCGTCATCTTTTCCATGTTCGCGTCCAGCCTGATCAACCTGATCATTTCCTTTGCCGGTGAGCGCATCAAGTCCATCACCTTCTGGACGATGGGTTCTCTTTCCGGCACCCATTTCGGCCATTCGCTCATTTTGGGGGTGGCTGTGCTGGTGCTGGGGGGCGTGATCCTCGGCTACAGCCGGGAGCTGAACGCCTTTGCCATCGGTGAGGAGAACGCCCGCCATATCGGCGTAAATGTACGCCGGGTCAAGCTGATCATCCTGGTTGCCGTATCGGCGCTGATCGGTATCTGCGTATCCATTTCCGGTACCATTGGCTTTGTGGGGCTGGTGGTGCCTCACATGACCCGGATGCTCACCGGGCCCAACCACAAGCGGCTGCTGCCCGCCTCCCTGTTTGCCGGTGCCATCTTCCTGCTGCTGGCCGATCTGGTGGCCCGTACCCTTCTCCGGCCTGTGGAGCTGTCCATCGGCGTGGTCACTTCCCTGGTGGGCGCAGCGGCGTTTGTGGCAATCTTCTGGCGCACCAGAAAGGCAGGGTGACCGGTATGCTAAAAGGAAACAACATCACCGTCCGCTACGGGGAGCACACTGTGGTGGACGATTTGAGCTTTACCATTGAAGAAGGGCAATGGCTGATGCTGGTGGGCCCCAACGGGGCTGGCAAATCCACTTTGATCGAGGCCATTTCCCAAGGCGTGCCCTATAGCGGCGCCTTCCAGCTGGACGGAAAGGATCTCCGCCGCTATAAGCCCAACCAGATGGCACGGAAGATCGGTGTGCTGTCGCAGAACAACAGTGTGGGGTATGGCTACACCGTGGACGAAGTGGTGGGGCTGGGGCGCTATGCCTACACTACCGGCTTTCTTTCCTCCGCTGATGCGGAAGGGGGCGAACAGGTGCAGCGGGCGTTGGAAGCCACTGGTCTGACGGAACTGCGCCATGCCAGCGTGCTGACCCTTTCCGGCGGCGAATTGCAGCGCACTTTTCTGGCGCAGGTATTTGCCCAGAATCCCCAGCTGCTGATTCTGGACGAGCCTGCCAACCATCTGGATTTAGTGTATCAGCAGCATATTTTCTCCCTGATTGCCCAGTGGCTGAAAACGCCGGGGCGGGCGGTGCTCTCCGTGGTGCACGACCTGAGCCTGGCTCGCCGATACGGCACCCATGCCGTACTGATGCATCAGGGCAGATGTGCTGCCCAGGGCGAGATCGCTGCCGTGCTGACCAAAGAGAACCTGCATAAGGTCTATCATATGGATGTATATGCCTGGATGCAGGAAATGCTGCAACAATGGCGTTGATGTGGTATGATAAATACGGCGCAAAACACCGCCGGAGGATACAGCCATGAAACTGGATGAATTGCAGAAACTGGCGCAGATGGTTCCCCATCAGCAGGGGCCCCAGTTGCAGGAATGGCTCCATGAGCAGCTGATCAGCATGGGGCTGAACCCCAACAATCTCTATCAGGAGCTGGAGATGACCTCCCGCTATGTGGATACCCACCGGGATACCAGCCATGCCAATGCGCAGTTGCAGCTGCACAGCCACACCTTCTTCGAGCTTCTCTACTGCGCCAGCAACTGCGGGGTGGAATACCTGGTGGGTTCCGAGCGCTACCGGCTTCAGCAGGGGGATATCGTGTTTATGCCTCCCGGCGTCAGTCACCGTCCCCTGCTGCCCGAGAATATGGCAAGCCCCTATATCCGTTATGTGCTATGGATCAGCATGGATTTCATGAAGTGGTATACCGATCTCACGCCGGAAGCAGACACACCGAACAAGGTGCCCGCTGCATTCCTGCTGCGCACCAGCGGCACGCCCTTCGAATATCTTGGAGAGATGTTTCTCAGCGGAGTGAAGGAGGCCGAAGCCAAAACGGATGGCTGGCAGGCCGCCGTTATCGGCAACACCATCCAGTTGCTGACTCAGCTCCGGCGCGCAGCCAAAGGCCGGGCTGCTCATGCCCTGAAAGCAGAACAGCCCGAACTGCTGGACCGAATCACCACCTATGTGGAAGGCCACTATGCCCAGCCCATTGTGATTGCGGATTTAGCCAAACAGTTCTTCGTCAGCAGCAGTACCATCAGCCATGTGTTCAAACAGAAGCTGGGGGTCAGCTTTTACCGCTATGTGACCCAGCGGCGGCTCATTGCTGCCAAAACCCTCATCGAAAAAGGCCAGCGGCTGGAAGCCGTGGCTAATCAGACCGGCTTTTCCGATTACTCCAGCTTTTTCAGATCCTTCAAGCAGGAATACGGCATTTCGCCCCGGCAATACCGCAAATTGCAGGAATGAGCCTCCGCCGCTGTATCACAAAACCCCGCAGTCCGACCACTTTATCAGAGGCAGCGACTGCGGGGTTTTTGCATCCGTTGTCAGGCTTCGGCATCCTCCGTCCAGGCAGCGACGGATTCATCCTGATACCGCTTTACGAAAATCTTTCTGCGAAAGAGGAAGAGGGTATAGCTGAGCCACAGCACAAAGAAGATAGCGCAGGCAATGATGGCATTCGTCAGGGATTTGCCGGCAAAGCCCAGCAAAAGCAGCAACGGTGCAATCATCACCATAGCGGGGAAGTTGGAGAGAATGTACAGGCTGGAGGTGGGGGTACGCAGGCCGGGGTCGATTTCCTTGGTCAGAATCATGCCATTGGAAGCCGTGCCGGTCAAGGTACCGAACGCCATCAGGAAAAACTCATGCTCAAAGCCCTTGAAGCATTCCTTGGCCACCAGACGGATATACACATAGGTGATCACCGTACCCACCAGGCTGAGAAGCACGATGGGCAGGATATAGTCCTTGATATCGTTGATTTCAATGGCCGCCACACCGGCAACAATCATCAGGTCAAAGGAGAAGCCGGAAATACGGTCCATCTGATAATTGTTGATGTATTCCCGGTGCATGAGTTTATGCCTGCGCAGTTGCCTGACCACGAAACGGATCAGCATGGCTGCCAGAGAAGCCCACAGGAAGTTGAAACCCCAGGCGATGCTGTTGGTAAAGTCGGACAGGATGCCCAACAGGTACATAAAGCCAAAGGAAATGGCATAGGCCAGCGCCACAAAGCCCGCTTGCAGGGAGAACTTGTCCACAGACTCGTTATCCGGGATCTCGCTGTTGGGATCAATCTGTTCAACAGCCAGTTCCACCGGTGTGCCGGTGCGCACCACTAAATCGCCACGCTTCTTGTGAATGTTGATATACAGCACACCAAACACGGAAGCCACCACAAAACCAATGGACGCAAGAGACAGACCAAAGCTGCCATTACCGGCAAACTGGGCGGCGGGGGTGTTGGTAAAGTTGATATCCCAGCTGAGAGCGTTTCCGGGGCCCTGACCAAAAGCCAGCGGCAGAATCAAACCGCAGATGTAGGAAACGATCCTGTCGCCATAGCGGGTAAGCAGGAACATCACCAGCGTGATACCCAGACCAACGCAGGCCTGCAGCATATAGGTACCGCCCTGCAATGCGCCGAATTCCAGCACCTGCGCCTTATTGGTTTTGTGGTTGCTCTTTTCTGTTTTCAGCGACATGGATGCAAAGCCGATGGCCAGGCAATGGTAAGTGATTACCTGCATCAGCCGGTTATCCACCAGTGCGAAACCAAACTGCTTCAGAATAATGTTGACCACCAGCAAAAGTGCGCCACCCAGCAGTGCAGAAGGTACCAGACACTTGCGGAACACCGGAATGGTGCGCCGGAGGATGTTGCCCATCATCAGAAACAAAAGCAGCAAGCCCAGCTGTACCAGAAAAGCCCAGACAGCGTCATAGTTCGCCATGGTGAAATCCCAACTGGAGGCATGGTTCATCGATTTTCAACTCCCTGTAACCGTATTTCAGATGGTAGCAGCCTGCTTGCCACGCCTCCCCGGGAAGCGCCGAATGATGATACCTGTATAATGAAAACAACGCTGCTGCCACTATATAGTTAAACACAAAAAGCTGCCAGTTTCAAGAACTTCTGTTGTATAAAATCAGCAGACCGGTTGTTGCCTTTACAGCCTCGCACCCTCTGCTGCAAGATCTTCATGCAGATCGGTGATGGGGTCGCCCTTCACGCCGATATAGGCCGTCGTAAAGGGATGACCGGCGGCGGACTGGGGATAGACCCCCAAAGTGTGATCGGTGAAATAGGCATCGAAGCCGCCCTTTTTCAGGTCGCTCTCGCACATTCCGCGGGTGAGCTGATACACCATAGCCCCCACAATCTCCAGATGACCAAGTTCTTCTACGCCAATATCCGTGAGCAGGCCCTTCACCTTGGGATCATTCATGGAGAACCGCTGGCTCAGATACCGAAGGGAGGCCGCCATCTCGCCGTCGGGGCCGCCGTACTGGCTGATGATGGCCGTTGCCATCCGGGGATCCGGGCGGGTAATGCGCACCGGATATTGCAACTTTTTCTCATAAACAAACATGGCTGAACCCCTCCTTACTCACAGGCGCAATTGAATTCCCAGGGCCAGGGAGCGTCCGTCCAGTTCCAGCGGGACTGGCAACCCTCCACGAAGCTGCTGGCATAGTTGGGTTCGCCAGCCTTACAGGCCATTTGCTGGAACAGCTGCAAAGCCTGCTGATCGCAGGGATGGGTGTTGAGATACAGGCGCAGTTCCCAGGCGGCAAAGGCCTCCGCCTGACCATCGCAGAGGGTAGCGCCGCAGGCATCGGCGCATTCGCCGTTCATGGGCATATACAGCTGACTGAACAGGGTACCCTTGCGGATGGCTTCCTCGATCTGGTGCATCTTGCAGAGTTGATGCTCCGCCTCATATACCATGGCGGGGGGATTGCCGTTGCTGCTGCACTGACCGGCAGCACAGCCGCAGGTGGTGGAAGCAGCGCAGTTCACTGCGGGAACGCTGCTCTGGCAACCCGCAGCACAAGCGAGCTTGCAACAAGCGCTGGCGCAGGAAGCGGCGGGGTTGGCATTGCCGCAGTTGCCATTATTCTGATTGCAACCCTTGCATTTCTGGCAGCTGTTGGCCCAGCTGTTCTGGCAGTTGGCATTGGTTTCGCAGCCGCAGTTGCTGGGGGAAGCACTGCCGCAGGTCTCTGCAGCGCAACCGTTGCCACAGCTGGCTTGCGCAGCATTGCCCGGGCAGCACCATCCCGTTTTCTGGCAGGTGTTGCTTCTCAGGCAGCCGCCGAGGCAACGCTGTGCCTCCTCCTGCTGGCAGCAGTTCTCGCCGAAGCCCGTTTTGCCCACAGCCTGAAAAACAGAGGCCGTGGACGGCACGACACAACCTGCACCAGGCGTAACGGCGCAGGTGATGGTATCACAATTTCGCATATCGTTCCTTCCCTTCACAGGAAATTGCAGGGCGGTTTGACCGCCTGCACTTCATCCTATGCCCGGCTGGACGATGGGTGCAAAGAACCCTCTGTTCCGCCTCAGCAGAACAGAGGGCCAGATCGTTGAAAAACACGCCTACGGCGGCTTTTTCAACGAGTTTGCACCGTTTGCCTACGAGCCTTCGGCTCGCCGGGCGGCAAACGGCGATAGGAAGCCCTTGCTGCGCAAGGGTTCCGAAACCGCCGGAAGGGTGAGCAAAGCGAACCGAGGCGTGAGGACAGCGCAAAGCGCTTCCGCAACGCCGAAGCCCAAAACCGACCGTAGGTTGGGTTTGGGCCGCAATGCACGCCGCCGGTTTCGGAAGACCATCGGAGGGGTGCGCCCCTCCGATACCTCCTGGGGTTTGTCAACAGTCTGACCCTCTGTTCCGCCTCAGCAGAACAGAGGGTCGTATCTGTTTACATTTCCACTCCTACGCCAGCGTAGGGAATGCGCTGAATCAGACAGTAGGCAGCCTGCCCGATATCCTCCTCATCCACTTCCTCCTCTTCTCTTTGGCAGCATTCAAATGCGTCCACCACGTTCTCGATCAGCACCATATCGATAAACAACGGCAACTGTTCCAGTAGTTCGTCGGATACATCCGTCTCGCTGCGGTAGCCCTGCAAAATGGTATCGAAGTAATGGTTCATGAAGGCCATGCGCTTGCCTGCATCCCTCTCCCACTGGCACCAGCCTACGCCGTGGGTCCACAGATTCGCCAGATCAAACAGGTACCAACAGTTCATGCAGTTGTCAAAATCGAAAGCGGTCAAAGCGCCTGTTTCCATATCAATATGATAGTTACCGTCGCTGAAATCGAAATGCACCAATCCGTAGCTGCTTTCATCCATCGGCAGCGCAGCGAACTGTTCCAGCCTTTGCCGGATGGCATCCTTCAGTTCCTGATAGCGATCAGGAATCAGCCGGTGGAGGTAGTCCATGTTGTACTTGTCAAAATAGCCCATCCGGCGGTGCGATGGCACAAATTGTCTGGACAAACGGTGGATGGTGCCAAGCGCCTTGCCGGTATTGTAGAAGTATTCCTCCAGCGGCACCCCTTCCCGGTAGCGGTAGCCGTTATCGGAAATCAGGATGCCTTTGGCATACGCAAACAGACAGACTGTATAAGTCATTCCATCATGGGATACCATCTCCACCAGTCTGCCATGGACAGAGGGCACCACATCTGCAACAGGTGCGCCGTTTTGCGCCAGATAGTGAACAAATTCCGTCTCTGCCAGATAGTCTTCCTCCGTTCGGTCGTCAAGGGCAGAAATACGAAGCACATACCGGTCTTCTTCCTCCAACCGGCAAACATATACCAGATTCCGTCCTCCTTCATGGTCTGCCACCTGACTGAACTGGGCAGTATTCAGGCCATAGAGAAACAGAGCTGCCTGCAAAACTTGCAGCAACTTTCTCATCTCCTTTATTTGATTTTCCAATCGTTTCGTATCCCGCCCGCATGGAAAGCATAGCACAAACCACCCTGAAAAGCAAGCAACTGAACCACAGCACAGAAAACATGAAACCAGTACAAAACCGCCTCTGAAAGCTCAGAGGCGGCAGAATCCAATCTTGTTTATCCTTGCATATCCCGTTTGTCATTTGCTATTTCCCGCAGCCGGATTCCCAACTCCAGCCAACCCAGCCCGCCATAGCAGACCAGCGGGAAGAAATACAGGAAGGTATACTGGCCCTTGGCTTCCCAAGCCAAGTGGAACAGGAAGCCGCCGATCAGAAACAGCGGGAAGAACAGATGGCTCAAATTGCGTTCCTTGCGGCAGAACCATAGCCACAGCACAATACCTGCCAATGCCAACAGATGCAGCTCATCCATCGCCCAGCTGACCAGCTGGTACGCCTTGCCACGCTCGTACAGGCTCAAAGCCAGCGGGCTGCGCTCCGGGTTCCGGGCCATCTCGTTCACCCAGACGGACTGGAAGGTGGGATCATTCCACTGGGACAAGGTCTTGCGCCCAAAGAAGCGCAGGGTGTACACCGGGTCGGCGGCAAAGTCGCTGAGCCGCTGCCGGATATCCGCCTTGGACAGTTCATCGTGAACTGCTTTGCTGTAGCCGTATTCGGTGTAGTAGGTGTAGCAGTTTTCGTTGTACCAGCCCGGCTCCTTTTCGCTTTCCGACAGACCCATCATGATCCATGAGGAGGTGGGAAAACCCTCGGACAGGTTGGCATCGGTACGGCTTTCCACCACCCGGTTGATGGTGTTCCCTGCGGTAGCGCACAGCGTGACCATCACAATAGCAGCCACCGCAGGCAGCCAGCACTTGTTTTCCATCGCCATCAGCACCAGCACGATGGCGGCGGCAATGGCGGCAATCAGCATATTCTGTTTCAGCAGGCAGGAAAGCAGCAGCCAGAGCGTCAGCCAAAGCAGATGACCCTTCCTGCCGTCCTGATGATACCGCAGCAGCGCCAGCCCACCCAGCAGCATGGTGTGAAGCCCCGGCAGGTTGCCATACACATAGGGCGTGTAGAACGCATAGGGCAAAAAGCACAGAGTGGCCAACCAGCTTACCAGCCGGGCAGACCGGCGATGGCTCAACAGGGCAGCGCATTCCGCCAGCGCCCAGGCGCCCACCACATTGCCTGCTGCCTGCAACAGCTGAATCCACATGGGCGAGGTATTCAGCCGCATGAGCAGGGAAAGCAGTAGCACATAGGGCATCTGATGGGGAAAGTAGTTGGTGTAGTAGTACGTCCAGACCGGGTCATGCCCGATGGCGATCTGCCGTGCCATTTCCCAGCACTGCCACTGATCGAAAATGGGCAGGGACTTGGAAAACAGCACCAACCCCACGTTCATGCCCAGCATCAACAGGGCGGCCAGCACCACCAGAATGGTTTCCGTCCGGTGGTTCAGCGTTTCCAAGCCGGGTACCAGCAGCCCAATCAGCACACCTGCCGCCGCCAGCACCAAAATGTGCAGCCACCACGCATCCCAGCCGTAATCCATGGTTTCCTGCTGGGTAATCCGGGCGGTACTGAGAAAGCTGGTAAGCAGCAATGCAAGCATCAAAAAGGCGAACAGGCCAATGATGAACCTTCTGGAAAAAGTCACAAACGGTTTCATCGTCCTGTTCGCCTCCTTATGCAATTACTTTTTGATCTGCTTGGCGAAGGTATCCTTCAGGCCCACCACCCGGTTGAAGACGAACTTCTCGGCGGTGGAGTCGGTATCCTTGCAGAAATAGCCCACGCGGGGGAACTGGAAGGTCGCGCCGGGTTCGGCATCCGCCAGCGCCTTTTCGCCATAACCCATGCAGGTTTCCAGGCTGTTAAAGTTGAGGCGGGTGAGGAAATCATCCTTCAGGGGCAGCTTCTGGCGCAGTTCTTCCAGGGCTTCGCCCTCGATGCCGTTGGTTTCGTCATCCTCCAACAGGATGGGCTCAAACATCCGGGCTTCCACCGGCACATTCTCCGTGGCGCTGACCCAGTGCAGGGTGCCCTTCACCTTACGGTTGGCGCCCTCGCTGCCGTTGCGGCTGTCCATATCCACGGTGCACAGCACGGCGGTCACGTTGCCATTCTCGTCCTTCTCACAGCCTTCGCACTTGATGATGTACGCACCCATGAGACGCACTTCGTTGCCCGGGAACAGGCGGAAATACTTCTTGGGGGGAACCTCCATAAAGTCTTCCTGCTCCACGTAGATTTCCCGGGTCATAACCACCTTGTGGCTGCCCATTTCCGGGTGCTTGGGGTGGTTCTCAATTTCCAGCTCATCCCGCTTGTCCTCGGGCCAATTGGTCAGGATCACCTTCAGGGGGCGCACCACCGCCATAGCACGGGGCACCTTGTCGCCCAGATCGTCACGGACGCAGCTTTCCAACAGAGCCATATCCACGGTGCTGTCCGCCTTGGCCAGGCCGATGCGGTCAATGAAATCCCGGATGGCTTCGGGGGTGAAGCCACGGCGGCGCATGGCGCACAGGGTGGGCATACGGGGATCATCCCAGCCGGTGACGAAGCCACCCTCCACCAACGCACGCAGGTAGCGCTTGCTCATCACGGTGCGGGTCAGGTTCAGGCGGCTGAACTCAATCTGGCGGGGACGGCCAGGCAGCATGGCAGCGGACTTTTCCACCACCCAGTCATACAGGGGGCGGTGATCCTCATACTCCAGGGAGCACAGGCTGTGGGTGATGCCTTCCAGCGCATCGCCGATGGGATGGGCGAAGTCGTACATGGGATAGATGCACCATTCCTTGCCCGTGCGGTGATGCTCCTTGTACAGGATGCGATACATGGCGGGGTCGCGCATATTGATGTTGGGGGAGGCCATATCGATCTTCATGCGAAGGATCATGCTGCCCTCGGGATGCTTGCCTTCCTTCATTTCCTCGAACAGGCGCAGGTTCTCCTCCATGGGACGGTCCCGGTAGGGGCTGTTCTTGCCCGGCTCGGTGAGCGTGCCACGGTATTCACGCATCTGCTCCTGCGTCAGCTCGTCCACATAGGCCAGATCCCGCTTGATCCAGTCCACGGCGATATCGTAGCACTTCTGATAGTACTCGCTGGCAAAGAACAGGCCGCCCTTCCAGTCGAAGCCCAGCCAGCGGATGTCATCCATGATGCCGTCCACATACTCGGTTTCTTCCTTGGCGGGGTTGGTATCGTCAAAGCGCAGGTTGGTCACGCCGCCATAGCGCTCAGCGGTCAGAAAGTCCGCCACCAGTGCCTTGCAGTGACCGATGTGCAGATAGCCGTTGGGTTCCGGGGGAAAACGGGTGTGCACGCTTTGGCAGCGCCCGCTCCGTAAATCTTCTTCTACGGCTTCCCAGATGAAATTGCTTTTCGTTGCGGGTGTTTCCATTGCAGTGCCCTCTTTCTTACAGTTTACGGCAGAAAAAAACCGTTATCAGTAATTATATAGCGGATAACGGCTTTTGGCAAGAAAAATGTGGGGTGAACGTTACGCAGGGAGGCGCCGCCTCCCTGCACCCACCGCTTAAGGGATTTCATCCCTTAAGAATCCCGGTTTTGCTGCCGCTTTGCGGCAGTAAGTGGGGGTACTTCATTCGTTCGGATAGTCGTTTGTTTCGTACTACCATCGATACGCTTCCTTATTCCTCCCCCGTCAGTTCCACGCAGGCAATCTCCCTTGTGGGCCAGAAGGCGCACAGGCGCAGCCGGTCGATTTTTGTCTGTAGGGGAACAAAAGCCCTCATCAGCGTGGGCAGGGCGGCGGCGAGGGTTTCGGTTTCGTCGATGAGCATGGTGGTATGGGGCAGCCAAGGGTAGCCATGCACCATTTTGTCGCCGCAGGCAGCTTGCAGGGCCGACAGCTGGAGACTCATATCCGGGGCAGCCACCAGCGTTTTTCCGCCGGGCAGCACGCCGATGTGCCGGATGGCCACTTCCACCGGGGCGAAACGCTGGCCGACCCGTTTGATGATCTCCACGGCTTCCGTTTCCTTCTCCAACGGATAGGATGCCAGACTGATGTGATGCCGGAGCCCGGGGGTCTGCCTGCCGGTAAAGCCCGCCTGCTGCAAGGCATCGTACCACACAGAGATGCGCTGCTGGTCTGCCTCGCAATACTCCGCCATGATGGTCAGGAAGGATTCTGCCATGAAAATCGCCTCGTTTCGCTGGTTTTCAGGATGATAGCACGGGATGGGGGCAGTGTCAAGAAAGCGGCTGACAGGATATGAAAAACATTCAGACTTTTCCAGAGCGCTGCGATGTGATACACTAAAGCAGAAATACGAACACATGGAGCATACCATGACAGAAATCGTTGAAATTCTTACGCTGGACGACCCAGCCATAGCCCCCTACCGCCAGCTGACCGGCAGGCAGCTGCAAGGGGAAAGGCTCTTCATTGCTGAAAGCGAAAACGTCATTCTGGCTGGGCTGGAAGCCGGATGCCGTCCCCTGTCCCTTTTGATGGAACGGCGGCACATCACCGGCAAGGGCAAAGCGCTGGTGGAGAAATGCGGCGTGCCGGTCTACACCGGGGCGGACAGTCTGCTGGAAACCCTCACCGGGTTCCGGCTGAGCCGGGGCATTCTTTGCGCCATGGAGCGCCCTGCCGCCAAAACGTCGCAGGCTGTGCTGGCGCATGCCCGCCGCATTGTGGTGCTGGAAAACGTGGTGGATGGCACCAACGTGGGGGCGCTGTTCCGTTCCGCTGCCGCTTTGGGGGCGGATGGCATCCTGCTGACCCCCGACTGCTGCGACCCCTTGCAGCGGCGTGCCGCCCGGGTGAGTATGGGGGCCGTTCTGCGCATTCCGTGGGCAGTATGCGAAAGCCCGCTGGATGCGCTGAAAGCAGCAGGTTTTCAGACAGCTGCGCTGGCACTGCGGGAGAATGCCATATCCATTGACGCCCCATGCCTGAAAGCTGCTGACAAGCTGGCTCTGTTTCTTGGGGCAGAGGGCGACGGACTGCGGCAGGAGACCATCGACGGCTGTGATGACGCCGTGATCATTCCCATGTACCATCAGGTGAACTCCCTGAATGTGGCAGCCGCCGGGGCGGTGGCGTTCTGGGAGCTGTTTGGAAAGCGCAGTATGTAAAAAACGGAGGGACGATATGCACATCTATTGTATCGGCGGCTCGCCCTGCAGCGGCAAAAGCACCGTAGCGCAAGCCCTTGCCATAAAGCATGGTCTGCAATATTTCAAGGTGGACGATCATCTGGACAGGTATATGAAACAGGGCGCAGCCGACGGGAAAGAAGCCTGCGCACACAGTGCAGCCATGTCCCCGGAGGAAATCTGGATGCGGGATCCCCTTGTGCAGTGCCAGGAAGAATTACGGATTTACGAAGAAATCTTCCCGTATGTGCTGGCAGATTGGAACGCCATCCAAAGCGAAAAGGGGATCATCACCGAAGGGGCTGCCTATCTGCCGGCATTGATGCAGGCGCAGGGCTTCCCCGCCGACCATTATCTGGCGCTTACCCCCACCAAGGCTTTTCAGGTATCCCATTACGAAAAACGGGAATGGGTGCCCTATGTGCTGGCGGATTGCAGCGACAAGGCACGGGCCTTTGCCAACTGGATGGAACGGGATGCCCTGTTTGCCAAAGCGGTACAGCAGCAGTGCGGGGAACTTGGGTATGTTTCGCTCATCAATGATGGGAGCATGGCGGTGGATCGCTTGATGGGGATGGTGGAAAATCATTTTGGACTGGCACAGAATGCTCAAAACGTAATGAGGAAATCTTGATGAGAAATACCGAAATCGAAAATGAAATGTACCGCAGAGCCGTGGAACTGATCGAAAAAAGATATCCCGTTGGTTGGGGTGGCGCAGGTGTCGTTCATACTGCAAACAGCAACTACTATACAAGCGTTTCCATTGAAACCGCCAATGCATCAGCCATCGTATGCATCGAACTTGGTGCAATGCTCGAAGCTCACAAATTCAATGAAAAAGTAACCCACTGTCTGTGCCTGATCCGAAATGATGAAACATCGGACTACAAAGTACTGTCGCCCTGTGGCATTTGTCAGGAACGGCTGCGCTTCTGGGGGGAAGAGGTACAGGTTGCTGTAACAACCCAGGAAGAAAAACTCCGATTTGTGGAATTGAAAGAATTGCAGCCCTATCATTGGACAAAAGCCTATCCCGCCGAAGAACTGGAACACTGGCAGGAATAACAGGCAATCCCGGCGGAACATCCCCTTAGAAAACAGGGATGGAAACACATCTTCAACAGTCAAAGAAAACCAGCTGCAGCAGCGTTCTCCACTGCCAACAGCTGGTTTTTTCTTATTCTCCCTGTGTCTCCAGCGCCGCAAACACCGTTGCCATCACCGCATCATAATCCCGGTAGCGGTCGCATTTGCGGATTTTCTTGAGCAACTTGGGGCCGATGTCGTAACCAACGCCCAGATAGGCCCAGAGTTCCTTCATTTTCATCATTACAAAGGCCTCGGTGCCCAAAAGCTCCCGGTATGCCTGATACATCCGTTCATGGAAGCGGCACAGCTGCTCCACTGTGGGCTCCTGCCCCCGCAGCTGCCCCACCATGCCGGGGCGCATGAGAAAGCCCCGGCCCATCATCACCCGGTTCACATCGGGATGGGCGGCTTCAAAAGCCCGTACATCCTCGGCAGTGTACAAATCGCCGTTGTAGCACAGGGTGAAATGGGTGTGCTGCCTGGCAAAATCGAACCATTCCGGGCGCACCGGCAGCCGGTAAAGATCCTCCCGGATACGGGGATGAACGATCAGTTCACTGACCGGATATTTGTTGTAGATATCCAGAATCCGCTCAAACTCCTCCGGCTCCTTCATGCCCAGCCGGGTTTTGATGGAGATGCGCACCGGGCAGCGGCTGTAGATCTCGCCAAGAAAGCGTTCCAGCTCCTCAGGTCTGCCAAGGAAGCCAGCGCCTTTGCCCTTGGAGATCACCGTGGAGGACGGGCAGCCCAGATTCAGGTTGATTTCCTCATAGCCCCGGGCGATCAGCTCATTGGCCACCCACATAAAGGAATCCGCATCATTGCTCATCACCTGGGGCACCGCATTCATGCCCTGATTGTTTTCCGGGGCAATATCCCGCTTTTCCCGGCCGGTAAAGCCCTTGCCCTTGGCGGATAAAAAGGGGATGAAATACCGGTCCGCCGGGGTAAAGCAATCCTTGTGAGCATTGCGGTACAGGTGGTTGGTGATGCCCTCCATGGGCGCAAAGGTGTATTGCATGAGGCAGCTCCTTTTGTATGGTTGTGTTTGTTTACGGTTCCGTCAGAAACGCTTGCAGCCTGCCGGTGTTGGCAGCCAGATCGCAATCCAGCACCCACATTCCGTTCACCTGCACATCCCGGCAGGTATCATCGAAGGGCACACGGGCGCTGCGCAGGCGAAGACCACCATCCCGGGAAAGCAGCGGCAGCAGACCGATCAGGTCGCCGAGGCTCAGATCGGTTTTCACATTTTGCAGATTGCCTATGGCAAGTCCCATCAGGGTGAGACCATCCAGCGTGGTCAGCCGTTTCAGCAGCCCCACCAGCACCATCTGCTGACGGCCCACCCGCCCGAAATCGCTGTCCAGGCTCCGGATACGGCTGAAACTGAGGGCCTGCAGGCCGTCCAGCTTCACAAGCCCGCTGTTTTCCAGCAGCCTGCCGTCCACCGGGATGCCTTCATCCCGGCAATAGGTTGCCAGAATGCTGTTCAGCTCGGTTTTCTCCTGCGCAGTCACTTCCAGCTCCACCCCGCCGATCTGGTCGATCAGCCCTGCCATGGTGGCAAAATCCACCGCCATGGTGCGGTCGATGCGCACGCCGAAGCATTCCGTCAGGGTTTCTTTCAGCAGTTCCTCCCCACCATAGAAATAGGCGGCATTGAGGCGGGTTTTGCCATGCCCCGGAACGGGCACGTACAAATCCCTCAGGAATGATACCAGCTTCACATCCCCGGTAGCCGGAGTGATCTGCGCCAGCAGCATGGCATCGCTGCGCCCGTTCTCCGCTTTGGCGGAGGCATCCTCACCGATGAGCAGCAGATTGAACGTA
This sequence comes from Clostridia bacterium, assembly GCA_017501255.1. GTDB lineage: Bacteria > Bacillota > Clostridia > Christensenellales > Aristaeellaceae > Limiplasma. The sequence goes on along the minus strand of JAFVXE010000013.1, from coordinate 21,713 downwards.
TTCGCTTCCTCCGCTGCCATGGCGGGCAGGGCAAGGGTCAGCAGAAGAATCATGCACAGGATCGCCGAAACAATTCTGCGGCCCGGGCAGGGTTTCCGGTTCGTATGGCTGTATGGTTGTTGCATCCGTTTCATTCAGCATCCCTCCATGCGGATAGTGTACCACTGATGATAACGGATCATACATTGGTTTCATTGCCGGGAATATCAGGCGTAATCGGTATCGAATACCACCACCAGCCGGTAGCGGGGGTCAAGGGTAGCCGCATAGGCGCACAGGGACTGGTGCAACTGCTCTTTGCCCTCATAGCCCGCAGGCAACACACAGTCGAAAATCACATTGGTATTCTCCGCACCCGGTACCACCCGGAAATCGTGCAGGCTCAGGCAGGGATCGGTCTGGGTGAGGAAGGTCTGCATCTGCTGCTTGAGCCGATTGGTGCCTTCATCATCGGTCACGATGGGATCCATATGAATGCAGATGGGCATATTCATCTCCCGGGCGATATGGCGCTCTGCGGCATCGATCATCTCATGGATGTCCAGAATATTGCCGTCCACGCTCACTTCCGCATGGGCGGAGGCGATACAGCGCCCCGGGCCGTAATCATGCAGCACCAGATCGTGCACGCCCAGAATGCCATCGTAGCTCAACATCAGTTCCTTGATGCGGCGCAGTTTTTCCGGGTCAGGCTTGCCGCCCAGCAGACTGTCCACCGTATCCCGGCATACTTCGTAGCCTGCCTTCAAAACAATCAGCGCCACCATCACACCGATCCAGCCATCGATGCACCAGCCGAAAATCAGCTGCAAAGCCATGCTCACCAGCACAGCGCCGGTGGCGATGCAGTCGCTGAGACTGTCCTTGGAGGCTGCCAGCAGGGTGCCGTTATCGGTGGCTCTGCCCAGCCTGCGGTAGAACAGGAACAGCCAGCCTTTCATCAGCACCGAAAGCACCAGCACGGCGCATACCACCACGCTCACATCCAGCGGCTTGGGCTGCACGATGGCGGCAATTCCATCCCGCAGAAGGCTGATGGCCATTACCACAATGATCACGCCCACCGCCAGCGAACCCAGATATTCAATCCGCCCATGGCCGAAGGGGTGATCCTGATCCACCGGCTTCCGGGCCATGCGGGTGGTCACCAGTGCAACCACGCTGCCGCCGGCATCGGAGAGGTTGTTCACAGCATCCGCCGTTACTGCCAACGAACCGCTAAGGATGCCCATCAGAAACTTGGCAGCCGCCAGCAAGGCGTTCACCAGAATGCCCACCGTTGCGCCAAGGGTGCCGTAAGCGGTGCGCACATCAGGGTTTGAAACAGCCTCGCTGTTGCGCACAAAGCGGCTTATGAGCCAGTTGGTCATGAAGGGGTTTCCTCCTTTGGGTGGGATGGGAAAACGGGCTGTCGGCAAAACAGCCCGTCTGATCCCTATACACTATGCGAAAAAACGGAAAAGGTGCCGCTTGCATCGCAGACTGCGGGGCCTTGCCCCAAGTTTACTTCCGCTTGCCCAGCCGCCAATCCTCAAAGGCAGCCCACACATAGCCGTTGATCAGGTTGGCGCTGTACACACCCGCTAAAATGCCCACAATAATCGGCAGGCTGAACTCCCGGATGGCGCTGACGCCCAGCACATACAGGCTTACGATGGTCACCAGCGTGGTCAGGGTGGTATTGATGGTACGGCCCAGGCTTTCCCGGACGGATACATCCACGATCTGGATTCGGCTCATGCCCATGCAGGCGGGCTTTTTCTTGTTCTCGCGGATGCGGTCGAAAATGACGATGGTGTTGTTGATGGAATAACCCACGATGGTCAGCATGGCAGCGATAAAGGAGGAATTCATCTGGATGATGTTCCGCAGGATCACCATGAAGCTGATCATGATGAGCACATCGTGCAAAAGGCCGGTCACAGCAGCCACACCGCTGGCAAAATCAAAACGGATGGCGATATAGATCAGCATCAGAACAGCGGCCAGCAGCACGCTGAAAATGGCATTGCGCACCAGCGTGCGGCCTGCCACAGGCCCCACATAGCTGGCGGTGGCGGTATCCGTATCCATCTGAGGATATAGTGCTGCCAGTTTTTCTTCCAGCACAGCCTGCAACTGCTGGATTTCGTCCTCACTGTCCAGGCTGGGAATGCGGGCCTGCATGGTGGTGCCTGCCTCGCCGGCCACACTGACGGTGAACTCATCAATGGCCAGTTCCTGGAATACCTTCTCCACCTTGGCTGTCTCAAAGGCCTCGCCCATATCATATTTCAGAATGAGACCGCCGGCAAAGTCAAGGCCGAAGTTGATGCCATGGCCGCACAGGGACAGCACCAGCGCCGTCAGCATGATGACAAGGGAAATGCAAACGCAGATCAGAGCAGATTTCTTCATGTCATCACACCTCCTTTTCAGCCTGCGCATCGGGGGCGCACAGGAACAGTCTGGGATTCTTCACCAAACGGCTGGCGTTGGTCAGCAGGAAACGGGAAACCACAATGGCCGTCACCATACTGGTAAGCACGCCCAAAAGCAGCGTGGTGGCAAAGCCACGCACCGAGCCGGTGCCGAAAATCAGCAGCACCACAGCCGCAATGATGGTGGTAATGTTGGCATCCAGCACAGCGGTCATGGCGTTTTTGAAGCCGATACGCACCGCATGAATCTGCGGGCGTCCGCCCTTCACTTCTTCCTTGATACGTTCAAAAATGATCACGTTGGCGTCCACTGCCATACCAATGCCCAGCACCACGCCGGCAATGCCGGGCAAGGTGAGCTGAATGCCGGGAATGACAGCAATCAGGAAGAACAGCGCAATGATATAGATGCACAGCGCCCACGAGGACAGAAGGCCGCACAGACGGTACCGGATGATCATAATGACCATTACCAGTGCAATGCCGATCATGGCGGCGGTAACGCTGGTATCCAGCGCATCCTGACCCAGCGTGGCGGAGATGGTGTCCAGCTTGTCCTGGCGCAGATTCATGGGCAGTGCGCCGCTTTGCAGCTGCAAAGCCATGTTGGCAGCCGTTTCTACGGAATAATCGCCGCTGATAAGCACATCGCCATAGATGGCGGCTTCCACCACCGGGCTCATCAGCAGCTGACCGTCCAGATAAATGGCGATTTCCTGGCCGATACTGCGGGCCGTCATATCGCCGAACAGCTGCTGGCCTTCCTTGGTGAGCACCAGCTGAATGCAGGGCTTGCTGTCGTTATCATAGGACTGGGAAGCCGTCTGCACATAGCTGCCATCCATGAAGATATTGCCCTCGGGGTCTTCAAACTCCAGCTTGGCAGGGGTGCCGATCAGGTCCAGCACTGCCTGAGGATCCTTTACATCAGGAATCTCCACCCGGATGCCCGTATTGCCGATCTGGGTGACAGTGGCTTCTGCAAAGCCCTTGTCGGACAGGCGTTCCACCATTACCTTCTGGGTTGCATTCATCAGACTGGCATAGTCCGCACCGCCGTCGATCTGTTCCTGACTAAGGCTGGCTTCGTATTCCACATACACGCCGCCCTTCAGATCCAGACCCAGGGATACGCTTTCCGGCCAGTTGCCGGGGCTGGGCACCCAGGGCAGCAGCCGGTACAGCCCACGGCTGTCCAGCGGCATCCCCTTCAGCGACAGGCAGCCCACCAGCAGCGTCACAATCAGCGCAACGCTCAGGCTGATGATCGCCATTGTTCTTTTCTTGGTACGATTGTTGACTTTCATAAGGTCAACCATCCTTCCCTTGTTGGAATATTGAGTACTGGTTTTCGCACCCGGAAAAGCCAGCCGGGATTGATACGCATACCAAATCATTATACCTGCGGGCTTTGGGAACGTCAAGCAACGAGGCAGGGATGGGCTTGCGGCGGTGCTAACTGCCGGTAACGCATTTCTGTTTTGTACGGCCGTCAGGCAGACCGCATACCACAGGTTGCTTTTGCGTTGTTACACAAGCGATCAGCTCATGCTTTCCCGATAATACAGAATCTTGCAGTTTCCCTCATCATCGAACATTTCGATCTCGTATTGCAGAGGGCCGTCCCGATAAATGCCAGTATAGATTTCTCCCAATTGTTCCGTTCTTCCGCTTACGCATTCCCATTGATCGTCCGGCAGCGTCACCTCTGTATTGCTTCCTTCAATGTCCCCGTCGATCAATCCAATCGCATACGCAATGGAAGTCTCCGTCCAATGGTATCCAAGGCCACGGAGGTTCTCTCGCCCATAGACCCCGGACAGTTCATCCCAAAATGCGCCGATGGTTTCGTATTGCTTTTCGCCAACCGTTGAAAATGTTCTGCTGATTCCCCTGAACTTCATGCTTCGGTGTCCCCCCATTCTTCGCCTACCGTTTGTTTATCCTTTTCTTTTCATCATCAGATAACAATTGATGCCTTCTTTATAGAAGTCCGGCAGTTCGCCTACACAATGATATCCCAGATTCTCATATAGTTTTTTCGCCCTTGGATTAAAGTCGTCCACGGTCAGGAATAATTTCGTCGATGGAAATTCGGAGGCATTCTCTTCAAAAAACTGCATCAGCTGCTTTCCGATGCCCAGGCCTCTGTATTCCTCCTTCACCGCAATGATATGAAGATAGGGATAACTTCCAAAAACGCCCTTTTGCAAATAATAGACGAAACCCAGGCATTTTTCATCGTCATCCAGTGCTACATATACTTCCTTTTGCTTCACAGCGTACGTCAGCAGATTTTTCGCCTTTTCACCATCGCTGAAATAGGCCCTTCCCAAATCCGAATGCTGCAAAATAGCCACACAGCTATCAATATGCCGCATATCTGCAAGGTTGATATTCATGTTTCTTATCCTCTTCCCTTCCAATTTGCACAGCGCAACCTGTACATTTTCAATTATATCAACCACCCCTTCCATCGTCCATGCCATTGTTCTCTTTTTCGCTTTTTGGTATGGAGGATCCTGCTCAAGCAGATCAGCCGGAAGGGCAAAGGCGGCTTTTTCTGCGTTCGTTCTTGATAAAGGTACAAAAACAGAAGAAAACAATCAGAATGATTCAAAAACAAGAGAAATGCGAGCGTTCTCGGCTTGTGTTTGACCTTCTTTGACTTTAACAAGCATTCTTTGATTTTTGACTTTCTTTGACCTTCGTGTTATCATCATCATGCACCGAGGGAAAACCCCTTTTCTCCCGCAGGCGCAACCAACACAGCAACACTTTTCAACCCGACATAACAAGAGGAGGATGTACTATATGATGTATTCCATGATGAAGCCCCTGACCCCCATGTTCGCTGAACCCTTCTTCCGGGATTTCTTTGGCGAGCCCCAGCGCCGCCCCCACCGCCCCGCCATGCAGATGCGCCTTCATGAGACCGATACCGCCTACCTGCTGGAAAGCGATCTGCCCGGCGTAGGCCGCGACAACATCGGCCTGTCTGTGGATGGCAATGTGCTCACCATCACCGCTCTGCGCCGCAGCCCGGAAACCGCCAAGCCTCAGGAGGGCGAAAACCAGTCGCCCCGCCATGAGCACCGCATGGAGCGCCGCTTCGAGCTGGAGGGCATCGACACCGCCGCCATCGCCGCCGATTATGTGGACGGCGTCCTCAAGGTGACTCTGCCCAAGGAACAGCCCGCCGACAAGCCCGCACCCCGGCAGATTGCCATCGGCGGCAGCGAGCAGGTAGCGCTGACGGAGTAATGGAGGACTGGATGGTGGGCAGGGGCGCTGCCCCTGCACCCCGCTTAAGGGGCCATGGGCCCCTTAAGAATCCCACACTTTGCGCCCATTTCATGGGCGCAAGGGGGAATGGCAAAATGACTACTATGTATATGATCAGGGCCTTCGCATGAGCATTTTTCATGCGGAGGCCCATTGGGTATTCAATTCTGGGATGCTCCTGTTTGATTCTCCCACTTCTCTCCCTGACGCTGATACCGACTCAAATCAAAAACCGGCAAGGGTTCTTCTGCGTCCATGTCCACAATGGAGTGCAATCCACCATCCGCATCCACATAGATGCCGCCGCAAACGGCGATGATGTTTTCCGCATCCAATTGGCGGTAGGACGAATACTCATCGGCGTGAAGCCCACCATAGGAATCCAGATAGACTGAGTGGCTGCCCCAGCGTTCACGAAAAATGGAAATCTGGGCCGGATACCGCACCCTGTCGGGATACAGAGGCTGACGGTCCCTGTTGCGGCAGAGAAAACCCCCGCCATAGATGGAATAAAGGGAATAGGAGCCGTCCCCATGGAGGAAATACGCATCCATATGCTCTGCATAAATGTGCACCACATCCTCCAACACTGAAAAATCGTCATCGTAGGTGGAGATCACATGACCATCATCGGTGAGGGCAAAAAGATAGCCTGAATCGGCAGCTATTTCCTTCAAATTGCTCCATTCATACCGGGCGAAGGTTTCCTGATCTTTATCTTCATAAAAGATCTCCTCGGTGTGAATCAGGTTGCCATCCTTGGTAAGCCCATAGCTGCTCCAAAGATCGGTTTCTACCTGCACCACATCCGTCCAACCATCCACATCCATCTCTCCAAAATGATTTTCGCTCCCGGTTGCCACCACCGTGCCATCCCGTCGAAGCCCCAACACCGTGTTGGTATCCACTGAAACAGCTTGAATATCCGTCCATTCCACCACCTCAGGAAAGTCTTCCTTAGCTGCCCGGTTCAAGAATACCGTGCCGTCATCTTTCACGATGAAGCACTCGTCATTCACAAAATAAATCCGTCTTTCCAGCGCATAGGGCAGCAGTTCTTCTGCGTAGCAAACGGAGAAAAGTCCCATTATACACAGCATCACAGCGGCAATAGCTCTCTTCATTACTTAAAACCTTTCCTTCGGTCAATCGTTGGTGTATTCCCGCCCTCATCCTACCACATTCCGGCATGAAAAAACAATCCGTAGCATTTGTCCGAGGAATCAGCCGATACAGAGAAACGCCAGACCGTTGATGTCCGGCGCTTCCTTCTTTCATATCTTCATCTTTCATCATATATGGAACAATTCCATAACCTGCCGTGCTGCCTGGGCAGGCGTCATCTCCGTTGTATCAATCTGCGGATAGTCAAACGAATCATAAAAGGCAAAGGTTGTTTCCATGCCACGCTCAACTCTTTTTTCATCCCTTCCATCCTTCAATGCCCGCTTTCTGTTTTCTTCCTCGGAGCATTTCAGAATGACGATCGTCTCTTTGAAACTGCACGCCCGATGCAGTTTGTCAATCACGCTTTCATAAATCGCCTTTCTTTCGCCATGCCAGGCATAGGCAAAAATCACCCGCTGCACATCATTGCATAATAGGTAATTCCGCAGCAGGCAAAAGATATTTTCTGTAATGGTTTCCTTGGCGGCAGGTGAAAAAACGAAGGGATTCATCACCCGGCACCAATCGGAATCCACATAAGCCGTATGCCGGCATTGTTCAACGATTTCTCTTGCCGTGGTACTTTTCCCCACGCCGTTCGGGCCAACGATTACCATCAACTGCTTCATACGCCACCTCAATGCATTCGGATTTTGCAGACGAATGAAAACAGTATACCATTCCTGTTTCGCACACACAAGGAAAGCTGCGCCAGCATATTCGCGCAGCTTTCCTTGTGTTTTTCATGCACTCAACTGCCCCTCGGCATCCTCCATCATCATCAAAATTTCCACTTCCTCGCCGGTGAGAGCGTCGATGTATACCCGGTACTCGTTATCTGCATATTCTCCCGGCACCTCGTAGCACAACCGTTCCTCCCCCAGATGGGGAATCAGGCACAGGCGGGCATCTGTAGCGTTCAAATGAGGCGACACCTGCTGCAGGGCCTGCATCTTGCTGTACACAGGGATCAGATTGTCCCGGCGGGTGTGATTGATGAGATAATTGTTGGCTTCCAGACCAACCACCTCGCCGGTATCCATGCGCAGCTGTACCTTCACCAAGTCCGGATACAGCAGCACCCCATCCTGCACTGCCACAAAATTGATCACACACAGGCCGTCATACACCCGGATGTGGTTCTGCTCCATCTCCCCGTAGCCCCGGCTTTGCAGGAATGCCGCTGCCCGGGCGGCGCAGTCCTCCACGGAGAGCTTCTGCTCAAAGGAAGCGTGTTCCGGCATGAGCCACAGCATTTTGCCGCCCTGACGGGTCACCTCCGCATTGAGAACGGTGCCGTCAGTCAGGGTCAGGGTAACGCTGTAGCCCGCCAGCAGCCCGGCGGTTTCTCCGGCGCCCTCGGCTTTGCTGACCCGCTCTGCCCCCACAAAATCCCGGGCGATGGTCAGCGCCACATCCGGCGTAATCTCCCCCTCGCCCAGCGCTTTGGGCGTGCCAAAGTGGGTGGCATCGGAGAAAGCGCCATCATACACCATGGAGGGGTAATCCATGCCGTGATCCTTGTCCGCTACCGCCTCCAGCGGCCGGTCGCTGAGCTGCGCAGGGGCATAGAACACGCTCTCTGCCTGTGCAAGCCGCAGACTGTTTTGAAGCATACTTTCCTGCGCCACTGCCAGCTGCCCGCTAAGCAAGGCGCATTGATCCCGCAGGGTGAACAGCTGGTTCAGGGTTTCCTCGCTGAGCGGCTGACCGGAGGCCACCAGCAATGCCTGCTGCAAGGCGTAGTCCGACAGCTGGTTGCAGAATTTGATGGTATCGCTCATGGCAGCGTGGCTCAGGGGCAATGCAGAAAGCCCGCTGACCACGCCGTCCGCCTGGCGGCTGACCCCCACCAGCAGCTCCACCTGCAAGCGGGCATCCGCTGCCAGGGGAGATTTGCCCAGTTTCAGAGAAATCGCCTGCAAATGTTCCTGAGACTCCAAAAGCCGCTGGGTATAGCTGCTTTCCACCCGCTGGGTCATACGCCCGGCCAGCTGACTGCGGTTGATCCCATAGGCCACTGCCGCCACCAGACACAATCCCAGAACAGCCGCCAGAATCCCATTGCGTTTCTTTCCCATAATGCCTCCTTAAATGGCAAAATTGTGCTTACCAATGCTCAGCTGCACCGTCCGAGTCCAGATCCACTGATTGGTGGAGGTGACCGGGTTGTAATAATACAGGCAGCCGCCGCTGGGATCCCAGCCATTGAGGGCATCCTTAGCAGCCCGGATGCTGTCGTTATCCGGGGTCAGGTTGTACTGCCCGTCGCTGACAGCATCAAAAGCCCCGGCCTGAAAGATGACTCCGGCAATGGTATTGGGAAACAACGGGCTTTTCACCCGGTTCAGCACCACCGCTGCCACCGCCACCTTGCCCACATAGGGCTCACCCCGGGCCTCCCCGTGCACCAGCCTGGCCAGCATATAGGTCTCGCTTTCGTTATAGCCTGCTGCCGCCACCGTGCCGGAAAAGTTCAGCCCCAGCGCTTCCGCTGTCCGCTTGCCAACGATGCCGTCCACCTTCAGCCCGTTCTTGCGCTGAAACCACACCACCGCATCATAGGTGTCCTTGCCGAACACCCCATCGGCGGCGGATTTCATGTAGCCATATTGCCGTAGCTTTTCCTGTATCTGCCTCACCTGTGTGCCCTTGCTGCCCCAGCCGTACTCGGCTGCATCCGCTTCCACCAGCACCAGAAACAGCGTGAAGGTGATCAGCGCCGCCACCAGTTGGAGCCAGAACATTCCGTCCTTCATTTTGGCCAGCATATATTTCCACATGAAAAAACCTCCTGACAAGGTGTTTTTGCCTCATCAGGAAGGTTTACCCGTTCAGGGGAAATCTATACAGTTATTCTGCCACCATTTCATCTGCCACAACCGGCCTGCGGGTCTTCACCACCACATTCAGCACGGCAAAGACCACCAGCAGACAAACCGATACCAGAATGGCGCTCATGCCGCCAGTGAAACCAAAGGTTTCTGCCATAGCGCCCACCACCGTAGGCATGGCAATAGCACCAATGGAACCGATGCCCAGCAAAGCGCCGGTGGCCATGGGATAGGCATTGGTAAAGATGGCTGCATCGGAATAGATCATGGGGCAGATACCTGCCATACAGAAGCCCAGTCCCGCCACGGAGACGGTCACCATCCCCACACCGCTGCTGAGCAGCATGAAGGTAAAGAAGGCTGCCACGCCAAAGCTGGATGTCATCATAATCTTTTTCTGACTCACCCGGCCGGACAGCCATGCGCAGAACAAACGCCCCAGCAGCATCACCACCCACAGAAGGGTGGCCATGGTCTGGCTGTACGCCCGGATGGCGGCGGAAGGTTCCTGACCGTCTGCGGAAAAAGCCAGCAGCAGGCTTTCCTTGTTCTGAATATAGGTAACCAGCCAGCCGTTGATGGCGTATTCAGAGCACAGGTAGCAGAACATCATCATGGCAAGGATAAGGAAAGACGGGTTTTTCAGAAACACCAGCGTGCTGTTGGTTTTGTTGCCCCGGTCAGGACGGTCCGCTTCCATGCGCATCCGGCTGAAATTGCACAGGCTGATCACACCGCAGAGAATGACGAAGGCCAACCCGATGCGCCAGCCCAGCAGGTTTCGCAGTCCCAGAAACGCCAGCGGCGCAAGGATGGCACCAATGGCAAAGGAACTGTGCAGCATATTGCTGGCAGCGGGATTGCCGCCGGACAGCCGGTTGACCATCCGGTTATCGAAATTGGTCACGCTGCCACGGCCCAGACCGGTGCAGGCAAACGCCAGCAGCAGCCACACCGGATTGCCCCAGACGACCATCATCACAAAGCCGGTGAAACCCAGCGAGCTCATGAGCATTATGGCTTTGCGCTCGCCCAGATACAGCGGAATCAGACCGCTGAGGAAACCGGCGATCAGATTGCCTGCCGAATGGGCGGACAGGAACAGACCGCTGAGGGTATCGTTCAGGCCATAGGCAGCTTTCAAATCAGGCATCACGGAGCCAAGGGTCAGGCTCAGACTGCCGTTGGCAAAAAAGGCAAAGAAACAGGTCAATAGCAGGCTGCGTTCCTTGCGGTTCATATCACGGATAAATGAGAACATACTGGTCACCTCTCCCGCCAAACGCCCTTCATCTGGAACCGCTGCGTCCCATCCGCTTCGCCCAGCAAAACAGCGGTATTCCCTTCCCGGCGCAGGGTGAGGGTTACCTCCTCACCGGGGCGGATCTCCTGCAAAAAGTGTACCGTAGCCTCCGAAAGCTCCATGGAACAGTGCTCCTGCCAGTCAAAACAATCGGCGAACCAGTCCACATAGCGGGTGTTGTTCACATGGCCGTTGAAGTCCAGATCGGTGTAGCGCACCTGATGGGTGCGCACAACGGGTTCTGCCGCCAGCTGGGGGATTGCTCCCGGCGTGGGCAGCGGCGCAGGAATGTCGTACTCCGGCAGCTGTCCCGGCAGACGATTGGGCAGCGCCATCTTCCGCTGCTCAATATCCATCAGCACATAAAGGGTGGTGCTGCGGCCAATCTCCCGCCCGTCCACCTCAAAGGTATAATGGCGGGGAAAAAACGCATGGCGTCCCTTACCCGGCCAGGTTTTCACCGTGACGGTCTGCCCGTAGCAGGGGTATTCGTCCATTTGCAGGCTGGCGCGGGTCAATACCCAGGCAATCCCTGCATCCATCAAAGGCTGGCGGCCCAGCCCGAAGCCCTCCGCATGAGCGCCGGACACTTCCTGCATCACCCGGAAAATGGAGCCGGGCTGCCAGCGGCCGTTCACATCCACCATGCTGGTCTGCAAAAGAATATTCTGAGAAAACGGTTGTTGCATAGCTGGTACCTCCTTGGGGCTTTCACCCGGGTGACAGTATAGCACAAACAATCCATTTCGTCACATTTTTCTCTATGCAACCGAGGCTGCTTATCCTCTTGAAAACCATGCCGGATATGGTATAATAAAGTATGGTTAACCCCTGTTACTCCACAACTCTACAACCTACCAAGGAGGGTACCCACCATGAAAAAGATTCTTGGTCTTGTTCTGGCGCTGTGCCTGCTGCTCAGCGGCGTTGCCTTTGCTGAAACTGCCGAGGCTCCCGCTCTCCAGCAGAATCTGGTGATTCTCTTCACCAGCGACGTGCACTGCGGCATCGAAAGCGGCTTTGGCTACGAAGGTCTGGCTGCCATCCGCGACAACCTGAAGGCTCAGGGCAATCATGTGCTGCTGGTTGACAACGGCGACTCCATTCAGGGCGAGCCTGTTGGCACCATGACCACCGGCGAAGCCAACATCAAGCTGATGAACGCCGTGGGTTACGACATCGCCACCATCGGCAACCATGAGTTCGACTACGGCATGGCCCGTTTCTTCGAGCTGACCGAAATGGCCAACTTCCCCTACATCTCCTGTAACTTCGTCAAGGACGGCGCTCCCGTCTTTGCTCCCTACATCATCAAGGAATTCGACGGCGTGAAGGTTGCCTTCGTGGGTATCTCCACCCCCAAGACCATCACCTCCTCCGCCCCCAAGTACTTCCAGGATGAAAATGGCAACTTCATCTACGGCTTCTGCCAGGATGAAACCGGCGAGGCCCTCTACGCTGCTGTGCAGAAGGCCATCGACGATGCCACCGCTGAAGGCGCTGCTTACGTCATCGGCATGGCTCACCTGGGCAACGAAGCTGAGTGCCAGCCCTGGACCTATGCTGACGTGATCGCCAACACCACCGGCATGGACGCTCTGCTGGACGGCCACAGCCACGACACCGACCAGGTTGAAATGCTCAACAAGGACGGCGAAACCGTGCTGCGCTCCGGCTGCGGCACCAAGCTGGAAGGCATCGGCTACCTGACCATCGGCACCGATGGCAGCCTGCAGACCGGTATCTATATGTGGCAGAACGACGTTTCCGCTCCCGAACTGTTCGGCATCGAAAACGAAGTGTCTACCGCTGTTGCGGATGCCACCACCGAACTGGATGCCAAGCTGAACGAAGTGGTTGCCAAGACCGCTGTGGATCTGATCATCTACGATCCCGTTGCTGTGGATGAAAACGGCAAGTCCATCCGCATTATCCGCACCGCCGAGACCAACCTGGGCGACCTGTGCGCCGATGCTTACCGCGTCATGGGCGGCGCTGATGTGGCTGTTGTCAACGGCGGCGGCATCCGCTCCACCATCAAGGCCGGCGACATCACCCTCAACGACATCCTGCTGGTGCACCCCTTCGGCAATGCCATGTGCGTGATCGAAGTGACCGGTCAGGAGATCATGGATGCCCTTGAGTTCAGCGTGAAGGATCTGCCCGGCGAATTCGGCGGCTTCCTGCACGTCAGCGGCATGACCTTCGAAATCCACACCTACATCGACAGCCCCATCATCATGGATGAAGCCAAGATGTTCGTGGGCGTGACTGAAGGCGCCGAGCGTCGTGTGCAGAACCTGCTCATCGGCGGCGAACCCGTTGATCCCGAGAAGGTTTACACCCTGGCTTCCCACAACTACAAGATCAAGGACATGGGCGACGGCTACACCATGTTTGCCGACAACACCATCCTGCAGGATGAAGTGATGATCGACAATCAGGTCCTCATCAACTACATCACCCAGGAACTGGGCGGCGTGGTTGGCGAAGAGTACGCCGAGCCCTACGGCCAGGGCCGCATCGTGGCTGTGCCCGAGGCTCCTGCCCAGTAAGCGTTTTTTCGCTGCTCATAGCAGCAAAAACAGCTGAATAAATGGAGAAGGTATCCGGTTATGCCGGGTACCTTCTCTTTTTGCTTTCTATGGTTTCATCGTCCGGCTTGACAAGTGACCATACGGTCACTATAATACAAGTGTCCAAATGGTCACTTGTAAACAATCAACCATACAAGGAGCATCGTGCCATGTCATCCCGCACCACAAACATGACTCAGGGCAACCCCACCGCACTGATCCTGCGCAGCAGCTGCGCTTTGGTGCTTCCCCTTTTCATAGGCGAGTGGGGCATCTATACGGCGGGCATCATTTCCTGGTTCGGTGCGGCGGTACTGCTGGCCATCAGCTGCAACCGGCGACTAAGAAAGTTCTCTCAACCAATCACCTGAGGAGGTTCTGCCAATGAAGCGAGTACTGTTCATCATCGTACAATGCACCTGGGGCCTGTTGCAAACGCTGATCGGCCTTGGGTTCTTCCTTGCCAACCGGAAATGCAGCCACCGGATGTACCGGGGTTGCATCGATACCCAATGGAATTACCACGGCGGACTGAGCCTGGGCCTGTTCATCTTCACGCCCCCGGACAGTCAACCCAACGCAGATTTGATCCGTGTGCATGAATACGGACATTCCATCCAGTCGCTGCTGTTGGGACCGCTGATGTTCTTTATCGGTATCATTTCCATCGCATGGGGCGATCTGCCCTATTTCGCCCGGATGCGGCGAACCCGTCACCTGCCCTATACCGCCTGTTTTGTGGAGGCATGGGCCAGCCATTGGGGCGAGAAAGCAACCGGGCAGAAAGCTATCTGGGAATAAGACAGTGTCCTATTGCCCAAACAAAAACAGGGATGTTGCCAATAATCCGGCAGCATCCCTGTTTGATTATCCTTCCTGTTCCTTCGCCTCAAGCGTCTTCATCAGCAGTTCCAGCACCCGGTATTCCCGCTGATTCCAAGGATTGCAGCCTTCACGAGCCAGCATCTGCCGGTTCACTGCCACCGCTTCAGGCAATGGCAGCCACACCTGCCGCATCCCGTACTTTTTCTCGTTGTCGCTGTAGGCGCAGGCTCCCTGTTCCCCTTGGATATCACAAAAGTAGTACCGGTTGATCTGGTGCCAGATCATGGGTTCGTGGGTGGACAGCCGCTTTTCCTCCACCTGTCCGAAAGGACGGATGCTCTCCGGCTTGATATGATAGCCGGTCTCTTCCAGCACCTCCCGCATAAGCGTGGTGGTATCGTCCTCCCCCGCCTCCTGCCCGCCGCCGGGAAACTTTACTTCCCCAAAGCTGGAACGCACCAGCAACAGCTGTCCATCCCGGAAAATCACGCCCCGGATGGCTGTACGCCGGATCTCCGGCAGGGTTTCATCGTAGTTATGCGCATCCAGCACAAGAATCGTCTGCATTTGGCTGCCCTCCATGCCCTGTTTGCAAGCAGTATAGCACAGAGGGGATGCGCAGAGCAACCGGCGCTGTTTTCCTTATTCCATGGAGGGCTGCACTTTTCCCTGTTCCGCTTCTTCCAAGGCAATCTTGAGCAAATCCACCTCCACCCGGAGCCGGTCTGCCTCCTGCCGGGTTTTCAGCCATTTCTCATAGGGAATCTGGGCAACAGGCGGCTGGGCTGTTTGTGAACCCTCTACAGCAAAATCATCCGCTAACGGCTCTCCCTGCATTTCCAGCGTTTGCTGCAGGGCTGTATGTTCCACCTTCGCCTCCGCCCGCTCCATCAAAGCGGCAGTCTGGGCCTCCATGCGCCGAAGCAGCATTCCCAAACCCTCCAGCACGGAGGAAACACCCGGTTCCTTTTCCCATCCCTCCGGCAGATGGAGCGAATGGCTGCCGGGCTCACCGGGGCCATACCGGCGGCAAAGGGTCACATTCTCGGGGCAGGGCAGTCCCTCCTGACGGAGCTCCTGCGCCACTTCATTCAGTAGCTCCGGCTTGTTTTTCAGTACCGAACGGTATTTGTTCTGATACCGCAGCATGGCGGAACGGTCGCCATTTGCCCGACGGATGACGCAGGCACGCACGCTTTCACCCCGTCCTTTAGCCATGAGCACATCCCGCAGAAGGGAATGAAGTTCCTCCCGGTCAAAGGCACGGAAGGTGGCTTTGGAGGGTGCCAGCGCCGGTTCCTCCTTCACCCGTGCATAGTAGTAATTCCGGATGCTGTTGGGTTTGCGCCCCAGCTGCTGACCCACTTTGGTGAAAACATCCCGAAGCGGCTTGCCTTCTGTTGCCGCTTCCTTTACTGCTCCGAAAAGCAGATCATTCTCTTCCTGCTGCCAGCCGCCCCGCGGATGGACTGTCGCCGCCTGTTTCATGGTCATCGCCTCCGATGATTTGTGATGGGCTTAGTATGGCGGTTGCGCCATGGTTTATACCATCAGCGCAGTTTCAGCAGCGTTGCCACCGGGTCCTCTCCTGCGGCAACCCCCTGCAAACAATGCTGATTCACATTGGTTTGATCCATCAAAAAGGCATTGGGCAGGAACACTTCCTCTGCCGTCTCCGTATCTCCCATCATGGGTGCAAGCAACGCTTCCCTGGCTGCCTGCTGGGCTTCCCCGCCCAACAGGAAACGAAGGAATGCTGCCGCATCCTCCCCTTCCCGGCACAGGGATACATACCGCGCCTGCTGCCCGGCATAAGGCAGGGAAAGCGCCAATACCTCCTGCCCCCTTGCCTGATGGGTACGCAGGCTGCACACGGCCGCCTCGCCGTCCTCCGGCTTGCGGAGGATTGGTGACAGCTTGCGCCATTCCTGCCTGAGGGGCAAGGGGCATTCCAGCGTCAGCAGGCACAGGCCAACGCCGTTTTCACTGACCACCTGTCCTGCCTCCAGCATCCGGTTCCACGGCAAATCAGCAAAAGAAACGGTTGCTGTGGTTCCCTCCGGCTGCACCGGCTTCTGGGAAAAATACGCCTGACCGGGTTCGTTCATCTGTTCCTGCTGGCCCTCCGGGATAAACCACGCCTTGGGCACGCTGAACACCATGGGGCTGTACCACAGGGGAATGCCGTACTGCCTGCCCTGACAGCAGCCCGATGCAGCCCTCCCGCTCTGCATTTCTTCGGGAAGCGCCATGGGCATGAGGCCATCCGTCGGCGAGGATATGTCGCCGGTCACGTGCAACACCACATCCGGCAGCACCGCATCCGGTGCGGATAATTCCTGCGCATCCGCCCGCCGCAGATAGATGCGCAGCCCCGGCCGTTGCTTCTCAAACGCTGTGCACAGGCTGGCAATCAGCTTGCGGTCCTCCTCCATCCACGAGGTGACCCACACCACCATGGTACGGCCCCTGGCAGGTTTCAGCCGTTCATCGGTGCGGCCCGTTGAGGAAAAGTAACGGGTCAGCAGCCCCGGCATACTGTACAGCAGCAACGCTGTTGCCAGCAAAGCGGACAAAATGCTGAGCCGCCGGTTCATGCCATCCCCTCCTTCCCTTTTCCTTTGCAGCCTATGCGCTTCCCTCCCGAGAAATACTTGCCCCGCAGAGGGAAATATGGTACGCTACAGCTATCCCATCCGATGGAAGGTGAAACCATGAACACCCGGACCAAGCGTCCTTTCTGTTTGAATACCGGTATCATTCTGTATTCCTTTCTCATCAGCGCCATTCTGCTGTTTTTCACCTCCAAATGCTCCCCTCTTTACCCGCTGAACGACTGGCCCGATGCCAATGTATTCCTGTCCGCCGGCAAGGGGATGCTGGAGGGCAAAGTGATGTTCCGTGATCTTTATGACCACAAGGGCCCTCTGCTTTTTGCCCTGCACGCCCTGTGCGCTCTGGTGTCCACAGACAGCTTTTTAGGCGTGTGGTTTCTGGAGATCATCCTGTTTGCTCTGTTTCTGCTGACTGCCTACAAGCTTATTGCGCTGTATGCCAATGAACGCATCGCCTTTTTCTCCCTGACCCTTCTTGGTGCGATGCTGCTCACCTCCATCAGTTTCCAGATGGGCGACAGCGCCGAGGAACTGGCTTTGCCCATGATGCTCTGGCCCTTGTACCGGCTGATGGTTTCCCTGCGCCGGGACGATGGACGGATCACCCGGTGGCAACTGGGCATCACCGGCTTTTTGCTGGGCTGCGTGTTCTGGCTCAAGTTTACGCTGGTGGGCATTCCCGCCGCTGTTTGCCTGATGCTGGCATGGCTGGGGCTGAAACAGCATGGCGTGCGTGGTGCGCTGACCCATATCGGCTGGATGCTGCTGGGCTTTGCCGCCGCCACCCTGCCATGGCTGGTGCAATATGCCTTGCAGGGCGGTCTTTTGGCCATGCTGAAAACCTATCTGTATGATAACCTGTTCCTGTATGCCGGGGCTGCCGAACCCCTGACCCTTCTGGGGCAGCTGAAAGCCATCTGCAAATCGGTGCTGTCCTGGATCCGGGACAATCCCGGCTATACGCTGCCCCTGTTGATCGGCGCTGTGTGGATGCTTCTGAGCAAGCGTGACAGTCTCACAGAGAAAACCGCATGGTTGCTCTGCGGCGTATTCGGGCTGATCACCGTATTCTTCGGCGGGCGGTATTATCTCTACTATGGTTTTGCCTTTGGCGCCATGGTTCCCCTGTTTTTCGCCATGGTGGGCAGGCGGCTTGCCAAATCTGCCAATGATTCTGCGAATGCAGCAGAAAAGAAATCGCTGTCTGCCAGAATGGTAACCCCAGTGCTGGCAGCGCTTCTCATCCTGCTGCCCATTCTGAGCGCCCCCTTCCTGAGCCCCAACAAGCCCTTTGACCAGCCCAGGCAGGACGAGATGATGCAATACCGCTTTGCCAAGATCATCAACCAAAAAGAAAACGCCACCCTGCTCAACTATGAGTTTCTGGATTGGGGCTTCTACACCGCCGCAGGGGTCACGCCTCATCTGAAGTATTATCACCTGCCCAATATGCCGCTGGATGAGCTGCGCAGCGAACAGGATCGCTATGTGCGGGAGGGCCTCAGCGATTTCGTGGTCACCCGCCGCCCGCTGCGGGAAGATCTGAGCGGACTGTACACGCTGGTGGATACCTGCCCCGCCCCCGAGGGGCTGTGGTTCACGGATGTGTATTTGTACCAGCTGACAGCGCTGGGAGAACGATAAAGTGAACGGCCCAAAGGGCTCTGCCCTTTGGAAATCCGGCAGGAGGCCGTGCCTCCTGCACCTCCGGACTGCATCCTCCTGTGGAGGATGCAGGAAAACCATACAAAAGCATACGCCTCCGGATGGTATTGGAGGGGCGCACCCCTCCAATGGCCAAACCGAAACCAGCGGCGTGTACGGTGGTTTCGGAACCCTTGCGCAGCAAGGGATTCCTATCGCCGTTTGCCGCCCGGAGAGCCGAAGGCGAAAAGGCAAACGGTGCAACCCTCGTCGAAAAAGTCGCCACAGGCGAGTTTTCCGACGACATAAAAACCCCCGGAAAGAGACGAATCTCTTTCCGGGGGTTTGTTATGTCCCCGGGACTCCCGAAGGAGTCCCGGCAGGCTGACCGATGAATTAGTCGGCCAGGGACTTGTACTTGAGGTAACGGTTCTTGGCGTCTTCCTCGTTCTTTTCGAACAGACCCTGAGCCACTTCGGGGAACATCTTGGCCAGAGAAGCATAGCGGTTCTCGGACTTGATGAACTCCTGATAGCCGCCCTGAGGCTCCTTGGAGTCCAGAGTGAAGGGGTTCTTGCCTTCGTCGGCCAGAGCGGGGTTGTAGCGATACAGGTTCCAGTAGCCGCACTCCACAGCCTTCTTGATTTCGGCCTGAGCATGACCCATGTTGATACCATGGTTGATGCAGGGAGCGTAGGCGATGACCAGAGAGGGACCATGATAGGCTTCGGCCTCGACCATAGCCTTGATCAGCTGAGCGGGGTTGGCGCCCATGGCAACCTGAGCAACGTACACATAGCCGTAGCTCATAGCCATCATGCCCAGGTCCTTCTTCTTGGTGCGCTTACCAGCAGCAGCAAACTTGGCCACGGAGCCGGTGGGGGTGGACTTGGAGGACTGACCGCCGGTGTTGGAGTACACTTCGGTGTCCAGAACCAGGATGTTGACGTCCTCGTTCTGAGCCAGAACGTGGTCCACACCGCCGTAACCGATGTCGTAGGCCCAGCCGTCGCCGCCGAAGATCCAGATGGACTTCTTGGTCAGCAGGTCCTTATCAGCCACGATGGCCTTGCACAGGTCGCAGTCGCAGCCTTCGATCAGGGCCAACAGTTCCTTGCCGGCGATCTTGGAGGCCTTGCCCTCTTCCTTCACTTCCAGCCACTTGTTGGCGGCAGCCTTGACTTCCTCGGAAGCCTTCTCAGCAGCGGCCAGAGCGGCAACGTTGTCAGCCAGCTTGGCGCGACGCTGGTTGATGGCCAGGTTCATACCGAAGCCGAACTCAGCGTTGTCCTCGAACAGGCTGTTGGCCCAAGCGGGACCATGGCCGTCTTCGTTGGTGGTGTAGGGGCAGGTGGGAGCGGAGCCGCCGTAGATGGAGGAGCAACCGGTGGCATTGGCAACGATCATGCGATCACCGAACAGCTGGGTAACCAGCTTGACGTAGGGAGTCTCGCCGCAGCCAGCGCAAGCGCCGGAGAACTCGAACAGGGGCTTGAGGGCCTGGCTGTTCTTCACGGTAGCAACGTTCTCGATGGTCTGCACTTCGGGCACAGTCATGGCGAAAGCCCAGTTGGCTTCTTCGGCCTTCTGGCTGTCCAGGGGCTTCATAACCAGAGCCTTTTCCTTGGCGGGGCAGACTTCAACGCAGTTGCCGCAACCGGTGCAATCCAGGGGGCTGACCTGCATACGATACTGCATGCCGGCGAACTCCTTACCGGTGGCGTTCTTGGTCACATAGCCTTCGGGAGCGTTCTTCATCACTTCCTCGGAGGCATAGATGGGACGGATGCAGGCGTGGGGGCAAACCAGAGCGCAGTTGCCGCACTGCACGCACTTGTCGGCGATCCACTCGGGAACGGTCACGGCGATGCCGCGCTTCTCGAACTTGGTGGTGCCGGTGGGCACGAAGCCGTTGGCGCTCAGAGCGCTCACGGGCAGGTTGTCGCCTTCCTGAGCCAGGCAGGGAGCCACGAACTCGTTGAAGTACTCGGTAGCTTCCACCTTCACGGGCTCGGCGCCGGTGGTGCAGGTAGCCCACTCAGCGGGTACGGGGATCTCAACCAGACCGGAGATGGCGATGTCGATGGCGTCCCAGTTCTTCTGAACAACGGCGTCGCCCTTCTTGCCGTAAGCCTTCTTGGCATAGGCCTTCATGTACTCGTCAGCCTGCTCGTAGGGGATCACGTCGGCCAGCTTGAAGAAAGCGGCCTGCATGATGGTGTTGATGCGGTTGCCCATGCCAACCTGCAGGGCCAGCTTGGTGGCGTCCACGTTGAAGAAGCGGGCCTTCTTCTGGGCCAGCTGCTGCTTCATCTTGGCGGGCAGACGATCGTTCATCTCTTCAGCGGTCCAGGGGCTGTTGAGCAGGAACACGCCGCCTTCCTTCAGCTTGGAGGCCATGTCGTACTGAGTGACGTAGCTGGACTTGTGGCAGGCCACGAAGTCGGCGGCGTCGATCAGGTAGGTGGACTGGATGGGGGTCTTACCGAAACGCAGGTGGCTCACGGTGATACCGCCGGACTTCTTGGAGTCGTAGCTGAAGTAGCCCTGAGCATACATATCGGTGTGGTCGCCGATGATCTTGATGGAGTTCTTGTTGGCACCAACGGTACCGTCGGAACCCAGACCATAGAACATACAGCTGACGGTGCCTTCGGGAGCAGCGATGACCTGCTCGCCCAGAGGCAGGCTGGTGAAGGTCACGTCATCGTTGATACCAACGGTGAAGTGGTTCTTCATAGCGCCGTCGTTCAGGTTGTCGTACACAGCCTTGACCATGGTGGGGTTGAACTCCTTGGAGCCCAGACCATAGCGGCCGCCCACGACTTCGATATCAGTGCGGCCTTCTTCCATCAGCGCAGTGCAGACGTCGGCGTACAGGGGCTCGCCCAGGCAGCCAGGCTCCTTGGTGCGGTCCAGAACGGCGATCTTCTTGCAGGTCGCCGGCAGAGCCTTCACGAACATCTCGGTGCAGAACGGACGATAGAGGTGGACGGACACGAGGCCGACCTTCTCGCCCATCGCGACGAGCTTGTTGATCGCTT
>JAFVXE010000012.1 GCA_017501255.1 Clostridia bacterium | reverse complement strand
TCCCGCGTGTTCAAGAACAAGCACATGCCCGGCCACTACGGCGTGGAGCGCGTGACCATCCAGAACCTTGAGATCGTCAAGGTGGATGCCGAGCGCAACCTGCTCCTCATCAAGGGCGCGGTGCCCGGCCCCAACGGCGGCCTGCTGGAAGTCCGCAACGCCTGCAAGGCCTAAGGCTCCACCAAACGATTGTAAGTACCCTTTATGAAGGAGGAAATCAACACCATGCCTAAGACTTCTTTGTATAACATGGAAGGCGCGGCCATCGGCGAAGTGGAGCTGAGCGAAGAGATCTTTGCTGCTCCCATCAACACCGCCGCTATGCACCTGGTCGTTCGCTCCATTCTGGCCAACATGCGTCAGGGCACCCAGAGCGCTCTGACCCGCGGCGAGGTCCGCGGTGGCGGCCGTAAGATCTACCGCCAGAAGGGCACCGGTAATGCTCGCCACCATGGCAACCGTGCGCCCCAGTTCAAGCACGGCGGCGTCGTGTTCGCTCCCAAGCCCCGCGACTACGTCATCAACGTGCCCAAGAAGGTCCGCCGCCTTGCTTTCAAGAGCGCTATGACCTCCAAGCTCAACGCCGGCGACATCATCGTGGTTGACCAGTTCACCCTGGCCGAGCCCAAGACCAAGCTGGCTGCCAAGGCTCTGGCCAACTTCGAGCTGGCCAAGAAGAATATGCTGGTTCTGCCCGGCCGCGACGAGAACGTGGTCCGCGCCACCGGCAACATCGCTGGCCTGCAGACCTCTTATGTCAACACCCTGAACGTGTACGACATCCTCAAGGCCGGCAAGATCATCCTCACCCAGGATGCCCTGAAGGGTGTAGAGGAGGTTTACGCATGAAGAACGTATACGACGTCATCCTGCGCCCGGTGCTGACCGAGGCTTCCTACGAAGGCATCGAAGACAAGCGCTACGTGTTCGAAGTGGCCAAGACCGCTAACCGGACCGAAATCAAGCAGGCGCTGGAAACCATCTTCAAAGGCGTGAAGGTAGAGAACGTGAACACTCTGCGCACGCTGGGCAAGATTAAGCGCCAGGGCCGTTACTCCGGCCGTACCCCGGAAATCAAGAAGGCCTATGTGACCCTGAAGAAGGACTCCAAGCCCATTGAGTTCTTTGAAGGCATGGCTGACTAAGGGAGGATAATACAAGATGGCTATTCGAGTTTATAAGCCGACCTCCGCGGCCCGCCGTCATATGTCGGTGCTGACCTACGAGGAGATCACCACGAACAAGCCGGAAAAGAGCCTTCTGGAAACCAAGAAGAAGAACGCCGGCCGCAACAAGCAGGGCAAGATCACCGTTCGCCACCAGGGCGGCGGCAATCGCCAGAAGTATCGTATCATCGACTTCAAGCGCAACAAGCTGGACATCCCCGCCAAGGTTGCCACCATCGAGTACGATCCTAACCGTTCTGCTTTCATCGCTCTGCTGAACTACGTTGATGGCGAAAAGCGCTACATCCTGGCTCCTCTGGGCCTGAACGTGGGCGACACCGTCATCTCCAGCGCCACCGCCGACATCAAGCCCGGCAATGCGCTGCCCATCAGCTCCATCCCCGTCGGTACCCTGATCCACAACGTTGAGATCAAGCCCGGCCGCGGCGGCCAGATGGTCCGCTCCGCTGGTATGAGCGCTCAGCTGATGGCCAAGGAAGGCCAGTACGCTCAGGTCCGTCTCCCCTCCGGCGAGGTTCGCAAGGTTCCCATGAACGCCATGGCCACCATCGGCACCGTGGGCAACACCGATCATGAGAACGTTCGCATTGGTAAGGCCGGCCGTACCCGCCACATGGGTATCCGTCCCACCGTCCGCGGCGTTGTTATGAACCCCTGCGATCACCCCCACGGCGGCGGCGAGGGCAAGAGCCCCGTCGGTATGCCTGCTCCTGTTACCCCCTGGGGTAAGGTTGCACTGGGCCTGAAGACCCGCAAGCACAAGAAGTACTCCAACAAGATGATTGTGAAGCGCGCGGGCAAGTAAGCCCAAGCATCCAAGGAAGGAGGAAACCTCTCAATGAGCCGTTCTGTTAAGAAGGGACCCTTTGTGAACGAAGCGCTGTATAAGCGTATCGTTGAAATGAACAACACCGGCAAGAAGGCCGTTGCGAAGACCTGGTCTCGCTCCAGCACCATCTTCCCGGATTTCGTGGGACATACCATCGCCGTTCATGACGGTCGCAAGCATGTTCCCGTCTACATCACCGAGGACATGGTCGGTCACAAGCTGGGCGAGTTCGCCCCCACCCGTACCTACCGTGGTCACGCCGGTGAAAAGAGCACCAAGAAGTAAGCGGAAGGAGTGAGTTTTCCATGGCAACCAATATGCAGAAGAAGGCGCAAGCCCACATGGCAGCCCGCGATACTCGCCCCGCTGCTCATGCCAAGTACGTGCGCATCTCTTCCCGCAAGGTAAAGATCGTCATCGACCTCATCCGCGGTAAGAATGTGGACGACGCCCTGGCCATCCTCAAGTACACCCCCAAGGCTGCTAGCCCCGTGGTTTATAAGCTGCTGAGCAGCGCCATCGCTAACGCCGTCAACAACAACGAGATGGATCGCAAGAGCCTCTACGTTGCTGAAGTGTACGCCAACCCCGGCCCCACGCTGAAGCGCTACGTCGCCCGTTCCCGCGGCAGTGCGTCCCCCATCCTCAAGCGCACCAGCCACATCAGCGTTGTGCTGGATCAGAAGTAATCCAAGGGAGGTTTAGTAATGGGACAGAAAGTGAATCCCCATGGTGCTCGCGTTGGCGTCATCTTTAACTGGAGCACCCGCTGGTATGCCGGCAAGAAGGATTTTGCGAACAACCTCGTTGAGGATTACAAGCTTCGCGAAATGCTGAAGGAGAAGTACTACTCCACCGGTATCAGCCAGATTGATATCGAGCGCAGCGCCAACCGCGTTACCATCAACATCTTCACCGCCAAGCCCGGCATGATCATCGGCCGCGGCGGCGCTGGCATCGAAGCCCTCAAGAAGGAAATCGAAGCTTTCCTGGGCCGCACTGCCAACATCAACATCATGGAGATCAAGGTTCCTGACACCAACGCTCAGCTGGTGGCCGAGAACATTGCTCAGCAGCTGGAAAAGCGCATCGCTTTCCGCCGCGCCATGAAGCAGAGCATGCAGCGCGCTATGCGTGCTGGCGCCAAGGGTATGAAGTGTGCCGTTTCCGGCCGCCTCAACGGCGCTGATATCGCCCGCACCGAGCGTTATCACGAAGGCTCCATCCCGCTGCAGACCCTGCGCGCGGATATCGACTACGGCTTCGCTGAAGCCAAGACCACCTATGGCCGTCTGGGCGTTAAGGTTTGGGTTTACAAGGGACAGCGTCTTCCCAAGCCCAAGAAGACCGTCGCCGCCGGCACCGAAGGAGGAAAATAAGCTATGTTGATGCCTAAGAGAGTCAAGCGCCGTCGCGTGTTCCGCGGCCGCATGAAGGGCAAGGCCATGCGTGGCAACTTCCTTGCTTACGGCGATTACGGCCTTGTTGCTACCGAGCCCGCCTGGGTTACCTCCCAGCAGATCGAAGCTGCTCGTATTGCTCTGACCCGCTACACCAAGCGTGGCGGTCAGGTCTGGATCAAGATCTTCCCCGATAAGCCCGTCACCGAAAAGCCTGCTGAGACCCGCATGGGTTCCGGTAAGGGTTCTCCTGAGTACTGGGTAGCCGTGGTTAAGCCCGGCCGTGTGCTCTTCGAGGTGAAGGGTGTTTCCGAAGAAATCGCTCGTGAGGCCCTGCGTCTGGCCTCTCACAAGCTCCCTCTCAAGACCAAGTTCCTCAAGCGTGAGGAGAAAAAAGTAGAAGCGGGTGGTGAAGCACAATGAAGGCAAAGGAGCTTCTCGCAATGAACAAGACCGAGCTGGAGAGCAAGGTCACCGAGCTCAAGGAAGAGCTGTTCAACCTTCGTTTTCAGCTTGCCACCGGTCAGCTGCAAAACACCACGGTCATCCAGAACACCAAGCGTGATATCGCTCGCTGCTTGACCGTCCTTCGTCAGATGGAACAGAAAGATGCCCAGTAAGGGTTTAAACCGAAAAGAAGGAGGCAGCCGCTTCAATGTCTGAACAGAGAGGTTATCGCAAGATCCGCGAGGGTCTTGTTGTAAGCGACAAGATGGATAAGACCATCGTTGTGGAAATCAAGACTCGTGTGCGTCATCCGCTGTATGGCAAGATCATGAACCAGACCAGCAAGCTGAAGGCTCACGACGAGAACAACGAATGTGGCATCGGCGACCGCGTGCGCGTGATGGAGACCCGTCCCCTGAGCCGCGACAAGCGTTGGCGCTTGGTCGAAATCGTTGAAAAGGCCAAGTAAGAATGGCACAGTCCTCATCGGCCGCCAAGGCTGCTGATGGACGCTCCTAACACTTTATCCGGAAGCCTTTGAGGCTTTCCGATTCCAACAAGGAGGAAAAACCGTATGATTCAGCCGCAAACGCGACTCAAGGTTGCCGATAACTCCGGCGCCAAGGAAATCATGTGTATCCGCGTGCTCGGCGGTTCCTTCCGCCGTTCCGGCACGATCGGCGACGTGATCGTGGCCAGCGTTAAGAGCGCTAACCCCGGCGGCGCCGTGAAGAAGGGCGACGTGGTCAAGGCCGTTGTCGTTCGTATGCGCAAGCAGAAGCGCCGTCCCGATGGCAGCTACATCCGTTTTGACGATAACGCCGCCGTTATCATCAACGATGCCAAGATGCCCAAGGGCACCCGTATCTTTGGACCTGTGGCCCGCGAGCTGCGTGAGAAGGACTTCATGAAGATCGTTTCTCTCGCTCCCGAAGTGCTGTAATGGAGGATTTGGCAAATGATGAAGAAAGTTCACATCAAGAAGAACGATCAGGTCGTTGTCATCTCCGGCCCCAAGACTGGCGACAAGGCCATCCAGGGCAAGCAGGGCAAGGTTCTGACCGTGTTCCCCAAGACCGGTAAGGTCATCGTCGAAGGCGTTGCCTTCGTCACCAAGCACATGAAGGCCCGCCATCAGGGCCAGCAGGGCGGCATCTTCCAGAAGGAACGCGCCATCGACGCTTCCAACGTGATGCTGGTTTGCCCCAAGTGCGGCAAGCCCACCCGCGTGTCTCGCCGCAAGGAAGAGATCGTTCGCGAGGACGGCTCCAAGAAGACCAAGACCATCCGTGTTTGCAAGAAGTGCAAGGCGGACATCGACTGATAGGAGGGATAGGTAAATGGCTACCCGTATTAAGGAGAAGTACCTGAACGAAGCCGCACCTGCCCTTCAGCAGAAGTTCGGCTACAAGAACGTTATGGAAATCCCCAAGCTCGCCAAGATCGTCATCAACATGGGTCTGGGCGACTGCAAGGATAACCCCAAGGCTCTGGAAGTTGCTGTGAGCGAGCTCGCTACCATCGCCGGCCAGAAGCCCATGGTCACCAAGGCCCGCAAGTCCATCGCCAACTTCAAGCTCCGTGAGGGCATGAACGTCGGCGCCAAGGTCACCCTGCGTGGTGCCCGCATGGAAGAGTTCATGGATAAGCTGGTCAACATCGCCCTGCCCCGTGTTCGCGACTTCCGTGGCGTAAGCGACAAGGCCTTCGACGGCCGCGGCAACTACGCTCTGGGTATCCGTGAACAGCTGCTCTTCCCCGAAATCGAGTACGATAAGGTGGAAAAGATCCGCGGCATGGAAATGATCTTCGTCACCACGGCCAAGACCGACGAGGAATGCAAGGAATTGCTCCGTCTGCTCGGTATGCCGTTCGTCCAGGCTCAGTAAGCAAGAGAAGGGAGATAAAAACAGTGGCCAAGACAAGCATGAAAATCAAGCAGGCTCGTGAGCCCAAGTTCTCTACTCGCGCTTACACGCGTTGCCGTCTGTGCGGCCGTCCGCACTCCGTGCTGCGCAAGTACGGCATCTGCCGTATCTGCTTCAGAGAGCTGGCCTACAAGGGCCAAATCCCCGGTGTCCGCAAGGCCAGTTGGTAAGCGGGTAAAGAACGGAAGGAGGTTCTAACATGGTTGTGAATGATCCCATCGCCGATATGCTGACTCGCATCCGCAATGCGCAGATCGCGAAGCACGACGCCGTCGTTCTGCCCGCCAGCAACACCAAGAAGGCGATCGCCAAGATCCTCTTGGCGGAAGGTTATGTTAAGTCTGTGGACTTCATCGATGATGGCCCCCAGGGTTCCATTAAGATCGTCCTCAAGTATGTCAACGGCAAGCAGCAGCCCGTCATCGCCGGCCTGAAGCGTATTTCCAAGCCCGGCCTGCGCGTGTATGCTCGCTCCGAAGAACTGCCCAAGGTTCTGGGCGGTCTGGGCATCGCTATCGTCTCTACCTCTAAGGGTCTGATGACTGATAAGGAAGCCCGCAAGGAAAACATCGGCGGCGAAGTGCTCGCCTACATCTGGTAATCCGACACGCAATGGAGGTGTAAGACAATGTCTCGAATCGGAAAACTTCCGATCACGGTTCCCGCTGGCGTGACGGTGACTGTGGGCGACGATAACACCGTAACGGTGAAGGGCCCCAAGGGCGAGCTGACCCAGGCGGTCAACCGCGACATCACCCTGAAGCAGGAAGCCGGCGTGATCTATGTGGAGCGTCCCAGCGACGCCAAGCCCCACCGCGCTATGCACGGCCTGTACCGCAGCCTGGTCAACAACATGGTTGTTGGCGTTACCGAGGGTTTCCAGAAGACCCTGGTGCTGGTTGGTACCGGTTACCGTGCCCAGGCTGAAGGCGGCAAGAAGCTGACCATCAACATCGGTTTCTCCCACCCCGTCATCCTGGACGCCCCCGAAAACATCACTTTTGAAACCCCTGAGCAGACCAAGATCGTCGTCAAGGGCATCAATAAGCAGCAGGTTGGCAACCTTGCCGCCGATATCCGCGCCATTCGTAAGCCTGAACCCTACCTGGGCAAGGGCATCAAGTACGAAGACGAAGTTATCCGCCGCAAGGAAGGCAAGACCGGTAAGTAATCGAAAGGGGATTGAACGCAAATGTTTAAGACGCGTGACCGCAACACGGACCGTAAGATCCGTCATGCCCGTGTACGCAAGAAGATCAGCGGCACCCCCGAAATGCCGCGTCTGTGCGTATACCGCAGCCTGAATAACATCTACGCCCAGATCATTGATGATACCAAGGGCGTTACCCTCGCGGCCGCCTCCACTCAGGAGAAGGACGTGATGGCTCAGATCAAGGATACCGACAAGAAGGGCGCTGCCAAGATCGTTGGTAAGCTGATCGCCGAGCGTGCGTCCGAAGCGGGCATCAAGAAGGTCGTCTTCGACCGCGGTGGCTATGTGTACACTGGCCGCGTGGCCGAGTTGGCTGCTGGCGCTCGTGAAGCCGGACTGGAATTCTAAGAAGGAGGACGAACGCATGCAACGACAGGCACAGGAAAGCGAGTTCAAAGAGAGACTCGTTACTGTAAACCGTGTTTCTAAGACCGTTAAGGGCGGTAAGAATTTCCGGTTCTCTGCTCTGGTCGTCGTCGGCGACGAAAAGGGTCGCGTTGGCGTCGGCATGGGCAAGGCTGTGGAAATCACCGAAGCCATCCGCAAGGGCACCGAAGATGCCAAGAAGCATCTGGTGAACGTTCCCCTGGTCGGTACTTCCATTCCTCACGAGATCAAGGCCGGCTTCTCCACCAGCAAGGTGCACCTGCTGCCCGCTCCCGAAGGTACTGGTGTTATCGCCGGTGGCGCTGCCCGTGCTGTGCTGGAGCTGGCTGGTGTGAAGGACATCCGCACCAAGAGCTACGGTTCCAACAATAAGATCAACATGGTCAAGGCTACCATCGAGGCTCTGAAGCAGCTGCGCAGCGCCGAGCAGGTTGCCAAGCTCCGCGGCAAGTCCGTGGAAGAAATTCTGGGCTAAGGAGGACGTTGACGATGAAACTGCAGATCACTCTCAAGAAGTCGCCCATCGCTTGCCTCCAGGTTCACAAGGACACCGTGGCTGCGCTGGGTCTGCGTAAGATCGGCCAGACTGTGGTGAAGGAAGACAACGCCTGCATCCGCGGCCAGATCTTCCGTGTCAAGCACATGATCGACGTTAAGGAAATCAACGACTAAGGAGGGAACCCAAATGAAACTGCACGAGTTGGCACCCGCCGCAGGTTCCACCACCGCTGCCAAGCGTCTCGGTCGAGGCGTGGGTTCCGGTCTGGGTAAGACCTCCGGTAAGGGTCACAAGGGCGCCAAGGCCCGCTCCGGCGGCGGCAAGCGCCCCGGCTTCGAGGGCGGCCAGATGCCCCTGTACCGTCGCGTGCCCAAGAAGGGCTTCACAAACATCTTCCGTATGGAATATGCTGAAGTGAACGTTGGCCAGCTGGAAGTGTTCACCGAAGGTACTGTGGTGAATGCTGAGCTGCTCAAGGCTGCCGGTATCATCAAGAAGACCATGGACGGTGTGAAGGTTCTGGGCAATGGCGAGCTCACCAAGAAGCTCACTGTGGAAGCCGCGAAGTTCACCGAGTCTGCCAAGGAAAAGATCGAGGCGGTCGGCGGGAAAGCCGAGGTGAAGTAAGATGGCCAAGAACGCTACCAATAAGGTGTCCGTTTGGCAATCTCTTCGCAATGCCTGGAAGGTAAAGGATATCCGCTCCAAGCTGATCTATACCTTCGTTATGCTGGTGCTGTTCCGTCTGGTGAGCGTTATTCCCGCTCCCGGCGTTGACATCGCCCGCCTGAATGAAGCTGGTATGCGCGATCTGCCCCTGCTCCAGTTGATGAACATGATGACTGGTAATGCTTTCAGTCAGCTGACCATCATGGCCATGGGTGTGAGCCCCTACATCAACAGCTCCATTATCATGCAGCTTCTGACCATCGCTATCCCCGCTCTTGAGCGTCTGTCCAAGAGCGGCCCCGATGGCCAGAAGAAGATTGCCCAGATCACCCGTTATGTGACGGTTGTTCTGGCTGTGGTCCAGGCCATTGGTCTGGTGAGCAGCGTTGGCTTCATCAAGCCCGGCTGGTACAACTACGTTCTGGTCGGCGCCAGCATGGCTGCCGGTACTGCTCTGGCCATGTGGATGGGTGAGCGCATCACCGAAAAGGGCATCGGCAACGGTATCTCCCTGCTGATCTTCGTCGGTATCGTGGTCAACCTGTTCTCTGGCTACAGCAACCTGCTCATGACTGCCATTGCCCAGCCCACCGTTGGCAACTGGCTCAAGTTCCTGGGCGTGCTGCTGCTGGCTCTGGTCATGATCCTGATCGTGACCTTCATCGACATGGGCGTTCGCCGCATCAATGTCAACTATGCGAAGCGTGTTTCCGGCCGCAAGATGTACGGCGGTCAGAACAGCATCATCCCGCTGAAGGTTGTCAGCGTGGGCGTGCTGCCTCTGATCTTCGCCTACTCCTTCATGGCGTTCCCCGGAACCATCATCCAGCTGGCCTCCAAGTCCACCAGCGGCTTGTACCAGTGGTGGATGAACAACATGAGCGCAACTTCTCCCCTGTACATGATCGTCTGCGCTCTGTTGATCATCGCTTTCACTTACTTCTATTCTTCCATCTCCTTCCAGCCGGATGAGATGGCCAAGAATATTCAGCAGCAGGGCGGTGCCATCCCCTCTGTGCGTCCCGGTAAGCCCACTGCGGATTACCTCAAGCGCATCAACAACCGCCTCATCCTGTTTGCCGCTTTGTTCCTGGCCGTACTGGCCACGCTGCCCAACATCATCACCGAAGCTGCCCAGGTACAGATTCCCTTTGCCGCCAGCAGCCTCCTGATCGCTGTGAGCGTTGCGCTGGAAACCAAGCGTCAGCTGGACGATATGCTGGCTGCCCGCAACTACGACAAGCTGTCCTGATGACAGTGCACGGATGATAAAAGCCGCCTGCACGGTTTGGCATAGGCTACTGATTGTGGTATCATCAGCCGGCCCGTGCCGGCGGCATTCATCCGTATCCTTACGAAACCGCTTCATTGTGCTGAATAAGGAGGTTGCGGTATCATGAATATCATCTTTCTGGGCCCTCCCGGCGCCGGTAAAGGCACCCAGGCCAAGCAGATCTGTGAAAAGCTGAACATTCCTCAGATTTCCACCGGTGATATGCTTCGCGCTGCCATTGCCAACCAGACCGAGACGGGTCTCAAAGCCAAGGCTTACATGGATGCTGGTCAGTTGGTTCCTGACGAAGTGGTGATCGCTATCGTCAAGGAACGTCTGGCCATGGACGACTGCCAGGGCGGCTACATTCTGGACGGTTTCCCCCGTACAGTGGAGCAGGCCGAGGCGCTGTCCGGCATTGCCAAGATTGACGCTGTGGTGGACCTGGCTGTGGCTGACGAGGTGCTGGTGAAGCGTCTCAGCGGCCGCCGTGTGTGTCCCCAGTGCGGCGCTCCCTACCATGTGGATTACCTTGGCGATGAAACCACCTGCAAGGTGGACGGCACCACGCTGATCCAGCGTGATGACGATAAGGCCGAAACGGTGCTGAACCGTCTGACGGTGTATCATGCCAAGACCGCGCCCCTGATCGATTTCTATCAGAAGGCTGGTCTGCTGCGTTCCGTGAACGCTGCTGATGCTCCCGAAGCGGTGACTGCTGCGGTTCTGGCCGCTCTTGAGGCAAGCCGATGATCTATCTGAAAAATGCGGAACAGCTTCAGTGTATGCGCAAGTCCGGCGCGCTTCTCTACGAGGTGCTCTGTCACCTGCGGGAAGCTATCAAGCCCGGCATGAGCACCACTGAACTGGACGTGTATGCGGAACAGTTGATCCGCAAGCACAAAGCCATTCCCTCTTTTCTGGATTATCAGGGTTATCCGGCAAGCATCTGTGCTTCTGTGAACGATGAGGTAGTGCACGGCATCCCTGCGGATGACGTGATCCTCCAGGAAGGCGATGTGCTTTCCGTGGACTGCGGCCTGATTTTGGACGGCTGGCAGGCGGACAGTGCATTCACCGTGGGCGTTGGCAAGATCTCTGCTGAAGCACAGCAGTTGATTGATGTGACTGAACAGTGCTTCTTCAAAGGAGCCCGGGCAGCCATCAACGGCGCACACATCGGCGATATCGGCTATGCTGTCCAGCAGCACGCTGAGAGCTTCGGCTACGGCGTCATCCGGGACCTGACCGGTCACGGTATCGGACGGAATATGCACGAGGATCCCAGCATTCCCAACTTTGGCCGTCCCGGCCATGGCGTCCGGCTTCGTGCCGGTATGACCATCGCTGTGGAGCCCATGATCGCCATGGGTGATTATTCGGTCTCTCAGTTGGATGACGGCTGGACCATCGTCACCGATGATGGCAGCATCTGCTCTCACTATGAGCATACCATGGCCATCAACGAAAAAGGCCTTCCTGAGCTGCTTACCTTCCCGGGCTATGTTCTGACGGAGGAAGCAGAGTGAAAGCAAGCGTGGCAGAAACCGGACGGGTGGTACTGGTTACCCAGGGCCATGACGCCGGAAGCATTTGTGCGGTGCTGAAAGTGATTGATCAGAAGACGGTTCTTCTGGTGGATGG
Source organism: Clostridia bacterium (assembly GCA_017501255.1). Lineage (GTDB taxonomy): Bacteria > Bacillota > Clostridia > Christensenellales > Aristaeellaceae > Limiplasma. The sequence continues at coordinate 36,898 of JAFVXE010000012.1, read as the reverse complement.
CAGAACCCGTACATTGCAAAAACCAAAACGAAAGAATGTCCTGCATCTTCGGGCTTATCCCCTCACCATTGCGGTGGAGGGAAAAGGCGGCAGCGGCGGTGCCATTGCAGACAGCGATATACGCAAGCAGCTGAAGAATGTGTGGGAACAATATCAACAGGAAACCCAGGGCGTGAATAACGCCGTAACGCAGCAGAAGGAGGATTGCGCGTTTGTCTAAGAGTGATGTCATTGAAATGGAAGGCACCGTAACTGAGGCGCTTCCCAACGCAAATTTCAAGGTGGAGCTCCCCGGCGGGCATATGATCATGGCACAGATTTCCGGCAAGATGCGCATGAACTTCATCCGCATCTATCCCGGTGACAAAGTGACCGTGGAGCTTTCGCCCTATGATCTGACCCGCGGTAGAATCACCTGGCGCAGCAAGAACTAAGGGCTCAGCCCAGATCACTTATCGGAAAAGGAGGAAACCGTCATGAAGGTACGTCCCTCTGTGAAGCCCATCTGTGAAAAGTGCAAGATCATCAAGCGCAAGGGTCGCGTGATGGTCATCTGCGAGAACCCCAAGCATAAGCAGAAGCAAGGCTAATGCCGGGTTGACAGGCTGGATTTTTCCAGCCGTCAGACTGGGTTCATACACAAAACCGCTGTGCGGCGCAATGCTGCACAGCGGTTTTTGGTTCTGGCAAAAAAACGAACTTTTCAAAAAATCTTTTGGTAAAGCTCTTTACATTTGGCAAATTGTCATGTTATAATTCAAAAGTTGGAGTATGCGTGGAGCCATGGGCGGCTGCATAGGTGCTTAACCCGTACCTGTGACCATGGGCCTGCAGAAACATCATCATTGACAAAGCATGGCAACAGCTGTGCGGGGTCTTGGGCTGTGCTCAGCTTACTCTACGCTTACACGGCCAACTACAAGAGACCCTTGGCTCAAGAGAGCACATTCTATGGAGGTGTAACCAAATGGCACGTATTGCGGGCGTTGACCTGCCCAGAGAAAAGCGTGTGGAGATCGGTCTGACTTACATCTTCGGTATCGGCCTGGCTACTTCCAAGGAAATCCTGGCTAACACCGAGATCAATCCCGATACCCGCGTCAAGGATCTGACCGAGAACGAAGTCAGCAAGCTCCGTGACTACATCGAGCACAACGTCAAGGTGGAAGGTGATCTCCGTCGTGAGGTTTCCCTGAACATCAAGCGTCTGGTGGAAATCGGCTGCTACCGCGGTGTCCGTCACCGTCGTAACCTGCCTGTCCGCGGCCAGAACACCAAGAACAATGCGCGTACCCGCAAGGGCCCCAAGCGCACCATCGCCGGCAAGAAGAAGGCTAAGTAATTCTTTTGCCAACAGACATTGAACATTGCTGATGTAGCATGGAGGAGTGAGCAACATGGCACCTAAGCAGAAGCTTAAGAAGGTTACTCGCAAGCGCCGTGAGAAAAAGCTCGTCGAGCGTGGCGCTGCGCATATCCGTTCTTCCTTTAACAACACCATCGTTACCCTGACCGATACCAACGGCAACGCCCTTTCCTGGGCCAGCGCTGGCGGCCTCGGTTTCCGTGGTAGCAAGAAATCTACTCCCTTCGCCGCCCAGATGGCCGCTGAAACCGCTGCCAAGGCTGCTATGGAGTATGGCCTGAAGACCGTTGAGGTCTATGTAAAGGGCCCCGGTTCCGGACGTGAGGCTGCTATCCGTAGCCTGCAGGCTGCCGGTCTGGAAGTGAACATGATCAAAGACGTTACACCCATCCCGCACAACGGCTGCCGTCCGCCCAAGCGTAGAAGAGTGTAAGTAATCGAGGAGGTACAATTACAATGGCAAGATATACCGATTCCGTATGCCGTATGTGCCGCCGCGAGGGCACCAAGCTCTTCCTGAAGGGTGAGAAGTGCTTCTCCACCAAGTGTGCGGTGCAGAACCGTCCCACCCCTCCCGGCCAGCACGGTCAGGCTCGTCAGCGCAAGGCCAGCGAGTATGGTCTGCAGCTGCGTGAAAAGCAGAAGGCCCGCCGCGCTTACGGTCTGATGGAAGGCCAGTTCAAGCGCACCTTCGTTCGTGCCACCGGCATGAAGGGCATCACCGGCGAAAACCTGCTCCAGTTGCTGGAGCTGCGCCTGGACAACGTTGTGTATCGCAGCGGTTTGGCTTCCAGCCGTCCCCAGGCTCGTCAGTTCGTTTGCCATGGTCTGATGACCGTGAACGGCAAGAAGGTTGACATTCCTTCTTATTCCTGCAAGGTGGGCGATGTGATCTCCGTCCGCTCCACCCGCAAGGATATGGCGCACTTCCAGATCGTGAAGGAAGGCATCAATCGCGTGGTTCCCAAGTGGCTCACCACCGATGCCGCCAACCTGACCGCTACTGTGAGCGCTCTGCCCGCTCGTGACGATGTGGACCTGACTCTGCAGGAGAACATGATCGTCGAGTACTACTCCCGTTAATAGATTGGCGATACTCCCTCGACCTAGTGGCATAAAACAGGAGGGTAAACCGAATGATCGAAATCGAAAAAGCGCGTATCGAATGCGAGGAGCTCAGCCAGGACGGCGCCTATGGCCGCTTTGTGATCGAGCCCTTGGAGCGCGGCTTCGGCTACACCGTGGGCAATGCCCTGCGCCGCGTGCTGCTTAGCTCGCTGCCCGGCGTAGCGGTCACCAGCATCCAGATTGAGGGCGTTCAGCATGAGTTCTCCACCGTTCCCGGCGTTACCGAGGACGTGGCTGAGATCATCCTGAACCTGAAGACTCTCTCTGCCAAGCTGTACGTGGACCAGCCCAAGACCGTTACCATTGATGTGACGGGCCCGGCCGAGGTAAAGGCGAAGGACATCAAGACCGACGACGAGTTGGAGTTCGTTGATCCCGAAGCCCATATCGCCACCCTGAACGAGGATGCGCATCTGGTGATGACCTTAACCGTGGACAAGGGCCGCGGCTATGTCAGCGCCGATAAGAACAAGTACCCCAACATGCCCATCGGTGTGATCCCGATCGACTCCATTTTCACTCCCATCAAAAAGGTCAACTACACCGTAACCGATACCCGTGTGGGCCAGATTACGGACTATGACAAGCTGACCCTGGAAGTGTGGACCGACGGCAGCGTGCAGCCTGATGAAGCCATCAGCACTGCCGCCCAGATCCTCACCGAGCACCTGAGCCTGTTCGTTGGTCTGACCGACAAGGTGGCTGCCGTCACCTTCGCCGATCAGGAGGACGACAAGAAGGGCCAGGCGCTGGATATGACCATCGAAGAACTGGATTTGAGCGTCCGCGCCTACAACTGCTTGAAGCGCGCCGGTATCAATACCATCGGCGAGTTGGTCCAGCGTAATGAAGAGGACATGATGAAGGTTCGCAACCTCGGCCGCAAGAGCCTGGAAGAAGTGGTGCAGAAACTGGCCGGTTTGGGCCTGAGCCTGCGCCCCAGCGACGAATAACGATTGATTGATACATCCTTCAAAGGAGGAGAAAAACCATGGCACAACGCAAATTGGGTCGTACCGCCGACCAGCGTAAGGCGTTGCTCCGCAATCAGGTGACCAACCTGATCTGGTACGGCCGCATCGAGACCACCGAAGCCCGCGCCAAGGAAGTCCGCCGCGCTGCTGAGCGTCTGATCACTCTGGCTGTGCAGGAGTGTGACAATACCATCACCGTTACCAAGGAAACCCACAACGATAAGGGCCAGCTGGTTACCATCGAGACCGTGAACGATGCCCCCAGCAAGCTGCACGCCCGCCGCATCATCATGAGCTACCTGTACGAGCTCAAGGATGTACAGCGCGCCGATGAAGATAAGGCTGACTGGAAGGAGCGCACCAAGGACGTGAAGTATCCCGTCGTTGAGAAGCTCTTCCGCGAGATCGGCCCCAAGTTCAAGGCTCGCAACGAAGAAAAGAAGTGTGCTGGTGGTTACACCCGCATTTATAAGCTCGGGCCCCGTCGCGGCGACGCCGCCGAAATGTGCCTGATCGAGATCATCTGATCTCATCAACGAGCGCAAAAACCCCTTCTGATTTGCATCGGAAGGGGTTTTTTGTTATGATAGTACATGGACTTGCCAAAGCAGCGCACACTATCCTGTGGGGTGGTGTGATGAATCGCAAGCAAAACGATCCAAAGCCGGAAAAAGCGGAAAAGCGGATTTCTATGGCAGAGGAACAGTTCAACCGTTGGCTAGAAAGCATGGAACGCCTTCGACTGGCGGAATATGTTCGCTATGTGGACGACCGCAGACGGCTTTTTTGGAGCAATTTCTTGTCCGGCATTGCGAGGGGCGTTGGCATGGCCATTGGTTTTACCATTCTGGGTGCGATTCTCATTCTTATTTTGCAGGATCTGGCACGGCATAACCTGCCGCTGATCGGTGAATTGCTGGATGAGATTATGAATGTGGTGCAGAATGGCATGAAATAAGGAAATGGGGGACAGTTATGGTCTGGATGGGGCTGGTGGCAGCGGCAACGCTGTTTTTGGATCTGCTGACCAAACGATTGGCAACGCTTCATCTGGGTCATGGGGATGTGTCGGCCATTCCCTGGCTTTTGACCCTTCGCCTGACCCATAACGATGGCATTGCGTTGGGTCTGATGAGCGGCAACCAGATTGCATTGCTTGTATTGCCGGTGGTGATCGTGCTGTGCGGTTGGCTGATGCTCCGGAAATACCACATCACCATCTATACCCGTATCGCCTGCGGGTTGATTCTGGGCGGTTTTCTGGGCAATTACATTGAGCGGCTGGTGCAGGGATATGTGGTAGATATGCTGTATTTTCCGTTTTTGCCCTGGTTTGTGTGCAATGTGGCGGATGTGGCGGTATGTTTCGGTGTGGCGCTGCTGGTATTCAGCCTGTTGTTCAGACCGGGTGATTGGAGAGAGAAGAATGCAGAAGATTGAGAAGACGGCAATCATTGATATGCGGCTGGATGTGCTGGTATCGCTGGAAGGGGACGTCAGCCGTTCCCAGGCCGCCAAATGGATTGCAGAGGGTTTGTGCTCTGTGAACGGAAAAGCCATCACCAAGGCAGGATTCAATGTGAAACTCGGTGATCATGTGGCCTTTACCGTGCCGGATGCGGTGGAATCCACGGTTGAAAAAGAGAACATCCCCATTGATATTCTATACGAGGATGAGGATGTAGCTGTTGTGGACAAGCCCTGCGGCATGGTGGTGCACCCGGCAGCCGGAAATGAAAACGGTACGCTGGTGAATGCGCTATTGTATGCCATGGACAGCCTCAGCGGCATCGGCGGCGTGAAGCGTCCGGGTATTGTGCACCGGCTGGATAAGGATACCAGCGGCTTGTTGATGGTCGCCAAGAACGACATGGCTCACGAAAGCCTCTCCCGGCAGCTCAGCGAGCGCAGCATGGAAAAGCACTATCTGGCAGTGGTGGAGGGCAACATGAAGGAGCCGCAAGGCGAGATCAACAAGCCCATCGCCCGTTCCAAGAAGGATCGAAAGAAAATGGCGATTGATCCGGAAGGCCGGGAGGCCCTGACCCGGTGGACGCTGGTGGAAAACCTGCGGGATGCTGCCTTGCTGGATGTGCAGATTCTGACTGGACGAACCCATCAGATTCGTGTGCATATGCAGAGCATCCATCGCCCGTTGGCTGGGGATGTGATCTATGGCCTCAGCAAGGGCGGCGTGCGGGTGCCGCGGCTGATGCTTCATGCCCATACGCTGGATTTCACCCATCCCCGCACCGGGGAGCGGCTGCATTTTGTGGCGCAACCACCGGCAGCGTTTCAGACGGCGGTGGAAAAGCTGAGAAACCGGTAAGGCTGCGGTGAAAAACCATCCCGAAAAAATACAGAAAACGACCATTCTCTATGGGCGCATGATTGATTTTTTCCCCTGCGTTGTGATAAAATAAGCACGGTTTTTTTCAAGATGAATGACAGGTGCTGTCCCCGGAGGATTTCCGGAGAAACGCCGGTTCTACACTTTGCAGAGTGCAATGAAGGAGTGCTGGAAAATGAAGAAACTGTATGAAGGCAAAACCAAGGACGTTTTCGAACTGGAAAACGGCAATGTGCTGCTCAAGTTCAAGGATGACTGCACCGGCAAGGACGGCGTGTTCGATCCCGGCGAAAACACCGTGGGTCTGACCATCGAAGGCATTGGCAAGGCCAATCTGGAAACTTCCGTTCATTATTTTGAGCTGCTCAAGCAGGCTGGCATCAAGACCCACTATGTGAGCGCCAACGTGGAAGACGCTACCATGGAAGTGCTGCCCGCCACCGTGTTTGGTCATGGTCTGGAAGTCATCTGCCGTCTGGTGGCTACCGGCAGCTTCATCCGCCGCTATGGCGAGTACATCGCCGATGGCACTCCCCTGGAGGGCGGCTATGTGGAATGCACCTTCAAGAATGACGCCAAGGGCGATCCCCTGGTTACCGGCGAAGGTCTGGCTGCACTGGGCGTTATGAGCCCCGAACTGTTTGAGAGCATGAAGAAGCAGACCCTGGCCATTACCAAGATCGTGGCTGACGACCTCAAGTCCATCGGTCTGGATCTGTGGGATATCAAGTTTGAGTTTGGCTACAACAACGGAGAAGTGATCCTGATCGACGAGATCGCTTCCGGCAATATGCGCGTCTACAAGGGCGACCAGATTGTAGAGCCCGTGGAGCTGACCAAGCTGATTCTGAATCGGTAAGGAATTACGCTGATAACAATCCCACCCCAGCATCCGTTTTGTGATGCTGGGGTGGGATTTGTTTATGGAAAGCTCATTCCATGCCGCCGCCTTCCATAGGCGAGCGGGCATTGTGGGAGAACAATTTCAGTACACCGTTTGTGTGTTTGTTCTCGGGCTTTTTCCATGCAGCTTTTCGTTCTTCCAGCACAGCCGCTATCTCTTCCTGTGGCAGTTCACGCCCGGCAATGCCCACAATGTCCAGCTTGCGGGCGGGGATGTCGATGCGGATCAGGTCGCCTTCCTCCACCAGTGCAATGGGGCCGCCCTTGGCTGCCTCTGGTGACACATGACCGATTGAAGGGCCGGTGGAAGCACCGGAAAAACGTCCATCGGTGATGAGTGCAATGCTTCTGCCCAACGCAGGGTCGGAGGAAATGGCTTCTGATGTGTAGAACATTTCCGGCATACCGGAGCCTTTAGGGCCTTCATAGCGGATAAAGACAGCATCACCGGGCTGGATATCATGCCGGAGGACAGCCGCCAGAGCGTCCTCCTCGCAATCGAAGGGGCGGGCTCGAAGCGTGGCTTGGAACATTTCTTTGGGGCAGGCGGTGTGCTTGATGACAGCGCCATCCGGGGCCAGATTGCCTTTCAGAATAGCGATGGCGCCATTGGTACCAATGGCTTTGTCATAGGGCCGGATGATATCCTGCCAGTGCAGGCCCACCTTGGCGCAGGCTTCGTCGCAGCGGTCGTAGTAGCCGCTGTTTTTGAGATCGTCCAAATTCTCGCCCAGGGTTTTGCCGGTGACGGTCATTGCATCCAGATGAAGCACCGACCGGATCTCTTCCATCACTCGGGGTACGCCGCCAGCATAGGTGAAATACTGGGCAGGCCAGCGTCCGGCAGGACGGATGTCCAGCAGGTAATGAGCGCCACGGTGCAGTCGGTCGAATCGTTCGGCATCAAAGTCGATGTCGAATTCACGGGCAATGGCAGGGATGTGCAAAAGGCTGTTGGTGGAGCCGGAAATGGCTGCGTGAACCATCACGGCGTTTTCAAAGGATTCACGAGTGACCATATTCCGGGGACGAAGCCCCAGTTCGGCCAGTTTCAATATTTGCTTGCCTGCCTTATGCGCTGCATCTGCAAGCAGAGGGCTGCAGGCAGGCAGCAAAGCAGTTCCGGGCAGCATCAGCCCAAGGGCTTCGCCCATAATTTGCATGGTGGAAGCAGTACCCATAAAAGAACAGGCACCGCAGCTTGGACAGGCGTGCTGTTTGTACCATTGGAGTTTTTCCCCGGTAATTTCTCCACGGGCGCATTTTGCTGCATAGATACCGATTTGTTCCAATGTCAGCAAGTCAGGCCCGGCATCCATGACACCGCCAGTAACAAGGATGGAGGGCATATTCACCCGTCCGATGCCCATCAGGTGAGCGGGTACCGCCTTATCGCAGCTGGAGATGAATACACCGCCGTCAAAGGGTGTTGCACCGGCATGAATCTCGATCATTCCGGCGATCATGTCCCGGCTGACCAGCGAGTAATTCATGCCATCGTGTCCCTGCGCCATGCCATCGCAGATATCAGTGGTAAAGTAGCGGGCAGCTTTCCCACCGTTGCTGTTTATGGCATTCACCGCCTCCTCAACGAGGGAGAGAAGATGGGCGCTGCCGGGATGGCTGTCGCCAAAGGTACTCTCCACCATGATCTGAGGTTTGGATAAATCCTCCACGCTCCAGCCCATACCCATGCGCAGGGGATCCTGTTCCGGCGCCAATGCGCGGATTTTTTGACTGATCATTTGGCTATCCTCCGGGTTTCGTTCGTAAGGGAAGTACAGTGAGTATAGCATCTTTTGCAGCTATCCTCAAGGGTTGGGGGGCTATCATAGCATTCGGGAGAAAAACTTGCCAGTTTGTTTGGGAATGGGTATAATAATGTTAAATATGTGTGAATGAGATGGATGGAACAGGCAAGGAACGCAAAGGAGGCAGGGGGATGTATCAGGTATTCGTGGTGGAGGATGAACTGCTGATCCGGCAAAGCATCCGCAATGTAATCGAAAATATGCCCGGTCCTTTTGCCTTTTGCGGCGAGGCTTCCGATGGTGAAATGGCGCTGTCCATGATGCAGGATCTGATTCCGGATATCGTTCTGACGGATATCCGGATGCCTTTTCTGGATGGCTTTGAGTTGATCCGCCATGCCAAGGCCATGATGCCGTGGCTGAAAATCATCATCATCAGTGGTTTTGGCGATTTTGAATCCGCACAGAAGGCCATCTCTCTGGGCGTGGATCAGTATTTGCTCAAGCCCATCCGTCCGGCAGAGCTGATCAAGGTGATCGAGGGTGTGGCGCAGCAGATAGAGGAAAGCAAGAACCAGAGTATGCTGCCCCGTGGATATGATCAGGACGAGGTGCAGTATGCACTGCTCCAGCACTATATGCAGCAGCTTCTGTACGGCGGGCTGGATACCAGCACTTTGCTGGAACGGGCCCGTGCCTTGCAGCTGGATGTGGTGCAGCCCTATTATCAGATTCTGCTGTTCCATTTTGGGCAGGAGGACAGTGATCATCGTCTGGCACGGATTGCTGCCCGCAATGTATTGGAAAACCAGGGCATCAAGCTGCATTATTTTGTGGAGGCCAATCAGCTGGCGGTGCTTTGCGGAGGGCAGGATGCACAGTTTCTCAGCGAGCAGGCCTATCAGTTTATCAATATTCTGCGGCACGAATTGAAGGAATGGTGCCCTGCCATCACCACAGTGGTTGGCAATATGGTGCAGCGGATCAGCGCTGTCAGTCAGGTGTACAAAACTGCGCTGGATTTGCTCAAGCGTATCTATGCTGTTTCTGCGGGGCAAGTGGTGGATGTGAATGACACCGCCCAGATCGCTGCGGAAATGCTGGAATTGGGCAATCCCTTCGGTGAAGCCTTCCAGCAGAAGCTACTTTTTGCTACTGCGGACGATGTGCCCGCTTTGGTGGATGAAGTATTGGACAGCCCCGAGGGGAACCGCTTCGGCAGCACCTTGATGCGCTACTATGCGCTGATCGATCTGCTGAAAATGACGGTGGAGCGGGTCACCCGGGCAACGCCGGGCATGGATGCCAAGGATGTGGCCACAAGGCTCAGCGAGCAGCATGATATTTTTGCCGCAGCCGGGCGAAAAGAAAGTTTCCGTCAGACAGCGGTGGAGCTGCTCAGGCAGGCGGTCAGCATGAAGGCCGAAACCATGGCCGGGGTCAAAAACAGCCACGTGATCAGCAAGGCGGAGAAATACGTGGCAGAGAATTTCTGCGATCCGAATATCTCGCTGATCAGCGTGGCAAAGTATGTGGGTCTCAGTTCAGCTCATTTCAGCACGGTGTTTTCGCAAACGCTGGGGCGTTCCTTCATTAACTATCTGACAGCCATGCGCATTGAGCGGGCCAAAGAACTTCTGGCCAATACCAGCATGAAGCTGTCCACCATTGCGATGGAGATCGGCTACAATGAGCCCAACTATTTCAGTCATGTGTTCCGTAAGCTGGAAGGGATCACTCCCAAAGAGTACCGGAATCGGATCCAGCAGGGCGATCAGTAACCACGTCCGTCAATGATGGTCTGGGTGATGGTCTCGGTATCAAAGGAGGCTTCTTCCACATAGGTCAGCTTGGGCGGCGTCTGCTTGGCTTCCAGCCGCTGGATGATGGCTTCCACACGAGGGCCGTGGAGGGGATTGCACTCCACCACATAGCTGATCTCACCGGCCATGACCAGTTCAAGGGCATGGCGACCGGCATCAAAGGAAATAATGGTTACGTCCTTGCCGGGGGTGATGCCCGCATTTTTCAAGGCATCAATGGCGCCATAGGCCATATTGTCATTCTCGGAATAGAGAACATCAAATTCAACACCATCGGCCAGCAGGGCTTCCACAAGCTCCTGGCCTTTTGCTTGGGTAAAATCGCCGTTTTCCTGATAGACCAGTTCCCATTCCGGGTGCCGTTCCAGGCCTTCCTCCAGACCAGCGGTACGGCCCAACTGGGCAGAAGAACCCAGATTGCCCTGCAAATGGACGATGCGCAGGGGTTGATCGTCGAAATGGTTTTCCATCCAGCGTACCGCATTGCGGCCTTCGCCCAGGAAGTCCGAACCGATCCAGCAGGTAAACAGACTGTCATCCTCAATTTCGATCATGCGGTCCACGATGATGACAGGGATTTTGGCGGTCTTAGCCTCTGCCAGAACCGTTTCCCAGCCCTTTTCCGTGGTGGGAGCCAGCACAATATAGTCCACTCCCTGATGGATGAAGTTGCGGATGGCAGTAATCTGCCGCTCCTGCTTCTGCTGGGCGTCATCCAGAATCAGCCGGTAGCCGTTGGCTTCGGACAGGGCTTCCTGCATACTCTTGGTGTTGGCGTTGCGCCAGTCGCTCTCTGCGCCCACCTGCGAAAAACCGACCACGACAAAATCTTCGTAGCCATCATTGCCGCCTTTGTTGGCGTTGCCGCAACTGGTCAGCAATCCGCACAGGGCACAGCAGAGCAGCAGGCAAAGAATCAGGGTCAACCGTTTTTTCATTGAGGGTGGTCCTCCTCTCCAAGGGTTCGGCTTTGCGGCAAGCGGATGGAAACAGTAGATCCCTTGCCAGAAGTACTTTCAAAGAATAATCCGTAGGGTTCGCCGCAATAAAGGCGGATTCGTTTATGTACGTTCACCAGTCCCAGACCGGTGTGACGGTCTTCGTAGATGCCGGCTTGCAGGATGCGTACCTGTTCCTCGGTCATGCCAGCGCCATTATCGGCAACTTTCAGCAGCAAATCGTCCCCGTCGCTTTCGCCGGTAACGATGATGGTGCCCATACCCCGGCGGTTCTTGATGCCATGGTACAGGGCGTTTTCCACCAAGGGCTGCAGGATCAGTTTGGGCACCTTGCAATCCAACAGTTCTTCCGGCACATGAATTTCATAACGGAGAATATCGCTGTAGCGGATCTGCTGAATTTCCAGATAGCTGGTCACCTGCTTGCATTCCGCATCCAGCGAGATAATATCTTCGCCTTTGCTCAGGGAATTGCGGAAGAAGGTGGAAAGGTTGGTGACCATATCCACAACATCCTCTCCACGGTCGCTTTCCGCAAGGATGGCGATGGAGTCCAGGGTATTATAGAGGAAGTGAGGGTTGATCTGCGCCTGCAAAAGCTCCAGCTCGGCCCGGTGCAGGGATTTCTGGTCCTCGATCTGCTTTTCCATCAAGGCATCCACCCGTCGGGCCATTTCATCAAAGCCGCTGTCCAGGGTTTTAAGTTCGGTAATGTGGGTATCCACCGGGACGGAATCAAAGTGTCCCTCGCCGAATTGCTGCGCCTTTTTGGAAAGGGCGCTGATGGGGCCGGTAATGCGGCGGGTTACCCGGACGGAGTACCAGATCGTTGCGATGAACAGCAGCAACACACCTGCCACCACGACGATGATCACGGCTGTGATCTGCGAGGTCAGCTGCTTTTGAAGCCTTGCCATCTCACGCACTTCATCGGCGATGAAATCGTGCATATAGGTTTCAATCAGCTTGGTAAGGCCGGTTTCACCACGGATGTTCCGCTCCAGCAGATCCATACGGTTATCGTAGGATTCTTCCAAAGCGATTTCGATCATGTAGTTGCGCAGGTTGCGGCACATATCCAGCATACTCTGCACACGCCAGCGGTTATCCCGCAGGGTGGTGGTAACTTCAAGGCGGCGGAGCACTTCTTCGGCATCATCCAGCACGTCCATGGGCAATTGATCGATTGCTTTTTCGCTTCTTGGCAGGATGACGTGGTTATACATACCAAGATCCAGCATGGCCTTGAATTCCAGGTTAAAGTCCGCTGCTGTGTTGGCGCTTTGCAGAACGCCGGTGTATTGGGTATTCACGGTCAGCAGCATTAAGATAAGAAGAAACAGAATTAGGCAGATAACAGGAAAAACAGTGAGCAGCAAACGCTTGATCTGCTGTTCCATACTGCGGTTTGGCTTGGGTTGCTTCATATCCATTCAGCCCCTTTGAGCTATTATAGCACGATTTGATGCAATTGTTTCCACTTGTCAAAAAAAAGTATCAAAAACCGAATAAATTTATCATTGTAGATTTTTTGGCAGGAAATCTTCCAAAAAACTTGCTAAAAAGAAAAAAAGAATTTGAATGTTTTACAGGGTGTGTTCATATACAATAACAGCAAGAAGTCCACCAGTTTGGACAAATAACGTTTAGGAGGCACCATCATGAAGAAGTTTGTTGCTCTGCTGCTGGCTGCTCTCATGGTTCTCACCGCTTGTGTGGCCATGGCTGAAGCCGATGTTATCACCGTGGGTATCGTGAACAACCCCCCCTCTGAGTCCGGCTATCGTGAAGCCAACGTTAAGGATTTCGAAGCTGTTTACACCGCTGAAAACGGCTACGAAGCCAAGACCTTCTACAGCCTGAAGAACGACGAACAGCTGGCTGCTGCTCAGCAGTTCATCACCGACGGCGTTGACTACCTGCTCATCTCTGCCGCTGAGACCACCGGTTGGGACGAAGTGCTGACCGCCGCTCAGGAAGCTGGCATCGGCGTGTTCCTGTTCGACCGTATGATCGCTGTGGACGAGAGCCTGTACACCGCTGCTGTGGTTTCCGACATGGCTAACCAGGGCAAGCTGGCCACCGAATGGCTCAAGAGCCTGAACCTCGAAGCTTACAACATCATCCACATCCAGGGCGCCATGGGTTCCGATGCTCAGATCGGCCGCACCACTCCCCTGCAGGAGCAGGTTGACGCCGCTGACAACTGGAAGATCGTTGTGCAGCAGACCGCTACCTGGGACGAAGCCGAAGCCAAGAAGATCACCGAATCCGTGATCAACTCCGGCGAAGCCTTCAACATCATCTACGCTGAGAACGACGGCATGGCCAAGGGCGCTGTGGCTGCTCTGGACGAAGCTGGCATCACCCACGGCAAGGACGGCGACGTCATCGTTATGGGCTTTGACTGCAACCGCTGGGCTCTCCGCGAAGTTCTGGCTGGTAACTGGAACTACGATGGTCAGTGCTCTCCCTTCCAGGCTCAGGTCATCTCCGACATGATCCAGAAGGTTGAAGCTGGCGAAGCCATCGAAACCAAGCTGGTCATCTCCGAAGAAACCTACTTCGAAGCTGGCGTCATCACCGAAGAAGACATCGCTACCTACGGCCTGGGCGAATAATCCAAGCTGAAAGCGAAAGCTACTAAGTAAAACTGCGCGGTGCGGCTATGTGGAGTTGATCCGCATACCGCACCGCGTTTCGTAAGTTTTGAGCCCTGTTCGTTGCAGGGGAGAAGGAGGAGTGTATATGCAAAACGAGGTCGTTTTGTCTATGCGCGGGATCGACAAGGTCTTTCCGGGCGTAAAGGCCCTCCAGAACGTGGATTTTACCCTGCGTAAGGGCGAGATTCATGCACTGATGGGCGAAAACGGCGCCGGTAAATCCACGCTGATCAAGGTATTGACGGGCGTGTATACCAAGGATGCCGGTACTATTACCATTGAGGATACCGAAGTGGCCATCCGTTCGCCGCAGGATGCGCAGAAGGCGGGCATCAGCACCGTGTATCAGGAGATCACGCTGTGCCCCAACCTGACGGTGGCGGAGAATATGTTCATCGGTCGCGGTAACTATGTTACCGTCAACTGGAAGGACATGGAGCGCAAAGCCACGGAAATCCTTGATAATCTGGGCATTCCTGCCCGTGCCAAGCAGCAGCTGGGCAGCTGCTCTCTGGCTGTGCAGCAGATGGTGGCCATCGCCCGTGCCGTGGATATGGAATGTAAAGTGCTGATTCTGGACGAGCCCACCTCCTCTCTGGATGACAAGGAAGTTGCCATGCTCTTCGGCCTCATGCGGGATTTGAAGCAAAGAGGCGTTGGTATCATCTTTGTTACCCACTTCCTGGAGCAGGTGTACGAAGTGAGCGACCGCATCACCGTTCTGCGCAACGGCGAACTGGTGGGCGAGTATGAAATCGAGAATCTGCCGCAGGTGGAACTGGTGGCCAAGATGATGGGCAAGGAACTGGAAGAATTGAGCGATCTGGTTCGTGATGATTCTGAGAAAGAGGATACCAGCGAACCCGTTTATCAGGCTCAGGCACTGTCCAGCGCTGCCTGCACCAATCCCTTTGATTTCGCCATTCGCAAGGGCGAGGTCAACGGCTTTACCGGCCTGCTGGGTTCCGGACGCAGCGAAAGCGTTCGCGCTATTTTCGCTGCCGACCGTGTTACCGGCGGCAATGTGACCGTGGATGGCAAGAACGTGAAAATTCAGAAGCCCATTCAGGCCATGAAGCAGGGCATTGGCTATCTGCCCGAAGACCGCAAGGACGATGGCATCATTGCCGATCTGTCTGTGCGGGATAACATCATTCTGGCGCTGCAGGTGATGAAGGGATTCTTCCGTCCCTTCTCTCAGGCGGAGGCGGAGGCCTTTGCTGATGAGTACATCAAGGCGCTGGAGATCAAGACCGCGTCTTCTGAAACGCCCATCAAATCCCTTTCCGGCGGCAACCAGCAGAAGGTCATTCTGGCCCGTTGGCTGCTGACCCACCCCAAGTACCTGATTCTGGACGAGCCCACCCGTGGTATCGACGTGGGTACTAAGACGGAGATCCAGCGTCTGGTGCGCAAGCTGGCCGAAGAAGGCATGAGCGTTACCTTTATCTCCTCTGAAATTGAGGAAATGCTGCGCACCTGTTCCCGCCTGATTGTTATGCGCGACCGCCACATCGTTGGCGAACTGCGGGGACAGGAACTGACGCAGAGCAACGTGATGCGTACCATTGCGGGAGGTGTGGACTGATATGGAAAAGACAGCTCAGAAGACCAAATTCAGTTGGAGCAAGTATTCTCAGCTGCTGCTGCCGCTGCTCTCCCTTTCACTGATCATTCTTTTCAACCTGTTCCGTGATCCCAGCTTCTTCTCTGTGGCGATCACCGAGAACAATGCCGGCAACACCGTTCTGACTGGTAACCTGATCAGTATTCTCAACGGCGCATCCGAGCTGGCAGTACTGGCCATGGGTATGACGCTGGTTACCGCTGCCTGCGGCGGACAGGATATTTCTGTTGGCGCTCTGGCTGCCATTGCCGGCAGTATGTTTGTGAAGATTCTCCGCTCCGGCGAGATCACCTTGGGCACCATTGCGCTGGCTTTTGTGTGCGCCTGTGCGATTGCTATCGTCTTTGGCACCTTTAATGGTACGCTGGTTTCTGTGTTCAAGATTCAGCCCATGATCGCTACGCTGGTGCTGTACACCTGCGGCCGTTCCATTGCCTACTGGCTCAATGGCGGCGCCACTCCCACCGTGGAAAGCCCCCTGATCAATGCCATCGGCAGCTTTATCCCGGGGATTCCCGTTCCCACGCCCATCCTGATCGTGATCATCTGCGGTATTATCTTTGCGCTGATTTTCAAGTTCACCACCCTGGGCCTGTTCACCCAGACCGTTGGTATCAACCAGCGTGCTGCCCGCCTCAACGGCATCAATACCACCTTCATCAAGCTGCTCAGCTTCATGATTCTGGGTGTGTGCTGCGCTGTGGCCGGCTGCATCGGCGTCAGCCGTCTGGGCCTCATCAACCATGAGACGCTGCTGCTGGACGTGGAAATGGATACCATTCTGGCGGTTGCCATCGGCGGCAATGCGCTGGGCGGCGGTAAGTTCAAGGTTTCCAGCTCCGTGCTGGGCGCTTACACCATTCAGGCTCTGACCACTACCCTGTATGCCATGAAGGTTCCCTCCACGGACGTGAAGGCTTACAAGGCCATCGTGATCATTCTGATCGTGGTGATCGGCTCTCCCGTGGTGAAGGCTTTCTTCAGCAAGCTGTGGGCGAAGCTGAAGGCTGGCAAGCAGACTGGCAAGCAAGTGAAGGAGGCGGCATAAATGAAGAACGGCAATCAGCTTAAGCGCCGGGAGCCGCTGACCGATACCCAGCTGCTTCTGACCATTACCATCTGTATCTTCGTGGCCATGTATGCCCTGGCCATGATCTTCCTGGGCGGCGGCTTCCTGCGCTTCCAGCAGGTGTTTGATATGCTCAACAACAATGCTGCCCTGATCATCGTTGCCTGCGGTCTGACCATTGTGATGATCGGCGGCGGCATCGATATCTCCGTTGGCGGCGTCACCGCTCTGGTGGTGATGAGCTGCATCGTCCACATGAACAATGGCGGCAGCATCTTCACCGCTGCGCTGATGGCTATCGGCATCGGCCTGTGCTTCGGCCTGGCGCATGGCTTCCTGATCTCCTATCTGGAGATTCAGCCCTTCATCATCACGCTGGCCGGTATGTTCTTCGCCCGTGGTATGACCACCATCGTCAGCCTGGAGCCCCAGAAAATCGCTCACGAGGGCTTCAAGACGCTGATGAAGACCAAGATCGAAATTCCGTGGCTGGGCTACATTGCCAAGAAGGGCAATCTGATCCCTGCCCGTATGGAAATCGGCGTGGTGATTGCTTTGGTGATCGTTGCCATCGTGTTCGTGATGCTGAAGAAGACCCGTCTGGGCCGTAACTTCTACGCCATCGGCGGCAACAGCCAGAGCGCTCTGATGCTGGGCGTCAACGTGAAGCGCACCCGCTTCTATTCCTACCTGATCAGCGGTCTGCTCAGCGGTATCGCCGGGTTTGTGTTCATGATGCACACCGGCGCTGGCAATGCCACCAACGCCGCTGGCGCTGAAATGAACGCCATCGCTTCCTCCATCATCGGCGGCACGCTGCTGACCGGCGGTGTGGGCAACGTGATCGGTACCTTCTTCGGCGTGCTGACCCTGACCACCATCAAGGCCATCGTGCCTGCTTCCGGTCTCACCAAGCCCTGGTGGCAGTCCATTACCACCGGCGGTATGCTGTGCTTCTTCATTGTGCTGCAGAGCGTTGTGCTGTCCCAGCGCGCCAAGAAGAAGGCCAAGGCCAAGGAAGCAGCCAAAGGCTGAGTTTATCCCGATGTTTATCGCCGTTTAGTCGGCTTCCTCCTCAAATAAAGCTTATCGGTCGAGCTTTTCGTCCCCGGCAGCTGCGCCGGGGGCGTTTTGTGTATGTATCTTCCTTTTTTAGCAGGAAAATCCATCTGTTTAGCGAACTATTTACATAACATCGTTGATGGAGGTATTGATATGACAAAGAGATTGCTCTGTATGATTGCGGTTGCACTTGTAGTTGTTCTTTTTCCTTTCGTAGGTGTTGCTGAAGTATATGCATATTCTGTGGAAAACAATGTAGGTACCGTTCCGCAGGAAGTACGTATTACAGTTGAAACATCTTCTGATGTTTTGGGTGTGAACCTGGTTGATGGTACTAGCACATTTATTCCTTCGTCGGTTTCTCAAACAAAAACAGATTCTCAAAAGGTCTGGGTGCTTTCAACTTTTGTTGCCAATCCTTGCAATGATGAATGGCGAATCTATCTGAAAGACAACAACGAATCCTGGGCGGACAGCGGTATTAGCTTCTTTGTTTCGATCAATAGCGATACTTCGCCTGCCCAAACCGCTGCTCCCGTAACATACAGATGGAGCACAGGGCCCTTTGACTATGCTTACGCTGATACAAAGGACTACTCTGATAACAGGATTAATTCTCATAGTGGGCCAGATAATTCATATATGGATAGTGGCTCCTATAAAACTCGAAAAATCACCGGTCTTTCCGCTCTTTATCGGGAGAAGAATGGCGGTGTGGTCTGGGTCTATGCTGAAATGTATTATCAGAACGGTTACAAACGTCGTCTCTACTTTAAGAATAATCAGATCTATTATGGCGATGTTCCGTTTGTCACCTTTACCCAAACACCTGCCCACTTAACAGAAATAATTGTACCAACCTACGGTCCAGCACCTGATTATGATGATTTCGAGGATGAGCGTTATCAAAAAGTAACACTTGATGCTGGTCATTCTGTATCAATTCTTCACGAAGACAATGGATACTTCTTTATTGAATTTGTCTACGGTGGAAAGGATTGCCGTGCGTGGGTGCCAACATATACGGTAGAGGTTCGGTAAATATTTATCCGCAAGATAACAGGGGGATGTAGCAGCTTTCCATGCTGGACATCCCCCTGTAATGGTATTGTCGGTTTATTAATCCACCAGCGAAAGCTCCGCATCCGCCCGGGCGCCGCCGCCCCACATGGAGGAGTAAATACCTGCCTTCAAGGGTTCGCAGGTGAAGGTGGAGGTCATGCGGTACACACCGCCGGAAGCAGCGGTTTCGTCCAGACAGCAGAGCACTTCCAGTGCGTGCAGCCCCATCTCTTTGCTGAGGCGATTGGGGCGCTCCTTGCGGATGGCCCAGGCTAGTTCAACCACGCCGATGCCACGGTTGCCATAGCCTTTTTCAAAGTCTGTCGCATCATCGATGAAGCAGCTGCCGTTGTAGCCGTGGGTCAGGGGCAGGTTGCAGGGCGGGCTTTCCGGCTTGATCAGCCGGATGGGTTCGCCGAAGCAATTGGGATCACCCAGTTCCAGAATGCCCTCGGTGCCATAGATGCGGAAGGTGGAGCACTCTGCGCCGATGGTATTGCCATCGAAGTGGAGAATCCCCAGCGCACCCCGGTGGAAGCGCAGGGAACCGGCCACCAGATTGTTGCCGGGGATCTGCCAGCTTTCCGGGTCATATTCATTGAAGAGGAACTGCCGCTGGCGGGGCCGGGCAGGTGCGCCGAAACCGGTCACCTCTGCCACAGGGCCGAGGATGGTCAGGAGGGCCTGGATGTAATAGATGCCCACATCGTAGGGCAGTGCGCCGCCTGCGCTGCGCAGAAAGCGAAACCGTTCTGCGTTCAGGTTCTGATCCCGGTTGATGGATACGATGCAGGAAGTCACATCGCCGATCAGTCCATGATCCACAGCCCAGCGGGCAGTCTGGATGCTGGCCCCCAGTGCAGTGTCCGGGGCGACTGCCAGATACAGCCCTTTTTCGTTGGCGATGTTCACCAGTTCCCGGGCCTCGTCCAGCTGGGCAGTCATGGTCTTTTCGGTGTAGACGTGCTTGCCGGAAAGCAGCAGACGGCGGATGATGCCATAGTGGGCTGAAGCAGGCGTCAGGTTAACTACCAGTTCGATCTCCTGGGAGGCTTCAATCTCTTCAAGCGTAAGAACATGGGGGATGCCATACTCGTTGGCTGCCTGCTGTGCCAATTCCGGATTCAGGTCGCAGACAGCCACCACATCCAGAATGCTGAACAGGCGGGTCATGTTCCTGAGGTATACATGGCTGATGATACCGCAGCCCACCACAGCGGTTTTGACACGTTTGGTCTGCATGGATTTTCCTCCCTCAATAGCTTTCCAGCGTTTCCATGAAGCATTTCAGGGTTTCGGTGGCATCCAGATAGGCATATTCGCCGCCGCCGTCGCCGTACTTGCCCCGCTGGGTGCACTTGAGCCCCATGGCTTCGCAGGCAATCAGCTTTTCATCGGTGCCCTTTACCCCAAAGGCCAGATGATGGATGCCCTCGCCGTGGGTATCCAGAAAGTCCTGCCAGGTGCTCTTGACGCCGTTGGGCTCGATCAATTCCAGCTGGATGTTTTCCAGATCGAAGAACGCCATTTTGCAGTTGGCTTCCGGTGCAGGCTGTCCATTCACCGTGGTCTGGGTAATGGCGAAATCGCCGCCGCCCACAGTGGGAGGCACAGGGATGCCCAGAAACTCAGCAAATTTGACCTTTGTGATTTCAATATCACGAACGATGAAGCCAACCTGAGCCACTCTCAGGGTATTCAGGGGACCTGCCATAGAAAATACCTTCTTTCTTTTGCGGTTGCTATGCAGTTTTCGTGCATGGCGGCAGTTGCGCTGCCTTGGATTGATACTGATATTATACATGATTCATCCGGAATGTAAAGATTGTATACTGTCGATTTGTTTGCGGGAAAAAGTAGGCAATAAAGAAGGTAATAAAAAAGCCGGATGGGATGACATCCGGCTTCAAAAAGTGATTCTTTACTTTTCCAGCGGCAGCTGCGCCAGATCGCACACTTCCTGCTGGCTCTCGCCCGTTACGATGTAGAAACCAAGGCGGGTGGAACTGTCGGTTACAGCGCTGCCCTCAGCGGATTCCATTTCACTGGCACGAAACAGGCTGCCGGAATGGCTGCGGCATACTTCTTCATAATGGGCGATATCCACGGCATTGAACGCATAGCGCACAGCGGCGGCGGGCACGGCATCGTCGGCGGTCAGATCCAGAGGATCGCCGGCTGCTGCCTGAATAACCATGCGGACGAAATCGTAGCCGGTGGTCAGCTGCACCAGATCGCTGCCGATGCAGTCGCCGCCCATACGGGCGCCGATCTCGATCAGCCGGATCTCCTTGGTGCCGGGCAGTACCTTGAACTCTGCGTGGGAAGCGCCGGTTGTGATGTGCAGCGCATCCAGCGCCCGGAAGATCAGATTCTTGGCATTCTGGATGGTTTCTTCATCCAGATCGGAAGGCTCCAGATGACCGGTCTCGATGAAATGGGGAGCGCCGGTGGTGAATTTTTTGGTAATGGTCAGGTAGTGGTGCACACCGTTCTGGGAAATGCTTTCGAAGCTGTACTCGTTGCCCTCGATGTATTCCTCCACGATGGCTTTCTTCTCAAAGGAGGCCTCCACAGAATTCCGGATGGCATCCTCCAGCCCGTCAAAAGAGGTGAGCTTGTAGATACCCCGGCTGCCGGAACGGTCGGTGGGCTTCACAATGATGGGCAGCCGCATGGCGTGAACAGGGGCCAGATCGTCTCCCACGGCCATTTTGGCAAAGGCGGGGGTGGGCAGCCCTGCGGCCTTGAAAGCGCCGCGCATGGCGTATTTGTTGGAGGCAATCAGGGCAGTCTCCGGGGGATTGGAAGGCAGCCCCAGCTGATTGGCAATATAGTTGGCTACCACGGCTGCCAGATCGGAGGCGATGGTGGTAACGGCAACGGGCTGTATCTGGCGGCATTTTTCCAGAATCTGCTCTTTTTCCACAATGCTGATGGGATAGAAATAGTCTGCGGTGCGCTCGCCAATGTCGCCGCATTGCCATGCAAACACATGGGTCTCAAGGCCCATTTCCTTGGCTTTGAGAATCAGCGGATTCTGCAGTTCGGATGCACCGATGATCACAATTTTTCTCGGCATGAGCTGCGCACGTTCCTTTCGTAGCTTGTGGTTGATGACAAACACACTTTGACAGTGCATCGGTCCTGCCGAATATATGAGCATAATCAATAATTCGGCACAATAACAGTTTACTAGGGTTTGAACAATATTTCAATAGGGAAACGTGAATCTGTTGGAAAAGACCATCAGAAATGCATGGGAAAGCGTGTGAAAAGGGTTACCACTCTTCAAAATACATACTGTAGACGCCGTCCCATTCGCTGTCCAGATAATAATCCACTTCCACGATTTCACCAAGGGCATCCAGCAACAGCTGGGGCGGGGGTTCCAAAACACCACGCACCAGAAGAACGTTTTCATTAAGGAAATCGCTGAGAGACCAGGTGTCAGGATCAAACCCATAGCGTTCCAACAATTGGTTGTGGGCGGGAGAATGGGTTTCCCAGCCGCCCCAGGAAATAATGTTGGTGGAAATGCCGAATTCCGTGGTGGGGAACATACGGGTATCGCCGGAGAGGGTGCCATCGGTGATGAGCAGATATTCTTCGTTGCATACCGCATAGTCGTCCAGCGCCCCGAAGGTATCGTTGGCTGTCTGCGCTTCATCGCTCAGGGGCTCATAGGCGATTTCGTCGGCCATGGGTATCAGGTACATAGCACACAGAACCACTGTGCAGGCAGCGAGCACACCGCCCATCATTCTGATGGGCAGGCAGCCGCTTTCCGGCAGACAGATGGGCAGAAGACCACACAGCAGGGCGGCGAAGGGCAGAACGACCGTCAGCAAGCCACGCATGGGGAGTCGCCCTTTGGAAGCCAGATACAACAGCAATGCAGCCAGACACAGCACGCTTGACAATATGCCGACCGCCTGTCCCAGGCGATTGCGCTTTTTGTCGGCCAGCAGTCCGGTGATGCAAAGGAGCAGCAGAGTTGCCAAAACCGGCAGGCACTTAACTGCCAGTGGTTCGTTCTCAGGGAAGGCTTTCAGCGTATTCATGGCTTTTGTCAGCTTGGCAGTCAGGCTGCGGTCCTCGGCGGCTTCCAGCGCATCACCGAAGGCACGCAGGGTTTCTGTATTCAGGTCGCCATCCATCAGATACCATTCGATCATCAGCGCCAGCCTTGCATCGGTCAGATGGTACTGTTCCCGAACATCCTGGGGAATATCGTTCAGGTCGTAGTAGTCAATCATGCGGATGCGCTGTTTCTGCCAATCCACATATTCGCGGACATCCTCTTTTGTGTTGATTTCGATTTCACGAAGCCCGCACAGCGCACCGAAGACGAGCACGACCGCCAGCAGAGTGGCAAGCAGCGGCTTTTTCCAATCCTGACCGGCATTCAGCCTGCGGATTCCCTGTACCACAAAGGCGATGCCGCAAAAAGCCATAGAGGGCAGCGCTGTCATCTGACGCATGGAATAGCCCAATATAGCCATCAGAAGACTGAAAAGGGCAGAACGGATCCAGCTTGCATTGGTAGCGTTTTCCGTATCAATGCTCATCAGCTGCGAAACGGCAGCAGCGCCCAGCAGGGAGGCTGTAACGGTATAGGACACCTGCGCCATATAGCGCATGACATATACGCCAAGAAACAGCACAGCACATATGATTCCCATCAAAAGGGGCTTTTTTGCATGGCTGAAGCATTGCAGGATGCTTTTGGCGATTACCGCTGCCGACAGCCACAGAAGGAACAGCTGCATCCAGCTGAACCAGGGCAACCCGGAAAAGGCCAGACTGAGCCAGCGCAGCGGATACAACAGAAGAAAGTGGATATACAAGTTGAAATCCGGGAGCTCCTGTACGCCAAAGCCCATCATTTGCCTGAGGATGAGGGTATCATCGTTGGTGGCGAAACGCATGGAGCAGCATAGGCAGACGACCGCCAGCATCAGGGAGGCCAGCACCAGCCCCAGCGGCCATGCCCAGCGGTTGTTCCGGTTGGTTTCAGGGATGTTCGTCATGGGAAACAGCCTCCTTTGTTATTGATCCAGCAGATACAGCATTGCCTGGTTTTCTTTCAGATACCGCTGCACGTTTTCAGTGGTCAGCTCCGGCATGGCGGCATTGGGGATGGTCACCCACAGGCGGCCTTCGCTATCGATGCCATATTCCAGCGGCTTGCCAATGCGTCCGGTGCCGGTCTGCTGCCACAGCCCTTCATGGGATGCCAGCGCTGTATGGGCCCACTGCCCGATGGGTTCTGTGGTGGCCCAGGTGGTGGTTTGCTTTGCAGCGTTGGATTTGACGTGGAAGTAGGTCAGCTCCGAAAGCATCAGGGTATTGCAGTCCAGAGGGCCAGCGGTAGCCAGCAGATCATCGGTGCTGTCGAAATGCAGGGTCTGGCTGCGGTTGTACTCCTTGCCGGAAGCATCCTGCATCACGCAGGTAAGGGTGAAGGGCCTGTCGGAGACGGGCATCAGGTTTCCCTGGATGGGCTTGTCGTTCACATACAGCGTATAGGCCTGATACAGGCTGCCCAGCCGGGGACGGACACAGACCTTCTCTCCCAACGCCAGCGCATCAATGCCGGTGATCTCCATGCTGCCGCCCACCTGATAATTTGGGCTGACCGGTTCATGGCCGCCCAGCTGATAGGCATACTGCTGGCCAAAGAGCGCATCGTAGCTGAGCAGATCATAGGTCTCATCGCTGGTGATGCCCTGCTGGCGCAGGCTTTCCACATAGGCGAAGAAGGGATCGTCGCAAAGGCCCAGCAGATTGAGCACATAGGGGGACAGCTGATAGGCGTACAGGTCGGTTTCCCCGGGCTGGATGCTGCCATCGTTGCTCCAGATGAAGTAGGGAACCCGGTGGGCTTCCTCGCCGCTGGTTGGCAGGCCGATTTCATTGAGCACATCGGTGCCCAGGGGCGCCAGATGATCGCTGTAGAAAATGACCACTGTGGGTTCCTCGAAGGTTCGCAATTCCTCGATCCATTTTTCCAATGCCTTGTCGGTTTCTGTCAGAAGATAGCAGAAATTGGCGGCCACCTTTTCGGTGGTGGGAGAAAACTGGTTGGTGAAGGGCGTGGGAGCGCCGTATTTTTCACGGAAATCGAAATAGGTGTAGCCGCCATGGTTCTGCATGGTCAGGCAGAAAATGAAATCCTGTTCTTCGGTCAGCTTGAGATGCTCCATGACGGAATCGAAATGGGCTTCATCCGTTACATAGGAACCGATGCGCTCATAGGGGTAGCAGGAGGTGTCCAGCGTATGGAAGGAATCGAAGCCCTGCATCCGCAGATTGTTGTAACGGTTGTAGAAAACGCCCACGTGCCAGTGCAGGGCAGTGGCGGTATAGCCCTTGTCGGTGAGAATATCCGCTGTACTGCGGATGGGCGGCAGACCGATGGAGTAGGGATTGAGAGCATATTTGCTGCGCAGGGCGCTGAGCACTTCAAACTCGCTTTCGCTGGTGCCGCCGCCTGCTTTGGGCACATAAATCAACCCGTGACGGCATTCCGCCAGAAGGGACTGATAGTAGGGCATCAGCGGCTGGGTCAGGTTCAGATGCCTGCCCAAAATGGCTTCATCGGTGAAGGATTCCGCCAGCACAAGGATGATGTTGGGCTTGACAGCTTCCGGGTTTTCCTCCGGGGCAGCCTTCATCAGACGGGTATAGGCAGCCTCCACATCCTTTTGATGATAGTCGATGTTCATCAGGGAGGTGCGGTATTTGTCCATGGCAATGAGGGTGAACAGGCTGCCGTTTTTCTTGGCCTGCTCGTTCATATCGGTGGCATTGTGGCGGCTGAGCAAAGAAAACTTGCAGATGCTCACCAGCCACACCATCAAGAGAACGCCCAGTACCGGCAGCCAGAAATGCCGCCGCACGGGCTTGCCTTTTGAGTGGAGCAGCAGCACAAGGGCGGCGATCAGCAGAGCGATGACGATGCCGATCAGTACCCAGTTGATGCCAAAGCCAAGGGTTGCCACTTCCACGGCATCCCGGATCTGGGTTACATCGGTCAGCAGTATGGGCTCCAGACGGAACACCAGCTTATAGTGGTTCACCATGCCATACAGGCAGCAAAGGAACGCCATGGCCCACAGCCACAGGTTGTGGCTCTTGGTGCTGCGGCAAAGGGCCGGCAGGGTGCAGACGGCTGCCATCAGGCCAAAGGCAAACAGCAGCGACAGGGGGTAACGCACCATCCACCACAGGGCGGCAAAGGGATTCATTCGGGTAAAGCCTTCCAGGCAGAGCACCAGTCCCAGCGGTGCCAGCACATACCAGATTGCCCAGCGGGGCAGTTTCTTTTGCATGGGGGAACGCAACTCCTTGGTCAATCAATCACAAAACCAATCTATTATAGCACTCCGGAGGGCGTATCGCAATTGAAACATCTGTGTACTTGCATGGGCAGTGGAATCATCGTATAATGGGGCTGAAACCATGAAATGTTGATATGGAAAGGAAGTGCGCCTGTGTCGAAATCCAGGGAGAGCCAGACGGAATTGTTTGAACGCCGCTGCGGCCCGTATGCGCCCATGGTGTACCGGCATTGCCTGCATATGCTCAGGCATCCCCAGGAGGCGGAGGACGCAGCGCAGGAAAGTATGCTCCGGGCCTTCCGTGCCTTTGATACACTGACGGGCGATGGCGTTGCCACATGGCTGTTCCGCATTGCGCACAATACCTGTCTGGATGTTCTCAAAAGCGCCCGGATGCGCCGCCAGACGGCCATGCCGGAGGGCTGGGAGGAAGCTCCGGATGCTTCGCCCACGCCCGAGCAGGTTTATGAAGCCAGATCCGGCAAGGAGGCGCTGTGGCAGGCGGTGAGCCAGCTGAAGCCGGAGATGCAGGTGTTGCTGGATCTTTACTACGGCCAGCAGCTGAGCTATGAAGAGATGGCAGCTGCCACCGGGCTTTCGCAGGGCACGCTGAAAAGCCGCCTGAGCCGTGCCAGAGAGGCATTGAAAAGGATTTTGGAAGAGGAGGGGAAGAAAAATGGATAAACTGGGAACCAACTTCTTCTCCGACTCGTCTGTTCCAGATGGAAAGGGGGCAAGCGGCATGAACCGACCGGAATACGATGCGCTGGATCAGGCGCTTGCCCAACTGTATGAAGACGGCCCCTCCCTCCGGTTTGAGAGAAGCTGGCGGGAAGCCGTGCGCAGAGAGGAGCAGACGCAAATGAAGCAGAACAGAAAGAATATCTGGAAAAACACGGTGTTGCCCATTGCCGCCGCTTTGGTGCTGGTGCTGGGCGCAGGCTGGGCAGGGCAGATGGAGGACAATATCGGCAGGAATGCCATACTCACCTCCGAGAGCCGTTCGGCAAAATCCGCCGGTGATACAGGAGTTAACTACAATTTTTCCAGCGGCACCTCCGGCGCTGCATTGATGAGCATGAGCGCCAGCAAGGATTATGCCGTCAGCGAAGCCTCCTATGATGAGGTCGCCTATGAGGAAGCTGCCTATGATACGGAAATGGTGGCTGCCGGTGGCGAAGCCATCGCCAACAGCAGCATGGGGCAGAATAATACCGATACCCGCAAGCTGATCCGCACGGTGGATATCAGCCTGAAAACGGAAGCCTTTGATGCGGATGTGGAGGGCATCCAACAGCTGCTTAGCCAGTACGGCGGCTATATTGAAAGTATGCACCAGAATGGAGAGGCGGGCAGCTATTATGGCCGCAGCGCCAGCCTGACCATGCGGGTGCCTTCGGAGCATCTGGATGCGTTCCTGACCGGTCTTGACGGCTTTGGCCGGGTCACCTCCCGCAGTGAAACCACCGAGGACATGACCGAGCAGTATACCGATAACGAAGCCCGCATCCAGACCCTGCGCACCAAGCTGGAGCGGCTGAACACCTTGCTCGGTCAGGCGGAGGATGTAAGCGATATGCTGGAGATTGAAAGCGAGATCGCCGATACCCAGTACCAGCTGGATCGCTACGAAAGCCGCCAGCTGAATATCGACCGCAAGGTGGATATGAGTTATGTATATGTGAATGTGCAGGAAACCGTGGTACGGGATGATGTGGATGACGAGGAACTGACCCTTGGCCAGCGGCTGTCGGCTGCGTTCAAGGCTTCCATCGAGGGCCTTGGCCGCTTTGGCCGCAATCTGCTGGTGTTCCTGGTGATGGCTGCCCCGGTGATCGTGCCGGTCGTGCTGATTGTGCTGGTGATTAAGCTGATGCGCAAGAATCGCAAGAGCAAGGAAGAACCCCGTGATCTGCTGACGGATGTACTGGCTGAGGATATGGCAGAAGAAACGGACGAAGAAAACGAGTGATCGTATGACTGAGACAAATGGAGCGTTCCAGGCAGGCTTCCCTGCCTCCGAAGGGCTGACCCTGCGCCTTTTGACCATTGAGGATGTACCGGCCATGCTGGCTTTGCAGGAGGAAGTGCTGGCGGCGCTGGAGGATCCTGCCTGGTATTTCCCTTCCGAGGAATGGGAGTTTGTTTCGGCGGTGCTGCATACGGACGCATGGGGCTATTTTGACGGAGAAACGCTGGCAGGCTTTGCCGCCATGACCCCCGGCGAGGAACGGGGCGAGCACAGCTATGCCGCCAAGCTGGGTCTGCCGGTGGCAGGCAGCTTCGACTTTCATGATGTGATGGTGGCTCCCCAGATGCGCCGCCGGGGCATTCAGTCGGCATTTCTGGCTATGTTCACGGCTTTTGCCCGGGAGCGGGGCGGCACTGCCCTCTATGCCACCGTCGATCCCGGCAACGCCCCTTCCTGGCGCAATTTTGAACGGTTCGGGTATCAGGTGGCGGCTACCATGCCCGCCTATGATGGACGGATGCGTCGTTTTTACCAGCTGAAGCTGGATGAGTAATGAGCTGCAATACACGCAGCAGAGGAAATGGAGAGGAAACCATGGCTAACAAGAAAAACAAACAGGCAAAGGCGATGCCGCTGCTGGTGATCGCTGCGGTGGCGCTGGTGGCAGCGGTGGCGATCGTGGTGTTTGGTGCGGGACAAGCTGACAAGGCCGCTGTTGGAAACGCTTCTGCTGTGGGCATCATTGCCGGGGCGGATGTGGAACCCGGCACCCATCCCACTGTGGCCATTGAGGTTGCCAACTATGGCACCATCACTGCTGAGCTGTATCCCGAAGTAGCGCCCATCACCGTGGAAAACTTCCTGAAGCTGGTGGATGAGAAATTCTACGACGGTCTTACCTTCCACCGCATCATCTCCGGCTTTATGATTCAGGGCGGCTGCCCGCTGGGCAACGGCACCGGCGGTTCCGATGAGAACATCAAGGGCGAATTCAGCCAGAATGGTGTGGACAATCCCCTGAATCATACCCGTGGCGTGCTTTCTATGGCCCGTGCCCTGAACCCGGACAGCGCCAGCAGCCAGTTCTTCATTATGCACCAGGATGCGCCCCATCTGGACGGCGCATATGCTGCTTTCGGCAAGGTGCTCACCGGCATGGAAGTGGTGGATGCCATCTGCCAGAATACGCCGGTTACCGATGGCAACGGTACGGTATCCAAGGAAAATCAGCCGGTGATTACCACCATCCGGCTTATCGAGAATCCGTAAGGATGGATGAAAGCGCCTCTCCCGGTTTTGCTGCCGGGGGAGGCGCTTTGCGGTATTGACAGAGATAGGCTGCCATGCTACAATCATCCTGTTGTTCCTCGGAACACAATTGATTTGACCATAGAAACGGAGTTGGAAAGATGCGCAAATAATCCTGCCGCACCCTGAACTTTGAAAGGGAATGTGTAAGCATGAGCCGCCGGGCAGAACCGGGCGGTGTATTTTGCTTGCCTTGGCAGGATCTAAAGAAGCGCATCTGTGGGCTTCGTTTTTTTGTTGCGTTCTTTTCCTGCTGTTCCCTTGGCTTTTTCCAAGGAGGGATCCCCATGAACATGACCATTCAAAACCTGACCTATACCTATGATGGCAGCCCCGACCCCGTATTCGAAAACCTGACCGCGCGGCTGGATACCTCGTGGCGGCTTGGCCTCACCGGCAGAAACGGCCGGGGCAAAACCACGCTTTTGCGCCTGCTCTGCGGCGAGCTGGATGCAGGCGGAAAAATTCATATGCCGCTGAAAGCGGTGTATTTTCCCTTCCCGGTGCCGGATGCATCCCTGCAAACCATGGAGGTGATGCGTCAGGCTGCGCCGGATACGGAGGACTGGCGCTTCCTGTGCGAGTGGAACCAGCTTTTCGGCAGTGAGGAAGCATTGGAGCGGCCCTTTGCCACATTGAGCAACGGGGAGCAGACCAAGGCCCTGCTGTGCGCCCTTTTTGCCCGGGATGATGTGTATCCCCTGATTGATGAACCCACCAACCATCTGGATCTGCATGGCCGTGCGCTGGTGGCCGACTACCTGAGCCGTAAGGATGGTTTTTTGCTGGTCAGCCACGACCGTGCGTTCCTCAACCGCTGCATCGACCATGTGATGGCCATGGAGCGTTCCAAAATCACGGTGATGCAGGGAGATTACGATACCTGGGAATCTGCTTTTGATCTGCAAAACCAGAGCGAAGCCGCCCAGAATGAAACCCTGCGCCGGGATATTGCCCGTCTGGGCGCCAGCGCCAGGCAGGCGGCGGCTTTCAGCGCCAAAGCGGAAAAGGGCAAGTTCCATGTGGCGGAAAGCCAGGTAGCCTCTCTTGACAGAGGCTTCGTGGGTGCCCGCAGCGCCGCTTTGATGAAGCGGGCGAAGAATATCCAGCGCCGTCGGGAAAAGGAAATGGAGGAAAAAGGGAAACTGCTCAAAAACGTGGAGCAGGTGGGCGACCTGAAACTGACCACCCTGCGCCACCCCAAGCAGGTGCTCCTCCGGGTGGAGGATGGCAAAGTGGCCTATGATGGGCGTATCGTGTGTGAGAACATCCGCTTTCAGGTGCAGCAGGGGGACCGCATTGCCCTCAGCGGTCAGAACGGCTGCGGCAAAAGCAGCGTGCTCAAAGCCCTGTGCGGTGTGGGCGGATCGCTGACCGGTGGGATTTCCATCGCCACCGGGCTGACGGTTTCCTATGTACCCCAGTCCACGGAGGGCCTCAGTGGCGGGCTCAGGGAGTATATTTCAGCCAATGGGCTGGATGAAACCCTGTTCAAGGCCATCCTTCGCAATATGGGGTTGAGCCGGGAGCAGTTTGACCGTCCCCTGCAATACTTCTCTCAGGGGCAGAAGAAAAAGGTGCTGCTGGCTGCCAGCCTGTCCAGCCCTGCCCACCTGTATGTGTGGGATGAACCCCTGAACTATATCGATGTGCTCAGTCGCCGTCAGGTGGAGGAATTGATACTGGAATATGCCCCAACGCTTTTGATTGTGGAGCACGACAAAGTGTTTTTGGAGAATATTGGGGCACAAGTGGTGAAACTGGGATAAATGGCAACAGAAACCATGCCGCTTGAGAAAAATGCTCCATGGGGAAAGGAGAAATTGCTATGAGTGAATATACCATGATCAATAACCAACTGAATGCCGATGACTTTATCCGCCTCTTTGCCAGCGCAGGCTGGGGTGAACCGCCCCGGGATATGGTGGAAACCTCCCTGCAGGGCAGCTGGGCCACCTTTTCGGTATGCCGGGAAGGAATCACCATTGCCATGGCAAGGCTTTTGGGAGACGGAGCCATGTCCTTCTTTCTGAAGGATTTCGTGGTGGAGCCTGCGTATCAGGGGCAGGGGATCGGCCGTCAGCTGCTTGGCCATGTGGAAAACTACATTGCCGATCAACTGAAGCCAGGCTGGAATGGATATTTGGAGCTGGTCAGCGCCAAGGGCAAGGAGGATTTCTATGCCAAATGCGGCTATACCGTCCTTCCCAATGACCACAGCGGGCCGGCCATGTCTAAATGGATTGAAAAATAACGATTGGATTTCATCCTCCGGGCTGCCGGACACATTGACCATGCTCCCGGAGGATGATACAATACCCTTCAGCTGCCATTGGCAGCGGAACAAACGCATACCAAGGAGAAATGAGAATGGATAAGCTGGTTTACCTGTATTATCCGCTGGTGCTGTTGCTGCTTTTCTGGGGCAGCAAGTGGTATGGCCGCAAACAGTGGAATGAAGAGTTTTTCTCGCTGGATCAGAGCAAGATGTGGCAGGGCTTTTTTGCTGTGTGCATCATGCTGCACCATGCGGGCCAGAAAACCTGCGCCCCGTGGCTTCAGAAGTGGTATATCCGTCCCGGTCTGGATTTCTTTGTACCCATCGGTTACTTTCTGGTGGGCTTTTTCCTGCTCTGCTCCGGCTATGGCCTGTATGTGAGCTGGAAACGCAAGGAGAACTACCTGAAAGGCTTCATCCGCCGCCGGGTATTGCCGCTGGTGGTGGCGTTCTATGTAACGGAATGGATCTTCCTTGTGGTGCGCCTGCTCATGGGCGAAAAGATTGATACTCCACGGATCATCTACTATATCATCGGCTTGCAGCAGGCCAACCCCAATGCATGGTTTGTCATCGCCATGCCCATCTTCTACCTGATGTTCTACCTGTGCTTCCGCTTTATCAAGAAGGAAGGCTGGGCCATTACCGGTGTTTTCGCCCTCATTCTGTGCTGGGTGCTCATCGGCTGCGCTACCGACCACAACGACTGGTGGATGAAGGGCGAATGGTGGTACAATTCCGCACTGTTCTTCCCGCTGGGTCTGCTGTTTGGCAAGTACAAGGATGGTTTCGTCCGGGTGATGAAAAAATGCTGGTGGCCTGCCATCATCCTGTGCGTGGTGCTGGGCTTCGGGCTGTACTATCTGGCAGAGTATGCACGCAACGCTTACGGCTACTACTGCGAATGGAACAAGGTGTTCTCTGAGCGGTTCTTGAGGCGCATCGTAACGGTGCTGGCAGAGCAGGGCCCCGAGCTGATGTTTGTTTTGTTCTTTGTGCTGCTGGGCATGAAGGTGAAAATCGGCAACAAAGTGCTGGCATTCATGGGCGCTGTAACGCTGGAGTTCTATCTGATCCATGCGCTGTTTATCGATCTGTTCGGCTTCAACTTCTTTGATGTGGTCAAGAGCCTGAAATACATCAAGAATGTGTTCCTGTACACGCTGGTGGTGGCGGCTTGCTCCATCCCGGCGACGCTGTTGTTGCGCAAGATACTGCATCCCAAACAGCCCATCCTGCCCCCGGTGAAGGGGTAAGCATGGGAAGCGCTGATCGCATAACCGATTGGTATGCCTATGCATTCATAATGACATAACAAAACAGGATGTTGCAAACCACACTTGCAACATCCTGTTTTGTTTATTCTTTTGCAGTGAGAAGGAACGCTCACATCATTCCGGCTTGAGCCGTCCTTCCGCCCAGTGCTTGCGGCACAGGCTCACATAGCTTTCGTTGCCGCCCAGCATGACCTGTTCGCCTTCCTTCACCACCCGGCCGTTCTGTACACGGGCATTGCAGGTGGCTTTTTTGCCGCACCAGCAGATGGTTTTCACTTCCTCGATGGTATCAGCCCAGGCCAGCAGCCACTGGCTGCCCTCGAACAGGTTGCCCTGGAAATCCGCCCGGAGGCCGTAGGCAATGACGGGCACACGATCCACATCCACCACGTGCACCAGCGCTTCCACCTGGGCTTTGGTCAGGAACTGGGCCTCATCCACGATGAGGCAGTCGAATTCCTTGGCGTTATAGTCGCCTAAATCCTCGATATAGGCGCATTCGCACTGAAGGCCGCAGCGGCTGGCAATGGTGGTGGCGCCGTCCCGGTTATCCAGACGGGGCTTGAGCATCAGCACACGCTGTCCCCGCTCCATGTAGTTGTGGCGCACCATAATGGCATTGGCAGTTTTGCTGGAACCCATGGCTCCATAACGGAAGTACAGTTTGGCCATTGAAATGTCTCTCCTTTGTTATTCCACAGTGGGCAACTCGATGCCGAGCATCAGTCCAATTTCTTCTGCACGGGCGGTGGCATCACTAAAGCCGGTGAGGCTGATGAAAATATCGTATGCGCCCTGCAGGTCGCCGTTGTTATAGAGGATCTCTCCCTCGGCGTAGCGGGCATCCCGGAAATGCTGTTTGCAGATGCGGGCCTGCTCCGCACTGTCGTAATAGGTACCCAGCATGGTGAACAGGTTGAGGGCTGCTTCGTAATTGGCCTGTGCCAACAGAAGCGTTGCCTGATCGTATACCAGCGTGCGCAGGGTATCCAGCCGGGTGGCAGCGTCGCTGTAATCTCCGGCCAGCTGGTAGTCGTAAAGGGCGGTTTCGTAGTCGTTGTTATTCTCGGCGTGGCGGGCGTTGTTGTAGCGGTACAGGATGGCAGCGTCCTCATAGTCGCCCAGCGCCAGGAAGGTGGCGGCTGCTTCCGCATACTGTCCGTTGCTTTCCAGCAGCGCACCGTGACAGTATTGGTAGCGGGTCTCGCCGTACATAAAATCCCGCACCTTGGCAAAATAGGGTTCTGCTGCAATGTACTGGCCCTGATCAAACAGCACCAGTCCGCGGGAATAGGCGGCGTAGGTGGGCGCATTGGAATAGTCGCCCAGCTTTTCGAAGGCATCGGCAGCATCGGCGTATTCGCCGTCGGCGAAAGCCTCCACGGCGTCGTTGTAAGCCTTGTTGTGGTTCGGGGTGCAGCTGCTGAGCAAAAGTAGCAGGCACAGCAGCAGGGGAAGGAGTAATCTCGTTTTTTTCGGCATAGCATCGTCTCCTTAGTCGATGGCGTCCCGCAGTGCTGCAGGTGCCCGGTAATCCTTGCGCAGGATGGCGTACAGCTCCACATCCACGTAACGCCCCTTGTTGTATACCCGCTGGCGCAGGGTGCCCTCGTGCTGCATATGCACGTGCTGCATCACCCGTCCGCTGGCAGGGTTGGCGGTTTCGTGCTGGGCTTCGATCCGGTTCAGGTTCAGCTTGAGGAAACCAAAAGCCAGAATGGCTTCCAGCGCTTCGGTCATCAGTCCCTGATTCCAGTACCCCCGGTGCAGGCTGTAGCCCACTTCTCCGGAACGATCCTCGGGCTTGATCCACATATAGCCGATGGTGCCGATCACCTTTCCCGTCTCCCGCAGAGCGATCACATAGCTGGAGGGGGAACCGCTGCGGTACTGGCGCAGCAGGTAACGGATATAGTTGCGGGTCTGGTTGATGGAGGTATGCGCCGTCCAGAGCACATGGCGGGCCACTTCCGGGTCGGAAGAGTATTCGTAAAGATCCTGTGCATCGCTCATCCGGGCACTGCGCAGGATCAGCCGCTCGGTGCGGATGGTGGGCAAGTGGGTAAAAATATCCAGATAGGGTTGCATAACGGCTCCTGACGTTTTCAGACGGTGTAGGGCAGCGAATAGGTGATTCTGGGCGGCTGCATACCCAGCACGATGATGAGGATGCCCAGCGCAAGCAGAACCAGGAATGCCAGCATCAGCAGCATAAAGGGACTGATGCGGAGCCGAAGTTTCTTCATAGCACATGGCCCTCCTTTGGTGGATTTTTCCTTGCCAAAAGGCAGGGGATGGGGGCGCTGGAACGTTGATTATTTGCAGGCATCCGGGCCGTGCAGCTTCTGCCAGGCCATCAGCACGCCGGCGATGGTTTTGGCATCGGGGATTTCACCCTGCATAACCAGGCGTACAGCATCGCTCAGAGGCATTTTCACCACATCAATGAACTCGTCGTCATCCAGATGGTTCTCATGCTGGCTCAGGCCGGTGGCCAGGAAGATACCGATTTTTTCGGTGCAGAAGGCGGGCGTGGTGACCAGATCGGTCAAATGCTCCAGCTTTTCGCACTTGAGGCCGGTTTCCTCCTGCAATTCCCGCTCGGCGCAGGCAATGTGAGGCTCGCCCACATAATCCAGCTTTCCGGCGGGAATCTCCAGCGTCAAAAGCCCGGCAACGGCACGGTGCTGGCGCACCAGATAGATGTTATCCTCTGCATCCACGGGCACCACGGCGGCTGCGCCTTTGTGCAGCACCGCTTCCAGCGTCATTTCCTCGCCGTTGGGCAGGCGTACCTGCATATGGGCCACATCGATGATCAGACCGTTATAGACGGTTTTCTGGGACAGGGTTTCGGAAAGCAGGTGCTGGTCGCTCATAAGTCATAGCCTCCAAAGCTAAATAATCTGTCTTTGTACTATTCGCCACGGGCAGCCCTTCTCCCTTGCGAATGGAAAAAAGAATCGGGAAATACCTGTAACAAAAACAGAAACGGTACGAATTTCAAAGGAACTTTCCCTTCTGTTTTCTTGACAGGACAGGCTGTGACAACGTACAATAGATTTAGTATGCAAGCATATCGCAAGCGTATATTTTCACAAAACAACCGTCGCTTTGGCGGCGTGAACCTGAATTAGCCACAAACCGGGCAAATGAAGGAGGAGCACAGGATGAACAGAACCTATCCATACCCCGTAAAGAGAATGGCAGCGCTGCTGATGACCCTGCTGATGCTGATCAGCCAGGTGATCATGCCGGTGGCTGCGCTGGCAATGGATGTATCCACCCTGCCGGTTCTCACCGTCAACTACACCGATTGGGACGGCAACCCCAAT
The DNA here is from genome assembly GCA_017501255.1 of Clostridia bacterium. GTDB lineage: Bacteria > Bacillota > Clostridia > Christensenellales > Aristaeellaceae > Limiplasma. The sequence continues at coordinate 645 of JAFVXE010000012.1, read as the reverse complement.
ATGGTATCGGTGTATCCCAGCGTCACCGGCGCCAATATGGATCAGGTGGTGTACTGGGCGCAGATGCCTGAGAACATCAACTGGGATGCGGGTGTTACTGTGGTGGCCATGCCCATGGACGGCAGCTACAGCCCGCTGGATGGAACCAGCCCCTACTATGCGGTGAATGCTCCCGATATGGACGGCATGAGCGTTACCTGCAATGTGGATCTGTTTGCAACGGCTGAGGACGGCGTACCCTTTGCCTCCTACCCGCTGTACCTGTCCTCTGCTCCCATGCCTCAGCCCGAGCCGGAACCGGAACCCGAACCCGAACCGGTGTATGGCAATATCACCATCAACTATGTGGATATGGCCACCGGTGAGGTGCTGCTCAGCCATACCTCTGATGACCTGTTGCCCGGCGAATACTGGTTCAGCCCTGACCGCGCGGGCGAGTTCCCGGAGTATCAGCTGGTAAACGGCGATTCCCAGAGTGCTGTTATCTATGATGACGGCAGCGCATCCAACGAGATCAATTTCCAGATGCAGCCCATCCCCAAGACCGGCAGCATCGTGATCAACTATGTGGATATTACCACCGGTGCTGTGCTGCTGAGCGAAACCAAGGCCGATCAGCCTGCTGGCGAATACTGGTTCACTCCT
>JAFVXE010000011.1 GCA_017501255.1 Clostridia bacterium | reverse complement strand
TTATGCAGAGAAGAACGCCTATCCACTGGCATATCTCCGCACATATGACGATGAGCAAATCCTGATTGTGCTCAATCCATCCGATCGTGAGGTAAGCTTCCATTGCTCCTTCATTCCTGTGGAAACCATCTATCGTATGGGAGGGAATGTGTCCTGTCATGACGAGACTTTCACAATCGCGCCGCAGACAGCCGCATTTCTGAAAGTGCAGCATAATCAGTAGTATACAGAAAAACGATATAGCGAAGCATGCGCTTCATCAATAGGGCATTATGAGTACTGGTATAGCATAGTCCAATCGCCATAGCTACGCAGAGAATCTATCGATAATGTTGGTCATAATGATGAGATCAGCTCCTTGCATTGTAGACTGTACCCTGAGAAGAAGAGCTATTTCTGCTGGGCTATAGACATTTGGATTGGGAGTATACCAGTCAGGAATCTTAATACCTCCACGATAACGACCTCGGACAGACTCAATGGGGTAGATCAATGAGAGGAATTCCACATCATAGTAAATCGTTCTTGGGCAAACGTTGAATTCCGCTGCCAAATGCGCAACTGTATCTTGGCGGCGGTAACACAGTAAATGCCAGATAGCCATTCTTCGCTCATGGCATCTCATCCTGATACCTACTTTCCTTCATAACGTCACGCGCTCATGGTTTTGGAGCATATATGAAGTGAAAAAAGGTAGAACGCCCCCTATATAGATGCGAAATCTATATAGGGGGCGTTCTGTTCAGCAACCGATCATTTTCAAAAGTATACCAGCTAATACATTGGTTGATAAATCTTGCAGCAGAGTAATGCCGTATTTCCCTAGCTTGGAAGCAATACGCTTGAGCTTGGATTCGTTTCTTTCATTGATCGCTTGGCCCAATTCATCATATTCTTGAGCAAAGATTTGATACTTGTTTTTGTCCATCTCGGATATTGCTGAGTTGTATTCCTTTTGCAGCAGCGACCAATCAATTGTTGACTCGCTTTTGTACACGACGGTTGTAACATTGCTAACCTGTGCATTGCCACTGATATATGTGCCAGTAATGTTGCTGACTGAATTATCGACATAACGATCATTTGCTGGCATGAGTGATCATCCTTTCAATGCTGCCACCCTTGACTACGGCTCCGTTCACATCATGGATGCTGTTGTCAGTAAATTGAATAGAGTAGTTTTGTGCATAAAGTTTTCCTTCGATAATGTTTGCGAGGAAGTCGCCCGCTTTATATAGGAATTCCGTTTCACCTGAGGGGAAAATAAGGCTGTTACCGGAATTCAGTTCTATGAATAGACCATATTTATTGGCCTGATTCTTTTGATAAGTAAAATAAAGAATCGCAATACCAATGGCAGCTACAATTATCCCCAATACCATCGCATTTCGACCGCTACAAATGATCAGACCTATGAGCAATGCAATAATACCTATTATGTAGGATTGCATTGGGAGTTTTGCAACGTAAACTCTTGAGATGTTTGCAACCTGAATAAAGCCAGTTGGTGTAGAAATGAGGTTGTCATGGATTTTCAAGCTTCCATTGTCGAAAGTTTGGTCTTTGTTCTGTGAGTTCAGGATATTAGCCATGGTTCAATCCTCCTGTTTGCTCGTGCGAATTTGTTTGCTAGTATGGTCTGATTGATCATCTTATCCTGTGAGAATTAGCTGCAACTGTATGACTTCACCTTCTTGTGATGCGTGGCCTAAGGGCACTTGGTGTTGCTATTCATCATCGGCAAGCTCCAAATACTTCTCTTTTACCAGTTTCCGTGCGTACGCTATCTGATGGCGAACCAACTTTGGTTCTAGATTCAAGATCTCTGCAATTTCATTGGCAGTAAAGCCCTTTTCGTAAAATAGAACCAGAAGGTGACGATAATGATCCGATAAAGATGACAAGATTGTTTCTATGAACCAATGCTCGAAGTCGTTATCTGTTCCCGTATTTATTATGGCAAGTTGATCAAGCTGTTGATCTGACATAATGGACGCATGTTTAGAACGATTTTTGCTGATGGCAAGGCACTCGGTATATAGAATCCGATTCAGCCAAGAGTAGGTAGAAGCAGTATCTCGTAAGTTGGATTGGTAGCGCCATGCTTTCATGAAGGTGTTTTGGACGGCATCTTCAGCATCGATGGGATTACGGAGCATGGCGGTGGATTTCTTGCGAAATGAATGGTAGTTCTCAGTGATTGCCTTTTCCAGAAACTCAGCTGACTCGGGATTCAATTCCTTACGATCGTCGGCGCTTGACACGATGGGTGCCCGCCTTTCATTTGTATAGTAGGGTATAGGAAAGGGCACCTTCGCATGGTGCAAAGGTGCCCGTAGATTATTATTTTGTACGGATTACGCTTTTGGTGGGGTATTCCATACCGTTTCCTACATTGCCGCGGGTAACGACCTTATATGTGCCGCTACCTACATTTACTGATCCGCCCGCACCAGCTGTCTTTCCACCGGTTGAACTACCATACCAAGATGTCACGTAGTCCCAAGAAGAACCGTTTTGGCGATACAGGGAGACGGTGACAGATACACTATAGTTGCCAGAGGGTTTAACGGTTCCAGAACAGTCGGCGGTACTTCCATTAATATCCAGACCAGCTGTTATGTAGGAAGTATAGCTATAGCGAGGAGTAATTGTATTTTCTCCTTCAGCAAAGCAAAGTGAGGTGAGCATCGTGAATAGCATACATAGAACAAGAATTGATAGCCATTTGGTTTTTTTCATAAGAGAACCTCCTTTTCATAATGTACCCATATATATTTATGAAAAAGAGAATCAATTTATTACAGATATAACTAGTTTATTCTTTTTACACTATTTGCTATCGAAATAAGCTCGTACACAGTGGCGTTTGATAGCGTGAGATAGTAGTATTGGCTTTCATCACTCCAGAATACACTATGAGTTGCTCCCTTTGAAAATAGGAGGCCGTTATATCCGTTTATGCTTATTATTTGGGAAGTGGCATCCTCTGTATCAACATTGGTTTCGATATTCTTACCATGTTCAGCAAATGCAAGTACTACTTCTCCAGTGACATTATCAGAGTATTCAACGATATGATTATTGCCGTGCGAAAGAATGTTACAAACGGAATAGCTCTCCGGTACATAGGACATATAGCTTGTTCCCTGCCATTCTGCGGGTACATCAAAAGAGGCTTCCTCATCTTCAACCATCTTTATTGTCGTGTACTCTTCCTCCATCTCATACAGCAGCTTCATAACATGCACACGAACAGTATGGCTGGTAGCAATTGCGACGCTGCCGGCCAATGCAATCACGGCAAAGAAAACAGCTGCAATTTGAGCAACCTTTGGTAATGTTTTCGTGAAAAGCCGTTTGTACCCCTGCTTGCGGAAGTATCGCTGGATCTGTTGTAGGTTATGTTGATCCTGGCGAGCAAAGAATGTATCCATTTCAGCTGTATCGCCACTGGATTTTTCCTGCTCGATCTCCATAAGCAACTCTTCAGTTTCAGCCTGTAGCAAAATATCTCCAAGAAAATCGTAGGCTTTATCTGCCAAAGAACGCTCTAGACAGGGGCTGTCGATGCGGGTCATGCTTACACCTCATCCTTTCGAATAGCTGCAGCGGCAATCTTTTCTAATCTTTGCTTTGCTCGGAAAACAGCTGTTCTGGCAGTTGGCAAACTGATATTGAGTGTCTCAGCAATCTCATCGTAATCCATTAAGTCAATGTGCCGCATACGGATGAGTTCTTTGTCGCGATCACTCAACTGTTTGAAAGAGTCAAGAAGTTCTATAGCATTGAATTTGCTAAGAATGATATCGTGATAAGCATCTTCATCAACAATATGTTCAAGCTCCATTGGATCGGCATAGGTAGCATTCTGGCTTTGAGCAGCATATATTTGTTTCAGCCGTGCATTACATGCGTTTCGAACAATAGTGACAATATATGATGATAATCTGATTGATGGTACGGAAGAACGGATGCGATTACAATACTTACACATGTTCAATACAGCATTACTGACAGCATCCTCTATTTCATTTGGGTTGCTTGAAAAGTATTTCTTCGCTGCTTTATACATCAAGGGCTTGTATTGAACGTATACATCTATCATGAATTGCCGATCTTCATCATTTTCAATTGCTAATATGGCAAGTGGAATGATTGTACCGTGCAATTCCAGCATCTTTTGGTAGTCAAAGGGCTGCATGGCGGTGGCCTCCAAAACAAGGTGTTTGTTTGATCTGTTTCAGAATAACTCAAACCTTGTGATGAGTCAATTTGTTTGTGCCATGTTCATAAATAATTCGACAATTTTCCTTTGCTATATATCTATATAGTTGATAGATCGCTTTTTGTACAGTCTGAAAAATCAAGGAGGGAGCTTATGAGCAATACTATTTCTAAGTTACAGAGGACTTTGAAAATGATTTATGGAAAACAAAATGCAAAGCAAGGCTTTGATTACCTATTTGGCTATATGATTAAGAACTATTATCGCCCTAGAAAAAGTGATCAGGTCGATCATATTTTTATTAAATCAATATCATATTTATTCGCTATCGCAAATCTATATGATATTGATTTGGAAGATGCATTCTTGAGAAAATATCCCTGTGTATGTCCGTATTGCTTTAGTTCACCATGTGTTTGTATACTAACAAAAAAGAGACCTAGCATTTCTCTTTCATTTGCGGATGAAGAACAAGAATTAAGAGATAAGTACACGATTGTCATTAACGACAAAGCAAACGTCAGTATGACATTCGAAAAGGTATTTAGCATAATTATGAAGATTTATCCTAACAATGCTTGCGATTGGAAGCATCATGGCGTAGCGTTTCATATGATTAAGACGGGCGAAGAATTAGCAGAGTTACATGAGGCGTGTTGCAGAAGAGAAAAATACGGATCGACAAAGGATACTGCAACTATGCTTTGCGTCAGCGATGAAATGGCAGATGTTTTTGCTTGGATGATAAGCGAATGGGGATTGTGGCGTAATGCTGCGGGCATGACAGAAGCTTTTTCACAGCATTATAGCTCGGGATGCAGTAGATGTCATAAGAAGATTGATTGTAAGTGTCAACCTCGTGAGGAACATGATACATTGTTATGCTCTGAGTATACCAAACATACTGTGGAGAGTCTCCTTAGCATTCTACAAGGAGATGAAGTGTTGAAAAACACTTTTGGAATTGGTTTTATAAATGGATTTATGAAAGATATTCGAGAAGCAAGCAGTGAGCGACAAATTGATTCTATAACTGATAAACTGATCAAATCGATTGGCGAACGATTGAGACGTGTTGAGATTGATCAAAGAATTCGAACTGAAGTTTTTGATACAATTGCATTGCTCGAAGATGCGATTTCAAAAACACATCGTTATTCATAGGAGAAAGTTATGTATCGCATATGCTGCTATATTATTTCAATTATATTTTTAGTTGTTATGGCTGTTGGCTTGATTCTATATGCTCTTTCAATTAATACCTTGCTTGGTCCTGTACAGCAAGCTGCCTTTGACAGCGCTTTTGTGCTCATTTCGAGCATTTTAGCGATATTCTGTGCATTATTAGTTGTTGAAATTGATTATGTGTTAAAGCAGCATATGGAAGAAAAAGAAAGGGAAAGGCTAAGCGAAGAAAATAGCGCTCTGTTAGGCGAATATCTAGATGATGTGAATCAATTTGCTCGAGATATGGATTTCGATATTGAGGATTATCATCCAAAGTATAAAAGAGAATATGTCGAGTTGGATGTTCATGAGACACTGAGAGCACCACTTTATAGGGGTGTAAGTTCATATTTATCAGCGCCTGTACGAATTAGATTGAATCAGTTGGAAAGAAATCTACATGAGGTTGATCAAATCAATCTTCGACTAGAAGAATTGATAAGCAAGGAGCAAGATGCCAGATTATTTAGAAATATAGATGATAGCCTTGTTGAGGAACGATTCTATATGGAAAAAATACTTGTTATTAATCTGCGGAAAACAAGAATCAATTCAATTAAATCTCAAGTTTTCGATATACAAGAAGAATTGAGATAGCTTGCTCTACCATAAGTATAAATATTTTCGACATTCCCCGAATTTTGCATATCAATAGATATGCAAAATTCATGCAAATGATAAGCAGGGAGTGTTACCATGAAGTTTCGCCGTACGGTAGCAGGAATTCTGGCAGTTATCAACATTTTCAATACAACAGTTGCGTTTGCTCATGAACATGGGCAGCATCATGCTCAGGAAGATCGGTTGCAGAAGCATACTGTGACCATTACGGCTGAACCCATGAAGGGTAACTTGATTTCGCTGAGCAGTTCTCCGACTGATCTGGAGGATCATGGCTCTGTTCTCACCAATGCCGATGGTGTAGCAAGCGTAGAAATTCAAGGCACATATCATCGAAATCAAACATTGGCAGCTGTTTCTATGGAAGGAACGAGCTTTTCGTTTGCTCCGATTATGTCCAGTCAATATTATCCGTTGCCAACGGAAACACCGATTCCATCCGAGTCTCCTGAGCCCAGCGAATCACCTGAGCCTTCCGAGTCTCCAGAACCTAGTGAATCCCCCGAACCATCTGAATCTCCGGAACCCTCGGAAACGATAGATCCTTCTGAAACTCCGTCGCCTGAGGTTACTAATACAGAGGAACCCAGCGAAACACCTGAGGTATTGGAGACACCTTCACCTATTCCAAGTGAGGAACCCACAGTAACCCCTGAAAATACAGAAGAGCCTGTATCGACGGAAGTACCATCTAATACTCCTAGCGATGCACCTACCGATACACCAGCTCCGAGTGCAACGCCTACCACCGAGGTAACCCCGGAAGCCGCTTCCACACCCTCTCCGAATCCTACAGAGGTTCCAACAACTGCGCCCACTGCTGAACCTACTCAGGAACCGACGACGGCGCCTACTGCTGAACCCACTCCAGAACCAACACCAGTACCTACACCTGAACCTACACCTGAACCTACTCCAGAACCCACGCCTGAACCTACGCAGGAACCAACAGAAGAACCAGTTCAGCCAAGTGAAGAAACAACAGTTTCGGATTCTCTTAGCCGTCGCTTGATGGATTATCTTATTCCGAAGGTTGTTGCTGATGAAGCGAATGGATATCCGGAGGAGATTGTTGGTCAGAGAATTTCATCCTATCGTACCGGTGGATGTTCTACTATCGTTTATCCGGGTTTGTTTGATAGTGTCTCAGATGTTTATCTGTCGGCGCTCACCAATGGTGTAAAGGAGAATATTTGCGTAAACCAATATACCGGACAACATTCTTATCAATATGTGCTGCGCACGCAAGGCCTGACGGCTGAATTATCCGGCAAAGAAATCTTGATGTATGATGGGAGCGGCCAGATGCTGGCAAAGATTGAAGCTCCCAACATGACAGATGCCAATGGAGCTTATAGCACCAATATCTCGGTCTCGCTTAGCGGTTCTGCAGGCGAATATCGTGTGGTATATACACCTGATGCGGCGTGGATGGAAAACGCAGCTTATCCTGTTATGATCGATCCTACCGGCAGCTATTATAACCAGCTGGCTACCGGTATTGGTGATGCGTTCGTTTCCAGCAGCGCTCCGTATACGCACTTCGCCCATGCCACTCACAAAAACCAGAAGGATCACGATCAAACAGAAACCAATTTGTATGCTGGCACGAGTGGTGGAAGTGTGGATTACGCCTATATCATTCCATCACTTCGTGGCTTTGAGGATGCGGAATATGGTGGCGCTGGGTTCCCTACCGATACAAATCTTCTTATATCAAAAGCTACTTGGAATGTGTATGTGCACGAAGTACAGGGGAGTGGTAACTTTACCATTAGCCTCGTTACAAGCAGCTGGGATATCGCAAGCGTGACATATAGTGGTCGGCCGTCACATTCCAGCACAATCAGCCAGAATGTTCGTCTGCACAGCGGATGGAACTCTGTTGATGTAACCCATATCTTTTCTGCATGGTTCAATGCGCTTGATCAGAAACAAAACTGGGGTTTTGTTGTTGGCAGTAATGATTCCTGGGCAAGAATCTGTGCATCTGATATTTCTCCCATATCAGACCGCATGAGTTTTTCTGCTACGTACTATACGGGTATCGGAAAGCCAACTGTAACAGCCACTTCTGGTGGTAATGGAATTAACTCCCAGAGTGGTTGGGCTGAAATTCGTTGGAGCAGTGTAGAAGGAGCATCCGGATACACGCTTGGTATCTACAATGGTAAAAACTACGAATATCGATATGTCGGTAACACCACATCTTTTTCTACCAAAGGAAAGGGACTCTGGGCAACTGACGCTGAAATGGCTGCTGGCAATTATGCATTGCATTGGGATGGCAAGGGTCAGGAACTGCCCAACATACCGAATAAAAGCAAATCCGACCTGAACTATTATTTTCAGGTTATTCCAACCAATGCGTATGGTCAGGCGGCCAGTAGCAGCACAGCAGCGACGGTAGCTGTGTTGTTACCGGATACCACCCCTCCCAATATCCCTGCAACAGTAAGTGTAAGCCCAGCTGGTTACAGCAGCGAAGTTGAAAGAACCATTACCTGGGCAGGCGTTATGGACATGCCTTCTGGCAGTTCCAGTCTGGGTACTAACGGAAAAATTGAATATGTATTGAATCCAGAGAGTAGCGATCCAACCACATGGGGATGGGAGAGTGCTGGATCTTCCAGCGCTAACGGTTCTTTTGTGCTGTCCACTGAGGGTATGGAAGACGGTACGAATGTGGTGTATATCAGAGGTGTAGATACATATGGCAACTATGGACAACCGAAAGGCGCAGAACTGAAGGTTGATAAAACTCCGCCAACTGCACCCGATGTTACGTTGCTGCCGGAGGATTGGACCAAGGAGAATACAGCCAGTTTAACCTGGTCTGGCATTGTTGATGTCAATGAACTGCTCCGGGTTGAGTACGCATTTGACGGCGGCGAGTATATCTCCACCAATCTTTCCGATAAATCGTATACTGGCTATGAACTGGACATTTCTGCTCTGGAAGATGGGGAGCATATTGTTTCGGTTCGAGGAGTGGATGTTGCAGGAAACAATGGCGAATCAACCGATGTGATTGTCAAAGTGGACAGAAGCGCACCGACGGTTGCTTCTTCCGTATTGGAGCCAGTTGGTTGGGCAGATACAGAAACAATTCAGCTTTCTTGGGAAGGCGCTACCGATCCATACAGCGGTATTGCGTCTATTGAGTATGCCATTGACGGAGGGGAGTTTGTCGCCGTCCCCGTGGAGGAGAACGGAAGTGTATCCATTGATATTGCATCTTTGGAAGATGGACAGCATACGGTTTCTCTGCGATTGACGGACTGTCTGGAGAATAGTCAGACGATAGACCATACGCTCCTTCTGGATACGACTGCTCCTGCAGTTGAATTGATCTCTCCTGTTAACGGCGATGTAGTTACCGGCGTTTTGGATATTTGGGGTAGTGTCCGTGATATTTCGCTTACTGAATGGACATTGCAGGCTACTGGTTCCGACGGGAAAACAGTACAGGTGAAAGTTGATTCCACCGAAAAAGAAAGCGAGCAGCTCGGTGTGCTGAATACAGAAGAATTTGTTGATGGAGAGACCATCGAGATTGTTCTGACAGCAACGGATGCAGCTGGTCATACCAGTACTGCACGCGGTGTATTCATCAAAGCTGATCACAGTACCAAACCTATCGAAAAAGATGTGACGATTACGGTTCCTGCTCAGGGCGAAGTAATCAGAACAGCATATAAGCAGGCGGTTTATACAACTGATTATGAGGGCTCAGAATCCACGAATAGCTATGCCATTGATGGAAGACCGGCAGGTGTTGCTTCTCATTTGAAATTTCCGCTGTATCCCATTTTGTATCCTGAAAACTCTGTTCATCGTTTGTCGGTGATCTCAAAAGATCGAAATGGCGTGTTGCATTACTCTCAGGGAATGGCGACAACGCTGATTCTCAGCGACATTTGGAAAGATCAAAGCAAACTGGAAAGCGTTACAGGCGTTTCTATGACGCCTGAAGGTGCTGTATTGGATGCGGATAACGGCAGTTTTGTTTCGATTAATTGCAGTTCTGCACAACCCGTGCTGGCAATCCGTTTGCATACGCTGGAATCGTTGGCAGACGGCGGCTCCATCACCTATGAGTATAGTGTTGATAATGGAGCAAACTGGCAGCGAATCCGACAGGGATACGATCAGTATTTCAGCCAGCCCGAAACAAACGTGAAGATTCGGGTGAGTATGCAGGGTGCAGGTACTGTTTTGCAGGGCCTGGATGTGACCGGTGTATATGAAATGAATCCGGTTCGCTTTAAGGTACAGCTTTTGCGTCCGGTTCAGTCTTTCAACATTACAAACGATAGTGAGAATACCGAAGCAATGCCGGAGATTACGATTGACTCTCAGGCTTCTTTGGTGACTAAACGTTTGTATGTGGATGGCACTTGGAACAGCGATAGTTTTATTGCGGATATGCTGCCCTTCAAGGATAAGAGCAGTCATGGTATTACTGCGATTGGTATTGACGGCAATGGCATGCTGCATGGTAGCGGAGCCAATACCAGCATTCTTCTTAGAACTGCACCTGAGGCAACCGGTGTATATGAATCTGGAAAGCTCTCTTTGGCTGGAGATACCTATGCAATCCGCCTTGAAACGCTTTGTACAGATCGTTCAGGAGATGTAGTTAATAAGGGCACTTATGCCTATTCATATGATGGTACTACTTGGACAGATTTCACTTTAAACCATTATGTTCTTTTGCCTTCTGCCACAAGGACGCTCTATTTACGTGCTAATCTGCCTTCTGGTGTAACACTGAGAGCCGTTCATTTGGAAGGTGTAACAGCAACTGCAAAGAGCATCACCACCACCTTGATTAAGGCTCCCTACCATGTACAGGTGGCAGACTATGGCGACTATTTTGAGAACGAGAAACTTCGCCGTCATGTACTGACGTGGACTGATCCCAACCGTGATGATAATTCCTGCGCCAATGAAATATGGTTCGATATTTACCGTAACGATGAGGTTATTAAAAGGACTCAATCTACTCGTTATGAAGACTCGGATTACATGGAAGGTGCTGTTTACCATGTGGTGGCACGCAGGGAATACGAGCAACCACTGGATGGGTTAGATCACATTTTGTCTCGTGAAAGCCGCAAAGTCGAAGCAGAATATGTCTATATTCCAGCAGAACAGCGCCTTGAGGGCGTGGTTCACAATGTGGCAGACTTTACTCAGTCTGAATATCTGAATGATCTGTATGGCGGTAACTATACCTTCTCCACAACGCCCAACCCACCCAGCGCAGAATTTGCATTGGATCAGAGCCTGCTTGGCCCGCATCGTTTCTGCTCTCTGGGCTTTGAACCCATCAACTTCAACACGGGTAACTTCTTCCTGCAAACCCGGGATTACTCTTTGCCCGATCTTGGGAATGGCGGCTTCGATATTGTTCGCACTTACAATACACAATCGAACGAAACAGACGGTCCCTTCGGTGCAAAATGGGCGACGGAATACAGTCAGCATTTGCGCCTGTTCAGCGAGGGCTCTGTTGCCTATCGCCGCACAGATGGTAGTGAGGTTATTTTCTACCGTCAGGAAGATGGCACCTTTACCAGCAACACAACGGAATATGAACAGCTTTCCTATGATGATGCCCATACGGAATACCGCATCACGCTGACGGATGGCACGGTTTACGCCTTTGCTTCCGGCGGCCTGCTGAGCCGCATCGAAAAAGATGGCGGTCAGCATATCGTGCAGATCCGGCGTAATGAAGACGGTTTCATTACTTCCATTCTGTCTCCCAGCCATGAAGAATTGCTGGTTGAGATGGACGAAAACGGTCATATTGTTAGCATCACCACACCCGGTGGTGCTGTGCTCAGCTATCGGTACCGGGGGAGCAATCTGGTTTCGCTTACCGATGCAGAGGGCAACCAGACCCAGTATAAGTATGACTCTCAGGGGCGTATGACCGAATGGACGGACGCTGCTGGGAAACGTCAGGTATACAACAAGTATGATGACCAGCATCGTGTGGTTTATCAGGAAGATGCCATGCGCGGCAAGTACCGCTTGGAATACTGCGACGGCTATACCGTCACCACGGATGCAGAAGGCAATGTAATTACCTATCATTACGACGACTGGAAGCGCACCACCCGCATTGTGGATGCCCGTGGCGGCGAAACCACCTTCACCTATGGTGAGAATGGCGAAATCGTTTCTGAAACCGATCCTCTGGGGAATGTGACCACCTATGCCTACAACGAGGCGGGTGACCTGATCGCCACCGTTCTGCCCAATGGTGGCAGCATCCTGAAGGAATACGACGATCAACACAATCTGATTCGCCTGACGGATCTGAACGGCGCAGTCACCACCTACGAATACGACGAGAATGCCAACCTGATCACAGAAACCGCCCCTAACGGCGGCATCACCCGCTATACCTATGACCACAAGGGACGCATGGTTTCCAAAACCGATGCGCTGGGTCATACCACCAGCTATGAATACCTGAATGGTCTGCTGACCAAAACCACCGACGCAAACGGCAACACGACCGCTTACACCTACGATGCGCATGGCAATCTGTCCTCCATGACGGATGCTCTGGGCAATACTACGCTGTACCAATATGACACCAAGGGCAACCTGCTCAGCATGACCTTTGCGGATAGCACCACCATCAGCTATACCTATGATGCAATGGGTCGCCAGACCAGCATGACAGATCCGCTGGGCAACGTGACCAAGTACCGCTACGATGCCCTTGGCAATCTGACCCAGACCCGACTGCCGGATGACACTGTCCAGACGGCAACCTACACCAAGAGCTATCGTCTGGCTTCGGTGACGGATGCCCTGTACAACGAAACCAGCTATACCTATGATGCAAACGGCAACCAGCTGACAGTCACCGACCCCATGGGCAACACCACCACCAGCGAGTACGATCTGGCAGATCATCTGGTGCGGGAAACCAGCGCCACCGGCGGTGTGACCACCTACACCTATGATGAGGTAGGCCTGCCCCTGACCGCCACCGATCCCACCGGTGCCACCCAGACCATGGCCTATGATGTGGCCGGCAATCTGCTCAGTCGCACGCTTCCCAATGGGGCGGTCATCACGGCGGTATATGACAACATGGGCAACATGGTTCGCCAGACCAATGCCCTTGGTGGCGAAACCATTATTACCTATGACCTGCTGGGCAACATCACATCGGTTGTAGACCCCATGGGCGCAGCCACTACTTACACCTATGATGGCGTGGGCAACCTGCTCACCGTTACCGACGGCATGGGCAACTCCACCACCTACGAATACGATGCCCTGAACCGCCTTATCCGGGAAACTGCCCCCAATGGCGGCGCTACCACCTACACCTATGATAGCGTAGGCAATCTGTTGTCCACCACCGATGTGCTGGGCAACACCACCACTTACGCCTACGATGCCAACGCCAACCTGATCTCCATCACCGACCCGCTGGGTAACACGGCCATGGTGGAGTATGACGAATTGGGCAACGCCACTGCAGCCATCCAGAAAAACGGCGGCGTACTCACCACCAAGTACGATCAGGCAGGGCGCATCATCAGCGAAACCGATGCCAACCGCAACACCACCAAATACCGCTACAATAAAAATGGTCAGGTGACCCGCATCACGGATGCGCTGGATCAGCAAGCGGAATTTGAATACGATGCCCTTGGCAACATCACCAAAATCACCGCCCCCGGCAAGGCCATCACCCTGTACACCTACGACGCTGCCGGTCGCGTGCTTACCTCCACCGACCCGGAAGGCTGCGTAACGGAATACGGCTACAACGATTACAGCCAGATTGCCACCCTCACGGTCAACGGCAACACCGCCGCCTACGAATACGATTTGGCTGGCAACATCTCTGCCGTAACCGATGCAGAGGGCAGACGGGTGAACTTCGCCTATGACCTAAGAGGCAATCTGACCCAGATCACCTACCCCGACGGAACCACCGAAACCACCCAATATGACTTGCTTGGACGGGTTGTGCTGGTCACGCCCCGCACCGGGCTGGCGACTGCATACACGTATGACCAGCTGGGCAACGTGATCTCCGTTACCCAAGGCGAGCAGATCACCCGCTATGAGTACGACCTGCTGGGCAGGCTTACCAAGGTCATCACCCCGGATGGCGCAGAAACCACCTACGCCTACGATGCGCTGGGCAATCTGGTGGGCGAAACCGACCCGCTGGGCAACCAGACCCGCTTCGCCTATACGGTGGAAAACCTGCTGGAGCAGGTCACCTACGCCAACGGCGCAACCCAGAGCCTGACTTACGACCTTGCAGGCAATGTTATCAGCGAAACCGATAGCGAGGGCAACACCAAGCAGTACCAGTATGACCGAGTCAACCGCTTGACTGCTGTTATCGACGAGGCGGGCAACAAAACCAGCTACGGCTACGATGCCTTGGACAATATCACCAAAGTGACAGACGCTCTCAAGCAGGTCACTCGTTACACCTATGACAAGAATGGCAATCTGCTCACCGAAACCGACGCTCTGGGCAACACCGTGGAATATGCCTACACCCCCGAAGGCTGGCTCAGCGCCATTACAAAGGCAGATGGCACGGTGCTCACCTTTGCCTACGATAAGACTGGCAATCTGCTGACCCAGAATACCGGCGAAAATCAAAACATTGAAAGCAGCTACAACGAAATCGGGCAGGTAACAACTGTAACTTCTCCTGAAGGCACAATCACATACCAGTACAACCAGCAGGGATACTTGGTCTCCGTGACGAATGGTAACGGTGATGTAGTTTCCTATACCTACGATCAGTACGGCAACAAACTCTCCATGACCTACCCGGACGGTCGTGTGGTCAGCTATACCTACGACAGCATGAACCGCATGACCAGCGTTACCGGGCTGGATGGGGAAGTGACCACCTATGCCTACGATGCCGCCGGTCGCCGTGTGGAAACCGCTTCCCGCAACTTGACAACAGAATACAGATATGATGTTGTTGGCAGCTTGGTGGAGCAGACCACCACGGGTAGCAGCAATCTCTCGTTCCAGTATAGCTACAACCTGAATGGCTACATCACTGGGGAAGTGCGTACCGAGAACGGCGAAACCATCACCAGCGCTTACGCATACGACCCGCTGGGCGAGCTGATCAGCTTCACCCAGAGCACCGGCTATGGGGAGCAGTATACCTACGATAAGGTAGGCAACATGACCCAGAAGGTCATTACACCCCTTGGCAGCGTTCCCAACGAGAAGGGAACCGTAGAGAACGCTATTACCCTGAAAATGAAGTACAACAAGGCCAACCAGCTGGTATCCATGACCAATGGTAGCAGCAAGATTACCTACAAGTATGACAAGAATGGCTCCATGGTGGAAAAGGCGCTGACCAGCAAGCAGTACGGCACTTTGACCGATACCTATGCCTACAACAGCCTTGACCAGCTGGAAAGCTACACCGGCTACGATGGCTACCAGCAGCAGTTTGCGTACGATGCCAATGGTATGCGCCTTTCCAAGAGCGAATATGGCAACGGCAACCGCTCTACACTGGAAGAATTGTTGCGTGGGAATATTGCCGGGTTGCCGGAGGTTGTTGAACCGGTAGTGGCCAGCGAGGATGACACGGCTGTACCTGCGGAGTATGAGTGGGCGACTACGGAGTACCTGTATGATATTACGCAGGAATATTATCAGGTCATCCAGCAGACCACCACCAGCGGCAATACGACAGCTACTACTGCATATACGTATGGTTTGGAGCGCATTGCAGCATATGATGCCAATAACACAACCCAGTATATTTATGATGGACGTGGCAGCGTTGCACAGACCATTTCTACGCCCGTTGCTGGTGCGTCTGTTTCCGTTGCTATGCCGGATGTGCAGGTGCAGAGCTATGCCTATACCGCTTTTGGCGAGCAAATGGGTGTGAAGGTCAGTGGCTTTGGCTATAATGCCGAGGATTTCGATGCCGCAACTGGCATGATTAATCTGCGGATGAGGCAGTATGAGCCTATTTTGAATCGGTTTAGCCAGAAGGATGCATACCCAAGCACTCTGCATAATCCAACTTCGTTCAATAGATACCTGTTTACCTACAACAGCCCAATTAGCTTTATTGATGCCAATGGTATGGTGTCTGTTGCGTTGGGTACAGCGGCTGCTTCCGTCAGAGATGGGGCTGCAGGTGGAACAAAGAAAAGTGTTACACAGACGGTGGCTAAATCGGTAGCAACTCTTGCGAACAATGTGAAAACTGCTGTACAGAATACGGTCAAGAATTATTGTAAGCAGTCTGACGCAAAACTTATTAGATCCATAGCCAGCAATCGTGATATAACAAGCGAGGAATTCCAATATCAATGCTCGAAGATTTTTGGTAAATACAGCGATGCTAATGATGTTGCTGATATTATCAGAAACATTAACGCATTGGGCGGTTTGTCTCAAGAACGGGCAAATGATGTTAATCGACTGGCTGATGATAGAAACCTGGAGGCACTAGGTCTCTATCGCCAATATGAAGATTTGTCAACGGAAAAACCCAATCGCACTTTGATTGAAAAAATATTGGATTGGTTTATTCCTACAGCATATGCCCCCGGACTTTCGTATGTGAAGGTTGTACCGGATGAGGAATTCTATCCGTTAGAGATCGATAATTCGATCGAATGGATGAAATACAACGTGGTTCTTCCTATCGAACAAATGGTAGAAGAAGATTGGAATGCCATGATCTATGCTGGCAACCAGAAGCTGAATTCGCTGAAAGGTCTTACTTTAACACAAGGCATTGGCGAAGTTTTCTTTGGTTGGATTCCAGATACTGTCAATGGTGTTTCGGATCATTATGCTTCACTATATAGCACATACCTACAGAATAGAGACACCTCTTCCTTGCTTAATTGGCTGTCATCTGGTGTGAGCGGCAAGTTTGAGACAATTTTGAATACACCGATGAGTGATCCCGCATATTGGCGCGCAACCAAAGATGTGTCTGGATTGGGAATGATGCTTTTTGGTGGATACAAATTGTATTCCGGTATTTGTATAGAGTTGCATCCGCATTCAACAGAGTGGATAATGCATTATGCAGAGCGAATGGGCGGTCCCTTTGGTCCTGTGCCAGCAGGGACATTTGATGATGCGTTTATAGTTTCTGCTGAGGACAGAGCGAAGATTAACGGTTGGAAATATCGTCCGGATGAAGCGACATATGCAAAATTTAAAGATGTTTTTGATAATCCAGAATATTACAATCAAGAAATAGGATCAATAAACTGGCCGGAGAATGATGGTTTTGTTAATGGAACACAAAGAACGGTAAAGTATAACAATGATGTTGTATTTATGAGATATGGCTCCGAAAGTGGTAGTTATTTAGGAAATACGACAGACACTTGGGAAATGCGTTCTCTTGCGCCTAGTAGCTACAATGCAGAGATACATTACTATCAACCCACTGAATTGGGGATCGAACTCACAACTGGCGAAGTTGCGCCATGGTTTGGCTTTGAAGGTGGTGGATTACAATTTGTTAAGTATAAAGCAGATGGTACAATGTATACAATTGCTGAAATGCTCGAGTACGGGTGGTTGGAAGATGTTACTGAAATGTATTTGGGAGAGTGAGAAAAAATGAATATTTGGTGCATCTGTGGGTTGAAAGACTATAAAGTATTTGCTGAGCAAGATTGTATAACTCTTCATAAGGTTGAAGCACATGGCCTAGACTTGGAAATGTACTTTTTGATCAAGAAAGAGAGTGATGGATGGGCTTCCTATTTGGTACAACGAGGGAAGGAATACAAACGCTATATCACCCATTCTTTTGAAATGGCTCAAATTAGTGTATGTTTCTTGTTTATTAAATTTTATATGTTCCATCCACATAAGTTCCAATGGACAGAAATAGACGAACTTATTCGAATTGGCAATTTGAAAAAAGCAATCAATATGCTTAATGAAAAAATAGGAATAGATGAAAATCACGAGATAACATTACATGAAGAACTCTCGAGATATCAAGTTCTTTTGCGAAAAGATAGCCGAGTAGATGAATTGTTTTCATGCCAGAATGTATTTGAAGCATTTCGAGCATATCGATATTATAGTCTTTTGTTGCAATGCTTGAATGCAATTTGTGAAAAATTGATACCAGAGTTCTCACAATTGACAAACGAGAGAGAACAACTTTATGCAATGGCGATGAGATAATAATATGATGATAAGTGGACTACTTTGACCAGTGGAAGCACACCAACCGCATCATCGCTGCCCAGCGGCGGCAGCATCCTGCGGGAATACGATGATCGCCACAATCTCACCCGCCTTACGGATCTCAGCGGCGGCATGACCACCTATGAGTACGACGAAAACTCCAACCTCATTGCAGAACCGCCCCCAACGGTGCCATCACCCGCTATGAGTACGACCAGAAGGGCCGCCTCGTCGCCCAGACCGATGCCCTGGGCAACATCACCAAAATCACCGCCCCCGGCAAGGCCATCACCCTGTACACCTACGATGCTGCCGGTCGCGTGCTTACCTCCACCGACCCGGAAGGCTGCGTAACGGAATACGGCTACAACGATTACAGCCAGATTGCCACCCTCACGGTCAACGGCAACACCGCCGCCTACGAATACGATTTGGCTGGCAACATCTCCGCTGTGACCGATGCAGAGGGCAGACGGGTGACCTTCGCCTATGACCAGAACGGCAATCTGACCCAGATCACCTTCCCCGACGGAACCACCGAAACCACCCAATATGACTTGCTTGGACGGGTTGTGCTGGCCACGCCCCGCACCGGGCTGGCGACTGCATACACTTATGACCAGCTTGGCAACGTGACCTCTGTTACCCAAGGCGAGCAGATCACCCGCTATGAGTACGATCTGCTGGGCAGGCTCACCAAGGTCATCACCCCGGATGGCGCAGAAACCACCTACGCCTATGATGCGCTTGGCAATCTGGTGGGCGAAACCGACCCGCTGGGCAATCAGACCCGCTTCGCCTATACGGTGGAAAGCCTGTTGGAGCAGGTCACCTACGCCAACGGCGTAACCCAGAGCTTGACTTACGACCTTGCAGGCAATATCATCAGCGAAACCGATGGCGAGGGCAACACCAAGCAGTACCAGTATGACCGGGTCAACCGCCTGACTGCCGTTATCGATGAGGCAGGCAACAAAACCAGCTACGGCTACGATGCCTTGGACAATATCACAAAGGTGACAGACGCTCTCAAACAGGTCACCCGCTACACCTACGACAAGAACGGCAACCTGCTCAGCGAAACCGACGCTTTGGGCAACACCGTGGAATACGCCTACACTCCCGAAGGCTGGCTCAGCGCCATCACCAAGGCAGACGGCACGGTGCTCACCTTTGCCTACGACAAGACCGGCAATCTGTTGACTCAGAACGTAGGGGAAGGGCAGAACATCCAAAGCAGCTACAACGAAATCGGGCAGGTAACAACTGTAACTTCTTCCGAAGGAACCATCACCTATCAGTACAACCAGCAGGGATATCTTGTCTCCGTGACGAATGTGAACGGTGACGTAGTTTCCTATACCTATGACCAGTATGGCAATAAAACCTCCATGACCTACCCGGACGGTCGTGTGGTCAGCTATACCTATGACAGCATGAACCGCATGACCAGCATTACCGGGCTTGATGGAGAAATAACCACCTATGCCTACGATGCCGCCGGTCGCCGTATAGAAACTGCTTCCCGAAACTTGACAACAAAATATCGATATGATGTTGTTGGCAGTCTGGTGGGGCAGACCACCACTGGTAGCAGCACACTCTCTTTCCAGTATAGCTACAATCTGAATGGGTATATCACTGGCGAGCTGCGTACCGAGAACGGCGAAACCGTCACCAGCGCATACGCATACGATCCGCTGGGCGAGCTTGTCGGCTTCACTCAGAGCACCGGATATGGGGAGCAGTATACCTATGATAAGGTGGGCAACATGACCCAGAAGGTCATTATACCCCTCGGAAGCGAACCCAATGAGAATGGAACTGTTGATAACGCTGTTACCCTGAAAATGACTTACAATAAGGGCAACCAACTGGTATCCATGACCAATGGTGGAAGCAAGATCACCTACAAGTATGACAAGAATGGCTCCATGGTGCAGAAGGTACTCACCAGCAAGCAGTACGGTACCTTGACTGATACCTATACCTATAACAGCCTTGACCAGCTGGTAAGCTATGCTGGCTATGATGGTTACCAGCAGCAGTTTACCTACGATGCCAATGGTATGCGCCTCAGCAAGAGCGAGTATGGCAATGGCGACCGCTCTACGCTGGAAGAATTGTTGCGCGGGAATATTGCCGGATTGCCGGAGATCGTTGTGCCTGTAGCAGCCAGCGAGGATGAAGCTGCTGTGCCTGCGGAGTATGAGTGGGCGACTACGGAATACCTGTATGATATTACACAGGAATGCTATCAGGTGATCCAGCAGACCACCACCAGCGGAAATACAACAGCGACTACCGCATACGCATACGGTTTGGAGCGCATTGCAGCATATGATGCCAACAACATAACCCAGTATGTCTATGATGGACGTGGCAGCGTAGTGCAGACTATTTCTGCGCCTGTTGCGGGTGTGTCTGTTTCTGATGCTCTGCCGGATGTGCAGGTAAAGAGCTATTCCTACACCGCTTTTGGTGAGCAGATGGGTGTGAAGGAAAGTGGCTTTGGCTATAATGCTGAGGATTTTGATGCTGCTACTGGTATGATTAATTTGCGGATGAGGCAGTATGAGCCAGTGACAGTAAGGTTTTGGCAAAAAGATGCGGTATTTCATAAGATATCATTTCCACATCACTTGAATGGGTATTTATATGTGAATAATTACCCGATAGGAAATAAAGATCCTAGCGGATGTGAACATCTATCAATACAAAATATCTATGAATTATCCCTTGACGATGTCAACAATTTGCAACCGGAAGATTATAATAATATGACAAAAGAAGAGTTTGAGGCGTTTTGTCAGCATTTGGAATATTTGTTATATGAAGATCAAATAAAGGAGAAGCCCACTCTTGATGTACAAGCAATGGCTCATTTTGTTATTCGTTGCCATAGTATGATTAATCCGGATAGATATAATACATTGGAGGGGATATATAGTAAGTATTTTGATAAAGTTGAGAGTTTGAAAAGTAGTCCTGATGATAAACCTAATATTTGCTCAACGTTTGTCGCTTTTTGTTGTGAAGCGGGTGGAATGAACATTGATGGTATAAAATATGAACGCACGGTTGCTTTTGACGCATTTCTTCAAGGGAAAAGTTTGAGCAATAAATATGGTAGGCATTATAATTATGTAGGCAAACAACCCGGTGAGGTACAACTCGTTTTGACAATTACGGATGGAATGTATCTTTCGGGGGAGGAGAAGCTATCTGTGTTAGCTTCTCATGGTATTGCACGGCCATATTCTTTGCTTGGTATGGCAGTAGGAGATGATGAATATCAAATTGGACATTGGACGATTATTAGTGGGGTGAGAGTAGATCGTTATGGAATACATAATGTACTATATACTGGAGAGACAACGGCTCGACTTTATGAGCCTATCGGTACATATTATGATCAACGGATGAATTATACTTTACCACCATATATGCGACTTGTCGTTTTAAGAACTACTGGATTAGATACGTCAATAGCAAATCAAAATGATAAGAAATCCGGTAAAAAAGCGATGAATATAGGGCAATCAAAAACAGCTAATAAGATTGCATTTGAGATTGCAAATGCAACGAAGACGACATTAACGAATATAAACAAACAATTAAAAAAATAAGGAGTAAACCAATGAAAAAGAAATTGATATTGTTATTCATAATAATGTCAATTACTATGAATTTGAATATCCGTAGTCAAGCTTTTGAGCGTACGCTTGCTGATCTATATATAGATGCTATATCTTATGATATATATGATTTTATGTCTTGGAATGACATGAAAAGAAGCGTACGAATAAATGATCAATCAAACGATAGTACTCTTTATACTAATTTCTTTTTGACAGAGGAAGAAATGTTTTTGGAGTTCGAGAAGGAACAACCCAAGTTTGCTGTTCTTTGGTTGCGCTTTCGTTTGATTTCACAGTGTGATGGGGTGGAGATTAAGAATATGCATTTTTGTTTTAATGGTATGAGCAAGGGGATTCTTTGCAAAACCTCTTCAAATCATTTTTCGTTGGGAACAAACTATACTGATAAGTTGCAAGAAGAGGAAATTGAAGATTCGTTATTACTTGCCATACCTCTAGATGAAAACGCTGATTGGCACGAATATATTGATAAGGTATTGAAAGAAAATATGCTTCGATGTCACGTTGATTATACAATTAATGAGAGTGAACTAATAGGAGTAGATTTAGTTGTAGAGCTTCATTCAGTCAAACGTGATGTAATGTATTGTTCAAATGGAATGATGTTTTGTGTATCAAATGTTGAGATGCTCAGTTCGACGAAGTTATTTGCGTCAGAGGTTATATCAGTGAAAGATGCTTGGACTACTTTACCTGAAAAAGTGTATCTTGACTTACAAACAAATCCAGAAAAATATAAACTCGTTCGATTATCTGTAACTGCAACAAAAAAAATGCCATGGAATGCTTATCGTTTAAAGTATGGATTAATAGAGAGTAACAACAATATTTGGCTAAAGACATGGAATCAATCTTCATCCGATATGATTTATGCATATGATACCGACGACATATGCCAAAACGGAACATTTGAGAGAGAAATGATGCTACTCATAAGATACGATGATATTATGTTACCAATTGATGAATTAATAGAGTTATTGGAATTTAGAGTAATGTTTTCAACCGAAATAGTTGGCGATGATGGAGGAACAACGATGTGTGGACCGAGATTTTCTGAAAGGGTCAGCTACAAATTAAATGAACACTAAAGCCGAATGCTCAGGATAAAATTATAAAGTAACGGATGCGCTCAAGCAGGTTACTCGCTATACCTATGATAAAAGCGGCAACTTGCTTAGTGAAACGGATGCTTTGGGCAACACCGTGGAATACGCCTATACCCCCGAAGGCTGGCTCAGCGCCATCACAAAGGCAGACGGCACGGTGCTCACCTTTGCCTATGATAAAACCGGCAATCTGCTGACCCAGAATACCGGCGAAAATCAAAACATTGAAAGCAGCTACAACGAAATCGGTCAGGTAACAACTGTAACTTCTCCCGAAGGAACCATCACCTATCAGTACAACCAGCAGGGATATCTTGTCTCCGTGACGAATGGTAACGGTGATGTAGTTTCCTATACCTACGACCAGTACGGCAACAAACTCTCCATGACCTATCCGGATGGTCGTGTGGTCAGCTATACCTACGACAGCATGAACCGCATGACCAGCGTTACCGGGCTGGATGGGGAAGTGACCACCTATGCCTACGATGCCGCCGGTCGCCGTGTAGAAACTGCTTCCCGCAACTTGACAACAGAATACAAATATGATGTTGTTGGCAGCTTGGTGGAACAGACCACCACGGGCAGCAGTAATCTCTCGTTCCAGTATGGCTACAACCTGAATGGCTACATCACTGGGGAAGTGCGTACTGAGAACGGCGAAACCATCACCAGCGCATACGCATACGACCCGCTGGGCGAGCTGATCAGCTTTACCCAGAGCAATGGCTATGGGGAACAGTATACCTACGACAAGGCAGGCAACATGACTCAGAAGGTCATTACGCCCCTTGGCAGCGTTCCCAACGAGAAGGGAACCGTAGAGAACGCTGTTATCCTGAAAATGAAGTACAATCAGGGCAACCAGCTGGTATCCATGGCCAACGGTGGGGATAAGATTACCTACAAGTATGACAAGAACGGCTCCATGGTGGAAAAGGCGCTGACCAGCAAGCAGTACGGCGCCTTGACCGATACCTATGCCTACAACAGCCTTGACCAGCTGGTAAGCTACGCTGGATACGATGGCTACCAGCAGCAGTTTGCGTACGATGCCAATGGTATGCGCCTTTCCAAGAGCGAGTATGGCAACGGCAACCGTTCTACGCTGGAAGAATTGCTGCGTGGCGAGATTGCCGGGCTGCCGGAGGCTGTTGTGCCGGTAGTGGTCAGCGAAGATGAAGCTGCTGTGCCTGCGGAGTATGAGTGGGCGACTACGGAATACCTGTACGATATTACGCAGGAATATTATCAGGTGATCCAGCAGACCACCACCAGCGGCAATACGACAGCGACGACTGCATATGCCTATGGCTTGGAGCGCATTGCAGCATATGATGCCAACAATACAACCCAGTATATTTACGATGGACGTGGCAGTGTGGCACAGACCATTTCTGCGCCTGTTGCTGGTGCGTCTATTTCTGCTGCCTTGCCGCAGGTAGAGGTACAAAGCTATGCTTACACCGCTTTTGGTGAGCAAATGGGTGTGAAGGTAAGTGGCTTTGGTTATAATGCCGAGGATTTCGACGCCGCTACTGGTATGATTAATCTGCGGATGAGGCAGTATGAGCCTACTTTGAATCGGTTTAGTCAGAAGGATATTATTCGAAGTAGTGGTTTGATAAGTATTGATTACAACCGATTTGTGTATGTTGTTAATAATCCAGTGCTATATTGTGATCCTAGTGGAACAACAGCCATATCCTCATATGCGGTCAGAAGTATCAATGAAACGGCTAAGAAATTGGCTCAAGATGCCCTAAATGCCAATCCAAAGGAACAAATGAGTGCAGCGAAAAAAGCATATGACTATATGAAAAAGAATTATAACTATCTGTATGGAATAAATAAACAGAAATTTCATGAGATTGAAGCCCTAAGAAAGGCTGCAAAAAAAAGCATTGATAGTAGAGAATTTCCAGACAATAAGGATATATTGGATTATGGTTTTGGGTTGTTGCTTTGTATGGCTATTGTTGGAAATGAAATTCCATTAACCAGCAATAATCAGACCACTCAGGGAAATGGTATTGGTTCAGCAAATCATGATCTCTTACATTTTATTTTGACAAATGCATATAATGAAGATAAATACTACGAAAGTGGTAATTGTGCACGATATATTTATGAAATTCTAGAATATGCTGGCTTTGATTGGGATCCAAATAAGCAGCAAATAAAGGGTGCCCTTAGTCAATATGAATATTTATCGCAAGATTTAGGTCTGACAACAGAAGTTATTAAGGAATCAAATGGAGAAGGGGGAGGATTTCGTCTATATCCTGCGATCAAACTGTTTGATCTGATTTACCTTGATGTTTATCCAACAAGCAGAACCCAGCATGTGATGATTGTTGTGGGGTTTGATGATGATGGAAATCCGCTTCTGGCGGGAAATACCAATGATAAAATTAGTATGCCATTACAAGATGTAATTGATAGTGCAGAAGATGTATATGTAGTTCATACGAACATTTATATTGATAATTCAATCAAGGAGTAGGCAATTTATGAAAAAGATATCCATGATTGTTGCTTTAGTCGTACTTGCGATGTGTGTTCATATAGATGGTGTGGCGGAAAATGCTGATCAAATAAGCTGGACATTTGATGCTTGGGAAGAGAATGGGTATGGCTTCTTTGATCCTTACAATCAATATATAGGATATGGCCAGTATACCGACGAGGAATTAAGGAAAATCAGGGAAAACAGAG
Organism: Clostridia bacterium; assembly: GCA_017501255.1. Classification (GTDB taxonomy): domain Bacteria; phylum Bacillota; class Clostridia; order Christensenellales; family Aristaeellaceae; genus Limiplasma. Next base: position 76,595 of record JAFVXE010000011.1, on the reverse strand, counting down.
AACAATATAGTAACATTTGGTTATGTGGAACACTAAAATTTCCAACAGAAATCGTCAGCGAACTGAAGAGTTTGATATTTGATAGCTATAGTTTACAATTGAGCGGAATAATTGTGTCAAAGGAATTGTGTTATAATGAAGACGACATAATTGTTGAGGGCAATATTTGTTCGTTAAGAGTCAATATAAATATGTTCGTTGATGAACGGATTATGGATTCGCATACGGCCGTCAGTCTAATAAGAAATAAAGGTAATCTTTCGTTGACAATTGTTTTGAATGAAAAAATGAATAATACAGCTTTATCAATTGTAGTATCGCCAGATTTCGAGGGTATGAAGGAACGACATATTCTCTGTGACGATTTGTATGTTGCACGTATTAAGTCAATCGAACAAATTCCGCAAGATGCTTCAACTGCTGAAAGTAGACGATGGATTGATTTTGTCAACCCAAATGGTAAAACCAGTTGGTGGGTGGTTGAGATCGAAATAATGTTACCTGACGATCTGAAATCACAGGTAAAAAGTGTACATATTCACTCGGATTTGTTGGATGTATTTGATACAAAACGAGAGTTTTTGCGTTTGTACGGAGATGCGGAATATTGGTGTACTGTCGATGATGGTGTGTTTCAGATTGATGTATTGTGCTACGAACCTGATGCAACAGGTGAGCAAATATTTCAACAACTTGTAGATGACAAATTGCGAGTGTGGTTTTCTTTTGAGCCGATTAAAATTTTTAGTCCGTGGCATCCTTGCTATTCATATGTTTATTAAGTAGTTTATGGGCATTTCTGTCATTATGTGACTTCTATGACGGGTGTTTTGAAAATGCAACTCAAAAAGATTTTGATAAAGCCGGCAATCTGCTTACCCAGCTACAACGAAATCGGGCATGCAGCCCTACAGCTTCTCCAGTACAACCAGCAAGTAAACTGATATCGGTGATGAATGTTAGCGGTGATGCGGTTTCCTCTACAAATGACAGCATAACCAGCGCTACCGGGCTGGATAGGGAAGTGACCACCCATGCCTACGATGCCGCTGTCGGTACTTTTGCCTACTGCTTCTCCTGCAATGACCAATCATATGGGCGAAGGCGGCAAAAGAAAGTTAGGCTGAGCAGACCAAAGGAATGTGACACCCCAAGAGAACGATAAAAGCCCGTCGATCTGTGCGATCGGCGGGCTTTTGGTATGTCAGTACGAAATTGATGATGTCGAAAAAAGAATTTTATTTTCGAAATGTTATTTATGATTAATATCAATACTATTAGGGTGAGTGTCATTGAAGGCATGAAACCGGATAAGCGGATTGAACGAGATAGGTGTGTGCTTTTGCATACTTCACCATGAGGAATAGGAGGCTGGGACTATGGTAACTATTTATTTTTCTAAGATTAATGATAAAGCAACAATACCTAGAAAACGTAATGAGGACGCAGGATATGATATATTTGCCTGCTTATCTGATATGTATATTTGTGTACCTCCACACCACACGGTAAGTATTCCAACGGGGATAGCAAGTGCGTTTCCTTCGGATTATTTCTTTCAACTTGCAGAACGTGGGAGCACAGGTGTATTAGGAATAGCACAGCGTAGTGGAGTAATTGATAGTGGATATCGTGGTGAATGGTTCATTCCAATTACGAATACAAACAATAGAGATTTATTCATTGCAAAGAGAGAGGTGGTGGAATCTCTTAAGGGCATTCATGGGGAGAATGCAATAATATATGATGCAGATAAAGCAATATGCCAAGCTCTTTTACTACCTGTCCCCAAAACACAGATAATCGAGGTTTCGATATGTGAGCTGAAATTGTTCGGCTCAGAACGAGGCGAAGGGAAGTGTGGAAGCACAAATTCATAGATTACGAGCAATGGACGATCCTTACTATATATGAATATAACGGAGGAAAAAATGGAATTAGTTACTGTAGATCAAATGAAGCGGAATACTGTAAATGATGTTTTTGCTCAAAAGAAAGAGTACTTTATCATAGCATTGACGGGAAAAGTTGGATCCAATTGTAGTGATGTGGCAAACAGAATCGGGGCAGATGCAGATGATTTATTGCCCTCTCCGCCTCAACCGGGAATGCATGGCTTAACATCCGATGAAGATCGGGAGATCAGGTTGATTCGGAGATTCTATAATGATAATAGGCCAGACAGTTTTCAGGTTATCCATGTTCGGGATGTTATTCTGACCTATTTGTTGGAAGAAAAAAACTCCTGGGAACGAAATGAGGATATAGCTAATAGCTGGGATGAGTGCAATAAAGCCGCAAATCAAGCTTCTGGGTTGGTTATCGATAGTGCAGACAAGGCACGTGAATATGTTGAGGCAATTAAGAGCTTTTCGTATCCATCTGAATCAATGGGGGATAGTAGCATATCATTAGAAGAATTGCAGAAATTCATAACAACATGGCTTCCAACATATGGCGAAGAATTGAAGAAGAAACTTGCTAAGAAGTATACGGTTTTATTTCAGCGGTTTGGCAATGAATTGCGGTTTTTTGGTTCACTTAATACAGAAAAATGGAGTGGGGTCTGGGAAACGTGGTATCAAGAAAAAAGTAGCAGGAGTTCATCAGAACACCCGATTTATTGTATTGCTGCACGCATCAATATTTTTATTAAAATACTTCGGCGGGATAGTTCGGCAAAAAACAAAAAGAACCCATTGCCGATTGTAATTGATTCTATTAAAAATATTTATGAGAGCAATTACTTGAAAGATCGGTATTCTGCTTACTATTTGGTGTCAATATCCTGTGATGAGAATGAAAGAATACAACGCTTGATTAGGGATACAGAAAAAGGATATACGTCCGAAATGGTTGAGTGGATTGATTACAATGAAAGACCTAGTCAATCAAGTAAAAAAATACATCAGTTTCTGGAGATTGTCCGCCGAAATCTGAAGGATATTGAATCGACAATTGATATTCGTCCGTTCCAGGAACACATAGACCATTTGATGAGTAAGAACGATTGCTGTGGCGAAGTTCTGGAAAGCTTGAAGCAGTGTATATGCGACTCGAAAACGTGGAAAGATACTGTAACAACAATACGTGACACTATGAAAACCAAAGAACATGACAAAGAATTCCTTAGTATGGGGATTACACGTTCGTTACAGAAATATTATTGGGAAATCCTAGATGATGTGTTACGCGTTTTTGTTTATTTGAATGGCTTGTATCCTTTCTATGTACAGGATGTTGAAAGTTGTATTCAAAATGCCGATATTTTCTTGGCTGATACTGAAAAGGGAGTATATAAACCAAAATTAAACTATCAGTTGATGCGTTATGTATCGTTGATTTTACATCCGGGAATTGTCACACCAACCCCAATAGAGCGGTGTATGCAGATTGCTTATGCAGCAAAAGCAAATTCGGGTTGCATTTCTAGACAGGTAGGAGCTGTTACTACGGATGCATCATACAATATTCTCTCTTTGGGGTGGAATGATGTGCCATGTGGTCAGACATCCTGCATATATCGTAACTTAGTTGACTTGAGCAGGCAAATTGATAAACCTGCATATAGTGATTATGAATATGATGAAATGGATGAGTTTCAAAGATATATATCCAAGTACCATTTTTCAAAGGACTTAATTAGTGAACGACTGCATGGCTTACCAGCGAGCTTTTGTTTTAAGGATATCCATTATAGGATCACGGGAGACAAGAATCCAATGGACGCTCGTTCTATGCATGGTGAGGAAAAAGCTTTGTCGAATTGTGATCAGCAGCGTGTAAGGGGTGGCTTTTTGTTTACAACATCGAGTCCATGTGAAATGTGTGCAAAAAATGCAAAAAATCATCAGATTAAGAAAATATATTATATTGAACCATACCCCGGCATTTCGCAGAAACATTGCTGCAATTCGGGTGTTGAAGATAATAGAGCACAGTATGTTTTGTATGAAGGGGCAATTGGTCGTGCGTATACGCAGCTATATACACCAATATTGCCCTATAAGGATGAACTGTATCTTCGAGGGTTCCCAGAATCTTTTGACAAATCAAAAAAGGGCGCAGAGAAGACAGCTCAACCAGCTGAAACGAAAAATACTCCAAAAGCTAAGCATATAAGAAAGACAATGTAGAGATCGACGGAGGAATACAAAAGATGAATAATGATCGATTTTCCGAGGCAATGAATATCATATTAGGACAGTGGAAAAATGAGACTTGTGGTCCGATGACGGATCAAATGATTCAGAAAGCAATATACAGTAACGATATATGCATATTCCCATTTGACAAAGAACTGCTAACGGGAGTGGGATACAATCTTTGCCCCTCCGGATTAGTAATATCGACCCATACAGGAATGCCACTGAAAGTATATCAAAAAAAGAATCAAAAATATGTTATAGTCCAGCCTAATGACACTATTCTTATTAGCACAAGAGAATACATAAGTGTGAGTGATAGGGTAATGGGAACGTTTCATTCTCGCGTGAGTGTTGTTTCGCAAGGGTTTGGTCATATATCGACGACTTTGGATCCGACGTGGCAAGGACCTCTATTAATTGCACTTAACAATCCTAGCTCAAAAAAACAAAAATTAGTGCTTGAAAAAGATGGTCATGCTCAGTCGTTTGCAACATTAGTACTGTATTATTTGCAGATGCCTTCAGCGACAGAGTTTAAGCGTTTACCAAATCGAATGGATATTTTAATGCAGTATCGGGCAAAATCTACATTTTTTAGAAGAACGCTTTTTCATAAGAAATTTCAGGACTACGACAACTTTATCAATCGAGTTAGCGAAATATCAAGGAATGTATTAGACAACAGTCGATCCTACTCAGTATTGGATGATGCAGAAGAGATTATGATTCAGTTGCAACATGCAATAAATCAAGAAAAAAGCGACTTCCTTACTTCTGTTACTTTACTTGATTTTATTGATGAATGTAAGCGATATCTTTGTAATTATGAAAAAAACATAGAGAATGCTACTCTTTGTAAAATGGTGAGCGTTTTAGGAAGCGGCTTGGAATTGGCCACTAATGCGCAGTTTGAATCATTATGTATTGAGGATATTGATTATTTATATGCTCTCGATGAGTACGCAATGATGTGTCAAAGAAAGATCCGTGAAGAACGCAGCGGGAGAGCTTGGGCAGAGGCATATGCTGATATTGCAAGGGAATCTCAAAGTAGCATGCAGAATATTATTCTTAGAATATGCTTCGGAGATTTGAAAACAAGATCAAAGCGGATTGTAATGAGTATTCTATTAGTTGCTATTGCTGTTGGTCTGATTTTCTATTTTATGTATTTGGCTGAACATAATGTGACGAATGTACATCCGCTTATTCCGATTGTTACAACTTTGGCGTGCAATTTCCTTCTTAACCTGTTGATTAAGTAAGTGGTCACAATTGTTAATGTCTGTCGCATTTAATAAAAGCCAATCAATATTGTGAGATTGGTTATGGGCATTATCGTATACACGGATTAATCTGAATGAAATATCAATATGAATTTGACCTATTCTTTTGCCATATGCTGGTTCAATTAGGGTGGCATCGGCATTGTGAAGCAGCGGAAATAGCATTTGAAGATATTTCTTTTCTTTCCACGAAGAATCTGTATGTAACATATCTGCCCATAGCTGAATGTGCCCCCACCCACCTCCTATTTCGCACCGTATATCAAAACCATAATGCTCAGCGAACATCATTGCTTTCTTACATGCATAGTCAAAATACCATATTTTGATTCTTCTTGGTTTGATCTTGAATTTGTTCGTTGCGAGTTGAACTTGCAATGAACTTAGAGCGCTGTTTCTAGAGTCGGTTGTCTCTGATGAACACGGCGCTTTTTTCTTTTCAAACTGTAGATCTAGCTTCTCTAGTTCTTTCATCTTCTGTTGGTAGAAATCGGCACGAGCTAGCAGCTTCATAATTATTCCTCCATATGAGTTGCTTGTACGCCTTGTTTGTACGCCTTGTTTGTACGCCTTGTTTGTACGCACTTTGTGAAAGGGAATGTTGATGCGAAAACGAAACGTTGAGATTACGCATTGGACTGCGAAACGAAACAGACAGAACGATGGATAGACTTCAGACCTGTTTGCAGTGATTATTATACCGCTTTGAAAGTGCTAATTCAACAGAAAATTCATGCTGTGTACATGCGTAATAATGATGGAGGGGTAATAGAATAATCTGTAATGGGAGGTGAGATGATGGAGTTGGATTTCATCAGAAATCGCATTACAGAATTGAGGCTGAAAAAGGGCGTTTCAGAATATAGGATGAGTCAAGATTTGGGTCATGGCAGAAACTATATTCAAGGAATTACTTCTGGTCGATGCCTCCCGTCTGTTCCAGAATTGCTGTATATCTGTGAATACTTTGGGGTTGAACCGTCTGTTTTCTTCGATGAAAAGAAGGAAGAACGCATTCTTGTTCAAAAAGCTCTGGAGGGTATACGCAATCTATCTGATAAGGATATCCTAACACTCATCTCCTTGATTGAAAGACTAAATGAAAATGCATGATGATCCTTTCCATTTGCAAAAAAGTATTGGGGTAGAACAGAGGACTAGCAACATATTCAAAATAAGCATAATAGCGTAGATTGTGATTTGTTTTCAAACAGCAGGCTACTTCAGCATGAAGTGACCTGCTGTTTTATCGTAATTACCTTTGCAAATATATGGTTTTTTAATGCTTTCGTTGTCTGCGAAAGCGCAATTTTTGCTACAAAAATTTCATAAAAAAGTTTTTTAGATTTGCAAGGTTCTTGCATATTTAGTCTATACAATCAGAATCGTAGAAAGGAGGGAGCAGAGTGAGGTGCCACGAACGCAGAATGGCAATTTGGCATGTGTTGTGTTACCGTCGCCAAGATACGGTTGCGCATTTGGCAGCGGAATTCAATGTTTGCCCAAGAACCATCTACTACGACGTGGAATACCTTTCTCTGATTTATCCCATTGAGTCCGTCCGTGGTCGCTACTGCGGTGGAATCAAGATTCCTGATTGGTACACACCCAAATCCATTGCCTATACTCCAGAACAAATTGAGCTTCTTGTCAGGGTGCAATCTATGTTGGAAGGTAAGGATCTTATTGTTCTGGCAAGTATTATTAGCATGCTCACCGCTTGAACGCGACGGATTGGAAAGTTACCACCGAACCTTGAAAACTACATATTTGGTGTACGGGTACAAAACCCATGTTGTGGAGCGGCATATGAAGCGGCGCAATGACGGAAATACCAGAGCGATCAACGCAATTCATAGACCTTGCTGTGGCAGACAGGGCGCGAAGATGCGGCATGGGCATAATGATACTTCCTCACGGCCTCGCGATGACTGGCGGGGAGTTCCTGTGGTATGCGTTTGTCCGGGGGACGGCGGTACAGATGGGACTATGATGCGATAAAGCTGATCGCTGCTTGTACACCTATTTTGATGAGTAACTATATAAGGAAAGTAATGCTATGCGGCTAACCGCATCGAGAGATTGGAGGACTATTGTTGGAAAGACTTATCACTCGTAGGGAAGCGGCACAGATTCTCGGCATTAGTATTGCAACTCTCGATGCCGCAAGAAGTAATGGCCAGATTGCCTATGTTCAGTATGTTCCTAACGGCTGCGTATTCTTCACCGATTCCGGGCTTCAAGAATATGTAGCCAAATGTACCCACAGAGCAAAACCGGACGAATCAGCCAAGATGACCTATCGAAAGTTGCGAGGCCAGGATCGCTGACAATCCGTATCCTTGCTCGGGATTGGGGAGTTTGATAAAACAATATTGCAGCGCTGTAGAATACATACCAATGAGGTGACAGAATGGGCAGAAAGAAAAAACATATCCCTGAGTATGGGACTGTGAACCTGAACGGCATCGAATACTTCAGAACCCGTATTGACGATGCCGACGGTAAGCGGGTGGCTCTTTATGCCAAGACTGCCGAAGAACTCTACGATAAGGTGGAAGAAGCCAAACGTCAGATTGAGGAAGCCACCTTTCGCAGGAGAACGCCTACGGTTGCTGAGTATTGTGAACGCTGGCTGCTGATGCAGTCAGTACATATCAGAACCACAACGCTTGCCGATTACACTTCCAAGGTTAAGAACTATATCGTTGCTCCTTTGGGGCATATGTATATGGCTAATGTGACGGCTGATGATGTGAAGCTGGCGCTTGTGCCTGCGTCTAAAAAGTCGGTTTCGGTCTATCGAGGTGTACACATGCTGTACAAGGCGATTTTCAACTCTGCAGTCGATAGTCGCATTATCGATAGTTCCCCCTGTGAACGCATATCAGCAAGAGGGGGAAGGCCACAAAAGGAACGTGATGTTCTGACTGATGATCAGATCACCCAACTGCTTTCAACCATCAAGGGATTACCACCATACGTATTCGTTATGATCGGTTTGTACGCCGGCCTGAGACGAGAAGAGATCCTTGGATTAAAATGGGACAGTGTCTATCTTGATGGTGACGTACCCTATATCACAGTCCGTAGAGCATGGCACACGGAGCATAATCGCCCGGTTATTTCTACTGAACTGAAAACAAAGGCGGCTCATCGGGATATTCCCATCCCACGGAATCTGGCTGATTGTCTAAGAGAAGCAAAGAGCAAGTCTACGTCAGAATATGTGGTTGCCAACAGCGATAATGAACCGCTGACCTATACGCAGTTCAAACGGGTATGGCAGTACATTGTCACTCGTACCACCAAGGAACGTACCTATGTACGCTATATCAATGGACAGCGGATTACCAAGACGGTCAAGCCGGTTCTTGGAGAAAAGGCTGGTCATAACGGTCATGTGGTGTATAACTTGGACTTCCAAGTGACGCCGCATCAACTACGGCATACCTACATTACCAACCTGATATATGCCTCTGTTGATCCCAAAACGGTTCAGTATCTGGCAGGGCATGAGAATAGCAAAATAACGATGGACATCTATGCCAAGGTCAAGTATAATCGACCGGAACAACTGTTTTCAGTGGTCAATGCAGCGTTTGGTCAGGTCACCTGATAAGGTGATTTCAACAGGGGTTAAGTAGGGGTTAAACGGCTGTGAGGGATTGGGAAGTGCTTATGAAACAAGGGATTCAGGAATCCTGATTGCAGAAGTACGGCCTCAAGGCTGCCCGTCGTGCGCCCCAGTTCTCCAAGCGCTAATTGGAACATCAAACCCTGGAAACACAACGTTTTCAGGGTTTTTTCTTTTGTCTTGGTTTGACACATTTTGACAGAATTTGTGCCCATTTGTATGGGTTAAATATGGGTTAAATCGTCAAAATGGGTTAAATGATGGGTTAAAAAATGGGTGACAAACCCGGTTGAAAACACCCCTCGGATCGCCTTGTTTTGGCTCGCATCCCAGTGGGTTTGGGAGCGATAACAAGCTGATCTGTTTTGACCAAGTTTGGCTGAATCTGATCAAAACAAAATAATCCCGATAAAGAGCGTACAGTGTTTCATACGTAAAGGATATGACACGGACGCAAAAAGGTTACTACTGTCAAAAAACAGATGTCCTCCCGGGCAAAATAGGGAACGAATTTTTAGATGTTGTAATGGATTTCAGCATTATGGATGCTCAGATCACCCGTAAAAATGTTGCAGTTACGTAAAAGCATCGTTTATAATGAGGGTAAAAGTTCGTGTGAACGAGTGGGAGGCTGTTCCATGAATCAAGGATGGAAGAAACGATTCGTGGTTTTTCTGATTTTCCTGTTGGTTGCTGGTGTGTTCATTGGTGTCCGATCAATCTTGATAAAGAATATCTTTGATGAAATGTATTTTGGTACAGAAGATGTTTTCGGTGGGCATCTGACCACGGCTTCATGGACGAATATGAAAGGAATGGCAAAAAACGGCGATGCCGTGAAGTATGCTGTACCGGGAAGGATTCGTATTGGTTTTAGTAAATCTACATTAGGTGATGATGAGAGTTTTCAAATTATTTGGGAAACGGAGGAAAAACAACTGGAATTAATTTATTCTGTTGCTCTTTTTGAGTCCAACCATGTTGCAAGTGCTGTTTTGAATATTCATTATTCACCATATCAAAAAAGATTGGAGGTTTATCCGCTGCGTATTGTCAGTAGTCAGAATATATATGGGGATACCTCCGAAGACGCAATTGATGATTTTTTTGAGAAGTATGGATCCTCAGAAACAGCGTACTACGAACGTTTTACAAATGTGTTTGAAACGGTACTGATCGAGAATTGGCGCACAGGAAATCCTGATACATTATTTCGAGATACTCTTGGTCAATTTGAAATGGTTCATGTACAAGAAAAGAACGATGAGTTGCAGCGGTGATGTGATCACACATTCTGTTGCTACATAAGTGCATAGCTTTGCGAATTCTGTCTATGATGCCCTTGGCTGGGCTTGTTGAATTTCGGTAACTCATCTGATAGAGTGTGAGTATAAGATCAGCACAGGAGGACATACCATGAAGCGCATTTCCATGCTTATCAACGCCAAGGATACCATCGCCCGCATCCGTCCTGAGATTTACGGCCACTTCGCTGAGCATCTGGGACGCTGCATCTATGGCGGCATTTTTGTGGGCAAGGACAGTCCCATCCCCAATGTGAACGGCATCCGCACCGACGTGGTGGAAGCTTTCCGCAACATTCAGGTGCCCACCATCCGCTGGCCTGGCGGCTGCTTCGCTGAGGAGTATCACTGGAAGGACGGCGTCGGCGCCCTGGAAAACCGTAGAAAGATGGTCAACATCAACTGGGGCGGCGTGGTGGAGGACAATTCCTTCGGTACCCATGAGTATATGGAACTGTGCCGTCAGGTTGGCTGTAAGCCCTATATCAACGGGAATGTGGGCTCTGGCACCGTCCAGGAAATGGCTGAGTGGGTGGAATACATGACCGCCGAGGGAACGCACATGTCCCAGTGGCGAAAAGCCAACGGGCAAAACGACCCGTGGAAGCTGGAGTTTCTGGGCGTGGGCAATGAAAATTGGGGCTGCGGCGGTGAGATGACGGCTGATACCTACGCCGCAGAATACCGAAAATTCGCCGCCTTCTGCCGGGATTACAACGGCAACCGCCTGTGCCGCATTGCCTGCGGTCCTTCCTCTGCGGACTATAGCTGGATGGAAACCATGATGAAGGCCATCAGCAAGGGGTGGGGCGGCTATCCGCTGGCCGGCGGTATTGATCTGCACTACTACACCATGCCCATCCATCCGCAGATGGACTCTGCCACCGACTTTGACGATAAGCTCCACTATGCCACCATGGACGCTGCTGCCTTTGTGGACGAGCTGCTCACCCGTCACACTGAGATTATGAACCGGTATGATCCGGAGAACAAGGTTGGTCTGGTTGTTGGCGAGTGGGGGTGCTGGCATCAGGTGGAACCCGGCACGAACCCTGGCTTCCTCTATCAGCAGAACGCCATGCGCGATGCGCTGGTGGCCGCCATCCATCTGAACGCCTTCAACCGCCACAGTAAGCGCGTCATGATGGCGAACCTTGCTCAGACGGTGAATGTGCTTCAGTCCGTCCTGCTGACCGATGGCGACAGGCTGGTCAAGACGCCGACCTACCATGTATTCGACCTGTACAAAGCCCATCAAGGCGGTACAGCTGTGTATTGTTACACTGATGCGGAAAAGGCTGCCGAAGGGTACAAGGCCGATATGGTGTCCAGCAGCGCATCCATCAAGGAAGGTGCGATGACGCTGACTCTCAGCAATTGCTCCCTGACGGAGCCGGTGGAGATTGAATGCGACATTTGTCACTTTAGCGCCTCCCGGGCAGAAGCCCGCATCCTGACGGCAGATACCCACGCCTTCAACGATTTCGATCATCCGGAAGATGTGGTAATTCAGCCTCATACGGCGGTCATTGAGAATGGGAAGCTCCGCATGACACTGCCGCCCTGTTCGGTGGCAGCGGTGGTCATTCAGGAATAAGAACAGCGACGCCTATCGGTTGCCTGCTTTTTCTCTTGGCGCTGATTTGTCTGGTTTGTATATACAACCCCTCTGGGTAGTGCCAGAGGGGTTTTGCTATCGCCTTCGTTGACGGTATATCCCCGACGATGTATAATGATTGCGGTATCCTTGATGCCTTTACCACTGACGAAGGGTTGATCATCAATGGAAAATAACGAAGTGAAAACCGCCACCAATAGAAGCCTTCAAAGAAAAAGCGGAGCGATTCTTTCCTATATCCATTTGTTTTTGAATGCTGTTATCAGTTTGATCTATGTGCCGATTCTTTTGAGAACCCTGGGCAACAGCGAATATGGCGTGTATCAGTTGATTGCTTCCATTGTATCTTATCTGTCTGTTCTCAAATCCACACTATCCGCTACCACGATGCGTTTTTATACTATATCGCTTGCTGAAAAAGATGCGATCAAATCCAATCAGGTGCTGTTCACATCCAAAAGAATCTATCAGGTGATTACAGGCCTTATGCTGGTTCTGGGTGCAGTACTGTTTGGTTTGATTACGCCCTTCTACAGAAGCTCCATGAATACTGTTGAGCTCCTTCATGCGCAGCAAGTGTTTGTTGTTCTTCTGATTCAGCTCTGTTTTGAAGTAAACGGCTGCCTGTATATTGCGATCATTCATTCCCACGAGCGGTTTGTTTTTGTTAAACTTTTGAATATTCTGACTGCCATTCTCAATCCGATCGCTCTGTTGCTTTTGATCACCAAGTATCCCTATGCTTTGACTGTTGCCATTGTAAATCTGAGCATGACTATTCTTTTGTATGTTCTGGAAAAAGGATATTCTCAGAAAACGCTGGGAATCAAGATCCAGAAAAGTCCCTTTGAGAGGGAAATGCTATCGCAAATGGTGGCGTTTTCAGGCGGACTGATTTTGGCAGTGATTGCAGACCAGTTGTTCTGGAAAGTGGATCAAATCATTCTTACCAAGTTCCATGGTGCTGCTGTCGTGGCTGTGTATTCCGTTGCTGCAACGATTTATATGAATTTTATTACACTTTCTTCGGCAGTGAATAATGTGTTCATGCCCAAAATCACAGAATTGGTTGTCAGGGATGATAACAACGAAATCAATCAGCTTTTTTTACGCATTGCCCGTTATCAATATTTACTGCTGTTCCTGATTCTGTCCGGATTTATTCTCTTTGGCAAAGAATTTGTTACTGTGTGGGTAGGCAGTGAGTATAGCGAGATTTTCTGGATCGTTTTGTTGGTCATTATCCCCATGACACCGGATTTGTGCGAAGGAATTGGTTTATCCATCCTACAGGCAAGAAATACCTATACCAGACGCGCTTATCTCCATGTTGGTGTGGTATTTACCAATATCATTCTGACCATCATTCTGGCAAAATTCTTTTCTGGTGTCGGAGCGGCGGTTGCTACAGGTTTATCCATTCTCTTCGGCAACCTGATTGCGCTGAATGTTTACTACGCCAAAGTGGAGCGTCTTCCCATCGGTTCGATGTTTGTGATGTTCCTGAAAAATTCTCGGATTTTCCTCGTGTTGGGTCCTGTTGGCTTGATGGTCAACTGGTTGCTGCCGACTGATTCGGTGGTATTTCTGATTCTGAAAATTGCGTTCTATACAGTTTGTTATGTTGGCGCTGTGTATCTTTGGTTGTTGACAGCGGAAGAGAAACAGCAGGTCAAGAATCTTGTTTTCCATAAAAGATGAAACGATACAGGGCTGTTCAGGGAAAGGAAACGGGAAATCGCCTCCACCCTTGTCAGCCTTTTTCAAAGCATACCGGATATTGACGTACTGAGCAAAAAAAAGTATACTTTTGTATGACTGTGTAAACAGTGTACAATATGGATGCTATGCATCCGGGATAACAGGTGATACAATGATCCGCAAGAATCAGAAGCAGCTGAATAGATTGAACGCATTTACAGATGGCGTTCTGGTGTTGCTTTCTTATTTGTTTGCTTCTTGGCTGTGGCTGGATGTAGTTACAGGACAATTCAATATGGCCTCGATGAACCGTTCTGGCGGCATGGTGCTGACAGCGATTATTTATGCTGTGTGGACTGTGGTTATTTTGGCCTGTTTTCGTATGTATCGTATGACACGCCTTTCACGTATGGGTCATGGCCTCAAAAATATTGTTCTGGCGAATGCTATTGCGCTGCTCAGTGCTGCAGCAATGCTGTATTTGTTTCGTCTGCAGGAATTCTCCCGTGGCGTTTTGGCTGTGTTTTATGTGACGGTTTGTTTCCTGTTGATTCTCAAGCGCATTCTGCTTCGTGTCATTCTGCGCAGAATGCGGGCGAAGGGCTATAACCAAAAGCACGTGCTGGTCATTGGCAGCGGTGAGTTGGCGCAGCGCTATGTGCAGGCTGTCAATAGTGATGAGGAATTGGGAATGCAAATTGCCGATACCCTCACGGATATGAACGGGCTGACTGAACGGATGGAGCAGCTTCTGCACGGCGCCGAGATCGATGAAGTGGTGGCCGCTTTGGAGCCCATGGAAACGGATCACATTGCTGAGATCATCTATATCTGCGAAAAGTGCGGAACCAAGATCAGTGTTGTTCCGTCCTATAATGATATTATTCCCACCCGTCCAACCATTGACGTGGTGGGGGATATGAAGCTGATCCAGCTCCGCACAACGCCTCTGGATGAGCCGCTGAACGCTTTTGTCAAGCGTGCGTTCGATGTGGTGACCAGCCTCATCCTGATCATTCTTGCCAGTCCCATTATGCTGGTAGCAGCTATCGGCACCAAACTTTCCAGTCCCGGCCCCATTCTGTTCAAGCAGGAACGGGTGGGGTTGAATAAGAAGAATTTTACCATGTTGAAATTCCGCAGTATGCGGGTAAACGCAGAACAGGATACCGGCTGGAGCACCGCAGTGGATAATCGCCGCACCAAGTTCGGTTCCCTGCTGCGCAAAACCAGCATTGATGAACTGCCCCAGCTTTTCAATACCCTCAAGGGCGATATGAGCCTTGTGGGCCCCCGCCCTGAGATCCCCTTCTTTGTGGAACAGTTCCGGGAAACCATTCCGCTGTATATGGTGAAAAATCAGGTGCGTCCCGGCATTACCGGCTGGGCACAGGTGAATGGACTTCGCGGCGATACCAGCATTGAAGATCGAGTGAAGCATGATCTTTGGTATATCGAGAACTGGAGCCTCGGTCTGGATATTGCCATTCTGTTCCGTACTGCTTTTGGCGGCATGATCAATCAGGAGAAAGTAGGTAAGTAATATGCAGGAAACCAAGCCTTTGCGGATTGCTTTGGTACTCAACCGCATGGATAGTGGTGGTATTGAAGCAACGGTTATGAACTACTATCGCCATCTGGATCGCAGCAAGGTACAGTTTGATTTTTATTTCGCCAAAGATAGCTCCTTCCCTCAGCGTGAAGAATTGGAAGCGCTGGGAGCCGGTATCTATCCCATTCCGTCCTATTTCAAGCCGCTTCAATATCAGAAAGCGCTGATCAGCGCTTTTAAGAAGAGAAAGTATCAAATTGTTCATGTGCATATGAGCACCATGTCTGTATTTCCGTTGATTGCAGCATGGATTGCCAAGGTGCCCAACCGTGTTTGCCATGCCCACTCCACAGCCCATTGGGGGGAAGGCCTGCGTACGGTTCTGAAGTATATCCT
Organism: Clostridia bacterium; assembly: GCA_017501255.1. Classification (GTDB taxonomy): domain Bacteria; phylum Bacillota; class Clostridia; order Christensenellales; family Aristaeellaceae; genus Limiplasma. Next base: position 60,953 of record JAFVXE010000011.1, on the reverse strand, counting down.
CAGGCCCTTCTGTAAATGTTTTGCCACGGATTTGTTTGCCTGTGGCGAGATGGCCGGTCGTTGGATGTATGGCAATCGCCTGTTTGATCAGGGCAAAGTATATGTTGTGCATAATGCGATCGAAAACCATAAGTTCGCATTTGATCCTGTAGCCAGAGAACAGATTCGTCATTCTTTTTCTATCCCGGACGAATCCTTTGTGGTGGGTCATATTGGCCGCTTTGTTTATCAGAAGAACCATATGTTTCTGGTGGAGATATTCTCAGAGGTTCTCAAACTGCGCCCGGATGCTTATCTTTTGCTGGTGGGCGAGGGTGAACTGGAACAAGCGGTTCGCAAAAAAGCGGCGGATATGGGCGTGCTGGATCGGGTAATCTTTACCGGTGCCCGCCGGGATGCTGCCAAGGTTTATTCTGCCATGGATGCTTTCTGTCTGCCCAGTTTTTATGAAGGTATGAGCCTTGTCGGCTGGGAAGCGCAATCCAATGGTCTTGCTTGTCTGCTTTCTGATCAGATGACCACGGAAACAGTCCTGTCTACTGATGCTGTTCAGTTGCCGCTGGATAATGCCGAGGATTGGGCCAAGCGTTTGGTTTCGCTGAAACGTAACGGCGGTGTGATTGCGCCGGACATTACTCAGACCGTAGACGGTCTGCAGACCTTCTACCTGGGCAAGGTTGCCAAGAATGAACAGGCTGCAGTGGATGACCGCTTGCAGGTTGCACTGGTACTGAACCGTATGGACAGCGGCGGTATCGAGGCAACGGTTATGAACTATCTGCGCTATATTGACCGCAGCAAAGTTCAGTTTGATCTGTACTATTGCCACGACAGTTCCTTCCCGCAGCGCAGCGAGTTGGAAGCCATTCAGGCAGGCATTTTCCCTATTCCCGCATACACGAGGGTTGTTCAGTATCATCAAACGCTGTACAATGCTTTCCGCAAAAAACACTACCATGTTGTTCATGCCCACATGAGTACCATGTCGGTATTCCCGCTGTTCGCAGCATGGAGAGCAAAGGTACCCGTTCGTATTTGCCATTCACACTCCACCGCTCATTGGGGTGAGGGAATGCGCACGCTGTTAAAATATGTGCTTCGTTCTTTCTGCAAATTGTTTGCAACGGATTTGTTTGCCTGCGGTGAACATGCCGGACGCTGGATGTATGGTGACCGCCTGTTTGATGAGGGACAGGTGAATATTGTTCAGAATGCCATTGATAATGAACGTTTCCTCTTTAATGCCACTGATCGTACCAGCCTGCGCAAAGAGTTTGCGATTGATGATGATGCGTATGTGGTCGGCCATGTGGGACGTTTCGTGTATCCCAAGAACCATCTGTTTTTGCTGGAAATCTTCGCTCATGTGTTGAAGGCCATTCCTTCTGCCAAGCTGATGTTGGTGGGCGGAGGCGAGTTGGAGCAGAGTATCCGTGAGAAAGCGGATAAGCTGAATATCACCGACAGTGTCATTATTACCGGTGTCCGTCAGGATGTATCCAGAATGTATTCTGCCATGGATGTGTTCTGCCTGCCCAGCTTCTACGAAGGCATGGGTATTGTGGCTTGGGAAGCACAGGTCAATGGTCTGCCATGCCTTCTGTCCGGCAACATGAGCCATGAAGCGCTTCTGTCGGATCTGGCAACCCAATTACCCCTTGGGGATGCAGAACACTGGGCTGAAGTATTGATGAGTATGAAGCGCAGCGAAGGTGCCAAGGCACCGGATATCCGTACCTGCGCGCTTGAATTGCAGAACACCTATCTGGAACTGGCTCAGAATCATTGAAAGGGAGAGATCCATGCTTCGAGTACTATTGATTACCCGGGAACCATGGCGGGATGACAGCAACGAGGGTAGTGTCCTTTCCAGCTGGTTTGAGGATCAGCCCATGGAATTGGCGCATATCTATTGCAAGCCCGGTATGCCAGGAAATAAGTGCTGTAAACGCTATTTTCAGTTAACAGACAAAATGGCGGCAAAGAAATTGCTTAAGGGCATCCCAATGGGCACTGTTATTGATTTATCTCAGGATGTGGCCACTGACGATTCTCCTTCAAACACCTCTGAGCAGGAAAAGAAATCTTTCTATGATTTTTTCCGTCGCCACAACTGGGCGAGCTTCTTTTTGGCGCAGGATTTGCTTTGGAAGCTCGCAAATTGGAAAAGCAAAGCATTGGAAGACTTTGTGGATGAATTTAACCCGGATGTGATTTTTGCTCCTTTAACCTACAGCCGTTATACGATGGAGATTCAGCGCTGGGCAGCCAAACGGCTGAAAAAACCAATGGCTGGAATTGTTTGGGATGACTTGTATTCCTTCAATCAATGGCATTTCAGTCCTATCTATTGGCTGAACCGACTAATACAGCGCCGCAGTGTGAAGAAAACTGCCGCTTGCTGTGATAGTCTCTATACACTCAGTCCCCAGCAAGCTAAGGTTTTTGGTGAACAGTTCAAACGAGAATTTTGTGTACTTCCAAAGACAGGAACTCTGCAAGAAAATACGCCTCGGCCTGATGAGAATTGCGTTCGGTTCATCTATGCCGGCGGTATCTATTTCGGGCGGATCAATACGCTTTCAACGATTGTGGAAACGCTGGAACGATTGAACAAAGAAGGTTATCCCTGCAAACTGGACATTTACTCCAGCAGTCCAGATGCACCTTCTCTGGACAAACCGGGTGTCTGTGAGGTACATGAGGCTGTATCGGCCGACGAACTAAAAAAGTGTTATGGTGCGGCCCATGTTGCAGTCCATGCAGAGGGATATGACCGTGCATCTGTACAGCAGATGTGGCATAGTTTTTCTTCGAAAATCGTGGATTGCCTTTCCAGCGGTTGTGCGGTACTGGTGGCTTGTCCGGCAATCAACTGTGGCTGCCGTTATTTGATGGAAAACGAAGCCGCAGTCTGCGCAGATTATCCCAGCAAAATCGCAGCCAGTGTCGAAATGCTGGTAAAAGACGAACAGCAACGCAATCTCTGGAAGGAACGTGCCGATGCTCTTATGCAGAAAAATCACCGACCAGAGGTCGTTAGGTCATTGATTCATCAGCAGCTTTCCATGGTGGCTGGCAAGGAACAGAACCAGTAAGAGACGGCAGCCCGACAAGGGGAGCATTGATTGCCGAAGGGAGAAGATAGCAATGAAAATAGCGCAGATCAATGCGGTTTGCGGTATTGCTTCCACAGGGCGTACCTCTGTGGAACTGGCGCAGGGGCTCGAAGAACGGGGGCACTCCAGCCATGTGTTCTATTCCTATGGCAAAAACACCTATCCCCATGCCAGCAGGATTGGCAATACCCTTGACCGCAAGCTGCACGCTGTCCTCTCCCGCCTGACGGGTCTGCAGGGATATTTCTCCTATCTGCCCACGCAGCGGCTCATCCGTCAACTGAAGCGCTATCAGCCGGATGTGGTGCACCTGCGAAATCTGCACTCCAACTATATTCATCTGGGAGCGCTACTGAAATATCTTGCCAAAGCGGAAATTCCCACTGTGATCACACTGCATGATTGCTGGTTTTATACCGGCAAATGCACTTACTATGTATCGGCAGACTGCAAAAAGTGGCAGGAACAATGCGGTTCCTGTCCGCTATTGCATATCGATACGGTCAATCCCACGTTCTTCTTTGATACGACCCGGAAGTGTCTGGCAGACAAGAAAAAATGGCTTTCTGCCATTCCTCGGTTGGCGGTGGTAGGCGTTTCCCAATGGGTGACGCAGGAAGTCAGCAACGGTTCCATTCTGGCAGACCGGAAACCGGTTACCATCTATAACTGGATCGATTTTGATACCTTTCATCCCCGGGAAAGCGATCTGCGGAAGAAACTGGGCCTTGAGAGCCGCTTTGTGATTCTGGTGGTGGCTTCCACCATCAGCCACATCAAGTGCCTGAACGAGATCAAAGGCATTGCCGCCCATATGCCTGAAAGCTGGGCCATTGTGGCAATCGGCGAAACCACGGAACCGCTGCCGGAGAATGTGATTCATATTCCCTCAACCAGCAATGCCGTTACGTTGGCTGAATACTACTCCATGGCGGATGTCTGTCTGAACACCACCCTTTACGAAACCTTTGGCAAGGTGACGGTGGAGAGTATGTGCTGCGGTACGCCGGTGGTTGTCTACCGCAATACCGCTTCTCCGGAATTGGTGGAGGATGGTTGCGGCGAAATTGTGGAGCAGGTTCTGGGAATGGATGCTGTTATGGGAGCCCTGCAAAAGGTGGAGGCAGCCGGTAAGGAAAGCTATACCAATACCTGCTTGGAAAAAGCACACCAGCGTTTCAGCAAGGAACACGGTGTGGATGCCTATATTACACTCTATGAGAAGCTCATCAAGGACTGAATTATGTCAGGAGGAGCAAGCAATGTCGATTTTGAAGAAACTCTGGATCGGAAAGATGGCCTTTGACAGAAGCCAGATGGATAATGTACTCAATCGCTATCGGAATACAGGCGTTACAATTGGCGAGAACGTGCAGATCATGAATTCCCTGATTGATCAGGGCCATGGTTTCCTGATTGATATCGGCAATAATGTAACCATCACCGGTGCCACCATACTGGCGCATGATGGCAGCATGAAAGCAGCACTTGGCTATTGCAAGGTTGGCAGAGTCATCATTGGCGATGATGTGTTCATTGGGATGGGTTCGTATATCTTGCCCAATGTGACCATCGGCAATAAGGTGATCATTGGCGCTGGCAGTGTGGTGACAAAGTCCATCCCTGATAATAGCGTGGTATCCGGCAATCCTGCTCGGGTGGTTTGCAGCTATGATGAGTTCATAGAGCGGCACCGTGCCCAGATGGAAACGGTTCCTGTTTATGATACTTATTGGCCCCAGAAAACCGAGGAAGAAAAACGCCAAATGAAACAGGCTTTGACAGATACCTTCGGTTATGATCCGTAAATTGATATGCTTTGCCCGGCTTGGCTGGGCATTTGTTTGCGCAGGAGATGAAAAGAATGCAGGGTGAAAAAAAGGAGACTGTGTTTGATCGGATCTATTCCCAAAAGGTTCGGCTGACACTTTTGCTGTTTCAGCTTATACTGCTTTATCTTCCCACCTTGATGCTGTTTTCCATTCAGACGGACAACGGACCAATTCCAGCCAGTCTTTGTTATTTTTTCTCGCTGGTATTTGTCCCGTATCTGCTTGTCCATTTCCGTCAGCTGAAATGGCCGCCCTGGTATCTGACAGGATTCTTTGTGTTTGTATTGGTATGGGCAGCCATTTGTATGCCTGAGTATGGGCTGTCCAAGAGTGTTCTGCACTGGGCTTTCGGTCTGTATCTGCTGGTGATGGTTCCCAATGTCGGAAAGGATTTTTCCAAAGGGGAATGGGTGCGTCTGCTGGAAATCGGAGCCTGTACCTTTGCTGTGCTGCACTTTGGCTACATGATCATCCATCGGGAATATCTTTTGACAATGCTCAGAGGTTATTTTGATGGAAGCGGCAATGGTTATTTTGCCTCCTTGATTCCGTCTCTGACCCGTGGCGGGCGGCATCTGGATGCCACATGGTTGGCTTTGGGAGCGTATTTTGTACGTGGCAAGAAAAAAGCCGTGTATGTAACTTATGCGGTCTTGTTTTCGTTTGTATCCAGCAGCCGTGTGGGCATCGTCGCAATTGGAATGCTGATCCTGTGGTCGCTTTTCTATGATCCCATGTATCGCCTGCGGTTGAAGAATTTGAAATGGTATGTGCTTTATGCGATTGTGATAGTGGCGCTGCTGGTGTTTTCTGGTTCGGCACAGGGCTTGTTAAGCCGTATCAGCATCCAGGTACCGCCCCCTGCACAGATTCTTGGCATTGTTTCTCAACAAGAAGTGCAGGAAATGTCGGAAGGGCTTATGTCAACCGGCTTCCTCAGCGGACGCGATGTTTTGTGGAATATGGTGCCCCCGGCAATTGCCGAGCGTCCCGTGGGCTATGGTGTAGGCAATGCCATCCGTGTTTTCCGGATGTATTATGGGTTTGATTCCTACGAAGATGTTATGCACAATGTGTTTTTACAGCTGTTGATGGATGAAGGTGTAATCGGTGCTGTTTGGTTTGTCGGAATGTGCATTGCCTTCTTTGTCAGCCAGTTCAAGCAGCGCCCCCGTTTCTTTGCAGCACCTATTGCCGGATACTTTCTTACTTATCTGGTGTTGAGCCTTGTGCAATTCCATGGCGGCGAAGCGCTGATGCAGTTTGTACTGGCCATTTCTCTGGTGCAGCCCCAATTGTTGTTTGGAGAACCAAAGAACGCTTTGGAGAATACTCCTCCGTTGCCAGATGACAAAGCAGGGGAAGAGGCAGCGCCGTAATCAAGGAGGAAGTTACGTATGGGTGAGGAAGGTATGGGAAGACGCCGGATGCTTAGCTGCCTTTCACTGGCAATGCTTTGCATTTCGTTGGTCATGATGGCTATGCCGGAGCGGGAAAGGCTGCTGGTATATGCTATTCTATGGCCGCTGACAGTGGCGGCATTGCTGCTTTTGACCATCAGTGTTCCGAAAAAAGCCACGCCTGTGATCTGGATCGGTTTGGCGATGTCCCTTTGGACACTGGTGTGTAATGTAATCAACGGCGACACCTATCTGCAGCTTAACCTGCGTTATGTCTATGGCATTGCACTGGCATTCGGTCTGGGGCTTTGCCTGTTCCCGGTTATTTCGGAAAACTGGGAGAAGTGGTTGCCGGCCTTTTTACTGGTGTTTGCGCTGTATACGCTGGCGATGGCAGCGATTAGTTGCTATGCCTGCCTGCGGGATCGTCTGATCCAACTTCCGTTCGCTGAAGGCACCATTGGTATCACTTTCTATCGTCTGTATGCCTTCAATAAGCATCCCAACGAAATCGGCTGTATGCTGGTGATGGGCTTGCTGTGCTGGATGGTGCTTGCTTTGCGCAGCAACAGATGGTACAAAAGGATTCTCTGTCTGCTGCTGCTTTTGCCGATTTGCTTTGCCATCAGTCTGACCGTATCCCGTACCACCATCACTTTGGCAGCGCTGGCCCTTGGCGGCTTTTCTCTGGTTGTTTTGACAAAAAAACATACACTGCTCCGCTGGGGAGCCGGACTGGTTGTATTGGCAGTGATTTTTGCCGGTTCCCTGTGGGTGATGATGACCGGTATCCCGCAGATGCTGCCCAAAGCGGTGAATCCTGCACCTGTTGAGCAAAAGACTGCACAGGTAACGGAACAAATACAGGAGCAGCCGGTTGAAACACAGCTGACCTACAACAACCAGCACATCTGGCAGCGCAGCTATACGGATGGCATTGGAACGTTCTCCATGCGTACGGAAATCTGGCAGGCAGGTCTGCAATATTTGAAGGATCGGCCCATTACGCTGCTTATTGGTTCCACCGACGGCGTAATTGCACGTATTCCGGGACAGTTGTTGGGGCGACCGGAGTATCATATGCACAATGCCTGGCTGGAAGTGCTTTTGCAGGCGGGCATTCCCGGCCTGTTGATGATGGCAGCTGTTTTTCTGCGAATGTATTTCGCAGCGGCAAGGCTTTTCTTTGGAAAGCACACCGCCGGCTGGATGCGTGTGCTTGCAGCAGCGCCCGTGCTGATGAGCGCCTGCACGCTGATGGAAACCTATCCTGCGGTATCGGCCAATGTATATGATATGATGATGATGCTTCTGTGTGGCGCAGTGATCACAGCAGATATCCAATGTGCCAGCAAATGGTGTATGCAAGTTTGAGTGTAGAAAACGAAGAGGGGAATGGCTATGTGCGGAATTGCCGGAATGATTCATAAAAAAGGACAAGCGAATCCTGATGCTGTTCAGGCGATGCTGGATACCATTGCCCACAGAGGCCCGGATGGAGAAGGCCTGTATACAGACGGTGCAGTTGCGCTGGGACACCGCAGACTGGCTATTTTTGATCTGCGGCCGGAAGGCAATATGCCTATGCATTATGAGGATCGTTATACCATCGTTTACAATGGCGAGGTGTATAATCATCCCGAATTGCGTCAGGAATTGGAAGCGCTTGGCTGCACTTTCAATACCCGCACAGATACTGAGGTGATCCTTGCCGCCTATGATCGCTGGGGAGAGGCTTGCGTGGAGCGTTTCAACGGTATGTGGGCTTTTGCCATTTATGACCGCCAGCAAGAAATCCTGTTTTTCAGCCGTGACCGTTTTGGCGTAAAGCCGCTGTATTATTGGAATACGGAGGATGCATTCTGTTTTGGCAGCGAGATTAAGGAAATCTGGACGCAGATGCCAAAGCCGGTGAAAGCCAATATCGGCGTGCTGCTTGCTTTCCTCAACACGGGGGATCTGGACTACAGCGAACAGACCTGTTTTGCAGAGGTGATGCAGCTGCCCGGCGGTTGCAATATGCGCTATTCCCTCAAGACGCATACTTTCACCATCAGCCGCTGGTATGAATTGAAAAAGAATGCCAGAACGGCGGCTTCTTATGAAGAAAATGTGGAGAAGTTTCAGAAGCTGTTCCACCAGGCGGTCAGTCTGCGTTTGCGCAGCGATGTGCCGGTTGGCTCCACCCTTTCCGGCGGTCTGGACAGCAGCGCCATTGTCTGCACCATCAGCAAAACCCTTCCCGAGGATCAGAAAGTCCGTACCCTCTCTTCCTGCTTTGAGGAAAAGAAATTTGATGAGCAGGAATATATCGATGAAGTGATCCGCCATGTGGATGCAGAGGCATATAAGGTATGGCCGGATCCTTCGCTGAACTTGGACGAGCTGGATCGGGAAATCTGGCACGAGGACGAGCCCTATACCAACATGGCAGGCCGGTTTGTGTACCAGAAAGCCCACGAACTGGGCATGACGGTCATGCTTGTGGGAGAAGGCGCAGATGAGCAGCTGGCGGGCTATACCAACTTCTTTGAAGCGCTGTTTCTGGAACTTTTGTTCAGCGGCAGGTTCGGGGCGTTTGCTTCCCAGCTGAAAGCATACAAAACTGTTCGGGAACCCCATGACCATGTCTCTCTCAAACATCTGTTGCAAGTGACGGCGACGGATTTCCTCCTGCCTACCCGTCTGCGGGATTTGATCCGGATTCACCGCAAGGATTATGCTGCCGGACGCTATATGAAGAAAGCCTCTCTGAATCATCCGGAGGTTTACCGTGCCCGGAATCTGTATACTTCCGCCAGTACGGAAAAAGTCATCAAGGCCTATATGTTTGCTGAAATGCCAAGAATTCTGCACGCCCTGGACCGTACCAGTATGGCATTCTCCGTGGAAACCCGTGCACCATTTCTGGATAAGGATCTGGTGGAAGCCATGTTCCAGATGCCATTGACGCATAAGCTTTGGGATGGCGTTACCAAACGGGTGATGCGTGATGCCGTGCGTGAAGATATGCCGGAGAAGATTACCAACCGCTATGGCAAGATGGGCTTTATGAGCCCTGAATTCCAGTGGTTCTATGAGAATCCTGAATTGGTTACGCAGTGCCTTGCAGATGCCTGCGATGCTTTGTCGGACTATGTGGACAAGGAAGCTGTACTGGAATGGTGCCGCACCCACGCCAATGCCCCGGCCAAGATGGGCAATGATGAATGGTTGCTTGCACGTTTGCTCCGTGTGGGCCGCTGGATGAAGATTTTTGACGTTTGCGCCTGAATCTCAAGAAAAGGAGGGCGGAAGATATGAAGAATGTCCTGCTCATTACCCAGGGTTTTCCCTATGGGGAGAGCGAACGGGGCTTTTTGCCGACGGAATACAAGATGCTGAGTCGGCATTTTCATTTGACGGTGCTTTCCTTTGGTGAGATGGAACCTCTTTTGTATCCTGTGGAAGAAAATGTGGATCATCGCCGCTATGACTGGGGAGGAAGCCTTACGCCTGCAGGGCTTCTTGGGCAACTGCGCCACAGGGAAGTGCGGCAGGATATCTGGAAAGCTTTTCAGGACGGGCTTTCGCTGTTTCCCAAGCGTGCCGGACGAATTCTGGCATACAGCAGGCGGGCAGAACAGATTACAGCGCTGCTTCGCAATCTCATTGAGGAGAAACAGATTCAGATTGTCTATACCTATTGGTGTGTGCAGGCAACCACTGCCGTACTCCGGCTGAAAAAAGAATTTCCGGAATTGAAGGTGGTATGCCGCTTCCACGGTGTTGACCTGTATCCTGAACAAACGGCTGAGAACTGGGAACCTCTTCAGCCCTTCGTCGCTGAAAAGAGCGATATACTTCTTTTTGTCAGTCAGCTGGGCAAGCGGTTTTTTCTGGAGATGTGGGGGAAACAGTGGGAAGCCAAGGCAAGGGTTTCCTATGTGGGTTGCCGTTCGTTGCCCAGCGTGAAAAAGGCGGATGGCGAAACCATTCAGTTGGTCAGCTGTTCTGCACTCATTCCCATCAAGCGGGTACATCGGATCATCGAGGGTTTGGCTGCTTTGCCGGAGGGATTTTCCATTCATTGGCATCACTTTGGCAATGGCGAATTGAGCAGTGCCCTTGAAGAAATGGCAGCAGAACAATTGGCAGACCATTCCTCTGTACGCTATACCTTCCATGGTTATGTAAAAAATACACAGCTGCCACAGCTGTATCAGCAGATCGGCGCTCAGCTGTTCATAACCACTTCGGAAACAGAAGGTCTGCCTGTATCCATGATGGAGGCTTATGCCATGGGTATGCCTGTTATTGCAACCGCTGTAGGCGGTATCCCGGAGATGTTACAGGATGGGGAGAATGGCTTCCTGTTATCTGCCAACCCGGAAGCAGCAGAGGTGGCACAGGCCATTGTGCGCTACAGCACGCTGGATGCAGCGCAAAGAAACCGGATGAGCGAATGCGCATTGGAAAGCTGGCGCAAACAGTTTGATGCCGAAGCCAATGCAGAAAAGTTGATGGAGCTGCTGGGGCAGCTTTGAGGAAAGAGGGAACACCATGAGTTTTCAGCCCAAAGTCAGCGTTGTGGTACCCATTTACAATGTGGAGAAGTATCTGCCCGAATGTGTGGACAGCCTGTTTGCACAAACGCTGGAAGATATTGAGATTGTGCTGGTGGATGATGGCAGCCCTGATGGATGCCCTGCGCTCTGTGACGGCTACGCTGCCAAAGATGCACGGGTCAAGGTGGTTCATAAGCCCAACGGCGGCTTGATCTCTGCCCGTATTGCCGGCGTGAATGCAGCTACCGCTCCCTATGTGGGTTTTGTGGATGCGGATGACTTTGCTGCCCCTCAGATGTTTGAAACCCTCTATAACGCCGCCGCAGAAAACGAAGCGGACTTGGTTTGTTGCAGCTTTTATTCCTATTGGAGCAGCGGTAAAACGGTTCCCTTTGTCTGGGATTTTCCCGCCGGTGTTTTCAAGGGAGAGAGGCTGGAAAAAGAATTCTATCCCATTTGGTTTGCCAACCGCAAGGAACATTGGGAAGGATTGGTTCACTCTGTCTGGAGTAAGCTCTATAGGCGTTCCATTCTGGCAGATGTCTACGAGACCATGGCCACCAATGTAACGCTGGGCGAGGATCTGATGGCAACCTATGCTGTTGTCGCCCAAGCGGAATGTATTGTCACCCTGCCGGATGAACGGCTGATCTATTACCGCCAGGTGGATGGCTCCATGCAGCACAACTACTGGAAGGACTTCTATAACAACGAAGTAACCCTGCTTAACCATCTGCGCACCATGAAGCGCCGCCCGCAGGCGGAGGAAGCCATTGAGGAAGGTTTGGCTCGTCTTGAGGCGTGTTTCATTTACGATATTCTCTACAACGAAACCAAGCCCAACCGTCACACCACCAAGGCGGAACGCAAGGAGATTGTGCGGGCTTTCCTGGAAGAAGAACCGTGGCAGTCTGCCCTTCACAGGGATGTGATCCGTTCTGATAATCAGACGTCGCTTTTGTTCCAGCGCCTGTTGAAAGCCCGTAAACCGGGATTGGTGCAGCTGGTGATCTGGCTGGCGACTCAGAAAAACCGATTGAATCAGGTGATCCATCATGGCTAAACAGTCCGCCATGGGAGGACGGCTGGGCAATGTGATCAAGAACAGCTCGCTGGGCTTGATCAACAATGTGCTGCCTTCCATTTTGCGCTTTTTATCCCGCTACATTTTCATTATCTATTTCGGCGATGCTCTGCTGGGTGTGAACAGTCTGTTTGGCGATGTGGTTCTGTTGTTCTCCTTTGCAGAAATGGGCATTTTTTCTGCTATTTCGTATTTCCTCTATAAGCCCATCGCTGAAGAGGATCATGAAAAAGCTCAGTCCCTGCTGGCGCTGTACCGAAAATTCAATATTGCCATTATTGTTATGGTATCGGTTGTGGGTCTCGGCTTTTTGCCCTTTCTGAATCTGATCAAGGTTCAGGAACCCATTCCCAACCTTTGGATGTACTATCTGGTGTTCTTGGCCCAGAACATCCTGTCTTATTTCTTTTCCTACCGTACAGCTTACTTGACGGCTGCTCAGAAAGCCTATCAGGTTTCCCATATCAGCATCATCACATCGGTCGTTTCCATTGTGCTGCAGATTGTGGTCACCATCGTGACACGCAACTTTTTGGCGTATCTGCTGACCGACTTGCTGCTCAATGTGGTCAAAGTGTTCTGGACGAATCATTACATTATGACCCATTATCCGCAAACAAAGCTAGTCAACCCCAAACCGCTGGATGCAGCCAGCAGAAAGCAATTTTTTCAGAAAACCAAGTCTCTCTTTGCGGTTCGCCTTGCCAATCTGGGCATTTCCCAGACGGACAGCATTATCGTGTCCACCATGGTGGATGTGGTGCAATGGGGGTATGTATCCAATTATCTGTCCATTAAAAAAATCGGATCCATGGCGCTGTCTGCATTCTCTATGGGAATGCTGCCCAGTCTTGGCAATCTGACAGCGATCGAAAGCCGGGAAAAGCAAATTGAGTCTTTCAATCTGTACAGTTTTTTCAGCGCATGGCTGTATCTGAACTTTTTTGCCGGTTTTGTGATTCTGGTACCGCCTTTTGTGGCGATGACTTTTGGCGAAATCCGGGTGTTGGATGACCTGACTTGTTTTTTGTTGTTCTTTAATGTATTATATAATGGATTGTTGGAGGCTGTCACCATCCTGCGGGATGCCAGAGGTCTGTATCAGGAAGACTTGGGGCTGACCATTGCGGCTTTCTTCGGCAATCTGGTGGCATCCATCATTCTGGTGCGTCTGTTTGGTCTGCCCGGTGTGTTTGCGGGTACGATCATCGGTACCACTATTATGTATGGCCGTCCCTATGTGATCTGGCGTGAAGTGTTTGGCGAGAAGAATTTCAGCTACTATCGCCTTGCATTGGTAACCATTGTGGAAGCATTGGTAGCCTATGCCATTTTGCAATTTGTTCTTGTGCCGCTGGTCTGGAACTGGCAAAGCAATCTGTTTGGGCTAATTCTGCTGGCGGTTATCACGGTGGCAGTCACCAATCTGGTATTCCTGCTTATGAATCTTCGTAATCCTCAGCTGAAGAATATTCTGGATCTTGTGGTTGGCAGGTTTATCAAGAAAAAGCAAGCGTAATGCTTTGAGGAGAGAACACCATGCGCGAACGGGCGTCATCCCGGTATGAGAATGCGGATTTCACCATTATGCTGTGCAGTTGCGACGCATATGAGGATTTATGGGATCCGTTCTTTACCCTGCTGGAACGGTATTGGCCGGAAGCAAAGAATTATCCCTTTATTCTCAATACCGAAAGCAAGGTCTATCAGCGGGAAGGCTGGGACATTCAGTGCTTTGAGATGTTCAAGAATCGTCCCAAGGTTTCCTATGGCACACGGATGATCCGTCATCTGAATAAGATCAAGACAGAATTTGTTTTCATTATGCTGGAAGATTTCTTCTTCCGTTCCAAGGTGGATCAGTCCAAGCTGGAGTATTATGTAGATGCCATCCGTACCCATAAGGACATTACCTGCTTCAACTTTTCCTGCATGGAGCAGCCGGGGATTCCCAGCGAGGAGTTTGAAGGCTTTCAGGAACTGTATCCCATCTGCCATTACCGTCTGAATTTGCAGGCAGCGATCTGGCGGGTCAAGGATATGCGCAAGTACTGGAAGCGGGGAGCCGATCCCTGGGGCTGGGAAACCTACGCCACCCGCAAAACCGACTATTGCAAGAAAAAGTTCTACTTCTATCAGGAAAACAAGAACGTACTGTTTGACTATGGCAGAAAGCCCGGTATGTCCTGGGGATGTGTGCGTGGCAAGTGGGTGCGTGAGGATGTAGAGCCGCTGTTTGAGAAAGAAAACATCAAGGTGGACTTTGAAAAACGAGGTTGGTTTGATGAACTGAGTTACTGGAATGAAATGCACATCAAGCGTCAACAACGCACCAAATGGGACTATATCAAAATGGGTCTCATGCAGCTCTATCTGGGTGGGTTCCGGTTTTCTGTCCAGCGTCTTGGCTATGGCCTTGTCAGCAAAGTGATGGGATGGGACAGAAACTATGAAGATTTCCTGCGGGAACGGCATAATCCGCCGGATGGACGATCAAGTGTTTATGTAAATGCCTATACAGATCATCTTGATAAGTATCAACTGAACAATCATGATGGCGATTATACAGCAACCAAGAGAAAAAAACATTCGGGAGGTATTTCCATGGGTCTGAAAAGCAAACTTCGCAAGATTCTTCCGCAGCCTTCTGCCAATACGGCGGCGGCCTTCCATCGTCTGGATATTGCAATGCAGATGAGCCAGAAGCGCAACTGCCTGCTGAAGCTGGACTATCATTTGACCGAGCACTGCAATCTGAACTGCAAATGCTGCTCCACCTATGCCCCTCTGGCAGAGAAGGAATTTACTGATCTGGAAGTGTTCAAAGCTGACCTGACCCGCCTGCGTGAGTTGATTGGCGATAAGCTGCTGAACCTGCATCTGTTGGGCGGCGAACCTTTGCTGCATCCCGATGTGGAGAAGTTCGTTGTGGCTGCCCGTGCTATCTTCCCGGAAACCTTCATTGATGTGGTCAGCAATGGTCTGTTGGTGAAGAAAATGCCTGATTCCTTCTGGCAGACCCTGAAGGAGCAGGATGTGGTGCTGCAGTTCTCTGCCTATCCGGTCAATCTGGATTATGTGGAACTGGTGGAATACGCCAAAAACAAGGGCGTGCGCGCCTTCTGCTTCACTGGCGCCAGCAAGATCGAAACTTTCTATCGCAAGGGTCTGGATCCCTTTGGCCAGCGCATTATGTACACCAATCATATGCTCTGCCCCCACGGTGACAATACCCAGATGCGTCAGGGCAAGCTGTATCGCTGCCCCTCTGCCGCCTATATCCGCAACCTGAACCGCAAGCTGAAGGAAGACAATCCGGACGGCCCCGAGGAGTTCTTCAAGCTTCATCCCATGGATTCGCTGGATGTATATAAGGCTACCAGCGCTGACGAGGTATTCGAATTCCTCAGCAACGCTACGCCATTCTGCCGCTACTGCGTCTGCGACGATATCACCGATGTGCCGTGGGAACAGTCCAAGCGGGATGTACGTGAGTGGATCAACCTGTAAATCAACGGGAATATAGATGAAATTCCTCCGGGATTCCGGAGGAATTTTCAATGGAGGAAAACATGGAGTACTGGGATTTGTATGATGCTCAAAGGCAAAAAACGGGACGGATCCATCAACGGGGCGTTCCCCTGAATGAAGGAGAATATCACCTGGTGGTGCACGGCTGCCTGTTTAATGCAGCCGGACAGATGCTGATTCAGCAGCGTCAGCCTTTCAAGGAAGGATGGTCCAACCTTTGGGATGTGACCGTTGGCGGCAGCGCACAGCAGGGGGAGACGCCACAGCAGGCCATTGCCAGGGAAATGGCAGAAGAAGTTGGCATTCAGTACGATTTTGAGAAGGCACGGCCTGTTTTCACCCTTCATTTCAGCGTTGGCTTTGATGATTGGTTCCTGATTGAGAAGGATGATGTGGAACTGGAAAAACTCCGGCTTCAGCCGGAGGAAGTGCAGGCAGTGCGCTGGGCAGACCATGCGGAGATACAGCAAATGATCAAAGAAGGCACCTTCATTCCTTACGAACCCTCTTTGATCGATTTTGTGTTCTCCCGTATTGGCAAGCGAGGTGCGATCAACGCACCGTAACAGCTTGGAAAACAGCAAAAGAACAGGTGGGCGTCTTGCTGGCGGCCTTCGCTGCTGCTACAATCCAGATGCAAGGAGTGATCAGGATGCAAAAGCCAAATCGTGAGGCTGGCAATGCAAACGCAGCCTTTGTTTTGTCCATGGTGATCTTTGGTACCATCGGAATTTTTCGCAGATATATTCCGCTGCCATCGGGTTTAATCGCTTTTTCCCGCGGGCTGATTGGTATGTTGTTTCTGTTGGCTTTCGTTGCCCTTCGGAAGATTCGTCTGTCAAAGGAAAACATCCGCAACAATGGGGGAATGCTGCTGCTTTCCGGTGTATGTCTGGGCTTTAACTGGATTCTGTTGTTTGAGGCCTATCGCTATACCTCTGTGGCAGTTGCAACTCTGTGCTACTATATGGCCCCCATTCTGGTGGTGCTGGTATCACCGCTGCTGTTTAGGGAAGCCCTTGGCGGCAGAAAAATTGTCTGTGTACTGGTTGCCCTGTGCGGTATGGTGTTGGTATCCGGCGTAGTTGATGCAGGAATCAGCGGGACGGGCAACAGCAAAGGCATCCTGCTTGGCCTTGGTGCTGCTGTGCTGTACGCCAGCGTCGTGTTGATGAATAAAGAGATCACAGGGATTTCTGCCTATGAAAAAACCATTGTTCAGCTGGGCACGGCTGCGGCGGTTATTCTGCCCTATACGCTGCTGACAGAAACGGTGGAACCTGGTGCATGGTCCGTTGGCGCAATACTTTGCTTGGTGTTGGTTGGCATTGTGCACACCGGCGTTGCTTATGCGTTGTATTTTGGTGCAGTTTCCAATATGAAGGCCCAGACAGCCGCTTTGTTCAGCTATCTGGACCCGGTGGTGGCGATTCTGCTGTCGGTTTTGCTGCTGGGCGAAAAAATGACCTTAGCAGTGGGCATTGGCGCAGTGCTGGTGCTTGGTGCGGCGCTTTTGTGTGAAATGGAGCCGCAAAAGAAAAGCGAGCAGGGGACTGGTGTGTCAGAATGATTCTTCGCTCAACAATGGAATGATTTTCAATTCATTGTAGCCAGTGTCGGGGTCGAATTCCTTGGCAAAGGAAAGGCCGGCGAGTTCACACAGAACCACTTCGGCAGTGGTGTTGACAATACAACCCGGCATCAGGTGACCGCCGATCACGCTTAAGTCCTCCCGGCTGAGAGAAATATGCAGATGACAGCGGTTTTCCGAAACGGTTCCGGTCAGACTGACGATCTCCATTCTCTCTTCCAGGTTACAGACAGTTGCGCCATCGGCGCTCCGGAGGCTGGCTTTCAACAAACAACCTACACAGGCAGCAGCGTATCCGGCCTGGATATGCTGCTGTTTGCAATAGGCATGGAGGCTTTCATACAGATCATCGCCACGCTGGAGACGAAATACATATTGCTTCATTGGTTTTTCTTCCTCCTGTAGTCTTTGCAGGCTTGGACAAATCCTTTGAAGAGGTTCTGGGATGGGGGATCGGCCAGGCGTTCCGGATGCCATTGTACTCCCAGAAAGAAAGGGTACCCCTTGTTTTCCAGCGCTTCTACCACACCATCCTCAGAACGGGCAACAACGGTGAGAGATGGAGGGATTTGTTTTGCTGCCTGATGGTGCATGGAATTGACCTGTAACTGTGTTTGATGGGTCAATCTGAATAACAGTGAATCAGCCTTCACATGAACGGAGTGAGAGACATTTTCGTATGGTTTTTCCTGCTGATGGACAAGCAAAGCAGCGTGAGCGGAGGAATATTGCGTTGGCAGATCCTGATACAGCGTGCCGCCCAAGGCTACATTCATCACCTGAATCCCACGGCATATGCCAAGCACAGGCAGTTGTCTCTCAATGGCCATGGGCAGAATGGACAGTTCGAATTGGTCACGAACAGGCGTTGTTTCACCAAGCTCTGCGATGGCGGTTTCATGAAAATGGACTGGCTCCACATCACCGCCCCCTGCCAGCAACAGGCCATCCAACTGGTGCAGACATTCTGTCATTGCATATGAATCCATATCAGGGCTGAGCAAAACAGGGATTCCACCTGCTTTGAGAATCGACTGCATATAGGCGCGAACAAGGAATACTTGTTTTTCCTGATCATTCATGCTTCCAGAAATGCCTATGAATGGCATGGACATGAGAATTCCCCCTTTTGCATTTCGTGAGTATATTATACGCTGCTTTCTGCCAGAAAGAAACACCACGGGTGCGCAAAGGGTTCGAAACTTGACTATTCCAGGAAATCATACTATAATAGCAAAGAAAATAACGGTTATGACACTTTCGGCCGCTCAATTGAGGAGGAGAATTCCGTGACCGATAACGATATCAAAGAACCTCTTTACGGCTGTCTGTATGTAGCGGTGGGCACAGAAACACAGACGGCCAATTTGCTTGAAACGGTTTGCCCGGAGTTGCAGGTATATGCGGTCAAGAAAATCAAGCACAGGCAAACGAATGGCGTGCGAACCTACGAAACAGAAGTGCTTTTGCCGGGATATCTGATTTTCACCTGCCCGCCTGATTTTTTCATCAATCGGTTTTATCTTTTCAGGAATGTCCGGCGAATTCTGCGCTACAAAAATGATGAATGGCAGCTCAAGGGCGATGACCTGGCATTTGCCAAATGGGTTGTCGGAATGAATGGCGAGATCGGCCTTTCGCAGGCGGTACGGGAAGGAACGATGATCCGGATTGTTTCAGGACCTTTGAAGGACTGCGAGGGTCAGATTATCAAGGTTGATAAACATAGAAGAAATTGCCTTGTTACCCTTGGTTTTGATAACCAGCTGCTGAAAACCTGGCTTGCCTTTGACTGGTTGGAACCAAAGGAACAAGGGTTTCAGTCCCAGATGAAAGAAGACTAGAAATGGAGAAAAACTGTGAAGATCATCCTTCTTGGCGCAGCGGGATTCATTGGTACCAACCTGGTGTTTGAGCTGGCAAAGGATCCCGCTAACCAAATCACTGTTGTGGATCGGGATATAAGCTATTTTCAGAATATCATGGACAGGCATCTCCAAAATGTCAGACCAGTGGAATCAGCCCTGGCAGTGGATACGGACTATGAAGCATTGGTTCGTGGGCATGAGGTGGTCTATCACCTGATCAGCACCACCATGCCAACCAATTCCAATCAGGCGATTTCTGAGGAACTGAAGGCTAATGTGATCCTGTCTGCCAATCTGTTTGAAGCCTGCGTTCATCAGCAGGTTCAGAAGGTGGTATTTCTTTCCTCGGGTGGAACGGTATATGGCAAGGAGGTTCAGTGTCCCCTGAATGAAAAAACGCCGACCAATCCCATTACTTCCTATGGCGTGCAGAAAGTGACCATTGAAAAGCTTTTGTACCTGTACAACTATATGCATGGTCTTGATTACCGGATTATCCGACTGGCCAATCCTTACGGGCCTTATCAGCGACCCAACGGTATTCTGGGCGCTGTGACCACGTTCACTTACAAGGCATTGAAAGGCGAGGAGATTCAGGTTTATGGCGATGGTTCCGTCATGCGGGATTTCATCTATATTGATGATGCAGTTCGTGGGATTATCAAGATTGTCAACGGAACGGATGCACATCACACCTTTAATCTGGGCTGTGGATATGGCACCAGTATCAAGCAAGTGCTGGATACCATTGAACAGACGTTGGGCGTTTCCGTAAAAGTGAATTACACTGAGGGACGCAAAGTGGACGTACCGGTGAATTATCTGGATATCAAACGTTACGAAACAGCCTATGGCGCTCTGAATCCCATTACGCTTTCGGAGGGCATTCGCAGGACAGCGGCATTTATGCGGGAGTATTACGGAGTGTAAGAATAGGGGGAGGGATCCAACCAGCCGGGATGGGGATTTCGGCTGGTTTGTTTTGATAGATATGACCAATGTGGTTGGCTTTTTATGGAATAACTGATAATTTGTGTATGGTTTGCACTTGGGCGGAATGACTGTGAAATGGAGTTCCAGACAGTATTACGCCTATAACATTTGTTATGCTCATTGCGATTGGTCTTTAGGCGGAGTTGACGAATCTATAAGAATACGTTACAATAAATGTGAATTCTGCTGAAATGGAAATTTTTGCTTACCAAGTTATTCCGAGGCTTGGCGTAAGGTGTAAAGGCAAAGGGATTTCTGTTGAAAAGGGTTTTTGGCGAATATGGATCGTTTGTTTGGTCTTTATGAGAAGGCTTAGCAATACAAGAAGGGATGTTACGTATGAATGATAGTCATCAGCCGAAGATGAATAGACGGAAACTGGAACATTGGCAAGTGATAGCCATCTTTTTGCTGTTCTATGATTTTGTGTCTATTCATCTTTCCTATTTTTTGGCGTTGTGGTTGCGTTTTGACTGTGTTTATTCTGAAATTCCTGAGAATTATCTGTCCAGTTATCTTCGCTTTATTACGCTTTATTCAATAGGCACCATTGTGCTGTTTTGGTTTTTCAGATTGTATCGTTGCGTATGGCGATACATCAGCTATGGCGAGATGCTCAAAACCGTCATGGGTTCTTTGATATCCTCTCTTTTCCACGTTGTTTTGATCACCGTGCTTTTTGGCAGAATGCCGCTTTCCTATTATGTATGGGGAGGCCTTTTACAGCTGATCGCAGTGGTTATCCCGAGATTTGCGTACCGCTTGTTTCTGTTTTTGTTGGCAAAAGCAAAGCAAACTGATGAAACCGGTGGACGGGTAATGATTATTGGCGCCGGTCAGGCGGGTCAAATGATTCTCCGGGATTTGAAAATTGCCAAAGAATTGAACGATAAAGCAGTTTGTTTTATCGACGATAACCCAAACAAATGGGGACGCTTCATTGATGGTGTTCCCATCGTTGGCGGTCGTGATGATATCTTTCTGAATGTAAAGAAGTACAATGTTACAAAGATTTTCCTTGCCATTCCGACAATTGGCGTTGAGGACAAGAAGGATATTATCAATATCTGTAAAGAAACGGATTGCGAATTGAAACAATTGCCGGGTATTTATCAGTTGGTGCTGGGCCAGGTAACGGTCAGTCAGATGCGAGATGTTTCGGTGGAAGATCTTCTTGGCAGAGAGCCTATTCGGGCGGATATGCAAGAGGTGTTTGACTTTATCAATGGAAAGGTTGTCATAGTAACCGGCGGCGGCGGTTCCATTGGCTCTGAATTGTGCCGTCAAATTGCGGCTCATTCGCCCCAAAAGCTGATCATTCTGGACGTTTACGAGAATAATGCCTATAACATACAGTTGGAATTAAAGCATGACTATCCCAAGCTGGATCTGGAAGTGTTGATCGGCTCGGTTCGCGACAGCCGCAGAATGATGCTTATTTTTGAAGAATACCATCCGCAGATCGTTTATCATGCAGCTGCCCATAAGCATGTTCCTTTGATGGAAGACAGTCCATGTGAAGCCATTAAGAATAATGCCATCGGTACCTACAAGACGGCATATGCCGCCATGGTGCACGGATGCGAGCGATTTGTTCTGATTTCCACAGATAAGGCTGTCAATCCGACCAATATTATGGGCGCTTCAAAACGTCTTTGCGAGATGATCATACAGTCTTTCGATGCAAAGATTAAGGCTGGGAAAGCCAACGAGATTCCTCAGTTGTTTACCCATGCCGGCAAAATGCAGATGGTGGATGAGGAAAAACTCAAGAGCGCCAAAACAGAGTTTGTGGCGGTGCGTTTCGGTAATGTTCTGGGATCCAACGGTTCTGTCATTCCGATTTTCAAAAAGCAGATTGAAGAAGGTGGTCCTGTAACCGTTACCCACCCGGATATCATCAGATACTTTATGACGATTCCGGAAGCCGTCAGTCTGGTGATGATGGCCGGAACGTTCGCAAGCGGCGGAGAAATTTTCGTTCTGGATATGGGAAGCCCGGTTAAAATTGATACCTTGGCACGCAATCTGATCAGGTTGAGCGGCTATAGACCGGATGAGGATATTCAGATTGTCTATTCTGGTCTTCGCCCCGGCGAAAAGCTGTATGAAGAGAAGCTGATGGCAGAGGAAGGTCTGAAGAAGACGGATAACGAGTTGATCCATATCGGATGCCCGATTCCGTTTGATACGGACGAGTTTTTATCCAAACTGGATGACTTGATGAATGCTGCATATGCCAATCATCAGGATATTCGCGAGATGGTCATGGCATTGGTAAGTACATATCAGCCTGAAATGCATTCCTGCGCCTAAATGAAGATTATTTGAAAGCACCCCGTTTGTTTTCTGGTATCGTCTACTGGAAAACAAACGGGGTGTTGTTTGTGACAAAAATGTTGCTATCAAAAACACAGAGATTCGTTTGTTGGTTCTCGCGATAAGAAAACGATTGACATAATAAAGAATTTTGATATACTGATCAATGTAAAAAGTCCTATGGATGATGCTGTTAGCGGCATTTCAAAAAAGGAGCCTTTGCGTATGAAAAAACTTTCCCTTTCCTTGCTGGCGGATATTGTAACCACCACTCGAAAGTCCAAGAAATTAACCCAAACCCAACTGGCAACCCTGACGGGCATGAACCGTTCCATTCTGTCCCGTTTGGAATCCGCAGATTACACGCCTTCTCCAGATCAGCTCTATGCCCTTTCGCAGGTGCTGGATTTCGATCCTGCAACGCTGTTTGTTTCACCTGAAAATGACAATCAAGCTCTCGCCACCAAACAATACCGAATTGCCGTGGCCGGTACTGGCTATGTGGGTCTGTCTCTGGCTGTCCTCCTGGCACAACACCATATGGTAACGGCTGTGGACATTGTTCCCGAGAAAGTAGAAAAGCTTAACAATTACATTTCACCCATTCAGGATGACTATATCGAGAAATACCTCGCTGAAGCGAAAGCCGGAAAGCGCACTCTGAACCTGACCAGCACACTGGACGGTCCTTCGGCCTATGCGGAAGCGGATTATGTAGTGGTTGCCGCTCCTACCAATTATGATTCCAAGAAGAATTTCTTCGATTGCTCCGCCGTGGAATCGGTACTGAAGCTGGTGCTGGAAAGCACTGCTGAACGTCAGGAAAAGCCCACGATCGTGATTAAGTCTACCATTCCAGTTGGCTATACAGAGCACATCCGAAAGAAACTCAATGTGTGTAATATCATTTTTAGCCCCGAATTTCTGCGGGAGTCCAAAGCACTGTATGATAATCTGTATCCCAGTCGCATTATTGTCAGTTGTGATGAACAGACAAAACCTCAGGCAGAGATCTTTGCAGAAATGCTGAAACAGGGGGCTGTAAAGCAGAATATTGAAACACTGTTTATGGGCTACACAGAAGCCGAGGCGACCAAACTGTTTGTCAATACCTATCTGGCGCTGCGTGTGTCTTATTTCAACGAACTGGACACCTATGCAGAGGTGAAAGGCCTTGATACGGCATCCATCATTCGCGGTGTGTGTCTGGATCCCCGAGTTGGCGATTATTACAACAATCCATCCTTTGGTTATGGCGGCTATTGCTTGCCCAAGGATACCAAACAGCTGTTGGCCAACTATCAGGATGTGCCGGAAAATCTGATTCAGGCGATTGTGGACAGCAATCGTACCCGGAAGGATTTTATTGCCGAGCGGGTAATGGAGATTGCTGGGACCTATACGGCCTCGTCTGCCTATTCCTCTGCATTGGAAAGCAAGCAAAAGGAAACGACGGTTGGCGTTTACCGCCTGACCATGAAGGCCAACAGCGATAATTTCCGTCAGTCTTCCATTCAGGGTGTCATGAAACGTATCAAAGCCAAAGGTGCTACTGTGGTGATTTATGAACCCACATTGGAAAATGGCAGCACGTTCTTTGGTTCCGTCGTGGTCAATGATTTGAAGAAATTCAAGAAGATGTGCGGCTGTATCATTGCCAACCGCTATGATGCAGTGCTGGACGATGTGGCCGAAAAGGTATATACTCGTGACTTATTCCGCCGAGATTAATAGAGAAATCAACGGAAGATGAAGGGTGATAACCATGAAGTGCGAAGAAAGATTCTTTGAGATTTACGGACGAGATGCAGATGGTCTTGCGTTTTCGCCCTATCGTATTTGTCCTATCGGTGCTCACAGCGATCATAATTTGGGAAAAATCACTGGTTTGGCCATTGATCAGGGTATTCATATTGCATTCCGTCCCAAGCAGAACGGCGTGATCGAGATGACCAGCCTGCAGTTTCCCAAGCGTGCCCAGTGGCACATCCGGGAAGTGGGCGATAAGACAGGAGATTGGGCAGATTATCTCCGAGGGGCCACCTGGGCATTGGCGAAGGACTATGCGCTGAATGTTGGTCTTTGCGGCGTTATCGAAGGTTCCATGCCCATTGGCGGCCTGTCCTCTTCAGCAGCGGTCATTCTGGCATTCTTGGATGCATTGTGCAAAGTGAATGGCATTCAATTGCCTCCGCAGAAATTGATCGACGTAGCTTTCGATGCCGAGAAGAACTATGTGGGCATCAATGTGGGCACGCTGGATCAAAGCTGTGAAGTGCTCAGTCAAAAAGATCATTTGCTGTATTTGGATTGCAAGGATAATCATTACGAACTGATTCCTACGCATCCCGATATGAAGCCTTATCAGATCGCTATTTTCTTTTCTGGTTTGGAACACTCTTTGGCGGGAAGCAAGTATAATATGCGCGTGGATGAACTCCGTGCTGGCGTCTATGCATTGCAGGCGTTTTCTGGTTTTGATTATGGTAAGTTCAATCAGGCCAATGCACGGGATGTGAGCCTGAATGTTTATCATGCTTACAAGGATCGCCTGCCGGAATCCTGGGCAAAGCGTTGCGAACACTGGTATACTGAATTCCAGCGTGTGGAAGCGGGTGCTGAGGCGTGGCGTCGTGGCGATTTGGCAGAATACGGTCGTCTCAGTTTTGCATCCGGTTGGAGCAGCATTCATAATTGGGAAAGTGGGGCACCGGAACAGATCAAGCTGTACGAAATTATGACGGAAACAGAAGGCATTTATGGCGGGCGTTTCAGCGGTGCAGGCTTCAAAGGCTGCTGTATGGCACTGATTGATCCTGTCAAGGCCGGAATTGTTCAGGAACGTGTGGAGCGGTCTTATTTGACAGCTTTCCCTGAAATGAAGGGAAAATACAGCTTCCATCTGTGCAGTAGCGCAGACGGAATTGCACACCAGAAATGAGGGTTCAAAAGATGAAATGCGTTATTCTCGCTGCTGGATATGCAACCCGGCTTTACCCGCTTACTGAAAACTTCCCCAAGCCTTTGCTGAAGGTGGGGGAGAAGACGATTTTGGACTGGCTGTTGGAAGATATTCATACCTGCGGTTTGGTGGATGAGTACATTGTTATTTCCAACCATAAATTTGCCCATCATTTCCAGGAATGGGCAAGCGTTCACATCCTTCCCATAACAGTTGTGGATGACGGAACCAGCACCAACGAAACGCGACTTGGTGCAGTATGTGATATTCAGTATGCCATTGACCAGTTGAAACTGGACGATGATCTGTTGGTAATTGCCGGAGACAATGTGCTCGACTTTTCCTTGGTCAACTTTATCAATTACGCAAAGGAAAAGAATACATCCTGTACCATGCGGTATTATGAGGCGGATGCCAAACGGCTTACCAAGAGCGGCGTTTCTGAAATAGCCAATGATGATGTGCTGCTTTCTCTTGAAGAAAAGCCTGAACAACCCAAGTCAAATTGGTGTACCCCTCCCTTCTACTTCTACAAGGCAGAAGACGTGCAGAAAATCAAGACAGCTATTGCTGAAGGCTGTGGCACCGATGCGCCCGGCAGCTTGGTGGCATGGATGTGCAAGCACAGCGTTGTTCACAGCATGGAAATGCCTGGCAGCCGATATGACATTGGCAATTTGGAAAGTTATCAGCAAGTGCAGGAAACCTATAGGGGGATCGTCAAATGAAACAGCCAGTTGCCCTGAACGGAAAATGTATTCTCGTTACCGGTTCTCCCGGTTTTATCGGTGCCAATCTGGTATTGCGTTTGCTCAAAGAAATGAACAGCGGTGTGATCATCAGTCTGGATAATATGAACGACTATTATGATCCGAAGCTGAAAGAATATCGTTTGTCCCTGATTGAGAAGGCTGCAAAGGACAGCCATATTCAGCACGTGTTCATCAAGGGAAGCATTGCGGATAAGGCTATGGTGGATCGGATCTTTGATGAGTATCGGCCTGCTGTGGTGGTCAATCTGGCAGCACAGGCGGGTGTGCGGTATTCCATTGATCATCCGGATGCCTATATCGAAAGCAATCTGATCGGTTTCTACAACATTCTGGAAGCCTGCCGACATTATCCTGTTGAGCATTTGGTGTATGCTTCCAGCAGCAGCGTATATGGCGGTAACAAGAAGGTGCCGTTCAGTACAGAGGATCAGGTGGATCATCCGGTCAGCCTGTATGCCGCTACCAAAAAGAGCAATGAATTGTTGGCGCACAGCTATTCCAAACTCTATAATATTCCTTCCACAGGTCTGCGCTTCTTTACGGTTTATGGCCCTGCCGGAAGACCGGATATGTTCTATTTCGGCGCTACACAGAAGTTGCAGCGGGGCGAAACAATCTCCATTTTCAACTATGGAAACTGCAAGCGGGACTTTACCTATGTGGATGACATTGTGGAAGGTGTTCTGCGAGTAATGCAAGGCGCACCGGAAAAGCAGAATGGTGAAGATGGTCTGCCCCTGCCTCCTTATGCAGTGTACAACATTGGTGGCGGCACACCGGAAAACCTGCTGGACTATGTCCAAACCCTGCAGGAAGAACTGGTTCGTGCCGGTGTTCTGCCTGAGGACTATGATTTTGAAGCACACCGCCAGCTGGTTGGTATGCAGCCCGGCGATGTGCCGGTCACCTATGCTGACAGCACGGGTCTGGAGAAAGATTATGGCTTTAGGCCAACCATTGGCATCCGGGAAGGTTTGCGCACGTTTGCACAATGGTATAAGCAATACTATTGCCAAGAATGAGAAAAAATCGAATGGTTGCTGTCGTAGCACCATGTACCGCTGAAGCCTGTAACGGAACGGTATTGCGGTAATACCAGTCAAAGCCCTGAGCCTGAAAAACAGGTTCAGGGCTTTTTCCATAAGGCTGGCCCTCTTGCCCAAAAACGTATTTTGTTGTATTATATTATTGACCATTATGGTCATTTTTCTCAGAACTTCCTGAAAAGGAGACCTTGAGCTTATGAAAGTACTGGTTACCGGCGCAGCAGGCTTCGTGGGAAAGAATTTGGTGGAGAACCTGCGTACCCTTCAGGATGGAAGAAACAAAACCCGCCCCGATCTCCGGATTGAAGCGATTTATGAATATGATCAAAACAACACTGCAGAGGATTTAGACCGTTTTTGCCAAGATTGCGATTTTGTGTTCAATCTTGCTGGTGTGAACCGTCCGCAAAATACGGAAGAATTTCAGGAAGGCAATTTCGGCTTTGCTTCCTTGCTGCTCAATACGCTGAAAAAGCATAATAACAAAGCGCCTGTTATGCTCAGCAGCAGCGTTCAGGCAACGCTGGCCGGTCGTTTCGGTACTTCTGCCTACGGTCTTTCCAAAAAGGCGGGCGAAGAACTGTTTTTCGATTATGCAAAGGAAACCGGTGCTTCGGTGTATGTGTACCGATTCCCCAATCTGGTTGGCAAGTGGGTGCGTCCCAACTATAACTCTGCTGTGGGAACGTTCTGTCATAATATCGCCAATGATCTCCCCATTACAGTGAATGATCCTTCTGTGGAATTGGAGCTTCTGTTCATTGATGACTTGATTGAAGAGATGTACGATGCTATGGAAGGCCATCCCCATCGTTGCAGCTATCCTGCTGCCGGCGAGGTTGTCAACGGTCAGGAATACGACGGTCTGACTCCCTGCTGGATGGGCGAAGGGAAGTACTGTGCAGCGCCGGTTACCCATAAGGCAACACTGGGGAGAATTGTGGAATTGCTCCACACCTTCCACGATCAGCCCCAAACACTGGTGATGCCCGCTATTCCCAATGGTTCTTTTGAGAAGAAGCTGTACTCCATGTACCTGTCTTATCTGCCCAAGGAAAAAGTCGCTTTTGATCTGAAAATGAATTGCGATGATCGGGGTAGCTTTACTGAACTTCTCAGAACCGCCGATCATGGACAGTTTTCAGTGAATGTTTCCAAGCCTGGGATCACCAAGGGCCAGCATTGGCATAACAGCAAGTGGGAGTTCTTTATGGTGGTTTCCGGCCACGGTCTGATTCAGCAACGAAAGATCGGGACGGATGAAGTACTGGAATTTGAAGCTACCGGTGAGCGTATTCAGGCGATCCATATGTTGCCGGGCTATACCCATAACATCATCAATCTGAGTGAAACCGAGAATTTGGTCACAGTGATGTGGGCCAATGAAATGTTTGACCCGGCCCATCCCGATACCTTTTTTGAGCCGGTGTGAATGCTTTGAAGGAGTTTGTGAAATGGCTGCATGGAAGAATAACGGCAAACTGAAGCTGCTGATTATCGTGGGTACCCGCCCGGAGATCATCCGATTGGCAGCGGTCATCAAGAAATGCCGGAAATACTTTGATACCATTCTTGCCCATACCGGTCAGAACTATGACTATAATCTGAACGGCGTTTTCTTTCACGACCTGGAACTGGAAGATCCGGAAGTGTATATGAATGCTGTCGGCGATAATCTGGGCCAGACCATGGGCAACATCATCGCCAGATCCTATGAGCTGATGGTGGAGCTTGCCCCCGATGCGGTGCTGGTGCTGGGCGATACCAACTCCTGCCTGTCTGTGATCGGTGCCAAGCGTCTGCATATTCCGATTTTCCATATGGAGGCTGGTAACCGCTGCAAGGATGAATGTCTGCCGGAGGAAACCAACCGCCGTATTGTGGACATCATTTCCGACGTGAATCTGGCATATTCTGAACACGCACGCAGGTATCTGGCCGATTGCGGCTTGCCCAAGGAGCGCACCTATGTGACGGGTTCGCCTATGGCGGAAGTACTGCATATGAACCTGAGCAAAATCGAGGCTTCCGATATCCATGCCCGTCTGGGACTGGAAAAAGGCAAGTACATTCTTCTGTCTGCTCATCGGGAAGAGAATATCGACACGGAAAAGAACTTCATCAGCCTGTTTACGGCGATCAACCGGATGGCTGAGAAGTACGATATGCCGATTCTGTATTCCTGCCACCCCAGAAGCAAAAAGCGTCTGGAAGCCACCGGATTCCAGCTGGATTCCCGGGTGATTCAGCATGAACCGCTGGGGTTCCATGATTACAACTGCTTGCAGATGAACGCTTTCTGTGTGGTTTCGGATAGCGGTACCCTGCCGGAGGAAAGCAGCTTCTTTACCTCTGTGGGGCATCCCTTCCCGGCAGTGTGCATCCGCACTTCCACCGAACGCCCGGAAGCATTGGATAAAGCCTGCTTTATCCTGTCTGGTATCGATACCATCGGTCTTTTGCAGGCTGTGGATACCGCTGTGGAGATGGTTCGTAACGAGCCGGACGGCGGTGCCATCCCAGTGCCGGATTATGTGGATGAAAATGTATCCGATAAGGTGGTTAAGATCATCCAGAGCTATGTTGGCGTGGTCAACAAAATGGTCTGGAGAAAGTTCTGATTCATCATTTGCTTTGATTTGAACCGCTTTACAGCGTTTCAGATAATGTGAAATGGCAATGCGGCAACCGGAGGCAGGCTGCGTTGCTATAGCGCCGGGCCCGGAAGGGTGACGAGGATGGCAGTTATCGAAAGATTCGGCGGATGCTGCCACGGCGAAAGCATTGGTTTGTGAAAGCACTGCGTTTTGATTGTGTTTCAATAAGCCGGATGCAAGGTGCGTCGTCAGAGAGAAAACAAAAAGCGGAATCAAAACCGTAACAGAGGGTCTCTCGCCACCAAAGAAAAAATGACGGGTGCCTTGGCTGGTCGCCGGGGCAATATCCCATGGATATTCAGAAATCCAACAGAATTAAAGGAGGATAACACCAATGAGAGTCGTTATTCAGGACAACTACGAAAAAATGTGCCTTTGGGCAGCCAATTACATTGCCGCCAAGATCAAGAACCACAAGGAGGATCGCCCCTTCATTCTGGGCCTTCCCACCGGTTCTTCGCCCATCGGCGTCTACAAGGAACTGGCCCGGATGAATCAGGCTGGCGAATTGTCCTTTGCCAATGTGGTTACCTTTAACATGGATGAGTACCTTGGCCTGCCCCACGAGCATGACCAGAGCTACTGGTACTTCATGCACGACAACTTCTTCAATCATCTGGTGGACATGAAGCCTGAGAACATCAATATTCTCAATGGCATGACCGATGATCCTGAAGGTGAGTGCTCCCGTTACGAAGAGAAGATCGCTTCCTACGGCGGCATCGACCTGTTCATGGGCGGCATCGGCGTGGATGGCCACATTGCCTTTAACGAGCCTTTCACCAGCCTCACCTCCCGCACCGGCGTGCGCAACCTGACCAGCGATACCCGCATTGTCAACTCCCGCTTCTTTGGCAACGATCCCGAAAAGGTGCCTTCTCAGGCTCTGTCCGTTGGCGTTGGCACGGTGACTGATTCCAAGGAAGTGCTCATTCTGATCAATGGTCACAACAAGGCCCGTGCGCTGGCTGCCACTGTGGAAGGCGCTGTCAGCTCCAAGTGGACCTGCTCTGCCCTGCAGAATCACAACGGCGCCATTATCGCCTGCGATGAAGCTGCCTGCGGCGAGCTGATCGTGGATACCTATAAGTATTTCCTGGATATTGAGAGAGGGGAACGTCTGTAATGTATACCATCGCCGATCTGTATGATCTGGAGCACACCCTGGCGGCAGATTATCTTCGCCAGTTCACCTATCCCTGGGAAGCCCTCAAGGGCATCAAGGACATGATCCTTGCCCTTGGCCCCACGCTGGGCGAGGAATACGAGGAAATGGCGGAGCACGTCTGGGTGCATAAGACGGCTCAGGTGGCTCCCACCGCTTATCTGGGTGCTCCGTGCATTATCGGTCCCAACACCGAAGTTCGTCACTGCGCTTTCATTCGTGGCTCTGCGCTGGTTGGTGCGGACTGCGTGGTGGGCAACTCCGTGGAACTGAAGAATGTGATCCTGTTTGACCATGTGCAGACGCCCCATTACAACTACGTGGGCGACTCCATTCTGGGCTACTACAGCCACATGGGTGCAGGCAGCATTACCAGCAATGTCAAGTCCGACAAGAAACTGGTGGTTGTGCACAACGGCACTGAAAAGATCGAAACCGGTGTGAAGAAGTTCGGCGCAATGCTGGGTAATTATGTGGAAGTGGGCTGCAATGCCGTTTTGAATCCGGGTACTGTGGTGGGCTGCCACTCCAACGTGTATCCCACCTCCTGCGTCAGAGGCGTGGTCCCGGCCAACTCCATCTGGAAGAACAACGGCGAAGTCATTCACAAGGAGGAACGGTAACATGGGTAAGTATTTTGGTACCGACGGTTTCCGCGGTGAGGCCAATAAGGATCTGTCTTTTGAACACGCTGTGAAAATCGGCCGCTTTCTGGGCTGGTACTACGGCGCCAATCAGGGCAAGAAAGCCAAGATCGTCATCGGTAAGGACACCCGCCGCAGCTCCTATATGTTCGAGTATGCGCTTTGCACCGGCCTGATGGCTTCCGGTGCGGATGCTTACATCATGCACGTCACCACCACCCCTTCCGTGGCTTACATCACCCGGGTGGATGATTTCGACTGCGGCATCATGATCTCTGCTTCCCACAATCCCTACTACGATAACGGCATCAAGCTGCTCAACGGCAATGGCGAGAAGATGGATGAGGAAACCATCCTGAAGGTGGAAGACTTTATCGATGGCAAGATCGAGATCCCCATCGCTGAGCGCAACGATATCGGCCGCACCGTGGACTTTGCCGCAGGCCGCAACCGCTATATCGGCTACCTGATCTCCATGTCCAAGTACAGCTTCAAGGGCATCAAGGTGGGTATGGACGTTGCCAACGGCGCTGCCTGGCAGATTGCCAAGGGCGTGTTTGAAGCGCTGGGCGCCAAGGTGTATGTGATCAACGATGCTCCCGACGGCTACAACATCAACACCGACTGCGGCAGCACCCACATCGAACATCTGCAGAAGTTTGTGGTGGACAACAAGCTGGATGTGGGCTTTGCCTACGACGGCGACGCAGACCGCTGCCTGTGCGTGGACGAAAAGGGCAACGAGATCTCCGGCGACCATATCCTCTACATCTACGGTCTGTACATGAAGGAACGCGGCAAGCTGCTCAACAACAAGATCGTTACCACCATCATGTCCAACTTCGGCCTGTACAAGGCACTGGATAAGGTTGGTATCGAATACGAAAAGACCGCCGTGGGCGACAAGTATGTGTATGAAAACATGGTTGCCAACGGCCATCGCATCGGCGGTGAGCAGTCCGGCCATATCATCTTCTCCAAGTATGCCACCACTGGCGACGGTATCCTGACCAGTCTGAAGATGATGGAAGTGCTGCTGGCCAAGCAGAAGCCCATGAGCGAGCTGGCGGCTCCCGTGGTGTTCTATCCGCAGGTGCTCAAGAATGTACGCGTTACCAGCAAGCCCGCTGCTCAGAATGATCCCGATGTGCAGGCTGCCGTTGCCAAGGTTGCCAACGAACTGGGTGATTCCGGCCGCATTCTGGTGCGTGAAAGCGGCACCGAGCCCGTCATCCGAGTGATGGTGGAAGCCGAGAGCAATGAGATTTGCCAGAAGTATGTGGATTCCGTCATCGATGTGATCCGTGCCAAGGGTCATATTGTGGAATAACACAGAACAGAAGGAATAGGAAAACCCCTCATGGTTGCCCAATGCAGCCATGAGGGGTTTCAAGCGTTTTTGGGGCGAGACATCGCCTTTTGTTCTTTATCAAGCATTTACGCCAGTTCGTGGCGCACATATCCAGCCAGAATGCTCACAATGCGGGCGTTCCGACCGCCGTGGGCAACAATGACATCCGCCAGCTCGATATAGTTGCGAATGTGCTTATCAAACATGGGTTTCACCGTGGTCAGGTATTGCATGGAGATACTGTCGATATTCCGGCCCCGTTCGTTGATATCCCGGGCGATACGGCGCAGCAGGCACACATCCGGCTCCACGCTCATGTACAGCTTCAGGAACATCAGCTCGCAAAGACGCTCGTCGTAGAAAACATGGATGCCTTCCACAATCAGCACCTTGCTGGGATAAATCAATTCGTCGGAATCCGCACGGCAATGGTTGGCGTAGTCGTACTGCTTCTTGGTGATAGGCTTGCCATCCAAAAGCAGTTTCATATCTTCCAGAAACAGGTCGTGGTCGAAGATATCCGGCTCATCATAGTTGAGCAGGCAACGCTCTTCAAAGGAAAGGTGCGGATGGTTGCGATAGTAGCTGTCGTGGTTGATGACTGTGCAGCCTTCGCCGATGGCTTTGCACAGTTCTTCCGCCAGGGTGCTTTTGCCGCTGCCGCTGGCGCCGCAGATTCCGATAATCAACATATCCGTACACTCCTTTTGTGGGTCGGTTGTTTATCCATTCGTAACGGGTTGCCTTATTCTACCATGCCAAAAAGGGATTGTCCAATGGCGGGGGGGTGGTAGAATACCTGGGTTAGTTCCAGACCGCTGGCCGGAGCGGTGATGCCCAGTGCCAGGCGGTCGCCGGTATCCAGTGCACGCTGGAAGGCATCCTCCGGGATGCGTCCCATGCCGATGTCCATCAGCGTGCCGGCGATAATGCGCACCATGTTGTACAGAAAAGCATTACCACGCACCTGCAGGGTAAAGAGTTCTCCTTCGCAGGTTAAGTCCACCGCTTCCAGCGTACGGATGGTGGTTTTGGCAGTGCCGCCGGATGCCTGAAATGCGCAGAAATCATGGGTGCCCAGCAGGCAGGGCAGGCTGCGCTGCATTCGATCGAAATCAAGCTTCTGGGGCACATGAGCTGTCATGTTCCGGTACAGGGCGCTGGCGTGGGGGGCATTGTGAATGCGGTAGGTGTAGCGCTTGCCCTTGGCATCAAACCGTGCATGGAAGGTGGAATCAATATCCATACCTGTCAGTACCCGGATATCGGCGGGCAGACAGGTGTTGAGGGCAAAGGGGTACTTGTCCGCCGGGATGCGGCTGGTGGTATCAAAATGAACGCACTGGCCCAAAGCGTGCACCCCTGCGTCGGTTCGGCTGGAACCGGTGACCACAATGTTTTCGCCGGTCAGTTTTCGCAGCGCTTCCTCCAGCACCTGTTGCACTGCCAGCGCATTCTGCTGCCGCTGCCAGCCCGCATAGTTGGTGCCGTCGTAGCTGACCCGGATCAGTACCCGATGGGTACCGGGAATGGGTTCCGGCTTGATGATGGGAGGCAGTTCACTCATGGGAACCACTTCCCGCACAGAATGGTCAAAACCAGCGCTGCCACAGTGATCAGCGCCGCATACAGGTCGATCATGCCGAATTTCAGCACCCGGAGGCGGGTGCGGCCCTCGCCGCCGTGGTAGCAGCGGGCTTCCATGGCCATGGCCAGGTCGCCTGCACGGCGGAAGGCGCTGACGAACAACGGCACCAGCAAAGGCACCATGGCCTTGGCACGCTTGAACAGATTGCCGCTTTCAAAATCTGCGCCACGGGCCATCTGGGCTTTCATAATCTTGTCTGCTTCCTCGATCAGCGTGGGGATAAAGCGCAGGGCAATGGTCATCATCATGGCCAGCTCATGGGAAGGGAAGCCGATTTTGCTCAGGGGTTTCAGCAGCACTTCGATGCCATCACACAAAGCGATGGGGGAGGTGGTCAGGGTCAGAATGGAGGTACCAGCCACCAGGAAGATCAGGCGCATACTGAAATGAACGGCCGTCAACAGACCCTCTTTGGTGATCTTGATAAAGCCCCACTGGAAAAGGACGGTTGCTCCTGCGGAGAAGAACAGATTCAGAAGGAAGGTAATCAGCAAGAGGAAACGCAGGGGTTTGATGGTTTTGATAAGCTGCTTGAAGGTAATGCCGCTGAGTTTGGCGCACACGGCAACGAAAATTAGCGGAATCACGTACCAGACCGGGCTGGATACGCAGAAGATCATGGCGATGTAAACAATGGTCAGCAGGATCTTGGTGCGGGGATCCAGCCGGTGGATGACCGTGTTCCCTGGCATATACTGCCCAAGGGTGATGTCTCTCAGCATACGCCCGCCTCCTTGCCAGCCAGTTTCAAAATGGCGCTGTACAGTTCATCGGAAGTGTACAGATCATCAGGCAGATCATAACCGGCTTCCCGCAGCTGATGTGCCAGTTCTGCCGCCTGGGGTACCCCCAGTCCGATGGATGCCAGCAGCTCCCGATTTTTGAAAACCTCCCGGGGCGTGCCGGTCATGGCCAGCTCGCCCTTGCTCATAACGATCAGGCGGGTAGCCAGCGTGGAAATATCGTCCATACTATGGCTGACCATGATAACGGTCAGTCCACCGGCGGCGTGCAGCTGACGGATCATATCCAGAATGCTGCGCCGACCGGCAGGATCCAAACCGGCGGTGGGCTCGTCCAGCACCAGCACTTTGGGCTGCATGGCCAAAACACCCGCAATGGCTACACGGCGCATCTGGCCGCCGCTGAGCTCAAAGGGGGAACGGTCGGCGATTTCTTCGTAGTCAAGGCCCACTTTTTCCATGGCGGTACGAACCCGCTGGTCAATGTCCTCCGGGCTGAGTCCCAGATTCTTGGGGCCAAAAGCGATATCCTTGGCAACGGTTTCCTCAAATAACTGGTATTCGGGATACTGGAACACCAGCCCCACCTTGCGGCGCACTTCCAGAAGGCTGGTGCCTTTTTCGGAAATGTCCAGCCCGTCAACGATCACCTTGCCCTCTGTAGGCTTGATGAGACCGTTCAAATGCTGCACAAGGGTGGTTTTGCCGGAGCCGGTATGTCCCAGAAGGCCGATCAGCTCGCCGTCTTCAATGGTCAGAGTAATATCCCTCAGCGCCACGGCAGAAAAAGGACTGCCCGGCATATAGGTATGCGTCAGATGTTCGATTTGGATGGGCATAGGGTAGTCGTCAGCTCCTTTACCATATCTGCAACGGTGAGAATGTTTTCGTCAAGGGGAAGTCCGGCATTGCGCAGACGCATGGCCAGTTCGGCCATGGGGGGCACATCCAGCCCCAGTTCCTTGATCTCTTCCACACGGGAGAAGACCTGTGCAGGAGTACCGTCCATGACAGCTTTGCCGCTGTCCAGCACCACAACTCGGTCTGCTGTGGCGGCTTCTTCCATGTAGTGAGTGATCCAGACAACGGTCATGCCCTTGTCCCGGTTCAGCCGCCGGACCGTTTTCAGAACATCCTTGCGCCCGGAGGGATCCAGCATGGCAGTGGCTTCGTCCATGATGATCACATCCGGCTGCATGGCCAGCACACCGGCGATGGCCACACGCTGCTTCTGACCGCCGGAGAGCATATGAGGGGCAGATTCAGCCCGTTCCGTCATGCGGACAGCTTCCAGAGCTTCATCGATGCGGGGCAGCATTTCCTCCCGGGGAATGCCAAGGTTTTCAAGCCCGAAGGCCACATCTTCCCGTACCATATTGGCTACGATCTGGTTGTCCGGGTTCTGGAACACCATGCCCGCATGGCGACGGATGCTCCACACGTCATCCTCGCTGGCGGTGTCCATGCCGCAGACCATCACCTTGCCGCCGGTGGGCAGGTAAATGGCGTTCATCAGCTTGGCCATGGTGCTTTTGCCGGAACCATTGTGACCCAGCACCGCAACAAAGCTGCCTTTTTCAATTTGCAGGCTCACTTGGTTTACGGCTGGGGTTTCGTCTTCTTCATCATAGTGATAGCTGGCCAATTCCAGCTCGATTGGCCATTTTTCGTTATACTCCATGCGTTTAGCTCCTTTCCTTCCGAATTAGCTGATCCGGAAGCGATGGATATGCCGCCGCCCATTGACGGGCAGACTGCTTGTCCCGGGAAAGCTGTTCCGTCAGAGCCTCCAGCGACGGAAAGGTTTGCTCCGGGCGAAGATAATGAAGATATTCCAGGGTAATGATCTCCCCATACAGCGGGCCGCCGGGATAATCCAGCAGATGGGCTTCCACCGTGGGCACGCCCTCCGGGCTGGTGGGGTGTTTTCCCTGGTTGAGAATACACAGAAACAGTTCATCCTGCACGCAGGCGATGCCGGCATAAACGCCTTCGGCTGGCCATGCGCTGCGATGGGCATCATAGCGGATATTGGCTGTTGGAAACCCCAGGCGAGTGCCCAACTGTTTGCCTTGGATCACTTCGCCGGTCAGGGTGAAGGGCAGCGGGACACTTGTTGGTTTGGTTTGGCTGTTTGCAAGGCTTTTCGCCTGCTTGTGATCTTCGTGCATCCCAAAGCCTCCTTTCAGTATCCTCAACTTATCAATTATACCGCAATTCACCTGCTTTGGTCAAACATTGCCGGTGCTATACAACCAAAAAGGCAGAGGGTGCAAACGCTTGCAACCAACAGGCGAAAATGCTATAATATCTTTACTTGTAAACCCTTAGAAACGGAGAGATTCACACATGGATACCAGCAAGCTCAAAAGACGCAACTTGCTGCTGTTCCCTTTGGGTACAGTGGGCCGGGACATGGTCTATTGCCTGTTTACCAATTTCATTCTGACGTATATTCTTTTTACCCGCCAGCTGACGGCGGCCCAGCTGTCCGCCATTACCTTCATCATGGTGGCGGCCCGTGTGTTTGACGCCCTCAACGACCCGGTGATGGGCAACATCATTGAGCGTACCCGCACCCGTTTTGGTAAGTTCAAGCCCTGGCTGGTCATTGGCATTCTGTCAACCTCTGTGGTGGTGTACCTGGCCTTCAACACCGATTTGCAGGGCTGGCATTTCGTCTGGTTTTTCGGCGTGATTTACATTCTCTACAGCATCACCTACACCATGCACGATATTTCCTACTGGGGCATGGTAGCAGCCCTCAGCTCCGATGCGGATGAACGCAATCAATTCACTTCCCGGGCAACCCTGTTTGCCGGCATCGGCGGCACGGCTGCTTCCGTGCTGATTCCCATGTTCACCACCGGCAGCATGACCATTGGCGGCAGCGCCAATGTGGCCTTCGGACGCATCGCTTTGGTGGTGTGCATTCTGGCACCGCTGTTTTTGTGCTTTACCATCTTTGGTGTCAAGGAACGCCGCACCAAATCCACCGAGGCAGTGCCGCCCATCAGCTTCAGAAAGATCATCTCCACCATTACCGGCAATGATCAGCTGATGTGGATCTCCCTGATCTTCCTCATTCAGCAGATCGGCAACGGCCTTGTGGTGGGCGGCATCGGTTCCACCTACATCTACTTCGATTTTGGCTATCAGGGCGGCTTATATTCCCTGTTCACCACGGTGGGTATGTCTGCCACCGCTGTGCTGATGGTGGGGTATCCAGCCATCTCCCGCAAGGTGCCCCGGAAAAAGCTGATGGGCATCATGGCGGTGGTATCCGTGATTGGCTATCTGATGATGCTTCTGCCGGGTCTGCTGCTGCCCAGCGGCAATATGATCAAGTACTGGTTCATTGTGGTGGGCTATATGCTGTCCAACTTCGGTCAGTACTGCTATTATCTGGTGATGATGATTTCCATTATCAATACTGTGGAATACAACGAGTACAAGCATGGCGTCCGGGATGAAGCCATTATTGCTTCCCTGCGCCCCTTCCTGACCAAGATGGCTTCTGCGTTGATCGTGGTAATCACCTCCGTCAGCTATCTGCTCTTTGGTGTTACTTCCTACACCAATCAGATTTCCGATTTTGAGAGCATGGCCGCCAGCGGTGCCATGACGGAGGCTGCCAAACTGGAGTCCATCACAGGTGTGCTCAGCGGTGTGAATCCGGGACAGGCCAATGGTCTTCTGCTGTGTATGACGGTGCTGCCCTGTGCGCTGATGCTTATTTCCTATGCGCTTTACCGCAGGCACTACAAGCTGGACGAGGCGGAATACAACCGCATCTGCGATGAATTGGCAGCCCGGGAACAACCGGCTGTAGTACAAAACGATTGATGCCGGAGGAAAGAACAATGACTGAATGCAGCATTCATTCTGAAAAGATCCGTCTGTTGGGACGCATGGATGAAACCCAGACCCCGGTTTATCTGGATTGGACCGGCAGCGGTTTTGAAGTAAACCTGAAAGGCGAGGAACTCTGGGTGGAACTGGAAGCCACGGTGCGGAAGCCTGATTTGTGGGTTTGCGCCATGGCGGACGGGTATCCTGTTACCCGTTTTCCTGTACAGACAGGCCGACACTGGTATCCGCTGGTGATGGGCATGGATGCCCAGACCAGCCGCATCGTTACGCTGGTGAAGGAAACCCAGGCGATGCCGGATTGTCCGGAAGCGACCATTGCGGTGCATACCATCCGTTACGAGGGCGAATTGCTGCCTTTGCCGGAGCGTGCGCTGCGCATTGAGTTCATCGGCGACAGCCTGACCAGCGGCGAAGGAGCCCTGGCTCCCAAGGACAATGACGAATGGATCTCTATCTGGTTTACCGCCTGCGGCAATTATACCCACTATGCCTGCAAAGCGCTGAATGCTGAGCGGCGGGTGCTGTCCCAGAGCGGCTATGGCGTCAGCTGGGATTGGGAAGGAAAGCCTGAGGGCAACATGAGCGACGGTTACCGCAAGATTGTTGGTACGCTGAAAGGGGAAGCTGCCCAAGCCCGTGGCTGCCAGAAAGCCTATGATTTTACGGCGCATCCCGCAGATGTGGTGTGTGTGCGCCTGTTGACCAACGATGTTGGTGCCATGCGCCGTGTGGGAAAGGAAGCGGAACAGACCAGCGTGCTTACGGAAAACTGCGTTCAACTGATCCGAACCATCCGGGAGTGCAATCCTGAGGCGAAGATCGTCTGGATTGTGCCATCCTCCAACAGCCTGCCCACGATTGCCGTCCATGCGGTCAATCGCTGCATGGCGGAGGGCATAGGGGATGTGAGCTTCTTTGTTATGCCTGATTACGGAGAAGCGGATATGGGCGCACGGCAGCATCCCAACGCCGCCTATAACGAGCGGGTAGGCCTGATGCTGGCGGATTACCTGAAGTCGCTGACAGGATGTTGACGGTATGATTCTGCACACAGGGATGCGCACCGATATTCCGGCCTTCTATTCCCAGTGGTTCCTGAACCGTCTGGAAGCAGGCTTTGTTCTGGTTCGCAATCCATATGATCCTTCCTCTGTTACCCGGTACAGCCTTTCGCCGGATGTGGTGGATCTGATCGGCTTCTGTACCAAGAATCCTGTGCCCATGCTTCCGCATCTCAGTCGTTTGCAGGCCTATGGTCAGCATTGGTTTGTGACCATCACGCCCTATGGCGAGGATATCGAGCCCAATGTGCCGCCCAAAGAACAGGTAATGGACAGCTTTCTTTCCTTGTCTGCTGTGCTGGGCCCTCATCGGGTGGCATGGCGGTATGACCCGATTCTGCTGAATGATACCTATACCATGGAACGTCATCTGGCTGACTTTGAAGCTATGGCGGCTCGCCTCAGCGGCGCTACGGATACCTGCGTGATCAGCTTCATCGATCTGTATGAGAAGGTGAAGCGGAACTTTCCGGAGGTTCAGCCAGTCCGGCAGCAGGAAAGAATTCTGCTGGGCAGCCGGATGGCAGCCATTGCCGCCCGGTATGGCATGACATTGAAAGCCTGCGGTGAAGGAGAGGAACTGGCAGTCTACGGTGTGGACATCAGTGGCTGCATGACCCTGTCCGTCTACGAAAAAGCACTTGGGGAACGGTTGAACGCTCCCAAAATGAAAGCGATCCGGAAGGAATGCGCCTGCTACCTTGGCAATGACATTGGTGCCTATCATACCTGCACCCATTTGTGCCGCTATTGCTATGCCAACGATGATGCGGAGTTGGCGCTGTACAACCGGAAACGGCATGATCCTGACTCGCCTTTCCTGATTGGCAACAGTATGCCCGGCGACAGAATCCATCAGGCCAGACAGGAATCGTGGATCGACAAGCAACTGCGGTTCTGGTAAGCTGCATATTGAAACGAAAAGCTCCCCTGCATTGAGTTGCAAGGGAGCTTTTCGTTTGCCTTCGCTGGCATTATGCCCAAATTCGCTTCATCATTCCGCTGACGGTCAATATCCGCAGCTTGGTATCTCCATCAGCATTCTGGTAGCGCTGGCGCAGCATATCTGCAAACCCGGAGTTGTGGGCTGCAATCAACGTGAGGTCATCTTCGAGAGTGGTATCCATATAGCTTTTGTTCTCCGGGTGCTTTTCCACCCAGATTTCCATGGGATTCATATCCCATTTGCCCTGAATACGCAGCATCCGGCGCAGTCGGCGGAAGACCCCCTTCACCAGCTGGGAAGGAGAGGTACGGCTGGTCACCTTCACAGGCCCCTGGAAGCAGGAGGTGGGGGTGGGATCGCCGATGGATTTGAGATACCACTTGGCGTACAACCGCCGGAAGGACTTGCTTTCCTGCGGTACTTTCACAAGCAGCAGGAACAGATCTTCATACAGGAAGGGGGAGAAGGTTTCAAAGAGATGGCGGGTGGTATAGGCGAAATTGTTGCAGGTGCGGATGTCCTGATAGCAGACATACTCGTTGTAGGGAGTGCTTTCACGCATGAGCTGCTCCATTCGGGCTTGCAGAGCTTTTTCATCGGTGACGATTCCGCTCAGCAGTTCATGATACAGTTCCTCGTCGCTGCCGAATTTGCCCAAATCACCCATGATCTCGCCGCCGCTGAGGCCGGTGATCACCAGACCGAAAGAGGCAGTGTCCAGCGTGTTCAGCAGTTGGAAAAGCCCGGTGGTTCCGGCGTAGTACATCATGCCTTCATTGCTGCTTAACAGGTTTTCACGATTCTGAACGAACAGGGCAGGATCCACTTCGCTCTTCACCAGATCACAGGGGTATTTCCGGGCGAGGGTTTCGGCAATTTGCAGCTCCATGCAGCCGGCAGCGCCGTAGGTTATGCCCAGTGGTTTTCCTTCTGTCAGAAAGGGCAGGGATTTCAGATAGGCACAGCGGGAGTCCATACCGGCGCTCAGCGTAAACACCTGCCGGTACCCCTGCGCCTTGTTCTTTTGAACAGCCATGGCGCAGGCTTCGGTGAACAGGGCATCCATGCGCTCCAGCAAGGCATTTTCATCCTGCGGGATTTCCTGTGAAGGCTGATATTCATAGGTTTTCAGCGAAATGCCCTCCGGGGTCAGCTGTAAATATTGGAAGCGTTCCAGGAAATGAATTTCCTGAACATAGGTATCGCTGCCCAAAAACGCACACCGCTGGATCATCTCCTCCACACCGATGGGGTTCATGGTCAGCGGAAGCCCGGCTGCCTTGGCATCCTCCACCAGGGAAAGGAAGGAACTGTCTGCCAGCAGCCTGTCACCGGTTTGCAGGTAGAACAGAGGCTTTTTGGAGAGCATATCATTGGCGATGCAGGCAGTCTGGCTGGCTTTTTCCAAAATGGCGATCACAAAGGAACCCCTGAGCAGGTTCAGAACCGCTCCCATGCCGCCTGTCTGGTAAGCGTTCAGAATGATCTCAGCAAGGCGCTGCCCGGGACAGGCTTTCAACAGAGGCTGATGATTCAATACATAGCCATCCAGCAATAGGCGGAAGTGATCATTTTCAAAGTTGAGCTGATCCTGCGGGAATTTGTTCAAACGGGGATTGTATAGAAGTTGGGTGGATGCCGGTGAGCCGCTTTGAATTGCTTTCATGGTGCTTCATCCTTATTGATGCATTGGCGCTCTGGCATACAGCGGATTCAGAAAGCCAAGGAACGCATTTCTATTGTAGCATAAACCCAGAATGAATCAAAGGATTCTTTTGGTGCTTGCTACCGGCGGGCTGGTATGGTAAGATGAAGCTGCACCCTGAGGGGATGCAACCAAAACCAAGGAGACAAGCACAATGGAACTGGATGTATCAAGAGGATTTGTATCGCAGGAAACGGCTTTTCCCTTTGAAGCCGAGCTTGAATTGCCTCCGCAGGACGTCTGCGGCGAAACCGTCACTTTTTCCCCTGTAAAGCTCACT
Source organism: Clostridia bacterium (assembly GCA_017501255.1). GTDB lineage: Bacteria > Bacillota > Clostridia > Christensenellales > Aristaeellaceae > Limiplasma. Next base: position 17,815 of record JAFVXE010000011.1, on the reverse strand, counting down.
GGCAAATATACAGTCTATGATGATACGGTTACCCTGGAAGGTCAGCTGGAAACCGTGGCGCACGGTGCCTGCAGCGTTTGTATGGAGCCTGCGCAGGCGCCCATCGCCGTTTCCTTTACCGAGCGCTTCCGCAAGGATGCCAATGAGGAAGAGGACGAATGCTTTGCCTATGAAGGCAAGAAGCTGCCTCTGGATCATATGGCGCTGACGCTGGTGTTGCTCAATACCCCCATGCGTTTCGATTGCGGCACCGGCTGCACCGCCGCTGTGGAATTGAAAGCATGGAACGAAGCGGAAAAGGTTTGGGCGGAGGATGGCGATGAGCCTCAGGATACCTATCGTCCCTTTGAAGGGCTGAAAGATTTGCTGGGCGACACCGATCAATAAAAATCCGGAAAAAATCTTCCAAGCTCTGTCATAAAACCGCAGAAAAGGCTTGACAAAGCATACATACCATCATATAATACGAAATGGTCACACTGTAACGGTGTATCCGTATGCGCCGAAGCCTATACAGTGTCGCCGGAGCAATCCATTGCTTGCTGACCGGGATCGATGCGGAAAGCGGTTGCACTTGCAGCATCTGCTACTCTTCAGCCCGGAACAGATTCGCGAAAGCGGACGATTTGAAACCCGGTCGTGTTCCGGGGGACGGAATGAGGAGGTGTAACTATGGCTCTTCCCAAGGGAAAAGTGTCCAAGGCCCGTGGCCGCAGCCGTCGCGCCAACTGGAAGCTGAGCCTGCCCGGCATCGTGGAATGCCCGCAGTGCCACGAAAAGAAGCTCGCCCACCGCGTGTGCAAGAATTGCGGTTACTATAACGGCGTGCAGGTCATCGATATGACCGAGAAGAAGGACAACGAGTAATCGAACCTTCTCCACCATACAGGGCTGCTTGGCAAAACAAGCAGCCTTGTGTATATTGGGCCCTGTGAACAGAAGGAGTAACCGTCTGCCGCAAAAGAGAGAAGCGTCCACCGGCTGAAAGGCGCTTTGGCACAAGCATTCGGCGAAGGTCGTCTGGGAGGGAGCATGGGTGAAAACCATTCAGTAGCCCATCCGTGTGCGCACGTTACAGCGCAGAGAGGCAGCGTGTTTGCGCTGCGAAATAAGGTGGTACCACGGAGCCATTCCGTCCTTTGTCGGGCGAAAGGCTCCGTTTTGTTTTTGATTCATGAAGGGAGGCGATGCGATGGACTGGGATCTGATTTTTTCCCGGTTAAGTGTCACGGGGGTCACGCTGCTTCTGTGCGGTGTGATATTGAGCTTGTATGCCACCAGACTGGTGCGCTTTCTTTTCCGGGATCACGGGGAAAGACTGGTGCTGCCGGTGCAGCTTGTGGGCCTTGCCATCGCCGTCTTTGGTGCGCTGATCCTTCTGGATTTGATCCCCGGTTTGTAACGAATCGCAATTACCATGACGAATGGAGGAAATAACAATGGCTGATACTCAGGAATTTACCATGGAAAAAGTGTATGCCCCTCAAGCCATCGAGGATAAGCTCTACAAAATGTGGGAAGAAAGCGGCGCTTTCATCGCCAAGCGCGAGGAAGGTAAAAAGCCCTTCACCATCGTGATGCCGCCGCCCAACATCACCGGTCAGCTGCACATGGGTCACGCAATGGACTGCCTTCTGCAGGATGCTCCCATCCGCTATCACCGCATGAAGGGGGATCCCACCCTGTGGTTGCCCGGCACCGACCACGCCGCCATCGCTACCGAAGTGAAGATCGTGGAAGCCATGGCCAAGGAAGGCCTCACCAAGGAAAGCCTTGGTCGTGAAGGCTTCCTCAAGCGTGCCTGGGACTGGAAGAAGGAATACGGCGGCCGCATCGTCACCCAGCAGCGCCGTATGGGCATCAGCTGCGACTGGAGCCGTGAACGCTTCACCATGGACGAAGGCTGCTCCAAGGCTGTGCGGGAAACCTTCTGCCGCCTGTATGAAAAGGGCCTGATCTACCGCGGCAACCGCCTGGTCAACTGGTGCCCCGATTGCCAGTCCGCTATCTCCGACGCGGAAGTGGAGCACAAGGAAATGGACGGCAACTTCTGGCATCTGCTCTACCCGGTGAAGGAAACCGGCGAGATGCTGGAACTGGCCACCACCCGCCCCGAAACCATGCTGGGCGATACCGCCGTGGCGATCAACCCCGAAGACCCCCGCTATGCGCATCTGCATGGCTGCCACGTGGTGCTGCCCCTGATCAACAAGGAAATCCCCATTGTGTGCGACGAGCACGCTGATATGGAAAAGGGCACCGGCGTTGTGAAGATCACTCCTGCCCACGACCCCAACGACTACGAAGTGGGCCAGCGTCACGATCTGCCTCTGGTGCGTGTGTTCACTTACGACGGTCACATGACCGGCGCTGCCGATAAGGCTGCCTACGAAGAACTGCTGTCCTCCGGCAAGGCGGGCAAGAACGAGCCCGAAGTGCTGGATTGCGGCAAGTATGCCGGTATGACCACCGCCGATGCCCGCAAGGCCATCGTGGCTGATCTGACCGAGCAGGGCCTGCTCAAGGCTGTGGAGCCCATCAAGCACGAGGTGGGCGTGTGCTACCGTCACTCCAAGACCGCTATCGAGCCCATGGTGTCCAAGCAGTGGTTCGTGGATATGAAGCCCCTGGCCAAGCCCGCCATCGAGGCTGTCACCAGCGGCAAGACCCAGTTTGTGCCTGAACGCTTCACCAAACAGTACATGAACTGGATGGAAAACATCCGTGACTGGTGCATCAGCCGTCAGCTCTGGTGGGGCCACCGGATCCCTGTGTGGTACTGCGAGGATTGCGGCGAAATGATGGTGCTCCGTGAGGATCCCACCTGCTGTTCCAAGTGCGGTAGCAAGAACATCCATCAGGATGAGGACGTGCTGGATACCTGGTTCTCTTCCGCTCTGTGGCCCTTCTCCACGCTGGGCTGGCCGGATCAGACCGAGGATCTGAAGTACTTCTATCCCACCGATGTGCTGGTGACCGGCTATGACATCATCACCTTCTGGGTCAGCCGTATGATCACCTGCGGTGTGGAGGAAATGGGCGAGACCCCCTTCAAGACCGTGCTGATTCACGGTCTGGTGCGTGACGAACAGGGCCGCAAGATGTCCAAGAGCCTTGGCAATGGCGTGGATCCCCTGCAGGTGGTGGAGAAGTACGGCGCTGATGCCCTGCGCTTCTCTCTGGCCATGGGCGTCAGCCCCGGAAACGATACCCGTTACTCCGATGAAAAGGTGGAAAGCGCCCGCAACTTCGCCAACAAGGTGTGGAATGCCAGCCGCTTTGTGCTGATGAATACCCAGACCCGTGAAGCCATCGATCCTGCCAAGCTGCAATTGCCCGACAAGTGGATTCTCAGCCGCCTGAACAAGGTGATCGCTGAAGTGTCCGCCCATATGGAGGACGGCGACTTCGGTATCGCTGCCCAGAATATCTACGACTTTGCCTGGAGCGAGTTCTGCGACTGGTACATCGAGCTGAGCAAGGGCCGCCTGATGGGCGAGGATGAAGAGCAGAAGAACAATGTGCGTGGCGTGCTGATCTATGTGCTGGAAGCCATCCTGAAGCTGCTGCACCCCTTCATGCCCTTCCTGACCGAAGAAGTGTATCAGAACCTGCCTGCCCACGAGGGTATGCTGATCACTGCCAAGTGGCCCGAAGTGAAGGCAGAATATGCCTATGAATCCGAAGAACGCCAGATGGAAGGCCTGATGGAGATCATCCGTGCCATCCGCAACCTGCGTGCTGAAATGAACGTGCAGGCTGGCAAGCGCACCCACGTGACCTTGATTCCCGAAGCTGGCTGGGAAGAAACCCTGGCCATGGCCGAGCCCTACCTGCAGCGTCTGGCTTATGTGAGCGATGCTGCCATCGGCGGCAAGGATGCGCTTGCCGGTGAAAAGGTGGTCAGCGCTGTGTGCGCCGCCGGCGAACTGCGCATCCCGCTGGGTGATCTGGTGGACTTTGCCAAGGAAATCGCCCGTCTGGAGAAGGAACAGAAGAACCTGGAAGGCGAAATTGCCCGTGCCAAGGGCAAGCTGAGCAATCCCGGCTTCCTGGGCAAGGCCCCCGCACAGTTGGTGGAGCAGGAGAAGGAAAAACTCAAGACCAACGAAAGTATGCTGGAGTCTCTCGTGGCCCGTATTGCCGAGCTCAAGCAGGCGTAATCATATTGTAACGGTGGCGGACGGGTCTGACCCGTTCGCCTCGTTCCGTACCTGTCAGGAGGCCCGTTGTGAAAGTATTGATCGGCACCACCAATCCCTCCAAACTGCGGATGTTCGAGGAATGGCTGGCAGACTATCCGGTGACGTTTGTTACCCTGAGCGATCTGGGCATTACCGGCGACCCCAGCGAAACCGGCGATACCCCTACCGAGAACGCACAACTGAAAGCGGAGTATTATGGCCAGTTTGCAGACTACTGCATCTGTCAGGATTCCGGACTGTATTTGGATGCACTGCCGCTGGATGATCCCCGGCAGCCGGGGCTTCACATCCGTACACCTCAGGGCCAGCGGCTGGATGATGATGGGATGATTGCCTACTACTCTGCATTGGCAGGCTCTCTGGGCGGCAAGGCGCTGGCCTACTATCTGGATGGTTTTGCCGTCAAAACGCCCGCAGGTATTCAAACGTACATGAAGTCTCAGGAGGAAGCCCGGAAGGGTGCATTCTGGCTTACGGACAAGCCCCACGAGAAGCGCCGCCCCGGCTGGCCGCTGGACTCCATTTCCCTGATGATGGATGGCAGCTATTTTCTGGACAACCAGTATAGGTTGAAATCCAAACCCTGTACCGATACCAAAACCAAGAAAGCCTGGGTCCGCTTTTTGGTGGATGCCTTGGGGCTCTGAGGAGGAAGCATGGAGAATATAGGTTTTCACCACGTTCCCGTTCTGTTTGACGAGGTCATGGAATGGATGGATCCTCAACCCGACGGCATCTATGCCGATGGCACCCTTGGTGGCGGCGGGCACAGCGAAGGCATCCTGCGCCTTTCCGGCGGCAAAGCCACGCTGTATGGCATCGACCGGGACGAGGAAGCCATTGCGGCTGCATCGGCCCGATTGAAGGACTATCCCGGCTTCCGGGCCATTCACGGCAATTTCCATGACGCTGCCCAGCTGCTCACCGATGCAGGCGCGCCGCCACTGACCGGTGCGCTCCTTGATCTTGGGGTCAGCAGCCACCAGCTGGATGTGGGGCAGCGGGGGTTCAGCTACCATGAGGATGCTCCGCTGGATATGCGCATGGACCGCTCCGGCGGCATCACGGCGGCAGAATATCTTGCACAGGTTTCAGAGCAGGAATTCCGCCGCATCCTCACCGATTACGGCGAGGAAAAGTGGGCGGCCCGCATTGCTCAGATTTTCGTGGAGAAGCGTGCTGAAAAGCCCATCCTCAACACCGGCGATCTGGTGTCCATCGTGGATGCGGCCATCCCAAAGGCGGTGCGCCGCAAGGATGACGGTCATCCCGCCCGGAGAACCTTTCAGGCAGTGCGCATCGCTGTTAATGATGAGCTGGCTCCGCTGGAAAAAGCATTGGAAGATTTCGTGAATCTGCTGGCTCCCGGCGGTCGGCTGTTGGTGATCACCTTCCACTCTCTGGAGGATCGCATCACCAAAAATACCTTCCGGCGCTTGCAGAATCCCTGCACCTGCCCGCCCAAGATGCCTGTGTGCGTCTGCGGCAAGAAGCCGCTGGGGAAGGCGCTGGCTGGCGGCGCAGTGAAGCCCTCTAAACAGGAAACCGATGATAACCCCCGTGCCCGCAGTGCCAAGCTGCGTGTGTTTGAACGCAGATAATCCAAGCAAAGGAAGGGATTCTATGCCTACTTTGTACGTGGTGGCAACCCCCATCGGCAATCTGGGCGATATGAGCCCCAGAGCCATCGAAACCCTGAAAACCGTCAGTCTGATCGCAGCAGAAGATACCCGTGTGACCCAGAAACTGCTGAGTGTGTTTGACATCCATACCCCGCTGACCAGCTGCCATGAGCACAACGAGCGCCACAAAGCCATGCAGATTGTGGAACGGATGCTGGCAGAGAATATCGATGTGGCGGTCACCACCGATGCAGGCACGCCTTGCATCAGTGACCCCGGCAGCGTGTTGGCTCATGCGGCAGTGGAAGCGGGGATTCAGGTGCTGGCGGTACCCGGCCCCACCGCCATGGCATCCGCTTTGTCGGTCAGCGGTCTGGAAATCAGCGAGTTTACCTTTTACGGATTCCTGCCCAGGCAGAAGAGCGAACTGCGTCAGAAGCTGCTGGACATGGCACGGCATAGCAAGATTGCGGTCATTCACGAATCGCCTCACCGGATCATCGACCTGATGACCGTACTGGCAGAAACCCTGCCGGGTACTTTTGTCAGCGCCAGCTGCGACCTGACCAAGAAATTCGAGCAGACCACACGTGGGATGGCTGTGGATGTGCTGGCCTCCCTTCAGAACAAACCCAAAGCCGATAAGGGCGAATACTGCATCGCCCTGCGCTGGGACGAAAGCGAGATTCCTGCACAGGAGCAGCCCAAGAGCGAATTGTCACTGGAAGCCCGGATTTTCGATGGGCTTGTCCGGGGACTGTCGCTTCGGGACAGCATGGAGGAACTGATCGCAGCCGGTGAGCGGAAGAATGCCGTTAAGGCAGCCGGTTTGAAGGTCAAGGGAATGCTGGCAGAAGAATAATCATTCGGCGGCGGACGGCCCATCCCGTCCGCTGTTTTGCATGAAGGGATGTGAACCCATGAACCAGCGCAAGGAAGCAGAAGGAATCATACAGGCCGTTCTGGAAGCCTCAAACCCGGAGCTGCTTGTTGCAAAAGCGGTTGCGGAATTGCCGCCCTGCGAGGGACGCACCATCCTGCTGGCAGTGGGCAAGGCAGCTTTTGCCATGGCATTGGCTGCGCTGACAACTCCGGGCTTCACAGCCCACCGTGCCATGATTGTCACCAAGTATGGCCACGCCAACGAAAAGCAACTGTCTGCCTTGCCGGAATCCATTCGCACTATCCTTCACATCCGGGAAGCGGGTCACCCCATCTCCGATGCCAACAGCTACCGGGCAGCAGAGGAAGCCATTGCGATGGTGCAGAACCTGACGGCGAACGACAGAGTGGTGCTTCTCCTGTCCGGCGGCGGTTCGGCACTGTTTGAAAAGCCGCTTCTGTCAGCGGATGAGATGGAAGATATCAATCAGCAACTCCTTTCCAGCGGTGCAGATATCGGAGAGATCAACACCATCCGCAAGCGGCTGTCCGCAGTGAAAGGCGGGCGATTCGCCCAACTGTGCGCCCCGGCGCAGGTGATCACCATTGCCCTGAGCGATGTGCTCAGCAATGCGCCGGATCAGATCGCCTCCGGCCCTGCTTGCCCGGATCCCACCACCTGTGCAGAGGCGAAGCGGATCGTTACGCACTATGCTCTGAACCTTTCGCCCCAAGCCCAGCGACTTCTTGATAGTGAAACACCCAAAGAACTGCCCAACGCCTCCATACAGATCATTGGCGGCATGACTTTCGCACTGGCGGCGGCTGCCAGCGCCTGCGCACAATATGGCTATCAGGTGCTGCTTTTTCAGCCACATCTCACCTGTCAGGCCCGGGAGGCGGGTCGCTTTTTCGGATATCTGGCACGGAAAGCATCCCGGCAAGGGCGTAAACTTGCACTTGTTGCAGGCGGTGAAACCGTGGTAAACCTTGGCAGGCATCACGGCCTTGGCGGCAGAAATCAGGAAATGGCGCTGGCTGCATCGCTTGTATTGCAGGGCGTACCCGGCGTCTGTTTCTTCTCATTGGGCACTGACGGCACCGATGGCCCAACCGATGCTGCAGGTGGGATGGTGGATGGTGATACCGTCCGCAGAATAGCGGCGTCAGATGAGAGCACGGCACAGGAATCCCTCCGTATCCATGATGCCTATCACGCCCTGAAAGCTGCAGATGGTCTGCTGATAACAGGCCCTACCGGCACCAATGTGAACGATGTGTGCGTTGCGTTGGTGGATGTTGGTCGCAAGGGAAACCGTTCTGGCAAAACAATGGAAGAACAACTCAAATCCTGTATCCAAGATTGACAAACGAAATAAACGGTGCTATTATTCACTACAACAACGCAAGGAAAAGAGGTTTGGAACCATGATGCTGAAAAATGTAATCGTTCCTGCCTTCTATTACTTTTACTTTAGCTTTGCTTTTACCGGCAAGGCTCTTTTGCGTTGTGCTGCCTGAGATGGAATGCTTGTAAAGATTCCCCTGCGGCTCAATGCCGCGGGGGATTTTTCATTGTGAAAACTCTTCTGCGGCTGCTCTTTCCACCACACGACAGCGATCCCCGGCATTTTCTCAAAACAGAAGGAGGAACCCCCAATGATCGTCATTCTGAAACAGAACCCGGAAGAAAAACAGCTTGGTAACCTGATGGCCTGGCTGGAAAGCCAGAATATCACCATTCATACCTCCACTGGCGAGATGCACACCATCCTTGGTCTGGTAGGCGATACCTCCCATCTGGATATCGATCTTCTGCGGGCACTGGATATTGTGGAAGATGTGAAGCGTGTTCAGGAACCCTACAAGAACGCCAACCGCAAATTCCACGAGGATGATACCGTCATTTCAGTGAGCAATACCACCATCGGCGGCGATATCTTCAGCGTGATTGCCGGTCCCTGCTCCATTGAGAGTGAAGAGCAGATTTGTCAGGTGGCGCAGGCGGTTAAGGACGCTGGCGCTACCATGCTCCGCGGTGGCGCTTTCAAACCCCGTACCTCTCCCTATGCGTTTCAGGGATTGCGGGGAGAAGGCCTGAATCTGCTGCTCAAGGCCAAGAAACTAACCGGGCTGCCGGTGGTTACCGAGATTATGGATTTGAGCCAGTTGAACCTCTTTGACGAGGTGGATGTGATTCAGGTGGGCGCTCGGAATATGCAAAATTTTGAACTGCTCAAGGAACTGGGTCGCACCGGCAAGCCCATTCTGCTCAAGAGAGGTCTTGCCAGCACCTTGCAGGAGCTGCTTATGAGCGCTGAATACATCATGGCGGGCGGCAATGAAAAGGTTATCCTCTGCGAGCGTGGCATCCGTACGTTTGAAACGGCTACCCGCAACACGCTGGATCTGTCCGCTGTGCCCATGCTGAAAAAGCTGAGCCATCTGCCTGTAGTCATTGACCCCAGCCACGCCACCGGCATTTCCTGGATGGTCAAGCCCATGGCGCTGGCGGCTGCCGCTGTTGGGGCAGACGGCCTGATGATCGAAGTGCATAACGATCCCAAGCACGCCCTGTGTGACGGCGCCCAGAGCCTTACCCCCGAAGCCTTTGCGGATGTGATGCAGTCCGTCAATGCCATTCTGCCTCATGCCTACAAGGCAGGCAAGGGGGTCTGATCCATGAATATTGCAATCATCGGTCTGGGCCTCATCGGCGGTTCCATTGCCAAGAGCCTGAAAAAGTTCACACCGCAGCATACGGTGCTGGGCTGGGATACCAACGAGCAGACCATGTATAAAGCCCGTCTGCTGGATGCCATCGACGGCGACCTCACCGACGAACGGCTCAGCATCTGCGATATGGTCATTGTTGCCACCTGGCCCAAGGCGGCTGTGGACTATGTGACCAGCCATGCAGCCCTCATCAGGAAGGGTGCGCTGGTGATGGATGTGTGCGGCGTGAAGGCGGCAGTGTGCGAGCCCCTGTGGCAAGTGGCGCAGGAGAATGGCTTCCTGTTTGTGGGCGGCCACCCCATGGCGGGCATGGAATACTCCGGTTTTGATCATGCCAATGCCGGGTTGTTCCAGAATGCCTCCATGATCCTGACCCCGCCCCGGGGCACGGATATCCAGACGCTGGATAGCCTGAAACATTTCTGGCGGGAACTGGGTTTTGCCCGGGTGGTCATCACCACGCCGGAGAATCACGACAAGGTGATTGCTTATACCTCCCAGCTGGCTCATGTCACCTCCAGCGCCTATATCCGCAGTCCTTTTGCCATGGAACATCATGGCTTTTCTGCGGGCAGCTTCAAGGATATGACCCGTGTGGCCCGTCTGGATGAGAATATGTGGACGGAACTGTTTGAACTGAACCGGGAACCGCTGCTGTGCGAGCTGAATCAATTGATCGACCATCTGTGTCAATACCGGGATGCGTTGACCGGCGGCGAAACCGAGGCCCTGCGCAGCCTGCTCCGGGAAGGCCGGGAACGCAAGGAAATTGCCGATCATAAGGGGGATGCGCCGTGAGAATTGTGGAAGTGAAAACAGGTACGCCCTATCAGGTACGCATCCAGCGGGGATTGATCGATCGTGTGGGCGAGGAACTGTTGGCGCTGTTGGGCAAAACCTGCAAAGCGGCGATTCTTACCGACGAAACGGTGAACGCCCTCTATGGCGACCGGGTGGCAGCTTCCCTGCAAAACAGCGGGTTTGCAGTAATCCGCTATGCCATTGATCCCGGTGAGGAACACAAAGCCCTCGCTGATTGGCAGGGGATGCTGGAATTTATGGCCCAGCAGCAGCTGACCCGCTCCGATTGCGTGGTGGCGCTGGGGGGCGGCATTCCCGGTGATATGGCAGGCTTTGCAGCCGCTTGTTACCTGCGGGGGGTCAAGTTTATTCAGGTGCCCACCACCTTGCTTGCCATGGTGGATAGCAGCGTGGGCGGCAAGACCGGCGTGAATCTGGCTTCCGGCAAGAACCAGCTGGGCGCATTTTATCAACCACGCATGGTGCTGTGCGACCCGGATGTGCTGGCGACTTTGCCCCCGGAAACCCTTGCGGATGGCGTCAGCGAAAGTATCAAGTATGGTATGCTGGGCGAGAATGAGGTGCTTGACTGGTTTGAGCATGGCGACTGGACAGCCCACACTGAGGAACTGATCCGGCGCTGTATCACTGCCAAGGCTGCCGTGGTGGAAGCTGACGAGCGGGATACAGGTTGCCGTCAGCTGCTGAATCTGGGCCACACCTTAGGCCATGCCATCGAAAAGAACAGCAAGTATCAGGTCACACACGGTCATGCTGTCGCCATCGGCATGGCGCTGGCAGCCAAGCTGGCCCATCAACTGGGACTGTGCGATGAACAAACCGTCACCCGGCTCGTTGCCACGTTGGAGCGCAACCACCTGCCAACAAACACCATTTACACCGCAGCCCAGCTCACCGATGCTGCTTTGTCCGACAAGAAACGCACCGGTGGCACATTAACACTGGTGCTGCCCACAGGGATTGGGCATTGCCAGCTGCATCCGGTGGAGGTCAGCCAACTGGAAAACCTGATCGCCCTTGCCGTTGGATAAGAAGATTGCAAATAAGAAGCAACAAAGGAGAGAAAACCATGACCATTGAGGAACTCCGCCAGCAGATTAACGAGATCGACAGCCAACTGGTAAAAAGTTTTGATGAGCGCATGAAGGTGGCGCTGGAGATTGCCAAATATAAGAAGGAAAACAACAAGCCAGTGTTGGATCCTGCCCGGGAGCGGGAAGTGATCAACCGCCAGATCGGTTGTGTGGATGAGAGCATGGCCATGTATGTGAAGCTGCTCTATAACACCATTTTCGATATCAGCCGCAGCTATCAGCAACGCTATCTGACCGAGCGTACCGATCTGAGCAATCACATTGCCAGAGCGGTAGAGAATACCCCCAAGGTATTTCCCAAGCAGGCAGTGGTGGCCTGTCAGGGTGTGGAAGGCGCATACAGTCAACAGGCCTGCGACAAGCTGTTTGCCATGCCCAACATTATGTATTTCAAGCGGTTCGAGGGCGTTTTGCAGGCGGTGGAGAGCGGTTTGTGCCAGTATGGCATTCTGCCCATCGAGAACAGCTCCTATGGTTCCGTTACCGAAGTATACGACCTGATGCGCAAACACCGCTTCTCCATTGTGCGCAGCGTCCGTTTGAAGATCGACCATCGTTTGCTGGCAAAGCCCGGTGTGAAGATGAGCGATATCCGGGAAGTGGTCAGCCATGAACAGGCGGTTGGGCAGTGCAGCGATTTCCTGAAAACCCTGCCCAATGTGAAAGTGACCATCTGCGAAAACACAGCTGCCGCAGCTCAGATGGTAGCTGCCTCCGACCGCACGGACATCGCCGCCATTTCGTCCCCTGCCTGTGCGGCGCTGTATGGCCTTGGCATTCTGAAAACAGAGGTTTCCAACAGCGACAGCAACTTCACCCGCTTCATCTGTGTGGCCAAGAATCTGGAGATCTATCCCGGCGCCAACAAGATGAGCCTGATGCTCAACGTGCAGCACAAGCCCGGTGCGCTTTATAGCATGATTGCCAAGTTTGCAGCCCTGGGTCTCAACCTGACCAAGCTGGAAAGCCGCCCCATCGCCGGTACGGACTTTGAGTTCATGTTCTATTTTGATCTGGATGCCTCCGTTTATGATGAAGCGGCTTTGCAGCTGCTCAGCGAACTGGATGCAGGCCCCGAGGTGTTCACCTATCTGGGCAGCTACAGCGAAATATGAGGTGGAAGGATGGAATACGGTCTCATTGGCGAAAAATTGGGGCACAGTTATTCCGCCATTCTGCATGGCCTTCTGGCGGATTATGACTACCGGCTTTGTCCCATACCGCCGGAGGATGTGGATGCCTTTATGCAGAAGCGTGATTTCTGCGGCATCAACGTGACCATTCCCTATAAGAAAACAGTGATTCCCTACCTGGCGGAGATTGGTGAAACGGCAAGCCGGATCGGCAGCGTGAATACCATTATCAGGCGTCCCGATGGCAGCCTGTTGGGCGACAATACCGATGCTTACGGTTTTGCACGGATGGCAGAGAGCATCGGCGCAGATTTCTTCGGCAAAAAGGCCCTGGTATTGGGCAGCGGCGGTACTTCCCTGACAGCCTGCGATGTGGTGCGTCAGGCGGGCGGCACGCCGGTGGTCATCTCCCGAAGCGGTAATACCACCTATGCGGATTTGCCCAAGCATACCGATGCAGAGTACCTGATCAATACCACCCCGGTGGGTATGTATCCCAATGTACACGCTTCTCCGGTGGATCTGACGATGCTGCCCAACCTGAAGGGCGTGCTGGATGTGATCTATAACCCGCTGCGTACCCAACTGCTTCAGCAGACGCAGAAACTGGGCATCCCTGCTGTCAGCGGCTTGAAGATGCTGGTGTATCAGGCGGTGCGGGCCTGTGAACTCTTCACGGGAAACCCGGTGGATCCTCTGCGGGCCCAGGCGGCTGAAAAACAACTGCGGGCCCAGTCTATGAACCTGGTGCTCATCGGTATGCCGGGCTGCGGCAAGAGCACCATTGGGCAGGAACTGGCAGCCATCAGCGGCAGAAAAGCGGTGGATACCGATGCCATCATCGCCGCCGAAGCAGGTATGACCATCCCGGAGATTTTCGAAAAAGAAGGAGAAACCGGTTTCCGTGCCCGGGAAAAAGCTGTCATCCAACGGGAGGCTCTCGTTGGCGGCAGGATTCTCATCACCGGCGGAGGCGCTGTCAAGGATGCGGAAAACCGGGCAGCCCTGCGCATGAACGGTTATGTGGCGCAGATCACCCGTCCTGTCAGCTCGCTGGCAACCGGTGGCAGACCCCTGTCTGCCGGTGGGCTGGATGCAGTGGAGAAACTATATCAGGAACGTGCACCGCTTTATGCGGATTGTGCGGATGCCGCTTACCCCAATGAAACCACTCCGGCGCAATGCGCTAAAGCCATCTGGGAGGGATTTGATGAAGCTCTTCGTGCTTAACGGCCCCAATCTGAATATGCTGGGCATCCGGGAACCGGATATTTACGGTGCGCAGACTTATTCGGATCTGGAGAAATTCGTTCGAAATGTATGTGAGCGGGAAGATATTGAAGTGGAAGTGTTCCAGTCCAACCATGAGGGGGTGCTGGTGGATACGATTCAGAGCGCCTATGGAAATGCTGACGGTATTGTGATCAATCCAGCTGCCTATACCCACACCAGCGTCGCCATTCTGGATGCGCTCAAGGCAGTGGCGCTGCCGACAGTGGAAGTACATCTCAGCGATGTAAGCCAGCGGGAAGATTTCCGGCAGATAAGCTATCCGGCCATGGCCTGTCTGGAACAGATCAAGGGACTGGGCTTTCAGGGATATGAGAAGGCGATTCTTCTTTTGAAAGAACACTTGGCAAAAACCATTTGATAATCGTGTTTGGCGGCAGTGCAGCTTGTTTGGGGCTGCACTGCTGCTGTTTGGTTGCATTCGTGAAGAAGGATCGTCAAACGTTACACAATCCTTAATCTTCGCTAATCCGCCGCTGGATGGCTTGACAATCCGCAGTTGGAAACATATACTTATGTTGCCTTTCGACAGGAAACGTCAAGCGGGGAAATGCCCGCCTGATGATCTGCTTGGGCAGTGGGTTCCTGCGTGGCCAAGTGGCATCTCATACGGGCTAAGCCCTTATGGATAAACAAAAAGGAGAGATATACCCATGAAGAAGTTTTCCATCAAGACGGTTGTCGCCATCGGTATCGGCGCTGCTCTGTTCTTCGTACTGGGCCGCTTTGTGTTCATCCCCAGCGGCATTCCTAACACCAACATCTGCCTGCAGTACGCCGTGCTGGGTCTGCTGGCTGCCATGTTCGGCCCCATCGCCGGCGGTTTGATCGGCTTCATCGGTCACACCCTGATCGACCTGAGCTGGGGCGGCGCTCCCTGGTGGAGCTGGGTCATCGCTTCTGCCGTGGTTGGCGTTGTGGTTGGCCTGATTGCCAAGAACTGCAAGATCACCGAAGGCGAATTCGGCAAGAAGGAAATCGTTACCTTCATCATTGCCAACATCGTCGCCAACGTGCTGGCCTGGCTGGTGGTTGCTCCCGTGCTGGACATCCTCATCTATGCTGAGCCCGTGAACAAGGTGTTCGCTCAGGGCGGCATGGCTGCTCTGTCCAACTCCGTGACCGCTGTGGTCGTGGGCACTCTGCTGGCTCTGGCTTACACCAAGACCATCGCCAAGAAGGGTTCTCTGGACGCTGAATAATTCTGATGCTGTCAGAACATAGGGGCGGGGATTCAGTCCCTGTCCCTTTTTCATGCACAGGTAAGGGGTACTGATATGGCTGAGCCGATTATTTCCTTCAAGAATTTCACCTTCCAGTATCGGGCGCAGAAGCGTCCTACGCTGTATGACATCAATCTGGATATCTATCCCGGTGAGCGGGTTCTGATCGTTGGCCCGTCCGGCAGCGGCAAAAGCACGCTGGGCAACTGCATCAACGGTCTGATTCCGCATAGCTATACCGGCGAGCATCAGGGCAAGCTGCTGGTGGATGGGATCGATGCGCCCAATTCCGGCATTTTTGAGCTGTCCCAGCACGTGGGTACGGTTTTGCAGGATCCGGATGGACAGTTTATTGGGTTAACGGTGGCGGAGGATATCGCTTTTGCACTGGAAAATGACTGCGTTGAACAGCAGGAGATGCACCGCCTGACCCATAACGCTGCCGGGCTGGTGAATGTGGATGATCATCTGGAATATGCGCCCCACGAACTGTCCGGCGGGCAGAAACAGCGTGTTTCGCTGGCGGGCGTTATGGTCAATCGGGTGAAGGTTCTCCTATTCGACGAACCTTTGGCCAATCTGGATCCTGCCACCGGCAAGCAGGCCATTGAACTGATTGATGAAATTCAGAAAAAGAGCGATACCACAGTGGTCATCATTGAGCATCGTCTGGAGGATGTGCTCTGGCGCAGCGTGGATCGGATCATTCTGGTCAATCAGGGCAGGATTCAGGCGGATCTGCGCCCGGATGAACTGCTCAGCGGCAATCTACTGGCGGAACACGGTATCCGTGAACCGCTGTATGTAACGGCGCTTCGCTATGCGGGTGTTGAGATCACCCCGGAGAAGAAGCCCGCCCATGTGGATACGCTGGTGCTTGGCGAAAGTGATCAGGAATTGGTGCGCAAGTGGTATTACAACGTACAGGCAGCTCCTGAAACTGAAAAACAGCCCGTTCTGTTGGAAGTGAAAGATCTGGCTTTTGGCTATACCAAGGACAGGCAGACTCTTGCCAATGTGAGTTTTACGATTCGCAAGGGCGAAATGTTGAGCATTGTGGGCCGCAACGGTGCGGGCAAATCCACTCTTTCCAAGCTGATCTGCGGCTTTGAAACACCGGATAGCGGCTGTATGTATCTGGATGGCCGGGATATGAGCAACGACAGCATTCGTGAACGAGCCCAGCGCATTGGCTATGTGATGCAGAATCCCAATCAGATGATCTCCAAGACCATGATCTTCGATGAAGTGGCATTGGGGCTGAAAAACAGCGGCCTCAGTCAGGAGGATATCCGCAGCCGGGTGGAAGAAACGCTGAAGATCTGCGGCTTGTATCCCTTCCGCAACTGGCCCATCTCTGCGCTGTCCTTTGGGCAGAAAAAGCGTGTGACCATCGCCAGTGTGCTTGTGATGGGGCCGGAGTTGATCATTCTGGATGAACCCACTGCTGGTCAGGATTTTCGGCACTATACAGAGATCATGGAATTCTTGCGCAGCCTGAACGACAGGGGCGTGACCGTGTGCATGATTACCCACGATATGCATCTGATGCTGGAATACACCACCCGTGCGCTGGTGTTTAATACAGGCACGCTGATCGCGGACAGTACCCCGGCAGAGGTACTGTGCAATCCCGATTTGATTGATCAGGCAGCCTTGAAGGAAACCAGTCTGTTCACCCTTGCGGAAAAGTGCGGGATCGCACCGCCGGAAAACTTTGTAGACCGGTTCATTCTTCATGACAGGGAGGTGCGCAGCCATGGCAGCTCAGACGGTACTTAATTATCTGCCCCGCAAAAGCGTTGTGCATGAGCTGACGGGCACCACCAAACTGGCGTTTTTCCTGCTTTTCAGCTTTGCCGGTATGGTCACCTATGATACCTGGGTGCTGCTGGGACTGATGGCTTTCAGTCTGGTGGTATTCAAAATCAGTAAGATCAAGGTGCGGGAAGTCAGCTTTATTCTGGTGTTTATGGCGGTTTTCCTGTTCCTGAACAACTTCTTTATTTTCCTGTTCAATCCAGATCAGGGCACGGAGATTTACGGCACCCGTCATGTG
The DNA here is from genome assembly GCA_017501255.1 of Clostridia bacterium. Taxonomy (GTDB): domain Bacteria; phylum Bacillota; class Clostridia; order Christensenellales; family Aristaeellaceae; genus Limiplasma. The sequence continues at coordinate 749 of JAFVXE010000011.1, read as the reverse complement.
TTGTTTCATCTGTTCTGGCGGTATGATGTGACCGCTGAGCAGCTGTTCTATATGCTGAATATCTCCCTGAAATACTTTGTGACTTTGCCCATCGCCATTCTCTTCATCGCTGCCACCAATCCCAGCGAATTTGCAGCCAGCCTGCATTCCATTGGCGTCAGCTACAAGATCGGTTATGCAGTATCCATTGCACTGCGCTATATCCCGGATATCCAGCGGGATTTCCACAACATCAGTCAGGCTCAGCAGGCAAGGGGTATCGAACTTGGTAAAAAGGAAAAGCTGTTCACCCGGTTGAAAAACTCTGTAAATATTCTTCTGCCGCTGATTCTGTCCAGCTTGCAGCGGATCGATGTGATCTCCAATGCAATGTCCCTGCGTTGCTTTGGCAAAGATCCCAAAAAGCGTACATGGTATGTGAAGCGTCCCTTTGGCCGCAATGATCTGATTGCGCTACTCATCGGTGTTGCACTGCTGGCTGCCAGCATCATCATCACCTTCTGGGATGGCAATCGCTTCTATAATCCTTTTGTGTAAAGAAGGAAAGACGGGCTACACGCTCGTCTCAGGTCGTCAAAAAACTCGCCTTCGGCGACTTTTTCGACGAAGTTTGCACCGTTTGCCTACGAGCCTACGGCTCGCCGGGCGGCAAACGGCGATAGGAATCCCTTGCTGCGCAAGGGTTCCGAAACCACCGGAAGGGTGAGCAAAGCGAACCGAGGCGTGAGGACAGCGCAAAGCGCTCCCGC
>JAFVXE010000010.1 GCA_017501255.1 Clostridia bacterium | reverse complement strand
CCAAGGGGCGCTGCCCCTTGGATCCCCGGCAGGGGCCGTGAGGCCCCTGCACCCCACATATTGCGCCCATTTCATGGGCGCAAGGGGGGATATGATTTTTTGGGAATATGTTCAAAGAATACGAAAAACCTCCGGAGTTGTTGGTGTTTGAACCATTGCAGCTTCGGAGGTTTTTCATACATAGTCCCTTGCGCCGATAGAATGGGCACAACGGATGGGTGCAGGAACGGGGGGCTATGATGCGCTGCACGCTTTTTCACCCCCGGGCATACCCTGTGATTGGGAGCTTTTTTTCACTCCCAATTCCATCTGAGGAGGAAAACAGTATGCCTGCTTTCTATAACCAAGCCACCCTCACCTACAACAACCAGACTGCCGTGAGCAATATCGTCTCCGGCGAGCTGGTGGAAGTGCTCTCCGCTGCCAAGACTGCTGCCAGCCAGTCCTACCGCCCCGGCGATACGGTCACCTATGCGGTCAGCATCGTCAACGCCGGTTCCAGCCCCTATACGGGCCTCACGGTGACTGATGATCTGGGCGCATACCCCTTCGGCGCCGGTCAGCTGACGCCCCTTGACTATGTGGCGGGTTCCGTGCGGCTGTTTGTGAACGGCGTTTTGCAGCCCACTCCCACCGTGACGGACACCCAGCCCCTGACCATCACCGGCATCAACGTGCCTGCCGATGGGGATGCGGTGCTGGTCTACTCCGCCCGGGTCAACCAGTATGCGCCCCTGAGCGCAGACGGTGAAATCGACAATACCGCCACCATCTCCGGTGGCGGCCTGGCTACGCCCATCACTGCCAGCGCTGCCGTTCCCGCCGATGATGATCCTGCCCTGAGCATCATCAAGGCCCTGAACCCGGTCAATGTGGTGGAGAATGAGCCTCTCACCTACACCTTCACCATTCAGAACAGCGCCGCCACCCCGGCTGCTGCCACCGATAACCTGGTGGTCACCGACACCTTTGACCCGGTGCTGGCGATTCAGTCCGTCACCCTGAACGGCGCACCCCTGACCGAAGGCGTGGATTACACCTACAACGCCACCACTGGTCAGTTTGCCACCGTGCCCGGTGTGATCACCGTGCCTGCCGCCACCGTGCAGCAGGATCCCACCACCGGCGCATGGATGGTAATGCCCGGTACGGCCGTGCTGGCTGTGACGGGGCTTATCTGAGCCACGGCTGTCCCGCCCTTCTTAGTAAAGGGCGGGACGATCTGAGAGGCAGTTGCAACACGGGATGTGCAACTGCCTCTTTTCCTTCATTGCGGGTTGTTCGGCTGTTTTCTGCTTTATTCCTCCGCATATTCCATCAGGTCGCCGGGCTGGCATTGCAGTGCGGCGCAGATGGCTTCCAGCGTGGAAAAACGAATGGCGGTTACCTTGTTGTTTTTCAGCTTGGACAGGTTCACATTGGAAACGCCCACCTTCTCCGACAGTTCGTTCAGGCTCATTTTGCGCTCCACCATGACCCGATCCAGATGCAGAATGATCTTGCCCATCGCTTTGCCTCCTTACACCAAACCATCCACATCCTGCTCCAGCTCCACCCCGTGGGCGAAGAACTGGCTCAGGATCAGCACCAGAATGCCCATGAAGATGCCCGACAGGTTCAGGGAGAATTCCATTTCATCGGGGCCGCCCAGCAGCTTGCACAGAACCGTGACCACAAGCGCAGCCACGGGGCTGGCGATGCTCAGCCAGCCGATGGTTTCAATGCGCTTCACGTTTTCCGGCTGGAAGGGGGAGCCGCTTTGGGAAGCCTTCAGTACGGCGTGCAGATTGCGGAAGACCAGCGCGGTAAGCGCAAGGCAGAAGCCGCAGCCCAGCAGCATCGCCACAATGGCGGAAAGGGTAATCTGATCGCTGCCCTGATTCAGTTCCATGGTGATGCCGTTCATGGAGATACCGCTGTCGGGCATCAGGTTCAGGGTAGCCCAGGAGGTGTCTATCATGGCGGCGATGGCAGCCATCAGCATAAGGGCGACCCCTGCCCAGCAGAGAATTTCGATTGCCTTGGAAGCGACTTTGCCGGTATGGAGCAGTTTGGATTTGTTGATCTTGGGTGTATTCATAGGATGATTCCTCCGTTATGGTTGATGATGGATGAGTGAACCACGGCGGTCTGTGCCGCCGGGGGGATTGCATTGGCTGTTCCACCGGGAGGCCAACCCCGGCAGAGGTGTCTTGCGCTTCGACAGTTGGAATGATACCACGGATGATAATGCTTGTCAATAACTTTTTATCGTAAAACGATAAAAATATTTCGTGAGACGATAAAAAGGAGAGCGGGAAGGGCAGAAAAATTCGTTGACAGTAAGGTTTGAGCGTTCTATAATGATGCAAAAGCAAGTTTTGTCGATGACAACCGAAAAAATCCCGAAAAGGAGTGATTTTGTACTATGAAGAAGCTGGAACCCACCCTGGGCAGTCAGGCGGCTGCCAAATGGCTGGATGAGGAGATGGAAAAGCAGCTGAGCGTGGAAACCGATATGGCCCGCAAGCGGCTGATCACCACCTTTTTTGCCCGGCAGAAAAAAAGCATGGAATGCCTGAACCTGATCAAATCCGACGATCCGGAACAGAAGCAGAAGCTGGAACTGGCCACTCAGGAAAAATGGCTGCAAATTCTGCTGCATCCGGCGGGCAATCTGGTGCTGCCGGTGATCGTTCTGGTGCTGGCGCTGTTCAAGCTGAACATCCCCACGGCGGTGATGTGCGTTTTGATGCTGGTGCGTGCCGTGCTGCTGCTTCTGGTTAAGCCCAAGGAGCAGAAGGATGAGGATATCTTCGCCAAGCCCTATGTGGACGATGAGGAGTTGGCCGGGTTCCTGAGGGATCTGCGCAACAATATCGCCATTGATGTGGACAGCATCATGAGCCAGTTTGCCACCGTCAATGTGAAGGAGCAGAAGGGCACCATTGATGATCTGGTGAAGGCATACCTGGCTTTGTATGAGGCCAGGGTGGATGCGCCGGACAACGATGATCTTTCCTATCCGCTGTCCGTGATGAAGGCCTGCCTGTACCGCTCCGGGCTGGATGTGGTCAACTATTCGGCAGAAAACGCCGCTTTGTTTGATGTGATGGATGTGGATTATCCCTCCCAGGAGCGCACCCCCGCCATCCGCAGCCGGGAAGACGGCATCATCGTGAAAAAGGGCCTGTATTTGAACGAGAAGAAATAAGGAGAATTACCTATGATTTATTTCGGCTTTGACCTTGGCGACGGCGAAAGCTGTATCAGCTGGAGCAGAGATCTCAGCGTGCATCAGCCCATGCCGGTGGCGGTGAATGGCAGCATGAGCTTTCCCACGGCGGTGGGTCTGCTGGATGGGGAAACGGTCATTGGTACCCATGCGGTGGGCAATGCCAAAGTGGAGGACCTGCGGGTGTGTTTCAAGCGGCATTTTCTGGAGAACAAACCGGAAGTGAACGAAACCATCGTGCGCTTTGTGAAGGGCGTATTGGAGGTGCTGCGCCAGAACCAGCAGCTGAAAGACCTGGTGGATGACAAGGAAAAGAGCTGCTTTGTAGTGGGCTGTCCCGCCGGATGGACGCTGGAGGATCGCAGCCGCTATCGTGGGCTGATGGAACAGGCGGGCATGAAGAATGTGCGCATTGCCTCCGAAAGCCGGGCAGCCTTTGAAAACGCTCTGCGCTGCAACAAGGATTCTGTGGAAACGAAGCTGATCCAGAAGTCCGTGCTGGTGATTGACATCGGTTCCTCCACGCTGGATCTGGCCTATGTATGCGATGGTCAGGAGCACAACGTGGAAGTGGTGGGCGATGTGAAGCTGGGCGGCGGCCTGATGGATGAGATGATCCTTCAGTATGGCCTGAAGCAGCTGGGCGGCAAGAGCGGGGAAGCGCAGCAATTCCTGCAGGATCATCCGGGCTGGTTCAGCCGGGTGATGTTCAAGGCCCGTGAACTGAAGGAGCAGTACTTCACCAACGAGGACTACTACTTCGACGCCAACGAGACCCTGGAGGATGTGGTGAAGATCTTCGGCGACGGCAAGGCTTTGAAAGTGCCGCTGATGCTGTCCCCGGAGATTGTGGAAACCTATGTGATCTCCGAGCCCCATCCCCTGCTGGACAAGCAGTCCTTTGAGAGCAAGCTGAAAAATATGCTCAAAACCGTGCACCAGAAGGTGAAGGATCGGGAACCCCGGGTGGTCATTCTCACCGGCGGCCCTTCCCGGATGAAGTTCTTCCAGGATCTGTGCAAGGCGGAGTTCAAAAACTCCAAGGTGAGCATCAGCAAGGAGCCGGAGTACGATATTTCCCGCGGCCTTGCCTATGCGGGCAATGTGGATGAAAAGGCTGCGCTGATGCTGGAAGAGATCAAGACGTACGTGGCCAGCGACAAGGTGGAAACCAAGGTGAAGGACGGCGTGCCGGATCTGATTGACGCCCTGAGCCAGAAGCTGACCGAGGCCATGATTGATCGGTGCGCCGTGCCTGCCCTGCAGGAATGGAAGCGCAGCGATGTATGGGATACGCTGGATGACCTGAAGGACTGCATTACCGACAATACCAGCCGTTTCTTTGCGTCCGAGGAGGGCAGGCAGGTGATCACCGAGGCCAGCACGCCCTGGACCAAGGCGCTGATGGAGGATGTGCAGAAGGATCTGGATGAGATTGCGCTGGCCCATAAGGTGAACCTGAACAAGCTCAGCGCCGGCGGCGTGGATGTGCAGAGCGACGCCAGCGCAGGCACCAGCCCGGCAGAACGCATTGCCAAATACATCACCAATATCGTGGGCATCATTACCAGCGTGGTGCTGGCGGTGATCAGCGGCGGCGCAGGGCTGGCCCTGCTGGCAACCGGCCCCGTTGGCATCATCATGGGCCTGGTGGTGGGCGCCTGCCTGTTCTTCCTGGGGAGGGAGAGGGTGGAGGAGGTGGTGATGAACCTGTCCATTCCCAAGCTGGCACGGAAGATGCTCAAGGAGAGCATTATCACCGGCGAGAAGAATGCGGCGGAGGTGGAGGCTTCCCTGCGCACCAGCCTGATGAACAACCAGCAGCTGGTTTCCGACCTGACCACGCAGGTGAGCGACATGATCGATGATAATCTGGCCCAGTTGGTTTCCAATAGCGAAACGCAGATTGTGGCGTAAGGTGGGAGACTCGCAGTGCCGCTGCGAGGGGCAGGGCAGGGCGCTGCGCCCCCCTGCATCCCGCAGGGGGGTGGATAGTTATCTCGCAGTTCCGCTGCGAGGAACAGGGCAGGGCGCTATGCGCCCCTGCACCCCGCACCCACTCTTTTGAAAAAGAGTGGGCAGAAAACGGCGACACGCTCCCTTTGGTCAAATCCCTTTTATCGCCCGTTTTGTTCGGCGGGCGGGCACAATCCGCAATGCGCCGCCGTGTATTGGCTGTTTTGCTGTTTGGTGGGCGTTGCACGTGTGCCCTTCTCCCCGCCGCCCAAAAGGGCAAGGGATTTGACGTCGTCCGCTACCGTCGCGGT